>CAKZNT010000001.1 GCA_937132065.1 uncultured Loktanella sp.
GGCAGAACGTGCCCCATGAGGCAACGGGGGATATCGCGGTGATCGCCACCGCCGCGGTCGAGGCATTCTTGCCTTCGCAAGCAGGCAAATGGGTACAAACCTAAATGGAACTGACCCAAGCCCATCGCGATGCGTTGCAAGACATCTTACTGTGGCGGCGCGATGTGCGACATTTCCTGCCCGACCCGGTCCCGCAAGAGGCATTGGATCGATTGCGCAAATCAATGGATTTCGCCCCTTCTGTCGGAAATGCCCGACCGTGGCGGGTGTTGCATGTGAAGTCGGCAGATCGGCGCAAAGCTGTGATCCGTAACTTTGAGGATGCAAACGCAAAGGCGGCAGAGCTTTACCAAGACGACCAACGCGCATCTTATAATGCACTAAAGCTGGCAGGCCTGCGCGAAGCCCCCGTTCACCTTGCCATCTTTACGCAAAGCGCACCCAAAGCCGGGCATGGGCTGGGCCGTCAAACGATGCCTGAGATGCTTCGCTACTCAACCGTTGCCGCTATCCACACTCTTTGGCTTGCCGCGCGGGCAGAGAACCTTGGCGTTGGGTGGGTATCTATCCTTGACCCACATGCAGTGGCGCGCGCATTGGATGTGCCAAAAGACTGGCATCTGACCGGGTATCTTTGCCTTGGCAAAGCGGCGTCAGATGATGACACACCCTTGCTGCATCGCAACGCATGGCAAAGCAATGCCGAGACAATCTGGCAAGATGTGTGATCAGCCCTTCAACGCGGCATTCCGCACAGCGCTTAGCGTGGCACCTGTCGCCAACGCTTCTTCATCCACCTGACATTCGATAATCGCGACTTTCCCTGCGGCCTGCGCCCTTGCGAAAGCCTCTGGGAAATCCTCTGACCGTGTGACCCGTTCCCCATATCCGCCATAGGCTTGTGCGAGGACGGCAAAATCAGGGTTCGTCAAAGCCGTACCTGAAACACGCCCCGGATAGGTTTTTTCCTGATGCATACGGATCGTGCCATAACGCCCGTTGTTCATAACAATCACAATGGGCTTTGCCCCATGCTGAACCGCTGTCGACATCTCGTTGCAAGTCATCTGAAAACAGCCGTCACCTGCAAGGCAAACTACCGTCCGGTCTGGGTGCGCCACCGAGGCAGAAATCGCGGCAGGAAACCCATACCCCATAGACCCAGATGTTGGCGCAAGTTGCGTACCATATTGTTTATAAACAAAATAACGGTGTAGCCATGCCGCATAGTTGCCCGCCCCGTTCGTCACAATGGCATCGTCAGGCAGGTTGTCAGACAACCATTTTAGAACGTCTTCTTGCTTTAGCGCGCCGGGGCTTTCTTGCGGGGTGATCCATGCCTCGTAATCCGCGCGCGCATCCTTGCGCCACGCGTCCCACTTGGGGGTGATCTCCATCGTGCGGGCCATGATCGACAGCTGTTCAACCGCAGATGCACCATCGCAGGTATAAGCAACATCCGCGCCGTAAACGCGGCCGATTTCATCGCAATCCGCGTGGATATGAATGATCGTCTTTTGCGGGTCGGCAGGGTCAACAAGGGTATAGCCTTGGGTCTCGATATCGCCAAAGCGCGTGCCGATCAGCACAAGACAATCCGCGCGGCGGACACGGGCCGCAAGCTTGGGGTTCACGCCCACATTGAGGTCACCCGCAAAGTGGGAATGACGGTTGTCCATATAGTCCTGCCTGCGAAAACTGGTCACAACCGGCGCGCCTGTTGTTTCGGCAAGCTGGGCAATCGAGGCTTGCGCACCAGCGCTCCAGTGCGGGCCACCGACCACGATCAACGGGCGTTCGGCATTCATCAGGGCCATGAGCACATCAGGCCCGACGCGCGCAGGCGACTGGGCGATCTGACCTGCAAAATCGGGCACGTCCGCCGCCGCGCTTAGCATGTTTTCAGGCAGTGCAAGCACCACAGGTCCGGGGCGGCCCGACTTGGCCACACGAAACGCGCGGGCGATATACTCGGGCAAGCGATCCGTGTGATCAACCTGCGCCACCCATTTCGCCAAACCGCCAAATACCGCGCGGTAATCCACCTCCTGAAAGGTCTCGCGGTCCGTGTGGCGATTGTCGATCTGCCCGACAAACAGAACCATCGGGGTGCTATCCTGCATCGCGACATGCACGCCCGCACTGGCATTCGTTGCACCGGGTCCGCGCGTGACAAAGCAGACGCCAACTTCGCCCGTCATCTTGCCATAGGCTTCCGCCATCATCGCCGCGCCGCCCTCTTGACGGCACACGACATTCTGGATGCCGCTCTCGTAGAGGCCATCAAGCGCCGCCAAAAAGCTCTCGCCGGGAACCGAGAAAACACGCTGCACGCCCAGCTTTTCCAACTGGTCACTCAATATCTTTCCGCCGTGTCGTTCCATGTCGCGCCTGCTCCTATCCGCAATTTCGCACAGCATGTGTCAGGACACGCGCAGTGGCAACATGCCGTGTTCGGTTTATATGACCTAAGACACAAATTAAGGATGACCCCATGACAACGCTCCTCGGCATTTCAGGCTCTTTACGCAAAGCCTCCACTAACACGGCGCTTATGCGGCAAGCATCAGAGCTGTTTGCGGCTGACAGCTTTATCGAGGCCGATCCGAACCTGCCGCTCTACAACGGCGATCTTGAGGCCGCAGCAGGCATTCCCGCCAGCGTGCAATTGCTCGCGGATCAAATCAGCACTGCGGATGCGATTATCATTGCAACGCCCGAATACAATAAGGGCATCTCTGGCGTGCTCAAGAACGCTTTGGATTGGGTTAGCCGCACCGAGGGGAACCCGTGGGCCGACAAGCCTGTCGCGATCATGTCAGCTGCCGCAGGGCGTGCTGGCGGCGAGCGGTCCCAATATGCGCTGCGCCTGTGTCTCGCGCCATTTGACACCAACCTTGTGCAGTTGCCCGAAGTTCTGATCGGGTCCAACTTTTCCGAGTTTGACGAAAACGGGAAACTGACAA
Organism: uncultured Loktanella sp.; assembly: GCA_937132065.1. Taxonomy (GTDB): domain Bacteria; phylum Pseudomonadota; class Alphaproteobacteria; order Rhodobacterales; family Rhodobacteraceae; genus Yoonia. The sequence continues at coordinate 2,967 of CAKZNT010000001.1, forward strand.
GCGAACGCTATGTTGCGACGTTGACCGCCCAGATGGATAAGCTGCGCGCGCTTCTCTAAAGGCTACGCTCCGGCTTGAAGTCGTCAGGGATCGTGTCGCGTCCCTCTAAAATCAAATCGGCCATGACCTCGCCAACTTTCGGGGCCATGCCGAACCCGATTTTAAAGCCGCCGTTGGTCACAAATTCGCCTGCGCGAAACGGATGGGCGCCAAGCATCGGCGCGCGACTGCGGCTGCGTGGGCGCACACCTGCCCAGCGCTCGATCACAGGTGCATCCGCCAGCACCGGAAAGGCGGCGCGCGCCCTTGCGATCACATCCTCAAGCAGTGCATCGGTCTCGTCAGGCGTGTCAAAATCACGCTCGGTTGTGGACCCTATCGCCACCGTGCCATCAAAATGGGGCACGATATGCAGCGCATCGGCGAAAAGCTGTGGCAGGCCCGCCGCGTCGAACCGCAATAACGCGCCCTGCCCTTTCACCCCGGCCCCGACCAAGCGGCTGTGTTGGGCCGTCATCTCTTCCAGTCCGCGCCAGCCTGTTGCCCAAACCACCTGACCTTGCGGCGCGCCTTCGCCAACAATCTTAGCGCCCGAAATACGCACCGCCTGCGCCAGCGCACGGGTCGCAGCACGCGGATGCGCCAACCCCGTCAGCGTGTCATGCACAACATACCCGCTCGGGCTTGGTGGCATCCAAGGGGTGTCGGTCGCGGGCACAACCGCCCATGTTGCTGCATCGCCCCACAGTGTTTTCGCACTTTCTGCCCGCGCTTTGGCCAAGGTCACAGCCGCATCGTCAACCAATGGCTGCAACCGCCCGTTTCGGGCATAGCCTGTGGGCAAACCTGTCAGCTCACCCACCCCGCGCCAGAACGCTTCTTGCATCAAAAGGCTCTCGAGCTGAAACGCCTTCTTGGCATTCCACTGCTCGGGCACATGCGGGGCCAATGCACCGACGATCCCGCCACTTGCCCCCGCTGCCACGCCGTTCGGGTCAATCACCTGCACCCGCGCCCCGCGCTGCAAACAGGCGTAAGCCACCGAAAGGCCGAACACCCCCGCACCCATTACTGTCACATCCGCAGTTGCCATTTTCCGCCTCTCGACCCAAAGATGGGGCACACATAAGGCATCCAGACATGACCGACCAGACGGCTCCCCTTCTTTGGCGCGAAACAGATGCAGGGCGCGTTCCTGTCTCAGAGCAATTCGACGACCCCTATTACTCGCTCAATGGCGGGCTGGACGAGACGCGACATGTGTTCGTGAACGGAAACACCTTGCCCGACCGATGGGAGCAAGACTTGCAGATCGCAGAGCTCGGGTTTGGCACAGGGCTTAACCTTTTGGTGACATGGGCGGACTGGCGCAAGGCGGCACATGGCACGCTGCACTTTACCTCCTTCGAGGCATTCCCGATGGACAAGGAAGACATGGCCGCCGCGCTCGCCGCGTTCCCCGCATTGGCCGATCTGGCGACCATCCTGCTTGCGCGCTGGACGGCAGGCGCTGGCGTGGTGACGCTCGCAGAAGGGATCAGCCTTGAGGTGATCATCGGGGATGCGCGCGACACCCTGCCCGCGTGGGCAGGCAAGGCAGATGCGTGGTATCTCGACGGATTCTCACCCGCCAAGAATCCACAACTCTGGGAACCTGCGTTGCTGCAAGCCGTGGCGGATCACACTGTCCCAAATGGCACAGCCGCGACATATTCCGCCGCGGGGCACGTGCGTCAGTCATTGACCCAAGCTGGGTTCGAGGTCGCCCGCGTCAAGGGGTTCGGCACAAAGCGGCACATGACTGTCGCGCAGAAACCCGATGCACAATAACCCGCGCCTTGGCATGTGGCTGATGTGCGCCACCGCGTTCATCTTTGCCGTGCAAGACGGCATCTCGCGCCATCTGGCAGGCGAATACAACGTGCTCTTGATCGTGATGATCCGCTACTGGTTCTTTGCCGCCTTCGTCATCGCCGTCGCCACCCGCAAGGAAGGGTCGGTGCGCGCCGCCGCAGCCACCAAACAGCCGCTGTTGCAAATGCTGCGCGGGCTTCTGCTCGCGGGTGAAATTTGCATCATGGTTGCGGGCTTTGTCGTGTTGGGGCTGGTTCAAAGCCACGCGATCTTTGCCTGCTACCCATTGCTGATCGCTGCATTCTCGGGGCCAATTCTGGGCGAGTCGGTTGGCTGGCGCAGATGGACAGCAATCGGGATCGGCTTCGTCGGCGTGCTTGTCATCCTTCAACCCGGCTTTGCGGTGTTCTCGCCCTATGCGGTGATCCCGCTCACCGCGGCAATCCTCTTTGCGATCTACGGGCTGCTCACGCGGTTCGCCGCCCGCCAAGATAGCGCGGCAACTTCGTTCTTCTGGACAGGTGTAATGGGCGCAATCGCCATGACGTTTGTCGGGGTCTGGTTTTGGGAACCAATGGCGGGGCCAGACTGGGGCTGGATGGGTCTGCTCTGCGTCACGGGGGCAACGGGCCATTTCCTCCTGATCAAAACCTACGAAGTCGCAGAGGCCTCTGCGGTGCAACCCTTTGCCTATCTGCAACTCGTGTTCGCCACGATCATCGGGATCGCGATATTTGGCGAAACGCTGGCAATCAACGTGGGAATCGGGGCCTTGATCGTGGTCAGCGCGGGGATATTCACGCTCCTGCGCACACGCGCCGCTACCCTCCGGGACGGCTGATCGGGCGTGGGCTAGTTGCGGGTGACGGGGCGCTGGGCGCCTGTGGTGCGGCTTGGGCTTGCGGGGCGGCTGGCACCGTATCTTGCACCGCGACCACAGGGCGGGCACGCGGTCGCACAATCGGCTTGTCACCCGTCAACAGTTTCATGAACTGGATCGGCCCTGTCTCGCCCGTCAGACGAGCCTCGTAAACAGGAATGGATTCCGTGACACGCATCACATAATTGCGGGTTTCGCGAAACGGAATATGCTCGATCCAGTCAACCACATCGGCCTCGCCAGTGCGCGGGTCACCCCGCTCGTCCATCCAACTGCGCGGACGGCTTGGCCCAGCGTTATATCCAGCAGCCATCATCACAGGTGAATAGCCGAACTCGTCTTGCAAAATGCGCAGATACCTGGAGCCAAGGCGGGCATTGTAGGCCGGATCTGCCGTCAGACGCGCGCGGCTGTATGGCTCTCCGATTTTGCCCGCGACCTCCTTTGCAGTAGCAGGCATCAATTGCATCAGGCCAAGCGCACCCACGGGGCTACCAACACCTGCGTTAAATTCACTCTCGCGGCGGGCAATCGACAGCGCAAGCGCCTTGCTCACGGGCAAATCCATTTCGGTGAGCGGATGCAGGGGAAAGTAAATCGACGGAACCAGAATACCACGGGTCACCGCTGTCTTGCCGAGCAGAACCGCATAATAAGGCTCGTTCATTTCGTGCAAAAGCGCGCCAAGCTGCGATAGAGCAGTGGCATCAAGTCGCTTGCCAAGTTCGGCGAAAAAGAGCACCGCCTTGCCGCGTTCGCCCGCTTGCAACAAGATCAGCGCGGCTTGGGTCAGATCGTCTTTCATAAACGGCGCATCCTGCCAGTTCGCAGGGTCATCAGCTCCCGTCAACACAGGGTCAAACGGCAGCCCCAACCGCTCTGCGGCAAGCAACCCGTAAAATCCGGTCTGGTGCTGCGCCGCGACCGCGTAGGCCGCCTTTGCTGCGTCGTTATCGCGCAAAACGTCATAGGTGCGGCCTATCCAGTATTGCATGCGGCCCTCGGAAATCGGGCTATCCACTGTGGCATCCGCCGCCTGAAAATGGGTCAGTGCTACGGCGGGCTTGTTCAGGTAGGTCAGCGCGACATAACCGGCGATCCACTCCAGATCGGCAAATGCACTACCCTCTGTCAGATAGTGGTTTGCGGCCAGCTCATAGGCGCTTTGCGCACGGCCCTCGCGCATTTCCCACCGCGCCAACGTGCGCCGCCAGCCCGACCAGCGAAACGGTTCGCCCAAGGCCTGCGCCGATGTCGAACGGTCCCGCAAAATCGCAATCGCATCCGTGCGCTCTCCGCGCGATGCGAGCCAATTGTAGCGGTCATATGCCAGCCCTGCATTCCGGGCCAAGGCCGCGGGCACGGCAGCAACTTTAGCGGCAATGTCATCTTGCTTGCGGATATAGGCGATACGGGCTTGCGCCAAAGCAGCCTGATCAGGATCAAGCAGATCCATCATGCGCTCGGCTTCGGCTGTGCGCCAAGACCACAGCAATTGATCGACACGCGCAATATGATGGGGGGCCAGCACGTCGGGGTATGCGGCAATCATCGCACGATGCCCCGTTGGCGAAAGGCGATAGGTTTTCCATATATCAACAAGCATATCGCGGGCTTGCTGGTCTTGGCCAAGGATGAACATCGCATCAGCAAGGCGCACCGCGCCCTCGCCCGTTTCAGGGATCATATCGGCAAACCAGTTGACCACATATTGCGCAGGCAAGCCCTCGGGCATCTGCTCTTCGCCCTTGGCACGGACCCGATCCATGCTGGGCCAATCGCTTCGGCGCGCCATCAGGTCGGCGTAGTCTTCAAACGGCGCATTTCCTTCGCGCAGGCGCAGCCACGTTATGACGTCATTGGTCACCATGTCGGCAGGGTCCGCAAGCGAATAAGCCACGTCCCAACCCGCTCCGCCCGAAGCCTTTACAGCGTCGATCGCACGCGGATCGGTCCCTTGGGCAAACAGCGCAGAAGGGGCGACCCAAAGGGCAGCAGCAAGGGCGAGAAAACGCATCATTTTGTCCTAAGTTGGGCAACCATACCACAGCCTAGCTTTTCGGGCGCGGCTCGCAATGTGAAAACTTGTTCATCGGCGGAAAGGCGTCTAATGTCCGCGCGATTTCAATGGCCCGATTCAAGGGCCGCTCCAAAAGGATACGCGTCATGTTCAAAGGGTCTATGCCTGCACTTGTCACGCCGTTTACAAACGGCAAAGTGGACATCGAAGCGCTGAAAAAACTTGTGGAGTGGCATGTTGATCAGGGTAGCCACGGCCTTGTTCCTGTTGGGACAACTGGCGAAAGCCCGACCCTGACCCATGAAGAGCATGACCTTGTGGTGCAAACCGTGGTCAAGGCGGCGGCTGGCCGATTGCCCGTTGTGGCAGGCGCCGGGTCCAATAACACCGTTGAAACCGTGCGCTTGGTGACAGCTGCCAAGGCTGCGGGCGCGGACGCGGCACTGGTGGTGACACCCTATTACAACAAGCCGTCGCAGCGCGGCCTGATCGCGCACTTTGAAGCAGCCGCAAACTGTGGCTTGCCGATCATCATCTACAATATTCCGGGCCGCTCTGTTGTCGACATGACCCCCGAGACAATGGCAACACTCGCCAAACTCCCGATGATTGTTGGCGTGAAGGACGCAACTGGTGATCTGTCGCGTGTGCCCAAGCAGCGGATGCGCTGTGGTGCTGACTTTATCCAGCTGTCTGGCGAAGACGCGACCGCGCTTGGCTATAACGCGCATGGCGGCGTCGGGTGCATTTCTGTGACCGCTAATATCGCAGCCAGGCTTTGCGCCGAATTTCAGGAAAGCACGCTCGCAGGCGATTACGCCAAGGCACTGACGCAGCTTGATCGCTTGATGCCTCTGCACGAGGCCGTCTTCCTCGAACCTGGCGTTGTCGGGGCAAAATACGGGATGTCCCTGCTCGGCCTGTGCTCCGAAGAGGTCCGCTCGCCGCTCACACCACTGACCGACGAGACAAAAGCCGCGATCAAATCTGCAATGCAGTTCGCAGGTCTCCTCAACTAGTCCCGCCTGCCGTCAGGGCGCATTTGCGTAGGATGGGTTTTAACCCATCGCGCCGCGCTGCCAATCGGCAGCGTAGCGCACCTCGCCGCAACCGCCGAATTTCGCGGCCCGCGCTAGCTCGGCCGTCAGGCGCGCCACACGGCCAGCCCCCATACGCACATTCGCTTCTGGCCAAAATGCCGTGACATCCAGCACCTCGCCGTTACGCTTCATATCAATGCGCCCGATCAACTGGTCCCCCTCCATCACCGGAAAGACATAGTATCCGTATTGCCGCTTGGGCGCGGGCACGAAAATCTCGATACGGTAGTGAAACCCGAACAGGCGCTCGGCCCGCTTGCGATCCCGCAAGGCAGGGTCAAACGGCGACAGAATACGCACGCGTGTCTGGGGCGGGTCGGTCACCTCTTCCATCACGTCAGGGCGGGCAAACGAGCGGCGCAGCTTTCCGTCAGCGCCCGCAACGTCAACTTCGATCACACGGCCATCCGCCAATGCCATCTTGGCCCAAGCCCGCGCCTCTGCAGGGGTCGCCAGCGCCCAGAACGCCGCCAACTCACCGCTGGTTGCAAACCCCAGCCGGTCAAGCGCCGCGCCGCACGCCCAGTCAACCGTGTCAGCCTCGGACACATGCGCATTAAGATGCGCTGCGGGAATGACCCGCTCTGTCAGGTCATAAACTTTCTTGAACCCGTCACGGCGCACAACCGACAACTGCCCGGACCGCCAAAGATACTCCAGCGCGGTTTTTGACGGATGCCAGTCCCACCAGCCACCAGATCCACGGCTTTCGTCCGTGCCCACGTCACCTGAGGAACAAGCACCGTGATCTGAGACGTGGGCGAGAACCTCATCGATCTTCTTGGTAAAATCGTCGCGGCGCCACTCTTTCCAGCGGCCCTCCAGAACGGCGGCATCTCGGGCAAACTTGTGCCGCCAATGGGCAAACAGGGCCATGTCAATCGCAGCCGCGTCATGGGTCCAATGTTCGAACACATGACGGTCACGGGCCAACGCATGACCAAGAGCAGCAGGGCGATACTGCTGGCGGCGCGACCACAAAATCAGGTCATGGGCGCGGGCGAATGTATTAACGCTATCAAGCTGGACAAAACCAAGATCCCCAATAACCCCCGCAATATCATCGCTCTTGCCGCCACCGCTTGGCGGTGTGCTCAGGCCATGTCGGCTTAAGAAAATATGGCGGGCACGCCTGTTGTCCAGAACAGGGATCATTTGGAACTCTCCAACAGGCTATTGAGCTGACTGGTGCGGATCTGGCGCAATGCTTCGACCAAAATCGCCGTCACCAGACCAAAATTGAGCAACCCGTTGGCCGCCGCCATGCCCCCCAAAAGCCGCCATTCCTGCGGCAACAGGATATCGCCAAACCCCAAGGTCGTGAACGCAACAAGCGCGAAATAAACTGACAACTCCAACGTCTCAAAGATGCCCAGCGCCATCATTGCAAACGCCCACATCCAGACCCCTGCTGTGACTTGCGCCAATATCCAAAGGGCCGCCACAATCATCACCAGAATGAGCTTGGGGCGATGGGGCGGACGGGTCAGCCATTTACGCTCGTGCACAAAGGCCCACTCCATGATCCAGAAACTTGCACCTGCAATAAGAATCGACATGAGTAGCAAGAGTGACCCGATCGCAATTTGAATGAACATCCGACTTCCCGTGATAGCGTTTCACACACCATATCAACGCAGACGGGCAATACCAGCGGGTGCGCTCTCTTGTGTCACCCCGTCCCATCGCCTATCTGATGCGTATGGCTAAGAAACCCGAAAACAAGAACTATAAGGTCCTCGCGGAAAATCGGCGCGCACGCTACGATTATGCCATCGAGGATGATTTGGAAGTCGGCATCATCCTGCACGGCTCCGAGGTCAAATCCCTGCGGCTCGGGCAATCCAATATCGCCGAGAGTTACGCTTCGGTTGAAAACGACGAGCTCTGGCTGACCAACGCCTATATCGCCCCCTATGATCGGGCGATGTTCGGGCACGAAGAACGGCGCAAGCGCAAGCTTTTGTGCAAACGCAAGGAACTTGTGCGCCTTTGGAATGCGACCAAGCGCGAGGGCATGACCATTGTCCCGCTTGTGATGTATTTCAACGATAAGGGGCTGGTAAAGCTCAAGATCGCGACAGGTAAGGGTAAGAAAAACCACGACAAACGTGCCACTGAGGCCGCGCGCGACTGGGGCCGTCAAAAGCAACGGCTGCTGCGGCACGGCGACTAGGTTTAGGGGGAAATCCCCGCCAAAAGACCCCTATTGCGACAATCTGTCCTCCTGTTAGGGTTCGTTAACTGCTGGCTGAGGCCACGTTAGCGGCTCGAAAAATGATGGCCATTTTGAAAGGAACTGGGGACTATGGAAACAATTATCGCACAACTCGTTGCAGGCGCTGTCGGCGGCAACGCAATCGGCAAAGCAAAAGAATCAATGTCACTTGGCACAATCGGCAACACAATTGCCGGTATCGTCGGTGGTGTTGGCGGCGGCTCGATCCTGAGCTCGCTGGCAGGCGGTGACGCGGGTAGCCTCGTGATGTCCCTGATCGGCGGCGGCGGCGGCGGCGCGATTCTGACAGCCGTTGTCGGCATGATCAAAAACAAAATGGCCTGATACGACCTATCCGCTCACGGATATACGGGCGTCTGGAAACGGGCGCCCGTTTTGCATGCGCAGTCCTTGTCAGACAGGGCCACACGCGGTAGTCAAAGCTAACTTTTTCGACCCTGAGGAGGCCCGCCATGGCAGACGCCACACTTGATGATCCCAAAACATTGGTCAGCACCGACTGGCTCGCCGCCCATATCAAAGATCCCGATCTGCGCATCATCGACGCCTCGTGGTATATGGCCGATGCAGAGCGTGACGCGGCGGCAGAATATGCCGCGGGGCACATCCCGAACGCGCGCTTCTTTGATATCGACGACATCTCTGATCACCGCTCCGAGTTGCCCCATATGGCGCCGCCCGTCGAGAAATTTATGTCGCGGATGCGCGCAATGGGCGTGGGTGACGGGCATCAGGTCGTTGTCTACGATGGGTCTGGCCTCTTTTCGGCTGCGCGGGTTTGGTGGCTGTTTCGCCTGATGGGCAAAACCGATGTTGCCGTGCTTGATGGCGGCCTGCCCAAATGGAAAGCCGAAGGGCGCGCCCTGTCGGATATGCCTCCCGTTGTGCGGGATCGGCACATGACCGTCAGCCGTCAAAACCAGATGGTGCGTGATGTGACCCAAGTGGCGCGCGCGGCCAAACTGGGGGATCACACGATCCTCGACGCGCGCGGTCCTGCCCGCTTTAAAGGTGAAGCGCCCGAACCCCGCGAGGGCATGCGATCGGGTCATATTCCCGGCGCGCATAACCTGTTCTTCGGTGACCTGCTCAACGAAAACGGCACGATGAAAACCAAGGCCGAAATCCATGCCGCTATCGAGACATCGGGCGCGGACCTTGGCAAGCCCGTGATCACCACCTGCGGGTCGGGCGTCACGGCGGCAATCTTGTGTCTCGCACTCGAGCGGATCGGCAAAACCGACCACGCCCTTTACGATGGTTCATGGTCCGAATGGGGCATGTACGACGATCTTCCTATCGCAACTGGAGCCGCATAATGCTGCAAAATCTCAAAGCACAACCAACCGATAAAATTCTCGCGCTTATCGCCGCCTACCGCGAAGACCCGCGTGAAACCAAGGTCGACCTTGGCGTTGGCGTCTACAAGGACTCATCGGGCAATACCCCCGTCATGCGCGCCGTGAAAGAAGCGGAAAAGCGGCTGCAAGCAGAGCAGTCAACCAAAGCCTACGTTGGCCTTGCGGGTGACCCTGCCTTTTCTGACGCGATGATCAACCTCGTGCTTGGTGACACGATCCCGCGCGACCGTATTGCTGCTGTTGCCACGCCAGGCGGCACGGGCGCCATTCGCCAAGCCTTCGAACTGATCAAAATGGCCGCGCCAGAGGCGACCGTTTGGCTGTCCAACCCGACTTGGCCAAACCATCCCGCGATTCTGAAATACCTCGACATGAAATCCGCCGAATACCGCTATTTCGATAGCGAAACGCGCGGCGTCGATTTTGACGGGCTTATGGCCGACCTTTCTGGCGTGCAAGCGGGCGACATCGTGCTGTTACACGGCTGCTGCCACAACCCGACAGGCGCGAACCTGACGGCAGACCAAATGGCCGAGGTCATCGCCTTGATGAACACCAAAGGCGCGCTGCCCTTCGTTGACATCGCCTACCAAGGGTTCGGTGACGGGCTTGATGCGGACGCGCAAGCGACACGCATGATCGCGGCAGGTTTCGACAACGTGTTGATCGCGGCATCCTGCTCCAAAAACTTTGGTATCTACCGCGAGCGCACGGGTATCCTGATGGCCATCGCGCGCCACGAAGACGAGGCAACGCTGGCGCAGCAGAACCTCAACTTCCTGAACCGCCAGAACTATTCGTTCCCGCCAGATCACGGCGCGCGCGTCGTCACCACGATCCTCAACGACCCTGCATTGCGGGCCGATTGGGAGGATGAACTCAACGAAACCCGCGAAGGGATGCTGGTGCTGCGCAAGCAGTTGGCGGACGAGCTGCGCCGCCTGACCAACTCTGACAGGTTCGATTTTCTCGCGCATCATCGGGGCATGTTCAGCCTGCTGGGCACAACGCCCGAGATGGTCGAGAAATTGCGCGCCGACCACGGCATCTACATGGTCAACGATAGCCGGATGAACATCGCAGGGCTGAACGCAAACACCGTGCCGATCCTCGCCAAGGCGATCGTCGACGCGGGCATCTAGAAAAACTGGCGTCGCGGCCCTGCGCTGCGACGCCTAGACGAGGCAAAATGCTGCACCTGCAAAGTGCGCCTTGCGATCCGACGCGCAACAATCTACCCATTGACGCAACCAATACGAAATAAAGGTGCGTCACCATGTCATTCCGCTTGCAACCAACTCCGCCCGCCCGTCCAAACCGCTGCCAGCTATTTGGACCTGGATCAAACACCAAGCTGTTTGCCAAAATGGCCGCCAGTGCGGCGGATGTCATCAATCTTGACCTTGAAGATAGCGTATCGCCCTCCGACAAGGATATCGCGCGGGCAAATGTCATCGAGGCCGTGAACACAATCGACTGGAACACCAAAACGCTGTCCGTGCGGATCAACTCGCTCGACACGCCCTACTGGTATCGCGATGTCGTTGACCTGCTCGAACAAGCTGGCGATCGGCTTGACCAGATCATGATCCCCAAAGTCGGGAATGCAGCCGATATCTACGCGGTCGACGCGCTGGTGACAGCTATCGAAACGGCCAAAGGGCGCAGCAAGAAGATCAACTTCGAAGTGATCATCGAATCCGCCGCAGGCCTTGTGAACGTGAACGAGATCGCGGCCTCCAGCCCGCGTATGGTTGCCATGTCACTGGGCGCTGCCGACTTCGCGGCCTCGATGGGGATGCAAACAACGGGGATTGGTGGCACGCAAGAGAACTACTATATGCTGCACGGCGACACCCGCCACTTCTCCGACCCGTGGCATTGGGCGCAGACCGCTATCGTCGCGGCATGTCGCACGCATGGTATCTTGCCAGTGGACGGCCCCTTTGGCGATTTCTCTGACGACGAAGGCTACCGCGCGCAGTCACGGCGGTCCGCGACCCTCGGGATGGTTGGCAAATGGGCGATCCACCCCAAACAGATCGGACTGGCCAACGAGGTGTTCACCCCCTCCGCCGAGGCCGTGGCTGAAGCCCGCGAAATCCTTGCTGCAATGGCACAAGCCACCGCCAACGGCGAAGGGGCAACCGTCTATAAAGGGCGGCTCGTTGACATCGCGTCCATCAAACAAGCCGAAGTCATCGTGCGCCAGTCTGAAATGATCGCGGGCTAACCCGCCTCACTTTTACCAAAACACGCGAAAATCCCCCCGTCACCGGACCTAAGGTCAAGGCGGGGGCGCAATACCGTTGCACCGCCCCCATGCGCCCCTTATATCTGGGGCAACAGATGTAGAGGCGGCACAATGATCCAATATCTTGAATTCGAAAAACCACTTGCTGAAATCGAGGGCAAAGCCGAAGAGCTGCGCGCGATGGCACGTGAAAACGAAGATATGGACATCGAGAAAGAGGCCGTTGCGCTCGACAAAAAAGGGTCCGAACTCCTTGATAAGCTCTACAAGGACCTGACGCCTTGGCGCAAATGCCAAGTGGCCCGTCACCCCGACCGTCCGCACTGCAAAGACTATATCGACGCGCTGTTCACCGAATATACACCGCTTGCGGGGGATCGTAACTTTGCCGATGACCACGCCGTCATGGGCGGTATCGGGCGCCTCGAGGGGCGGCCCGTGATGATCATTGGCCACGAAAAAGGGAACGACACCAAATCCCGTATTGAACGTAACTTTGGCATGGCGCGCCCCGAAGGGTATCGCAAGGCGATCCGCTTGATGGAACTGGCCAATAAATTCGGCCTGCCCGTGATCACCCTCGTTGACACACCGGGTGCATATCCGGGCAAGGGCGCAGAAGAGCGCGGGCAATCAGAGGCAATCGCGCGCTCGACCGAGGCATGCCTTGACCTCAGCGTGCCGTTGATCTCTGTGATCATTGGCGAGGGCGGCTCTGGTGGCGCTGTGGCTTTTGCGACGGCCAACAAAATCGTGATGCTCGAACACTCGATCTATTCCGTGATCAGCCCCGAGGGCTGCGCATCGATCCTCTGGAAAGATGGCGGCAAAATGCGCGAAGCCGCAGAGGCACTGCGCCTCACCGCCCAAGACCTCAAGGAATTGGGAGTTTGCGACGAAGTCATCGCCGAACCACGCGGCGGCGCGCAGCGCAACAAGGATGCTGCGATCACCTCCGTTGGCGCGGCGCTCAACGCCTTGCTGACAGACATGGACGGCCAAGCGCCTGACGCAGTGCGCAAGGCACGCCGCACGAAATACCTTGCGATGGGATCAAAAGGGTTGGCCGCATAACGCAGCCACCACCCTACTCGTTTGACACGATATAGGCGCCGTGCAGATCACCGCCACCCGGTTGGCCTTGGCCGAAAAATCCTGCCGCGACAGTGCCGTCTGTGCCGTAAAAGTCACCCGACAGACGACCATCGACATTCGCCGGTGATGTCTCGATGCGCGTGCCATTTAACTGCCCGCTTTGGCGCACCTGAATGATGCCAAGCGGATGACTGTCAGGGAACACATAATCGGCCTCATACGTCACCTCACCAGTGCGGAACGCAACCGTCATTGTGGCATCGTCAAAGACCATCGTGCCGTCTTCTGCGCTGATGCGGCTCGGGCCAGTCATAACCACACGCCCTGTCTGCATATCCGCCAGCGCCGTCTTGGGTAGCCCTTCAAAGCTACGACCAGGACGTTGATCATAGATCAGACCAAAGCCCGAAATCTCACCTGGCCCCGTTTTCGACCCGCCACACGCCGCCAAGGTTAAAACCGCTGCAACAACTGCAATAACCCTCATACAAGTCTCCTTACCATAATGTCTTGCTGGCGCGGTCGGGCCACGTGGCATCGTAATCCGCACCATCAAATCCAGCATCAACCTCGCGTAGAAAATCGCCCACCGAGGGCAAATCGGTTGCGGGGGCTGTCCCATCCCAAGTTTGCGCACGCATCAACGCACGGGCGCATTGGCTATACACCTCGGCCACAGAGATCACGATCACCGAGCGCGGCAAGCGGCCCTTGTCGTCAAATCCAGCGCGCAATTTGTCATCCACATGCACCTCGGCGCGCCCGTTGATCCGCACGCAAGTGTTGGACCCGCGCACCAGAAACAGCAGGCTCACGCGGCCATCTGTCACGATGTTGCGCAGGCTATCCATGCGATTGTTGCCGCGCCAGTCGGGGATCAAAACCGTCTTGGGGTCCGCAATGCACACAACACAGCCATCGTCACCGCGCGGGCTGCCATCCGTGCCATCGGGGCCAACGGTCGACAAAATGCAGAGGCGAGACGCGGCAATCCACTTGGCATAAAGCGGGGTAACGTGATCGACGACCTTGGTCATCGTCGCCTTGGCAGGTGCCCCGTAAAGCGCCTCAAGCTGGGCCACATCCGTCACTTTAGCCATGAAAACCCGCTTCAGCCATAAGCGCATCAGAGCAAGTCTCCACATCCTCCTCCAGCTTTTTCATAAACGCGGGTAGGGGCATACCCGGGGCAATCGCAGGCAAAAACTCGACAATCGCCACACCGGGCTTGCGGTAAAAACCGCGCTTGGGCCAGAACACACCTGCATTCGTTGCAACAGGGACGCAAGGCTGGTTCATGTCCTTGTATAACGCCCCTGTGCCAATCTTATAGGGCGCCTTCACGCCTGGTGCGATCCGCGTGCCCTGCGAATAGATAATCAACTGACCCGGTAGCGCCTTGCCCGATTTCACATCTGCAAGCATCGTCTTGATTGCCTTGCCGCGCTGGCCCCGCTTCACAGGGATGCATCCGATCCGCAAGCCGAACTGGCCCAAAATCGGGGCGTATTTCAGGATGTCTTTAAAGATGAACTTGCCACGGGGCATGGCGTTATAAATCATCAGGACATCGAGGAACGACTGGTGCTTGGCCGCGACCAAAGCCTCGTAGGTTGGCGGCTCGCCGCGCACCTCAAAGCGCAGACCAATCAACCACTTGGCCGAAAACTCGACCCAACGGCAATAGGCATGACAGCCCGAGATCGCGCCATGCGGCGACCAGATCGCCCAAGGCGCCCAGAGCACGCCAACAACAAGCATTGCGACATACATCTGAAGGTTAAAAATCACCGAACGGATCAGTTGGATGGCATATCTCATGATTGCTCCCTCAAGGTGCGAAGCGCGGCAGCGCGGGTCGCGAAAAAGGCCACGGCGGCGGCGAGCGGTGGAATGACCAATGGCCATAACCAATGCGCACGCTGAAACCCGAGGCCCGTCAAAAATCCGCCCGCCACGTCAGCGGACGGCAATAGCATCACCGCCAACACGCCCATGACCGTGCCAATCGCTGACCCCACCAAGGCGCGCAGGGTAAAGCGGCGCACAAACGCGCGGGCAATGTAAATGTCACGCGCCCCGACAAGGCGCATCACGCGGATGACTTGGGCATTGGCGGCCAAGGCAGCTTGGGCGGCCAGTGTGATCATCGCTCCGGTCGAGGCCGCGATCAGTATGATAGCGACCCAACCAAGCGATCGTAACCGGCCAGCGGCATCCACCAGTGGTTCGCGCCAACGGGTATGATCATCAAGCACGGCGGCAGGGACTTCGGCCTGCAATCGGGCGCGCAGGCCCGTGGGGTCATAGCCGCGCCCCTCTTCAATAATTTCGATCAACTGCGGGATCGGTAGATCCTCGACGGGCAGGTCAGGACCGAACCACGGCTCTAGTAAGGCGCGCTGCTCGTCAGCCGTCAGCGCGCGCGCTGCCGCGACACCCGGTGTGGTTTCCAGCACCGCAAGGGCAGCACGCAACTGGGCATCAACCTGATCGTCAGGCGCCGAAATCCGCAACGTCGAGGTGCGGGCAAGCTCGGAGGCCCAGCGATCCGCGAGCCGACCAGTCGCAAGCGACAACGCCAGCGCAAAGACCGCCAAAAACGCCATCGCGCCTGCGGTAAACAACGTCAGGCGGGCGGTAAACCCTGTGGGGGGAACGGCGCGATCGGCTTGCGGGTCACCCGCGATCAGATCAAACGCACGCGCAATATACTGCTTCATAGCTCGGCCCCCGCTTGCATTAACTGGCGATCCTTCAGGCGCAGCACACGGGTCGTCACTTGGGACTTTGCCGCGCGGATCAGGTTCATATCATGGGTCGCAATCATCACCGTTTTGCCCATGCGGTTCAACTCGACCAACAGGGTTAGCAACCGCTGGGACATCTCCCAATCCACGTTGCCCGTCGGTTCGTCTGCAATGATCACATCAGGGGACATAATGACCGCGCGAGCCAAGGCAGCACGCTGGCGCTCTCCCCCCGATAGCTGGGGCGGCAACTGGTTGGCCTGTTTGCGCAATCCAACCCAGCCCATCAGGTCGTCCAGATTGCCCGCCGCCTCGCCTTCGCGGCCCGAAACTGTTAGCGGCAATGCAATATTATCGGTCAACGGCAGGTGATCGAGAAACTGGCAATCCTGATGGACAACGCCGATACGGCGGCGGGTCAACGCAACGGCATCGCGGTCCATCATCGCAGCATCTTCACCAAACAGGCGGACCTGACCACCCGTGGCCTGCAATGCACCGTAGCATAATTTCAGCAAAGTCGTCTTGCCCGCACCCGAGGGGCCCGTCAAAAAGTGAAAGGAGCCCGCAGCAAGGGTCAAGTTCACTTGCGAGAACAGCTCTGCACCGCCGTAGCTGTAAGCAACATTTTCGAGATCAATCACGATGGCAATCCTTTGAACTATTGGGCCTGTTCTGCCCAAATGTGCAACAGGTTTCAATGTTTCGACACCGTTAACAATCGCAATTCCTTGGCCTTTCTTTGTCCAACAGGTAAATAATGGTTAACGAACTTGCGCTTAAGTGCTGAATGACGGCTTTGAAGGATATGAAAATGCGGCTGATTTGTCCAAACTGTGGGGCACAATACGAGGTGGCGGATGACGTCATCCCGCAAGATGGCCGCGACGTGCAGTGCTCCAATTGCGCGCATACATGGTTTGAAAATCACGGCGCCTCCGAGGCCGAAGACACACCCCCTCAAGACGTTGATCCCGCGCTGGACGACATCGAAGATGATGACGGCGCATGGGGGGCCGAAGACTACGCCGCGAAACCCGAAATAGCGGAAAAAACCGCACCAAAACGCCAAGAACTTGATCCAGCCATCGCTGACATCTTGCGCGAAGAGGCCGCCCGCGAGGCCGCAGCACGCCGCGCAGAAGCCGAAATCGAGATGCAGAGCCAACCCGATTTGGGGCTTGATACCGCCGATGCAGCCCCCGACCAGCGCAGCGTCGAGGCGCAACGGCGCATGGCCCTGCTCAAGGGCGATGAAACCGTAAACGCGCCCGTCATGGCCCCATCCGCGGGGTCGCGCAGCGAACTGTTGCCCGACATCGAGGAAATCAATTCCAGCTTGCGCTCCGAATCAGAGCGCGGCACGGGCTACGCCGAACCAGAAGAAGTCGTTAAGCAGAAAAAACGTGGATTTAGGGCAGGATTTTTCGGGGTGATGCTCATTTTGGCGATTTTGGCAGCGCTCTACATCTTTGCGCCGCAGATCATCAAACTGGTCCCCGCAACAGAAGGGGCGTTGACCGCCTATGTTGATACCGTGGATGCAGGGCGGCTTTGGCTCGACATGAAGATGCGCGGCATGATCGACGCAATGAACGCGGGCGACACCGCAGAGGCGATGGCTGCGCCCGAAGATGCACCAGCCCCCGCCGTCAGCACCCAAGCACCAGCGCTCGACCCGATCACCGAGTAAGGCGCGCCGCTAGAACTGATCCAACAGGCGGCGCAGGTAGTCGCGCTCGACTTCGGGGCGTTCCTGTTCTGCCGAACGGCGGCGGATTTCATCTAGCAACTCTTCAGCGCGGCGGTAAATATCCTCGCCCTGAAGCAAGCTATCGTCCGTGCCGAATTGACCCGTATTACCCAACTCGCGCCCCAGCGGATCGCGGCGTGTTGGCTCCACGCGCCCCACCGCATCACCGGACTCCGTGCCTTGCCCCGGCTCGGCAGACTCGTTTTGTGCCAACGCCTGATTTAGCGCCCGCATGCCACCGCGCAGGGCATCCATAGCCTCTGCCTGCTGGTCAATCGCCTCTGCAAAATTCCCGTCACGCAGGGCTTGTTCTGCGCCGTCCATTGCGCCCTCGGCCCGTTCTAACGCTTGGCCAGCCGCCTCACCCGCTTCGCCATCAAGGGCGGGCAAGCCACGGCGCTGGCGCTCCAATTCATCGCGCAGCGCCTGTTGACGCTCTGCCAGTGACCCTTCGCCACCAGAGCCGCCATCACCCTGTTGGCCAGAGGTATTATCGTCGCCAACGCCTTGGCCCTCGCCCTGCTGGCCACCCTGGTTTGGCTGCTGCCCGTCTTCGCCTTGCTGGCCCTGCTGGTCACCGCCAGACGGATCACCCGCTTGCTCGCCGCCCTGCTCCTGACCCGATGGTTGCTGCCCGTCCTGCCCGTTGCGATTGGCCCGCTCTTGTAGCTCGCGAAACGCCTCGTCAGACAGCTCCTCTTGGTCCTTCAACGTATCGGCCAAATCCTGCATCGACTGCTGGCCCGGGGTGCGCGGACCACCCTCGCCGCCCTCCCCTTGGGTGATGCGCAGGTTCTCCATCAACTGATTGAGCTGCTCCATCAATTCAGCAGCTTCAGCCATACGGCCCTCTTCCATCAGCTCTTGAATCCGGTCCATCAAGGCCTGAATTTCGTCTTGCCCGATCTCGGTGCTATTCTCGGAATTGTCCGCCTGATCCGTGCCGTCCGACGGCTCCATCTGATCAGCAAGCATCTGCATGTAATCGTTCGTGGCTTCGCGCAACTCTTGCATCAGTTCGGCAATCTCTGCCTCGGACGCACCATCGCGCATCGCCTCTTCAAGGCGCTCTTGCGCACGGCGCAGGCGCTCGCGGGCATCCGCCAAAGTGCCATCCTCGAGCTGGATCGCCAAGTCCCATAGGGCGGTCACGACCTCGGCCTGCCCCTCGACCGTCAAACCGTCTAGCAGCGCAAAACTCTCAAGGCGGCGAATGATCGCGCGCATCCGCAAATACGTGGTCTCATTCGAGAATAATCCCTCGGGACGGTGAGAAATCGCACGCATAATCTGGGCGACCCGCGGGGCATTGCTCCGCGACCACATCACATCGCGGCGCTGCTCGATAATCGCCTTGGCAAAGGGTTGAAAGAAACGACGACCCGGCAAGACAATCGGCTCGGGCAAGCTTTCGCCCACCTGCGCGCTGGCATCAACAACCTGCAACGACAGGGTCACTGGCAGATTGGCCAACGGATGCTCGGACAGGTTCTCCACCAGAAACGCCTCAAAATCGGCGCGATCCCCGTTAAAGGGCATCGGCAGATCAAGGACAAGCGGCGCCATCTCGTCGGGATCAACCGCGAGGCCATGCGCGCGCTCAACCGCTGCCAGATCAAGCGCAATCGTGGCCGTGCCACTCTCGACACCGTAATCGTCGCCCGCCATAAACGGCTGTGACAACTCGCCCAGCGCATCCGCCTCGACAGGGCCAGTCAGGTCCACAAATGGCGGCGCGTCAGCAATGACCGTAACATCCCACGCCGCCCCGTTTTCGCCCTCGATCGCAAGGCGGCCCGAGGTTGTGGCAAGGAACATCTGCTGGGCCTGCGAAGCCGCGCCCAAATCTTCGGTGCGCCCGGAAATAGTTTCCGCAACCGTTAATGCACCGACCTCACCATAAAGGCGCAAGGTCACCTTGCTGCCCGCTGGCACGGCCAATGGACCTTGGGGAATATCGTTCAGATATAGCGCCGGTTTGCCCGTATAAGATGGGGGCGCAACCCATGCTTCCCACACAGGACCAGCCGCCAACGTCTCGCCGCCGCTCACTGTTTCGCCCACCGATCCAACCCGCAAAAGCGACCCAAACATCAAGGCAGTCACGAAAAACAACAGCGCAATAAACCGGAGCCCGTAAGGGTCGCGATCCGCAATGCGCAAGTCAGGTTCAACCGGCTTCGCATCTCGGCTACGGGCTTCCATGCGCTTGAGATGGGCGTTCCAAACCGCCTCCGAGGCAGGGTCACCACGACCAATCGCTTGGGCATCCGCCATCGCGGCAATGGGGCGACCGGGCATGGCTGCGTCCACGCGGGCAATCGCAGCGGCGCGGGGCGGCATGCGAAAGCGGCGCACCCCCCAAACGAGAGCAGCTAGTAACGCCGCACCCGACAGAACGGCCAAAATCCAGAATGCCTCAAGCGGCAGCCAATCCTGCCAGCCAAACATCAGCGGCGATAAAACAACAAAGACAACCGTCCAGAGCGGCCAGAAAGCACGCACAACTTCTTCGGCGACCATCCCCAATCGGGTGGCACGCACAGGCCATTTCAAATGGCGAAGCTGGTCGGCGGGCATCGTCAGTGGGCCTCTCCCATGGATGTGATTACGCTAACCACTCGGGTATCGTATCGCGTGCGATCATCTCTTCATAGGTAGGGCGCGCACGGATAACTGCAAATTGATCACCGTGCACAAGGACCTCGGGGATCATCGGGCGCGAATTATACTCCGAACTCATCACCGCGCCATATGCCCCCGCAGAGCGGAAGGCGACCAGATCACCCGCACCAACGCGCGCCATTTCACGGGCCTTGGCAAAGGTATCACCGCTCTCGCAAACGGGGCCGACGATATCGTATTTTGCAGGCTCTGCGGCAACCTCGGGTTCCACCACAGGCACGATATCATGATAGGCGTCATACATCGCAGGGCGGATCAGATCGTTCATCGCACCGTCGATAATCAAAAACTCGCGGTCCTCGCCCTCTTTGACGTAAATCACCTTCGAGACCATCAAGCCCGCATTCCCCGAAATCAAGCGGCCCGGCTCAATCTCGATCTCGCAATCCAGATGGCCCAACGTGCGCTTGATCATTTTGCCGTAATCCACAGGCAACGGCGGGGCATCATTCGAGCGGGCATAAGGGATGCCCAAGCCACCGCCCAGATCAAGACGCTCGATCGCATGACCATCCGCGCGCAAGACCGCGACCAGATCGGCCACCTTAAGATAAGCCGCCTCAAAGGGCGCAAGATCGGTCAACTGCGACCCGATGTGCACATCAATGCCGATGACCTTCAAACCGGGCAACTCGGCCGCCATTTTGTAAACGGCGCGGGCACGACTGATCGGAATGCCAAACTTGTTCTCGGACTTGCCCGTGGCAATCTTTGCATGGGTCTTGGCGTCCACATCGGGGTTCACACGAATAGTGATCGGCGCCAAAACGCCCAACGCGACAGCCACCGCCGAAAGGACCTCCATCTCTGGCTCGCTCTCGACATTAAACTGGCGAATGCCACCCGTCAGGGCCATGCGCATCTCGTCAACCGTCTTGCCAACACCCGAGAAAACGATCTTGTCGCCCGCAACACCCGCAGCCTTCGCACGATAATACTCGCCACCCGAGACCACATCCATCCCCGCGCCCGCCGCCGCCAGCACCTTCAAAACCGCCTGATTGGACAGTGACTTCATCGCGAAACAAACAAGATGGGGTACCCCGTCCAATGCCTCGTCGAACAACTTGAAATGACGCTCAAGGGTCGCCGTCGAATAGACATAAAATGGCGTGCCCACGGCCGCCGCAATCTCGGCAACAGAAACGTCTTCAGCAAACAACTGACCGTCACGATATAGAAAATGATCCAAGGGGGGCAATCCTCATAAAACTGGTTCATTCCGACATATCAGAATGCACACAAAGCCCAACCCTTCTTCAGAGCAAAAATATGCGGCCTTATGTATCAAACGCACCAACAATCTAGCGGACTTTCGGGCGGTTGTGAATCACAATGACGCCATGCAGGACAGAACGATAAACAACGCGCTATTAGCACTGCGCAAGCAAGGCGGACACGAAGGCAAGTTGGCCGAAGTGCTGCTGGATATGCGCGGCGTCGAGTGGACGGGATGGGTGCAGGATAAGCCATTCAAGCGCGGCGACACCAAGACGATGATATTGGGAAGCTTGAAAGAGCGGCCAATGACGTCTTGGGAACTTGGCGGTGTGCTGCGTCAGGCAAGGCCAGACATTGGAGCTAACGCCGCAAGTAATCGCGCCTACATGGCGTTGCGTAGGTTGCGCGATAAAGGATTGGTGCGCAGGGACGGGCGAATGTGGTCATTGCCATAGGGCGTGTGGTGCAGGACTTTGGGCCGGATGGGTGTTTGTGGCAGATGGCTGTTCTGTGATCTATTTTTTCTTTGGCCCAGAAAGCTTTGTCTCTTTTACAGGGCGAAAAAATATCGCCGCAGACAGGCCTATGGCCCCAACTACTGCCGCTGCGTAAATTGCTTGACCCATCACAACCATAAATACGCACAAGCCAATCAACGATAAAAGTGCAACTAACCCAAAGATAGGCCCGAGCAGATCAACTATAAAGCCCCGTCTATTATTAGCCTTTGTTTCTTCAATTAAAAATTTCTGCTCCGCCTTAGCCATATCAATCGCTTCCCTAGCACCACCAGGCACAACAGATTCCAACTGCTGCATCTCAAAAGCAGATGGCAATTTGCTCTCATTATAGTGGTGTTCTGATAGCACGGCCACGACACTGTCCACCGCTTGAGGAAGGGAGCGATTCTGAACAATACTTCCGAGACGCTGTTCTAATTCTGTTCTAAGACTGTCAGGAACTATCTCGCCAGTTTTTACTTGTCTATTTGGTTCTCTCATGAAGTGCGCTAACCTTACCTACCCCGTTACTGAGGTATGCATTAACACGACTCCAAGAATGAACCACAGAGTTTTTACTTGCAGATGGATTAAAGTGCGTAGGCAGCAGTAAAGGAAAGATAAAAAATCCAGAAATTGCGCCTCGAAAGAAGCGGCCCTTTAGTTCATTGTTATTTTTCATTTTACCCACCATTACGGATTCGCTATATGCAGCTGTTTAGTTACATAGGATACCCTAACCAGTATTACTATCTGGTTAACTGTTTGTGACACGTTTCGATCATCTAACGCAATAGATAGAAATAATGGCAAAAATATGAGCGTCTTCAAGCTGCCCGCTGCCAATACCCTTTCCAGTTACGGCTCACAGGCGCGTCCATCGCGTTAGACACGACGATATGCGCCAGTGTGCCGTTGTCGGTGCGGCGGTTGTCTTCCAACCATGCGGAGTGGTTTGCATACTGGTGCAGATACTTTGGGGAAACGCCGTGGTGCTGGCCTTCGATCATGTTACGCAGACGGGAAAAGAACGACTCAACCATGTTGGTGTGCTTGCCGTGGTCGCTGTAGATCTCGCTGTGGTTCACGCGGTCAACCATCCAGCCATCGTGCAGCGTATCCCAGTGGGATGCCTCGTCGGCTGACATGGTGGCGGTGCGGGATACGTTCTCAACGGCAAGTGCTACGCCTTCACCTTCACTCATGGCGATGAATGGCAGGGTGCGGCCCTCACGCTCACGCATGGCAACCACAACACGGCGTGTGCCTGTCTGGTGCCGCTTAAGGCGACGATCTACGCGCTTGGATTTCATGTTGGCAGGGCGAATGTGACCGCCAAAGTATGCACCGTCGATTTCAACGTGACCGTCGAGAACTTCGCCAGTGTGAACCTCTTGGGCAATGACTTCGCGCAGCTTGTGGGCCAAGACGAATGCAGTCTTATACTGGCAATCCAGATCACGCGACAGCTGCACCATGCTCATGCCCTTGGAAGCGTTCACGATCAGGAAGATCGCCGCCAACAGGTCCACAAAGTCCATCTTGCGGGATGCAAAGATCGTGCCAGAAGTCACGCTGAACTGGTGCGCACATGCCTTGCACTTGAACTTACGGCGCGTGGTGATCTTGTAGGCTTCGTCGTGGTTGCACTGTGGGCAAACCGCTTCGCCGCCTGTCTCTGGCCAGCGCATTTCGCAGAACATCGCATACGCAGCGTCTTCGCCAGCTTTATAGATGCTGCGAAGGC
Organism: uncultured Loktanella sp.; assembly: GCA_937132065.1. Taxonomy (GTDB): domain Bacteria; phylum Pseudomonadota; class Alphaproteobacteria; order Rhodobacterales; family Rhodobacteraceae; genus Yoonia. The sequence continues at coordinate 26,426 of CAKZNT010000001.1, forward strand.
TAAGTGTGCGGGATGCCGCTGAAAGAAGAAAGTGCTGTGCCATTTTATACTATATCCGTTAACTACATATCATATATAGTATAGTGACATACTAAATGCAATAGGTTATATATCGGATACGTTAGTTTTTACATCATAGGTGATATATGCCAAGTCAAACAGAATGGGAGAGCATGGCTGCAAACCTGCTCAAGTCAGAGTTGAAACGTAAGGGGGTGACTTACGCCCAACTTGTTGAAAAGCTGGACGCTATTGGAATCAGTGAGAAAGAGGTGAACGTCGCCAATAAGCTATCCCGAGGGAAGTTTTCAGCGGCGTTTATGTTGCAATGTCTAAATTCTCTTGGCGTAACGGATTTACGGTTGGAATAGCATTCGGTTTATTTGCGGGGATTCTTCTTGTTCTTGTTCTTGCTCTTAACTGGTCCATAGACCCAACGGCCAGCAGCAATCCCAGCTGCGGCGGCTCCACCAACAATTGCGCCGACGATAGCGAAGGCTTGCCACAGGGGTGGTATTGGCTTCGCCGTTTTTTTGCGATGGAGGACACTCTCGCCCAATGGATAATGATGTTCTTTACCGTTGCCGCTGCTGGTCTCTTGCTGCTTACCCTCAAGGCCACTCAAAAGATGGCTGCGGACACAAGAGATATTGGAGAGGCACAGATCAGAGCATACGTCGAAATTGACAATGTAGGCCTGACATTTGATCCTGTTGACGGGTGTGATATTTCCCCTGATGTCTCGAGTGGCGAAACTGATATTTGCCCGAAGGTTAGATTTTTGATCAGGAATAACGGGGTCAGTCCAGCGAGAAACATTCGCGCCACATTCTCTTGGAATTATGGAGCGTTGTTCGCAAAAGACGGGGCACTTCAGATTGTTGAGAGACAGTCCTCGAAGAGGTTTCCTTACGATCTTGATGATAAATTTGGGTACACAATTGCTTCCTCTGGCGAACGGACCTTCTTGATTGAATCTGGATTTACACTGACTGCTATGGAGTCTATTTCTCTTGCTCGGCAAAAAGGCGGAGAGGGCCTTGTCGTTGGTTGTGTAATCGCAATTTGCTATGAAGATGTTTTTGGGAACACGATCAAGGAAGATTTTGGATTCAAAGCCAGAATGAACCAAGGCGATAAATTCGTTAATATGCTCAGGGTTTCCAGTGTCGCGTATTTCACCCAAAAACAAATTCAAGAGGGCCAAGCAGGATAGACTAATCATGCCTCACACCCCGCTTGGTGCGTTTGATACATAAGGCCGAAAATATGCACCCCGTAGGGCCGCTTTGCAAAAAAATTCCCTGCGCAATCT
>CAKZNT010000002.1 GCA_937132065.1 uncultured Loktanella sp.
TTGCCCGTGCCCATATCCACGTCACCATCCATCAGGCCGCGATTGTGGAACGTGTCGGCATAGTCACTTGCGCGCAAGGAGCCGATCGACCCTTGGATCGTGCCGAAGTTCATAAGGGACATGTTTGTAACAACACTCGCGCTATCCATGTCCACCCCGTGACCATGCAATGAAATGATATCACCGTAGTTGCGCAGCACCGCACCTGAAGAGTTGTTCCTGTATTCGACGGCACCTGGCTCGTCAGATGATGAGCCGTTCTCTGCGAGTGTTGTGATCGTGCCGCCTGCGAGGTTTGTAATTCGCGTATTGCTGCCTGCGACCCAGACTCCCGAAACGAAGTAGTGCTCGGCATTCGTCTCGTCTTGGACGTCGCGCAAGCCGCCGGTAATGGTCCCCGAGTTGGTCAAGGTGTCGCCAACACCACCGCTATATCCGATCAAAAGAGCAGACGAACCTGCAGAGACCTCTCCGGTGACAACGATATTCGTATTGCCTCGGGCCACAAAACCAGATGTCTGTAATGCTGTGAACGAGCCATCAATGATAATGGAGGCGTTACCCGAACCGCCATCTCGCCCCAACCCCCACTGAGAATGGCTACTTTCGGTAGAAATGAAACGGCCACCTGTCGCGATATGAAACAAGGAATCCTCGCCATTCCCATTTGTATTGGAATCGGAAATCACTGTTCCAAGGATGGTGACGCTAAGGTTGTCGAGGTCCATATCTTGGATTGCGACTCCGCCCGTGCTTGCAAGGATCGTATCTGGTGCAATCACGAGTTGTTCGTTTGCAGCAGTCCATGTGAAGGCGGTTCCCGCCACGATGGTATCTGCTGAAATAATTGTCGTTGACATGTTGTTTCCTCCCTAAAGGAACTGATGGCCGCAATTTGCAGCCTGATTAAATAAATCCGTCCGATAAGAGCCTGAAACTATTCGCCAAATCAGGGTCACGCGCGAACTTCATTTACAATTCAAAGGTGCTACTAAATCTGCACCTCAGGGCAAAAACCGCCCCTGAAACTAACCAATTTTCTCCACAAAATGGTGGATGGTTAACGTGACCTTAAGGGAAAAGTGCAAAACGGCCAAGAAAATTTGGCCAAAGTGCCGCACCCGCCCCGTTCAGGGCAGGTGCGCGTTTGCTTAGAGAACGAAGGCGTCGACGGTCAGGGTCGGCGCGGTTGTCAGCAGGATTTGGAAGTCTGCTGACCCGTCGCCGTCAGTGTCGCCCTCGATCATGCCCGACGATGTGTAGCGCAGCTCGCCCGCCGTATTCGAGAACGAAGCGCCCGCGATGTAGCTGAACACTTGGTTGCCGCCGACGTTATCATTGGCGTCGATCGAGGCGAGAAACACGACGTCGCCTTCGGCCTGATCAAAGTCGAAAATCCGGTCGCGTGTGGCCCCCGTCATGCCGCTGTCGTTGACCGATGCGAAGGTGAATGTATCCGCGCCGCCGTCACCAAACAGGATGTCGGTTCCGCCGCCCGCGATGATCCGGTCGTCGCCGTCCCCGCCGTTGATCCGGTCGTTATCGTTGCCGCCGTTGAGCACATCATTGCCGCGCCCGCCGAACAGGCTGTCGTTGCCATTGCCGCCGATGATCTCGTCATCGCCGTCATTGCCGAGCATCATATCGTCGCCATTGTCGCCACGAATCTCGTCGTCGCCGCCGTTGCCGCGCAGCTCGTCGTTATTCTCGCCGCCCTCGATCAGGTCGGCGTTGTGACCGCCGTAAACCACGTCAGCACCATCCCCACCAAGGATCGCGCCCGTCACATAGGCGTCGAGGCGCCCGTCATAGAAGTCATCGCCAGCGCCAAGCAACACATCCCCGTCAACATCGCCCGCGCGGTTGTCAAAGTCATCGTCGCCAGTGCCAAAGATCACGTCGCCGTCCATGAGCCCTCGGTTCACGAAGGTTGTGGCCTGACTGTTGTCACCGCGCAGCGACCCAAGCGAGCCCTGCACAACGCCAAAGTTGATGAAGGATGTATCTGTAAGGTTGGTGGCGGTGCTCATGTCGACGCCATAGCCGTAAACCGATGAGACCTCACCATAGTTACGCAAGCGCGCGCCAGAAATATCGTCTTGGTATTCGATGCCCGCGGGTCCCTCATTTGCGGCTATATTTTCCGCCATCGTGGTAATCATTCCGCCTGCCAGATTGATGACCCGCGTGTCATCACCTTCGATAAACACGCCATGCGCAAAGCGCTCGGGGCTGGAGGACTCGGCGGCGTCAAAGTCCCTCATTCCGCCCCGTATCGTACCTGAATTGATCAAGCTATCTCCATCTGCCCCAAATAGACCCATGAAAACAGCATTTCCGCCCGCCGCGATCTCTCCTGTGACGTTGATGCTGGCGTTCCCACGGCCCACAACGCCACTGGTTTGCAGCGCGGTGACACTGCCATCAATAATGTAGGTATTATTACCACTGGAGTTGGCATCGCCAAACGCAAAGCTGCCAGTGGAAGAATCAGCCGATATGTAGCTCCCACCTTCGGCAACGTGAAAAGTATTATTGATGCCGTCGAGTACTGTGCGATAGCCAGCAAAGACAGTGCCCGCAATGCTGACGGTGAGATCATTGCCGTTCATATCTGCGATGGCGAGTGAACTGGTGTTCACCACATTGACGCCGCTGGCGATGTAGAGTTGGTGGTCATCGCCCGCAGCCCACGTGTGGGCCACGGTTGTGCCGATGATGTCTGCCGAGATAAATGTCGTGGTCATAGTAATTCCCCCCCAAGGGATCAAAGGCCGCAGTTTGCAGCCAGTCAAAAATAAACTCACGCGCCAAGACCTTGAAACTATCCGTCAAAACGGGGTCACGCGT
>CAKZNT010000003.1 GCA_937132065.1 uncultured Loktanella sp.
TAAAGAACGCCATCATTGCCGTTACAAAATCGGCATAGGCCACCTTCCAGGCACCGCCATGATGGCCACCACCTGCAATTACCTTTTTGCGCTTAATAATAATTGGTGCGTTTGCACTCATCTTTCACCACCTTTTCGTTCACCCACCTCTGTCTTAGAGGCGGGCAAGTGAAAGGGTGCTTAAAGGTTGCATTGTCGAAGAATTAGAGACTATCGAGTTTTATAATAAATCTCATCAGGTCCGCAGAATTCGATCAGGTCATACCCCTTCTCGCGCATCAAATTCGGCAAAGCAGGGTCCGCTGTATTGTTCTCGATCGCCCATGCACCGACGTTATGTTTGTCAAAGGGGAACTTCTCTAATGCAGCCAACTCTCCACCCTCAATGTCCAACGAGATAAAGTCTGGATGAATAATATCGACCTCTTTCAATATTGCCGAAAGAGAACGCGTCGGGACTTTGATGACTTCCTCGACATGACGCTTATCGGCGCGCACACGGTCAAGCATGGCCTTGTCATAGGATTGAATGAGCCCGCTCATTTGCGTGAACCCTTCGGACACTGCCATAAACTCTGCCGTGCCTTTCTTGTCTGACACCGCATAGGGGAGGCATGGCGCCTTTCGCAATATCTCTGCTTTCTCGCGTTGCGCGGCAACTGGTTCAACCAACACACCTGTCCAGTCGCGCCACCGCTCGAAGAACATCGTATTTGATCCGGTAACACCATCGTAAGCACCAACGTCAACGAACGTTCCGCCAGTTTTCTGCTGCATGACCCGATCAACAACAAGGTCCTGTCCGGCTTGGGAGGCGTATGGAAAATTAGGGTTCAACATGCCGCGCACAGCATGGAGTTGGCGATTGAGGGGCGCGCGCGCACGGCTCTTGTCATCTGATAGTTGGGCGATAAGCTCGTCTTGCAACGCTTTTAAATCTCTTCTTGCGGCGCGAATGCGATCTTCGGCTGTCATTGGTTTCCCCCAAAGTCAAAATAGGATTTCTCTTCAACGATTTGCGATCCGAGAAGCAGGTTAATTTCTTTCTTCAGCCGCGCACGTTCATCGTTCGTTACGTAGACAGCGCGCGCAAGCGCGATAAATCCCGGCCCAAAATCTGCCTTTGCCTCAAAGGCACGGATATCATCTTCGATCACCCAAAGATCGGCATTCACAGCGTAAAGGGCATCCCACAGCGACTTCAGCGCATCAGACATCTCTATCGCGTCCGTCGCCGTCGCGCTCAAAACTGCCATCTCGTGTTTGACGTTCTTGAGTTTGGCGCCGTCTGTGATCTTTTCGGACTTCAATCTCAAAATCGTCAACTTGTCGATCAGTTCGCCCGGGGCGGTGGGAACCAGAATTTCTTTCATTTTTTATCTTTCGAATAGAATGTGAGTGCGTCTCGAATTTCTGCCATAACATCCGTCCAGTTTAATGGGGTCTTTTGGCGAAATAGCTTCATATTCGGATACCAAGGGGTTGTCTCACCCTGATGGGTCCAGACCCAGAACGGGTCCCAATGAAGCACCGTCCATGTCGGAATGCCCAGCGACCCTGCGATATGCGCAGTTGCAGTATCGGAGGTTATCACCAAATCCATAGCACGCATCGTCGCGGCAGTATCCGCAAAGCCACGCTCGTCACTTCCTGTATCCACAATCAGGGCCGAACTGCCATCTTCAAAATATGGCGCGAGCATTGGCCCTTTATAAAGAGAGAACAACTGCACACCTGCAATGTCTGTCAAAGGCAGAAAGTCAGTGTGACTAAACGAGCGAAATGCATTGCCCTTATACGTCACGGAACCCGTCCAGATGACACCGACCTTCAGGACATCCGGAAATGGATCAACAATACGTTGGGCACGATCAGCACTATCTTGCGGCACGTTCAGCACGGTAGGCGAAGGGATTGCCGAAGTCTCTTTAAAGTGCAGCGCTGCGAGGTCCATCATATTGAGCCAGCAATCAATCTTGGTATCGGCAGACACACCTTGACCGACATGGTCTGCACCTTCCAGCCCCTCAAACAGTGCCGCTAACGGGCGCTCGACAAGGCAATGCACCGTTGCGCCGAGCTTCTTCAATGTCGGGATAAATCGCGCGAACAAGACGGCATCTCCAAAGCCTTGCTCAGGCAACACCAGAACAGTTTTGCCGTCCAAGGCTTCACCCGACCACTCGGGGAAGGGCAATGAGCGTTGCTTGAGTTCCCCCGCCTGCCATCTGATTTTGTAAGTCTCGAAAGCGGTGGCATAATCGCCTTGCCCCAACTGAGCAAAGGCAAGTTGCATCTTCAACTCGACATCATTTGGGTGGTCCGCAATTGCCTGCTCAAGATAGTCAATTGCGGTCTTGTATTGACCCAATCCACGATAACAACGGCCAATCATCGCCTTGTGGTTCAAGTTGGTCGGATCACGCTCTAACGCCCAGCGCCGCTCCGAGATTGAAGCGTCATATTCGCCGACATCCGACAAGATGTTTGCAAGGTTGTTGCGGAATCCGACCTCTTCAGGGGCAAGGGCAACCGCGCGGCGCTGCGCACGTAACGACAAAGCATGTCGACCAGCCACACGGTGTAAGACACCAAGATTTGACCACACGCCAGCGTCACGCGGAGCACGGGCAAGATAGCGGGCATAGCATAGACTTGCCTCGTCCAGCTTACCCGCTTGTTGCAGTTGAATTGCGCGGGCGCGCAAATCGCGTAGCGTTTCCTCCATGGCTATTCCTCAATCCGCAGCACGCCGCTTGATCGGCTTGACCAATGTGTTGGGTCGCCGCTCTTCCGCCGCTTCAAAAAGGGAAAAGGTTTGGTTCACGTAGTTCACCGCCCCCGAAATCATCTCCATATAGTCGGTCAACTCAGGCGTCACTTCCGTCTCGACACAAACGACACTGCGGTCCTGTGGTGTGGTCTCAAACGTGACGTAGAACAACGGGTCACCGCGATTGATCTTGAGCGGACGGTCAAGGTCATGCCACTCGAACGCCCACATCAATGGGCGCGGCCAGACGTTGATCGGAAAACGGCCGCCGAAAATCGTGCCCGGCAGCGGGGTCTTGGTGTGGTGCATAAACGGGGACACCTGACTTGCGTAGACAGGCTCATCCGCAATGAACACATAGGGCAACTCCAACTGAAGGGTCGGCACACCTGGATAACGCCACTCGTGCTCGGCCGCGATGTGCAGCTTTTCCCGCATCTTATTGGCGCGAATACCACTCTTGTCGCCGTTTAAATTGCGCATAGCGGGGCGACCGTCTTTGTCGCGAATAAACTCGAGGTTTAAATCGAACGGGCAACGCACCATGAAATAGCGGCTTTCCATATTGATCACCGCAGGACAGCGTGAGGCCGACTTTGCATGGGATTTATTCATCTCAGCCGAGCGAACCCGCTCGGGCGGGAAATAGACAATGCTCGCCTTCTTGGTGTTCAGAAACCAGCCGACTGTCACTGGACCGCTCTTCTTGCCCCCGTCATCGGATCCCTCAAAATGAACAGATAGCTGCATATTTTTATCCCCTTTTGATCCATCCTTATCGATGGAGGCACTATTCAGTCTTAGAAATCAATTGCGTCGCCAATTTGGCTTCATTTCGTCAATTGATACATAGTCAAATTTCGCAAGAAATAGCAGGGAGGCGCTGACAATACCAATTGCCAGTTTGAGTTGACTTGATAACGCGGCAATTGTCATCGGTTCACTGTCCGACACGGCACTGCTGATCCGCAAAACTATTTCGTCGGGCACGATGCGGCGACCATATAGTGCCCGCCCGTTGAGCAGGTCGAGGTCTGCCAATCCTTTGGATGTCAAATCACGGCGATGAGACACCACAGAAGTCGCGACAGGGGCTTGCGATGGGTAGTCCTGATAGAGGGTAAAAGGGTCAACTTCGATCGGGCTTATCGCAGAACGGTTCAACCGCGGCGTGGTCGCCACGGCGTTAGCACGCAATCCCTCTAACTCTTCCGCCAACGCCAGATACTGAGGAATGATCGCTGACCAATCCAGGTGTGCTGCAACATGGCGACGCCCCGCCGCGCCCATTGCTCTGCGCTTTTCTGGGTCCGACACCAATGCGGACAGCGCTTCGGCATAGGCTGGAATGTCAATCATGGTTTGCTGCTGCACAATCGACAAATAGCGCAAATAGTCGTCGGTTCCGTCCGCAAAGCGCTGCGCAATTGTTAGACCCGCCCCAGCCTGCGACATTGCAGTCGGGATTAAATAGCCGGTTTCTCCATGCACCACTGTATCACGAAACCCGTTCCAGTCTGGCATAATCACAGGCAAGCCTGCCGCCATCGCCTCAACGGGAACAAGGCCAAAGGTTTCCTGAATATTGTCGACGGGCAGAGTGAAAATATCAGCGCCAGACCAAATATCACGCCGCACCTCTGGAACACGGCCATCAATGATATGAGTGACTACCGAGGGGCAAAGAGCCGCAGCTCCGGCCCGATGCAACGCATCCTCCGCCTCACGGCTCGCCCAACCTACCATCCAAAGATGGACAGGCTTCGTCGTTGCCTTGGCCACCTGCTCCAATGCAATGAACAACGGTGCAGGGTTTGCCTTTTCAACCGAGGTAAAACGACCCATGGTCATCACGACCACCGCCGTCTCAGGTGTATTAAATCGGGCGCGCATCGCAGCGCGACTTTGATCAGATCGCTCAAAGTCAGCCGCGTTAATCCCAAGCGGGATGATCGGTAGCTGCGGCATTGGCACGCGGGTTGCACCAAACCGTTGACGATAATAATCAACCTCAAGGTCCATCTGCTGCTGCACAACAGACTGCACTGCACGCGAGGTGCATATGATCGCATCCCACGGTTCGACCGGCTCTGCAATAAGGGTATGCATGCTCTCAATCACACGCCGCGTCGATACCGTGTGCGTGATGCCCACGAGCGAACAAGCTGTAGGATCAAACCGCTGTCGTCGCCAAGCGGCATCCACATAACCGGGGCCAGGAAAGAAAATCGTGCCTGCATCAGAGAAGCCCCCCTGACCACGCAAGGCCTGCGCACGCACATCGCGGGTCTCGCCCATCGAACGGATCAGCGTTTCAAACGCTTTCGCACCGGCTATGGTTTGGGTCACCGTTGCGACATGGTCACCCGTAACATGTGCGAGAAAGCCTTTAAGAAACGACTGCCCCGCAGAGCGGCGACCAACAATATCCTTTCCATCAGACTCCACCGCATCAGGATGAAAGAAAATGGCTGGCGGCGTTGTTAATGGCATCCAATAAGCCCCTTGTCACACGGAGTTAAGACTGACGCCGTTTGGCCTTCGAAGCAAGCAACCCTGCGCTACAACGGCTTCAAATAGACACCAAAGCGGCGTAAGTCATGCAAATGACCAATTCGATTCTCATTCCCGCATGGATCAACGGCACACTTCAGCCTGTCGAAAAGCTTGATGTTCACAAACGCGGCCTCAAGCACAAGGCCGTGAGTATCTTCGTGATGAACCAAGGACGTATCCTTCTTCAGCAACGCGCGCTTCACAAGTATCACACTCCCGGGCTTTGGGCGAACACATGCTGCACCCATCCCATGTGGGAGGAAACAAGCGAGGATTGCGCCCCACGGCGACTGAACGACGAACTCGAGATCAAGGGGCTAGATTGCGCCTTGCGCGGCCAAATCGAATATCAGGCAAAGGTCGGCGATGACATGCTTGAACATGAGGTTGTTGATGTCTTTGTAGCTCATGCGCCTGATGACCTTCAACTGACACTAAACCCTGATGAAGTCTGTTCAACTCGCTGGATCACGCCGCGTGATTTGCAACTGGAGTTGGCAGAAAATCCACAGAACTTCACCCCGTGGCTCCACATCTACATGACCAAGCATTTCGACACCATTTTAGGGTCTAAATAGGGGTTAGTGTCACTATTTCACCGCCAGCCGCCGATGCGTCCTCCTTGTCATGGGTCACCATGAGGACGGGCAGCGATCTGGCCCTTGCGCGGGCAAAAACAAGATCGCGCACTTGCGCCCGCAAGGCCGCATCAAGGCGCGAAAACGGTTCGTCCAGCAATAGCGCACATGGCTCTGACAACAGCATTCGCATCAACGCAACGCGGGCTTTTTGCCCACCCGAAAGTGTTGCAGGGTCGCGATCGGCATAGCCTTCCAGTCCGACCTCGCTCAGGGCAGCGACAACCCTGTCGCGGCGCGATGCAGCGCTCCCTCCTGCCTGCAAACCAAACGCCAGATTTTGACCAACCGACAAATGCGGAAACAACAGATCATCCTGAAACAGGATACCGACACGGCGCTGATGTGGTGGGGCATCCGTAATGTCCTCACCATTTAGGAAAACCCCTCCAGTCACTTCAAAACTGGAGGATAACGTGCCTGTTACAAACGCGAGCAAGGTTGACTTGCCAACGCCCGACGGGCCCATAATCGTTAGAACCTCGCCAGAGGACACCGCGCGAGACACCTCGAGAAGTGGCGCACCATCTTTGGTGATCCGCACATCGCGCAATTCTAACCCGTTATCCATTCTTCAAGCCTCTTCTGTTTCGCCAGACGATCGCAGGCACAAATAGCGCAATAGCAAACGGCACAAGCGCCGCCGCGGTTTGCATCAAGCCGAAAACACCGATTGCACGACGATCACCACCTGACGCCAATGCAACGGCCTCAGTCGTAAGCGTTTCCACCCGCCCGCCGCCGATCAACAAAGTGGGAAGATATTGCCCGACAGAAACGGCAATTCCTACAGCCCCCGCCGTCAAAATCGGGCGCAACAACATCGGCAAACGAACCCGCCAGAGCACACGATCAGGACTCGCCCCAAGCGCCGCAGCGACCGTGCTATTGCGCTTATCCCAAGCGCGAAACGGGTCCGACAGCGAAAGAAAGACATAGGGCAATACAAAAACCAGATGGGCAAACATAACGGGCAACCTGCCAACATCAGCGCCAATATTCAGCAATAGTGTCTGTAATCCAGGTAGGAAGGCGGTCTGTGGCACAAGCAAAGGTAAATACAATAACCACATCCCCCGCGTGCTCACCCGTAGACCGTGCCGATGCTCCACCTCTAGGCAACCGATGGTTAGCAAAAGCGCAACCAGTGTAACCACAACCGCGATCATAGCCGTCTCGCATAACGCTTGGTTGATCCCGGAACTATGGCGCATCCAGTTCCTGAGCGTCAGTTGCTCAGGCAGGGCATCAGGAAACCCCCAGAAGCCTGCGAATGACCAAACACACAAAACAGCGAGGCCCAATGCAATCGCGATCGCACTAGTCGCACCAGCAAAAAGTGCGAACTTCCCAACAATAGGGTCGAATTTTCCGCGTTTTCCGCGCGCAACCCACCGCATTCCGAACCACGCGACACCAATCTCGCCCACCCGCCAGACCACAAGGGCAAAGACAACCAACGCAAGCTGCACAAGCGCGGCTGCTGCTGCTTGCAATCGCATCGTCAAATCTGGGTCAGACATCAGCTTTACAATCTGGACCGAAAGCGTTGGCGGCGTATTCGGGCCAAGAATGACCGCCACATCTACAACCGACATGGCATAGGCAAGAACCACATAAACTGGCAGCCGGATTTGCATGTAAACCAGCGGGAACACAGTCTTCAGCCAGCCGGTTAGGCGGCCATACCCCAATGCTTGTGAAATTGCATGGCTTCGCCGGGTATCAATCTGACCCAGCGCTGCGAGGGTAATGAGCAATAAGAACGGTATCTCTTTGATGACCAGTCCCGCCATCATCGACACACCCCACGGGTCCTGCACGATCAGCAAGTCAAGCGGGCGATCCCAGCCGGTTAGCGTTGGCGAAATAATCCGTGCTATCCATCCGGATGGGGCAATCAGGAACGCTAGGCCAAACGCCGCTGCGGCATGTGGTACGGATAATAGCGGCGACAACGCCCCTTCCAAGACGCGAAAGACGCGCGTTCCCGACCAACCCGCAACAACCAACGCCACAATTGTGAACGCCAAAAGCGTCGAGATAAACCCGACCGAGATCGACAACCACATCGCTCGGGGCAGCCCCTGCCATGCCAGTATCTCGCGAAAAGGGTCTAGTGACGGCCCCGTGAGGCCCGCAGCAGGTAGATGGCCAAACGCTGGCATTACTGTGCCATACAGACCCGCGATCACGGGCCCAAGCATCGCAAGCAATGTGAGCGCAGGTAGAAAAGGTAACAGGCGCCGCGACTTCATGCGCTGCGCCTGTTCTGCGTCTTCAATCGCCTACTGCGCGACACCATATCGGCTCGCCCAATCATCCGCCAAACGCACGGCCCAACTCGGGTGCGGTTCGGCGAGAACAGTGCCAAGTTCAGCAGGGGTAAGTGTCGCGATACCAAGGTCAAGCCCGTCAAACATCGCGCGTTCCTCAGCGGAAATTGCGGCCATATCGAGAACGGTCCCATACCCCAAGATCGCAGGGTCTTGCGCGCGAGCTTGCGCTTCTGGGGACATCAGGAAGTTTGCAACGACCATCGCCCCTTCTTTCGAGCCCGAATTGTAAGGGATAGCCACAAACGAGGCATTCCCGATCGTGCCTTGATCAAGCACGAACGTGCGCACCGTGTCTGGCAACTCGAAGTTCGCAATCGCCGTTGACGCCGCACCCGGGCTGAACGAAATCGACAAATCCAACTCACCGTCAGCGATCAGTGGAAACATTGCCGTGCCTGTCGCAGGATATGCCTTCCCTTCACGCCAAAGATTTGGGGTCAACTCTTCCAGATAAGCCCATAGAGGGGCAGTAACCTCTTCGTAGTTCTCATCTGTCGCAGGGGCAGCAAGAACCAATGGATCAGGCAGAATATCAACGAGAACCTGCTTTAAGAACGTCGTGCCCAAGAAATCAGGCGGCTGTGGATAGCTAAATCGACCGGGGTTCGCTTGTGCCCATTCAAGTAGCGCCTCCATAGAGCCGACACGCTCTGGCATATCCGCCGTGTCATGCACAAAGACAACTTGCGCCATCGCCCATGGGCTTTCGTATCCTTCAATCGGCACTGTGAAATCTGTTTGAACAGACTTGCCTGCTGAATCTACAATTGCCCAGTTCGGCAGTTGCTCTGCATAGGGACCAAACAACAAGTCAGCGTCTTTCATAGCGGCAAAATTTGATCCGTTAATCCAGATCATATCGATTGCACCGTCATCATCTTCGCCCGCCTGCTTTTCGGACAAAACCCGCGTCACAGCATCAGCAGTATCCGTCAGCTTTACATGCTCGAGCGTGACGCCGTAGTCCTCGGCAACGCGCTTACCGACCCACGCCAGAAAATCGTTGGTTGTCGTCGAACCGCCCCAAGCATTCCAATAGACGGTTTGACCCGTAGCCCCTTCGCGAACAGCATCCCAATCGGCAGGATTCGGCTCTGCATAAGAGGCAATAGGCACACAAAGCGCAGCAAGAATTCCGAGGTATTTCATATAACTTCCTTTAGTAGGTGAAGAGTTGGCGGGCCGCAAAAACGCGCAAACCCGCTGTCAAAAAGCACAATGCGCCAAAGCCATACGCAAGCAGCGCAAAGTGGTGTGAGAACAGGCAAATCAACACGAAGAATGCGATCGTTTCCACGCCCTCCAATAGCCCGTTTGAATAGTAGAGCGATTTCTGCCCCTGTGCATCCGTCGTTTTTCCATGCTTTTCGGCAAGTATCGCAAACCCGAGAAAGCTCGCGCCATTCACATAAAACGCAGTGAGCAAGAACGCACCCGCTGCCCCGTTGGTCGCAGGGTCCGCAAAAACAAACGCCGCCGGAATTGCGCCATAAAACAAGAAGTCGGCAGTGATGTCATAGTAGCCGCCAAAATCGGTCTTGCGCGTAGCCCGCGCCACGGCTCCATCCAAACCATCTGCGATCCGACCGGCTAGCAAAGGAACCAGCGCAAGACAGGGCGACCCGAACGCGATCAAAACAGCGGCCACTAAGCCAAGCCCCAAACCGATTGTGGTAACGCCGTTGGCCGAAATTCCCCGCGCAGCGATGCGCGCGCCTGCCGCATTAAGCGGCGGGTCGATCAATCGACGGGCATATCTATCCAGCATTCAAGGCTCTCACAGTGGTTTCAGCCACTTGTGACGCACCGCACCAAATCGCGCAATCTGCCTGACGTGATTGTGAGGTCAAACCATTCCCGTCACTCAACTCAGCGCGATCCGTGGTCGCCCCTGCGCGATCACCTTAACAGTCGCTTCAATGAATACGGACTGGCCATCAACGCCCACTTCATTGATGTCTTTCAGCGTCGTATAGCGTATTTCCTCGACCCCGCTCGCCCGCGCAGCATTGGCCGCTTGCTGGGTTAGTTGCGCGGTCAACGCCTCAATCGCATCATTTGATGCCGAGAATTGTTTCAACGCACCTTCCAGATGCACCGAATAAATTCCAGGGCCGGGGCTCGTTACGGTCCCTGTGGCTGTCATCGAGACCTGCCCAACTACCGCACCAATCGCGTTGGCAACGCCGGCGTGTGGCGATAAAACCATGCGGGTGTTTAGGCGCTCGCCGACTGCGCCGTAATATACGCCCGCCGATGCGCCCAGCCCGATAACCGGCACACCTAACCTCGTTTCCATCTGCACAATGCCCCGATGCTTATCCAGTCCCGCAACTGTCAGCGGATGGGTTGCATAAGCGCTGACCCCTTGGCCCCAGTTCCTATCGTCCTCTAGAAAAGCAGCCTCTAACAAGCAGTCAACCGTTTGACGGGTGAGTTGGTCTACGATCTTCTGCGCCATCTGCGCGGGACCAGTCGCGAGGCGTTCACTCGCACCATTACGACGGCGGGCAAACAAAGTTAGCGCCTTTATCGCTGCATCACTGTCCCAAGCATCTACATTGCCCAACACATGGGATGCGTCCGACGGCGTGACGCCCGCAATCATGACCATTCCGCGCGTCACAAGACGGCTCAGCGCAGGGTTTTCCATACGTGTCAGAACGGCCTGCCCCACGCGAAGCGGTCCATCGGCCAAGCGCCCCGCAACCAGCGCCTCACGCGCATCAAGCCCCTCAGGCATTACCGACCACATCGGAATTGCAAATTCGCAATTATCCGCAGCGGGGATATCAATCGAAAGCGCGCGATCAAGCACACCATGCACCAACGCGGGATAGTCGCGCGCCGCGAGCGAAATAGGCATCAATCGGCGCGGGCCAAGCCTCAAGCCACCATCCACCCCGTCAACAACATGCACAGCACTGTCGCCGCCAAGGCCGGTAGTGCGCATAGCGACCGCCTCCACCATGGTGCGAAACGGGCCAACGCGCGCGCCTTGCGGATCAATTTTTGGCCGACCATCCTTAAGCAGACACACATCCGTCGTCGTTCCACCAATGTCAGACACCAATGCATTGGCCTCTTGGGTTAGCCAGCTCGCACCCGCAACAGACGCCGCAGGCCCACTGAGAATGGTCTCAATCGGCTTCTCTCGCGCAACCTCTGCCGAGACCAACGCCCCGTCGCCGCGCACAACCATCAAACGTGCCGCAATGCCAACTCTAGCCAAATGCCCTTCACAGGCACTGATCAGCCCGTCAATCATCCCGATAAGCCGCGCATTCAACACAGCCGTCAAGGCCCGCTTGGGGCCACCCAACGCGCTCGATAATTCATGCGAACAGGTCACAGGCTTACCTGTGATCTCGCGCACTAAATCCCGTGCAGCCAGTTCATGCGCGGGGTTGCGCGTGCCAAAACTCGCGGCAACAGCAAATCCTGTGATACCATCATCAAGCGCAGAAATAGCATCCTGTAGCCGCTTGAGGTCCAGCGGAACAACCTCATTTCCGCTATGCGAATGCCCGCCCGCCAACGCAATGACAGGATCTCCGCGCAAGGCATCCGTCAGACCAGCGCGCCCCAGCTCGGCGTCCTCAAAACCGATAAAGATGAGGGCAACCTTGCCCCCCTGCCCCTCAACCAGCGCATTTGTGGCCAATGTCGTCGACAGCGACACCATTGCAATCTCTTTGGGGTCAACCGCCGCATCCCGAAGGGTCGCGTCAATCGCACGCCCGACGCCCAGCGCAAGATCGGGTCGGGTCGTCAAAGACTTCGCACTGGCAAGCACCCGATCTGCCGCTTCATCCAGAATGACAGCGTCTGTATAGGTCCCGCCTGTATCCACACCCAAAAGATATGCCATTTTTCATCCCGCGCAATTTGACACCAAACAATCACTCCAGTGGCACGCTGGCCATCCCAAATGCAACCTTCTCGTTTTCTATGTCCTATCAAACTCCCGCCGGAGGCAACCTGACACAAAAAGGGCGCGCAACGCTTCCGCTGCACGCCCCATTCCAAACCAGACTTGAATTACTTCAATGCTGCATCCGTAATAGCATGCGTCCATGCACCAACAGGAGCGGCGGAAATCACCGGATCAGAACCGCCAGCAAGCAAGGTATCAACCGTGCGCTGGTAATCGGCCTCATCCAGAGCGCCATTAGAGCCTGCAGTCAGCTTCGCAATCTCGCCCATCATACGCACCTGATGTGACTCCGTTTGCGCGCCAGTCTCGTCATTGTCCAAGACAATTTCAGCCGCGGCCGCTGGGTTCTCTTCCGCCCACTTCCAACCTTTCATTGACGCCCGCACAAAGCGAACCATTTTGTCGACAAAGACAGGATCCTCTAGGTTCTCTTCCAGCGCGTAAATGCCGTCTTCCAACGTCGCAACGCCCTGCTCTTCATACTTGAATGTCACCAACTCATCTTCGGAAACACCCGCATCTAGCACCTGACCATATTCGTTGTATGTCATCGTCGAAATGCAATCTGCCTGACGCTGCAACAAGGGATCGACGTTAAACCCCTGCTTAAGGACCGTGACACCGTCTTCACCACCATCCGTCGAAATGCCCTCTTGCGACATCCACGACAAGAACGGGTATTCATTGCCAAAGAACCAAACGCCAAT
>CAKZNT010000004.1 GCA_937132065.1 uncultured Loktanella sp.
GCCGCAAGCTGGAGCACCCAGATCGCCCCCAATACGACCCAAGTCCTGCAAGCCGCGATGAAGGCTGACGGGCTGCGCTTGCTTGGTATGGACGTGAACGGCGCGCAGGCCCGTGTCCGTTTCACCAACAGCAAATACCGCTCCGAGGCGCAAGCCCTTGGCCGCGTGGCGCGGATCATGACCCAAGTGATGCCAGACGGGGTGAACCAGTTTACCCTAGAGCCTGTGCAGTCAGGTATGGTTCTTTCGGCAACCACGCTAAACCGTAGTGACCTTGAGCGGCTGGAAAACACCCCCAATGCCGCCGCTGATCTTCTGGCGCGCGCCGCATTTACCGATGCCGCAGGCCAAGCCCCGACCGCGGTGAGCGACGACACACCCGCTTTCACATGGGGGCTTAGCCCCTATACCGCGCTGACCGTTTTCAACGGCGATGCACCTGTGCAGGTCGACCTTGGTGTTAACCTGCGCGCCCGCTATGAAATCACACCAAATCTGGTGATCTCCGGTGGTGCACGCCAAAGCATTCTGGGCAAGCGCGAGCTTGCTGATGTCACAGAAAACCCCAACGACTATCCCAATGTGCGCACTGATGGCAGTGAATACGGCATTGATGGCAAGCCCGTCATCACGGACCTGACCCTCGCGCATTACGGCCGCCCTGCAAGGAACCTCTATAGCCGTGTCAGTATCGGCTACCTTGAGCACATGTATGGCGGG
This sequence comes from uncultured Loktanella sp., assembly GCA_937132065.1. GTDB lineage: Bacteria > Pseudomonadota > Alphaproteobacteria > Rhodobacterales > Rhodobacteraceae > Yoonia. Next base: position 721 of record CAKZNT010000004.1, read on the forward strand.
GTATCTGCCGAGCTTCTCTGGAAGCCTGTCGAAAGCCGTTTGGCCTTGGGTGCAGAGCTTAACTACGCCCGCAAGCGCGACACCGATATGCTCTTTGGATTTCAGGATTTCGACACTGTAACAGGGCATGTCTCCGCCTATTACAGCTTTGACAACGGGTTCCACGGGCAGGTTGATGTCGGACGGTATCTAGCTGGCGATTGGGGCGCGACATTCGCGCTTGATCGCGAGTTCGACAACGGCTGGAAGGTCGGTGCTTATTTCACGCTAACCGATATGCCCTTTGAGGATTTCGGCGAGGGGTCATTTGACAAGGGTATCCGCCTGACGGTCCCTGTTGATTTCTTCGCAGGCAACGCATCGCGCAAATCAGTGAGCACGTCACTGGCGTCTCTGACACGTGACGGCGGCGCGCGGATCAACGTTGACGGGCGGCTCTACGAGGTTGTGCGCGACGGACACACTGGCGGCTCAATGGGCGATACATGGGGACGGTTCTGGAGATGACACCTAAGCTTTGGATGACGATCGCAGGTCTGTGCCTGTTGACGGCTTGCGGACCAATGAACAACGGCGCATTTGGTGCAGATTTGATCAAAGGACGTCTGTCCAAACTGACAGGCACCGCGCCCGCGGCCCAACCTGCGCCCGCACCAGTCCCCGATCTTGCCAATGCCGCACCGGGTGACATTTTGTTGGTCACGATTATGAGCCGCAACGCGGTGGCGCCTTTGACCAAGATTGCGCAAAATGGCGACACCGTCACTTGGGTCAGCCCTGGACAGGTCAGCATGACCTTGAAGGACGGTATTCTTATCGCCACCCGCGGCCTTAACGAAGACCTGATGGGCGCCGATGTGACCCGTGTGCGCAGTGCGCTTGCGGCAAGGGGCGGTTCGGCCAATCGCACCCATTCCTATCTTGATAGCGAAGACCAGATCATCTTGCGCAAGGTATCATGCATCATCACCGAGGACGGCGCCGATACGATTGCAGCCGCCACAGGTGCGCGCGAGGCTGTTAAATACACCGAGGCCTGCACAAGCCCGGAGTTTGTCTTTTCCAACATCTATTGGCTCGACACCCCCGGCGGCACGATCGTGCAATCCCGACAGGCCGTGGCACCTATGACGGGATTTTTGCAGATCAATCCGCTTTAACAGGGTCTAACGCGCCCTTTCCCGCCGGCCGTTGCCTGACCCATCGGGCGGTGCTGTGCGGGATTATAAAGGCTATATCCACATCTTGTGCGCTTCCCCTTTCCTTGCCCAAAGGTACGCTTGCGATGTCAAATACCGATCAATCCCCCCTTCTGTCCCTGCCCTATATCCAAGGCTCTCAGGCGCAAAAGCATGTGACCCATAACGAGGCCCTTGAGCGGCTTGATATGCTGGTGCAGCTCACCGTTGAAGCGCTGGATGCCACCATCCCGCCCGCCAGTGCCGCCGAAGGGCAGGCTTGGGTCGTCGGGATCGGTGCTTCGGGTGCATGGGCAAGTCACCCGGGCGACATTGCTGCATGGCGCGGTGGCGGGTGGCTCTTTGTCACGCCACACCCTGGCTGGCGCGCATGGGATAAAACAACGAACGAAAATCTTGCCTATGACGGCACTGGCTGGATTGCTGCGGGTGGTGTGGCGGACCTTCAGAACCTTGACGGGCTTGGCGTGAACGCGGCCTCTGACGCGACCAACAGGTTGACGGTGTCATCACCCGCCACGCTGCTGAACCACGAAGGCGCGGGTCATCAACTCAAAATCAACAAGGCCGCAATCAGCGACACCGCATCCCTGCTGTATCAGTCAGGTTTTTCGGGTCGCGCCGAAATGGGGTTGGCCGGCAACGACGACTTTAGCGTCAAAGTGAGTGGCGACGGCACCGCATTCACCGAAGCCTTGCGCATCAACGCGGCCACGGGGGCCGTTGCCATGCCCGCCACAGGCACCCGACAGTTGATCCCTTACAACTACCGCTATTATTTCTACAGCGACCGGCGCTGGGTGGCGCCTTCGGCCAATGCAGGCAGTCTGAACGCCACCCAATCGCTAGGCACCGGGGCCGAACCATCAATCGATTGGGACGGCAAGGGGCTTTATCTACCCGCCGGATCAACGATCAACGCCTTTACCCTGACCGGCAGCACCGACAACGCGCAAATCAATGACCTCGATCTGCGGATCTGGTTCCAATATGGCCCGTGGGACACGTCCTGGAGTAGCGCGGCCCAGACCACGCGCACCGTCCTGTATAGCGGTGACGGCGCAGGGTTCATTGGCGCAGGCGGGCTGCGACGTACAGTGTTCCCGCTTGCGTATACGACACCTGCTGACGGGTATCTGGTGGTAGGTGCGCGCGCTGACGCCACGTCGACACTCTCGGCAACGCGGTATTTTTATAGTGCCAGTGTTGCTGACATCACGCTGCCGCCTAGCGTGTAATCCGGCCTCGCAGCCAGCCCAAGAATGCTTTGTCAGGGCGCGCCAGTTTCTGGCGCCCCGTTGCGACCCAAAAGCTGCGCCATTCAGCCTCAAGCGCATAAATATCCCAGCCTGATGCCATGGCGCGCGCGGCGTCCAATGTATCGGCACCAAAGGCAGGTAGACCTGTGATATCCTCGACCAGCCGCTTGCGGGTGATCACCATCACATCGCCGTCGTCCTCGCTGATTTCATAGTCTGGCAGATTATCATCCACGATCATCCGGCGTAGCGCGGCGCGAAAGACCCGCAAAGGCGCATCCGATCCTGCCTTCGTGTGCAATGTTGAGACGGACGCGCGCCATGTGCGCTGCTGACCGCAATGCTTGCGCGCCAATTCATAGACCCGCCGTTCCAGTGGCTTACGGAGGGAAAAGTAGTCACGGTTCAGTGTCAAAACAGACTTTGTCTGCACCGCGCGAAAGAGCCAGTCGGAGAGTGTGACCGTCACACTGATCATGCGCCCGCCGCGTGATTTGCGCACGATTTCCCAAGCCTCGATCAAACCAAAGCCCGATGTCGTCTCTTGTTCGCCCGTCACCAGATTGGTCGTGATGCGGGTGCCTGACAGCCGCTCGAAGGCTTCGCGCAGGCGCGCATAGCTGTCGCCGCCCGTATCCCGCCTTGTCGCGACAAGAAGATCATGCGCCGTCAATTTAAGCGTGCGGCTAATCTCGCGCCCCGCATTCAGCGCCGCCATCAGCTGGCTTATGCAATAGATCAGAATATCTTTGTCATGGATCGTGGCACGGCCCCGCACAGAGGGCGTCACGGTCACCTGTGTGCCGTTATGCTCGTAATGACGGATCGTGCGATCGGGTCGGGTCGAGAGCGAAAAGAACGGATGCTCCATTGTGCCCAGATCATCCTTCGGGCTCGCCTCAAATATGTCGCAGACGAAAAAGTCGCGCATCGCGCCCTGCGTGGTGTGTGGTAATGCTGTCATCTGCCCTGCCCGCTGCCAGCTGTCCGTTGTGTCGGATCTTACTGGGAATCACCCCCGATTTAATTTCGGGGTTTCACTGACACCCTAAAGTTATCCACAGGGATCTGGCAACGGTGGATCAGAGTCGGGCTCTCGGTGGTTCAGAGTCGCCCTATCGGGGTATCAGAGTCACTTCTCTGTTTCAGTGACGCGTTTTCTGGCGAAATTTCAGTCGCTTACATAAAGTCATATTTGCATAACTACATAACTAACAGATTCTAACATCGCTTTTTTTGTTTTCCCCGCTATAAGATGCGTATTCCTTCGTATTTCCCTTGTATTTGCTAAGAAATCGGATGTGAGGTGCAGTCTTTTCTTCCATGTGCGCTGTTTTTGGGTATATTGGACTAAAGACAACACACTGAAGGATTTTTGCCTTGAGCAGCGCTCCTCTTCCTCCCTATCTGGCGATTGATCCTGATCAGGCTTTGAATGATCTAGGCGCCCCCACAACAACCGAAGAATTTGCAACGATTGCGCGCGCCTGTGCTGCGGGCCGTGATGATCTGGCCAGCCGTGGGTTATCCGAAGATGGCGGCCGCAGCTTACGATTGTTTTCGACGTGGGAAATCACCCGCTATCTCATTCCTGTGGCTCAAGCCCATTTCCGCCGCGTTCTCAAACAGAACCCTGACTTGCCTCAAGGTCAATCCGAGACCACAGGCGGTGCTAAATGGTTCACCCTTGATGAGGTCCACCGCCTGCGTGCGCATTTTGGCAGCACCGGATCAAAGGCCAAAGAATATCTGCCCTATCGCCCCAAGGGTCTCCCTGCGAAAATGGTTGCTGTGGCGAACTTCAAAGGCGGTGTGGGCAAGACATCCACCGCGGCGCATCTGGCCATGTCGGCGGCGCTGGATGGTTACAAGGTGCTGGTGATTGATCTCGATAGCCAAGCCTCGATGACGTCGATTTTCGGCGGCAAGGTTGAAGACGAATGGCAGACGGTATTTCCGCTATTGGCCCGTCATTATGCCAGCCACCTACAGGCCAATAATCAACGCCGCGCGGACCGTGGCGACACACCTGTGCCACTGGACGAGACATTGACCGAGGCCTTAACGGTGAAAACCGCAGACTTGGTGCAATCCACACACTGGCCCAATATCGACCTGATTGGGGCGCAACTGAACCTTTACTGGGCCGAATTTCAGGTGCCGGTTTGGCGCATGCAAGGGCGCGGTTGGAAGCTTTGGGATGCCCTTACCGATACGCTGCAAGCGGATGGTATCCTGGACAGTTACGACCTGATCTTCATCGATACCCCCCCTGCCCTTGGCTATCTCACGATCAACGGGTTGGCGGCGGCGGATATATTACTGGTGCCTGTGGGCGCGTCCTTCCTTGAGTTCGACAGCACGGGGCGGTTTTTCGATATGCTGTACACCACGTTCAATTCGATTGAAGAGGGCGAAAACCTTGCGGCTCGCGCCTTGGGCCGGCCAGAGATGTCATTCTCGTGGGACGCCGTG
>CAKZNT010000005.1 GCA_937132065.1 uncultured Loktanella sp.
GGCGCACATTTTGCAGCCGAAGTGATTGATGCAAGCTTCGCAGGCAAAAACCGTGTGCAGCAACAACGGGCCGTTTACGCCGCCCTCAAAGGCAAGATGGACGGCAGCAACGGCGACCTGCACGCGCTAGCCCTTACAACCAAAGCACCCGCTTAAAGGAACGACAAAATGACCACCGCAGACCAGATCAAAGAAACCGTCACCAACAACAATGTTGTGCTGTTTATGAAGGGCACAAAAGAAATGCCACAGTGCGGGTTCTCGTCCCGCGTCGCTGGTGTTCTGAACTTTATGGGCGTTGATTTTGCCGATGTGAACGTGCTGGCAGATGAAGAAATCCGCCAAGGCATCAAGGATTATTCCGACTGGCCAACCGTGCCGCAGCTTTACGTCAAAGGTGAATTTGTCGGTGGCTGTGACATCATTACCGAAATGACCCTGTCAGGCGAGCTTGACACATTGTTCGCAGATAACGGCGTTGCTTTCGACAAAGACGCGGCCGACAAAATCCGCGAAGCAAACGGATAAACCACAAAATAACGGGCCTGACCGCAGATGCAGTTAGGCCCGTTTCTTTTTGTTGATCAAAGACTTAGTCTTGTGCGCGCTGCTCGACCTGATCGGCAACCGCTTCGGCCCGCGCGGCCAATTCGGCTAGCGTTTCCGTCACTTCGGCAGGAATAACCGGCACTTCGACACGGGTTGCAGGGCGCGATTCCAGCATATCAATCTGCGATTGCAGCTGCATCATCTTGGTGTCGGCCTCCTTGACCTTATCCTCAAGACCCGCCGTTTTATCCGCAAGCATCAAGCCCGCCATCAACAGCATCCGTGCCTCGGTGATACGCCCGACCTGAGACGCCAGATGCGCCGCCTCCACGTCAAGCATCGCCGCAGCCGTGTGCAAAAAGTGCTCTTCGCCTTCCTGACAGGCAACTTCGAAATTGCGACCACCAATCGTGATTTCAACATGGGGCATATCAGGCCTCCTCAATCAATGGTTTCAGCTCGGAAATGATTGCATCCATCTCGGCAACATCCGCAGAGCGCTGCGCGGACAGGGCTTCCACTTCGGCAATCGTCGCACGGTTGATCAGCTCGGGCGCGCTTGCGCCATCGGCGGCTGCACTGCGCAACTGCGCATTCAACTCGCGCAGATCCGCGTTCGAGGTGCGCATGCGGTGAAGCTCGCCGTCAAGATTGGCCAGCGCCGCCGCTTGTTTCTCGACACGGGTCTCCAGCTTGGCGATATTGCCGTCTTGGCGATCCTTTAGAACACGCACGCGTTCCTCTAGCTGGGAATTGGCGGTGCGCTCTTCGTCAAGCTGCGCCTTCAGCGCGTCCACATCGTCTGCGTCAGTGGTCTCTGGAACAGGCGCGGCTTTGCTGAGCTCTGCAACCCCTGCCCCGATACGATCTAACGCGGCGGTGATCCGCCCCTGTAAACTCTCTATGTCACTCATATGCCCGTCCTTCCAAACGCCTGATTTGGCGCTAAAACTATCGTCCATGAGATGCCGCCACATTGATGTGCGCTCTTTCTCACCGAATCGTGCCTCTTGCCCTTAACACTATGCGATCCCTTGCAGGCCCGCAAATATGCACAGTCGAGCAATATGAAACACTTAAGAGACATGCTTGATCTTGGAGGCTGCACTGATATGAGACATAACAACAGCCATGATAGCTTCTTAAAAGGATTATTGCCTTGAATATTGCAGACCTCCGCGCCGCCCACCCCGATCACTGGATGAAGGCCGCCGCAATTCGCACACTTACTCTTGATGCCGTAGCCGCCGCAAACTCGGGGCACTCTGGTATGCCTATGGGCATGGCCGATGTCGCAACGGTCCTGTTTGAAAAGCACCTGAATTTTGACCCCAAGGTTCCAAACTGGCCTGACCGTGACCGGTTCATCCTGTCTGCGGGCCACGGCTCTATGCTGCTTTATTCCCTGATGTATCTCACAGGCTACGAAGACATCACGCTCCAGCAGCTCAAAGATTTCCGCCAATGGGGCGCGAAAACTGCGGGTCACCCTGAATATGGGCACGCGCGCGGGATCGAGACCACGACTGGTCCGCTTGGCCAAGGCATTGCCAACTCTGTCGGGTTCGCGATCGCTGAAGAAATCCAGCGCGCCCGCTACGGCAAGAACATCGTCAACCACCACACCTATGTGATCGCGGGTGACGGCTGCTTGATGGAGGGCGTGTCCCAAGAGGCAATCGGCCTTGCAGGTATGCAAGAACTCGGCCACCTGATCGTGTTCTGGGACAACAACAACATTACCATCGACGGCACAGTTGATATTGCCGACAAGACCAACCAGCCCATGCGCTTTGCCGCGTCTGGCTGGCATGTGATCGAAATCGACGGTCACGACCCAGTGGCTATCGACGAGGCAATCACCGCGGCAAAATCCGATCCGCGCCCTTCCATGATCGCCTGCAAGACCCACATCGCGCTTGGCCACGCGGCGCAAGATACCTCCAAGGGCCACGGCGCTTTGACTGATGCGGACCAGATGGCCGCAGCCAAAGAGGCCTACGGCTGGCCTGCTGGTTCCTTCAACGTGCCAGCGGATGTAAAATCCCAGTGGGACGCGATTGGCGCACGCGGCGCGGCAACACGTGCGGCATGGAATGACCGCTTTGCAAAGCTCTCGGGCACAAAGCAGGCGGAATTCAACCGCGCCTACGCTGGTGAAGCCCCCAAGAAGCTGGTGTCTGCAATCCGCGCGTTCAAAAAATCGGTTTCCGAAACCGCGCCAAAATACGCGACACGCAAATCCTCTGAAGAAACGCTCAAGGTGATCAACCCGATCATGCAAGAGACAATCGGCGGCTCTGCTGACCTGACTGGGTCCAACAACACCAAGACTGGCGACATGGGCGTGTTCCACCCTGACACCCGCGAAGGGCGCTACATCTACTACGGTATCCGCGAGCACGGCATGGCCGCAGCGATGAACGGCATGGCGCTACACGGCGGCGCGCGCGCTTACGGCGGCACATTCATGTGCTTCACCGATTATGCACGCGGCTCCATGCGCCTGTCTGCGCTGATGGGCGTGCCTGTGACCTACGTGATGACCCACGACAGCATCGGCCTTGGCGAAGACGGACCAACTCACCAGCCCGTCGAGCATCTCGCGATGATGCGCGCCACGCCAAACACCCATGTTTTCCGCCCTGCCGATACCGTGGAAACAGCCGAGGCTTGGGAACTGGCCCTGACTTCCGCCAGCACGCCTTCTGTGCTCTGCCTGTCACGCCAGAACCTGCCAACCGTGCGCACCGAGCATAAGGTCAAGAACCTGACGGCGCAGGGTGGTTACATCCTCGCTGATGCAGAGGGCAAACGTCAGGCAATCATCATGGCAACTGGCTCCGAGGTGGAGGTAGCGCTGGCCGCGCGCGACCTGCTGCAAGCAGAAGGCATCGGCACGCGCGTTGTCTCGATGCCATGCCACGAGCTGTTCCTTGAGCAAGAAGAGAGCTACCGCAAGCGCGTCCTGCCCGCAGGTCCGGTGCGGGTTGCTGTCGAAGCTGGCGTGCAGTTGGGCTGGGAACGCTTCCTTTCCGGCGAGCGCGGCGCGACCAAGAAAGCAGGCTTTGTCGGCATGGATAGCTTTGGTGCATCCGCGCCAGCCGAGACCCTGTTCGAAAAATTCGGCATCACCGCCGAGAACGTCGCAGCGCAAGTTAAGGCACTCATCAAGTAAGCTTGCAGGTCAAACCTGTCAGATCATAACGGGGTGCAGGCAACTGCGCCCCGTTTCGCATTTGGGCCGCCACTTTCGCCAAACCCCAATTTTCGTTAGCGCAACCAGACACATAAGCGACCTTTTAACGCTAACATTCTGGCTATTTCGACAATTCGCCTTCACGGGGGCGGCATGGTTTGCCTATAGGTCACTCAAACGGAATCGTGCGAAAAAAGGAACAACCAATGACTGTCACCATCGGGATCAACGGATTTGGCCGCATCGGGCGCTGCACGCTGGCACATATCACAGAAGCCGCACGCAACGACGTTCAAGTGGTCAAGATCAACGCAACAGGCCCAATCGCAACGAACGCACACCTGCTCAAGTATGACAGCGTGCATGGGCGCTTTGGTAGCCCGGTAACAGTGAACGGCAACACCCTTGACCTTGGGCGTGGGCCAATCGACGTGATGTCCACATATAACCCCGAAGAGCTGGACTGGTCGGGTTGTGACGTGGTTCTTGAGTGCACAGGCAAATTCAACGATGGCCAAAAGGCTGACGTTCACCTGCGCCAAGGCGCGAAAAAGGTGCTGATCTCCGCCCCTGCCAAGAATGTTGATCGCACCGTTGTCTATGGCGTGAACCACCGCGATATGCTGGCCGATGAACGCATGATCTCGAACGGGTCCTGCACCACCAACTGCCTCGCGCCACTGGCCAAAGTGCTGAACGATACAATCGGTATCGAGCGCGGGATCATGACCACGATCCACAGCTACACAGGCGACCAGCCAACCCTCGACCGCCGCCACGAAGACCTCTACCGCGCCCGCGCCGCCGCAATGGCGATGATCCCGACATCAACGGGCGCTGCCAAGGCACTTGGCGAGGTGCTGCCAGAGCTTGCAGGCAAGCTTGATGGCACTGCAATGCGTGTTCCTACGCCAAACGTCTCTGCCGTTGACCTGACATTCGAAGCCGCGCGCTCGGTCACTGTGCAAGACGTGAACGCAATCCTTGAAGAGGCCGCTAACGGCAACATGCGCTCCGTGCTGGCCTATGACGACGAGGCAAAGGTCTCGATCGACTTCAACCACACCACGCAATCCTGCATCTTTGCGCCCGACCAGACCAAGGTTGTCGGCGGACGCACCGTGCGTGTGCTGGCTTGGTATGACAACGAGTGGGGCTTTTCGGCACGCATGGCCGATGTGGCCTCTGCAATGGGCCGCTTGATGCACTAACACCCACTTGCCCGCGCGCCATTGGTGCGCGGGCGACTCTACCCTTTCTCTTTTGCAAGTGTCGCGGTAAAGCTTGATATGACCAACGCAATTGCATTCTGGCTCGGCCTCATCATCCTTGGCGTATTTGCGCTCGACCACTTCGTGCTGCACCTCGATCTTGCACATGAAGCGATCCGTGGCATCCTCTTCCTGATCAACAAAGTTGCTTTCTGGCGCTAGACCGCCACCGCGCCCCTGCAAAAACGGTTGACCTTTCCTCATAAATCGCAATGTTAGCGCCAACAGTGGGTGTTTTCCTGCGATTTCACATGAGGAGACAGCAAAATGGCAGTCAAAGTAGCGATTAACGGTTTTGGGCGTATCGGGCGTAACGTGCTGCGCGCAATCATCGAAAGCGGGCGCACTGACATCGAAGTCGTGGCAATCAATGATCTGGGACCAGTAGAAACCAACGCGCATCTTTTGCGGTTTGATTCCGTGCATGGCCGCTTTCCTGCAACCGTGACCACCACCGAAAATACCATCGACGTGGGCCGTGGGCCTATGCGTGCCACCGCGATCCGCAACCCCGCTGATTTGCCGTGGGGTGATGTTGATATCGTGCTGGAATGCACTGGCATCTTCCGCTCCAAAGAGCAGTGCCAACCGCATCTCGACAATGGGTCTTCACGGGTTCTTATCTCTGCACCTGGCAAGGATGCTGACAAGACAATCGTTTACGGTGTGAATGACAAAACACTCACATCCGACGACATCGTTGTTTCAAACGCGTCCTGCACCACGAACTGCTTGGCCCCTGTCGCCAAGGTTCTCAACGACGCTGTCGGGATCACCAAAGGCTTCATGACCACAATCCACAGCTACACAGGCGACCAACCAACGCTGGACACCCTGCACAGCGACCTCTACCGCGCACGTGCGGCGGCCTTGTCGATGATCCCGACCTCCACAGGCGCCGCAAAGGCCGTGGGCCTCGTGTTGCCAGAACTTGACGGGAAACTCGACGGCGTTGCGATCCGCGTGCCGACCCCTAACGTTTCTGTGGTCGACATGACTTTTGAGGCCACCCGCGCGACAACAGTCGAAGAAGTGAACGCCGCTATCGTTGAAGCCGCAACCAATGGCCCCCTCAAGGGCATTCTCGGCTACACCGACCAGCCAAACGTCAGCACCGATTTTAACCACGACCCGCGCTCGTCGATCTACCACCTTGACCAAACCAAGGTGCTCGAAGGCAACATGGTGCGGATTCTGACGTGGTATGACAACGAATGGGGCTTCTCCAACCGCATGGCTGATACGGCTGTGGCGATGGGCAAACTCATTTAAACCCTTGTAAATAAAGACTATTGCCAGCTCCGCAGGGGGCTGGCTTTTTGCTGTCCTATGCGCGCAGGTCATTGCGGGTAGTCGGTATTGGCATTTGTGAAGCCGTCACAGCGGGCCTAGAAGATGAGCAAGATCAATTTTCGCCTAATTTTTGGACAGTTTGAAAATGACACTCCTGACAACACTCCGCACCTTAGCCGCAAACATCGTCACATTCGCGATGGGCAAAACCGAAACACACCGTGCATGCGCAATCAGCCGCGTTGACGCCGTGCGCATCGCAAACATGGGCGCTTATAGCTAAGCCGCATATTTTGCTGCCAGCGCGGATTTGACTGACGCTGGCACAAATTTCGCCACATCTCCATCAAGGCGCGCAATTTCTTTGACGAGCTTTGACGCGATGGCTTGATTCTTGGCATCAGCCATCAGGAACACCGTCTCAATGGAATTATCCAGCGAGCGGTTCATGCCAACCATCTGAAATTCATACTCGAAATCGGCCACAGCCCGCAAACCGCGGATGATGACTGACGCGCCGACGTCGCGGGCGCAATCAATCAGCAGGTTCTCAAACGGATGCACAACAATCTCGCAGCCCGCCGCCGCGCCTAGCGGCACGCATTCGGCCTCGATCATCGCGACCCGCTCCTCAAGCGAAAACAACGGGCCTTTGTCGCGGTTGATTGCAACACCAATCACAAGCCGGTCCACAAGCGTGCAACCACGCCGGATAATATCCAGATGTCCGTTTGTCACAGGGTCAAATGTGCCCGGATATAGCCCAACGCGCATCGCGCACCTCATTCGTTAGTATTCGAAGGTCACGCAACAATATTACGCGGGAGAATGCAAGTGTCAGTGACCCATGATCATGCCTTGCAAGGCATCCTTTTCCATCGAAAGCTCGGAAAGGCGGGCCTTGACCACATCCCCGATCGAGATCAGCCCGACCATCGCGCCATTCTCCATCACTGGAAGGTGGCGAAACCGACCTTGTGTCATCATTTCAAGCACTTGGTCAGCGGAATCGTCGGGGGAACATGTCACCAGCTTTGCGGTCATGATCGCGCTCACAGGTTCGGAAATACATGCAACGCCACGGCGGCCCATCTCGCGCACGATGTCGCGCTCTGACAAGATCCCGTCAAGGGACGCCCCGTCGTTGGAAACCACCACCGTGCCGATCCGCTTTTCGGATAATATCCCTACCGCCTCGGAGATCGACGCCTCTGGCTTCACAGAAATCACACCGACATCGGTCTTGGACTTCAGAATTTGGGATACAATCATGGACGCTCTCCTATAGGTGGGGTCTGTCTTGTAACTGTCTCAAATCAAAGCTGCATCTGTCAAGCGTGCTGCCTCTTCAAGGCGGGCGACCTCACGTCGCATTCTCGTCGCCAAAGCCTGCGCAAACGCCGAAAGTCGCGCCGACTGGCGGTCCGCTGCATGGCGCACAAGGTAAAACGAGCGCGTCAAAGCCACTTCATCAACCAGAATGCGGGTCAGTTCCGGCACGGACGGCAGGGCAAAGTCATGCACGATCCCGACCCCCGCATGACGGACCATCTGCATCTGCACAGCTACCGAATTTGACGCCAACTGCACCCCGCCCTTGCCCAGATCACCAAGGTAATCCAGCTCTTTGTCAAAGATCATATCAGGAATATAGCCCACCACAGGGCGCGCGCCGATATCGTTAAGGCTGCGGATCGGGGGCGCATCGCGGCGGGTCGCAAGATGCAGGTGATAGTCGGTTATTTTCTCGACCGTAAGGCGCCCCGCCGCAGGCGGGCTGACCGTGACCGCCATATCCGCCTCGCGCCGCGACAGGTTCACCACACGCGGTAGCGCCAGAATTTGCACTTCCAGATCAGGATTTTCGGCTTGGATCGCGGCACAAATCTGCGGCAGCAAATAATTGGCAGCCCCGTCAGGCGCTCCAATGCGGATTTGCCCCGTCAAAGCCGCCGATCCGCCCTGCTCGACCTCCATCGCACGGTTGAGCGCAACCTCGGCCTCTGCGGCGCGCGCGCGCAACCGCTCCCCCACATGGGTCAGGGCATAGCCTTGCGGTGATTTGACAAACAACACGGCCCCCACGTCCCGCTCAAGGCGTGAAATGCGGCGCCCCAAGGTCGCAGGGTCCATCTTGAGGCTCGGCGCAGCCGCCGTTAACCCCTCGGCGCGGGCCACCGCAAGGAACACCCGCATATCGTCCCAATTCATCGCACACCTACAATTTTGCAAAATGGTTTTGGCATATTGTCTCTTTTCCAGACAAATTTGCAAGGATACTCTGTGCGCAAATCAAACGGAGGATCCGCCATGCAAGAGCTTACCCACTATATCAACGGTGAACATGTCAAAGGCACGTCAGGACGTTTTGCCGATGTCTTCAACCCTGCCACGGGTGAAGTGCAAGGCCGCGTACCGCTTGCAGACGCGTCCGAGATGGACAAGGCCGTTGCCGCCGCAGCCGCGGCACAACCCGCATGGGCCGCCGTGAACCCGCAGCGGCGCGCGCGCGTCATGATGGCCTTTGTCGGGCTTTTAAACCGCGACATGGACAAACTCGCAGAGGCACTCTCGCGCGAGCACGGCAAGACGCTGCCTGACGCCGCTGGTGACGTGCAGCGCGGGCTTGAGGTCGTTGAATACTGCATCGGCGCCCCTGAACTGCTTAAGGGCGACTTCACCGATAGCGCAGGCCCGGGCATCGACATGTATTCCATGAAGCAGGCGCTTGGCGTTTGTGCAGGTATCACACCCTTCAACTTCCCCGCGATGATCCCGATGTGGATGTTTGCGCCAGCGATCGTTTGTGGCAACGCCTTCATCCTGAAACCATCCGAGCGTGACCCCTCCGTGCCATTGATGCTGGCCGAGCTTCTGGAAGAAGCAGGGCTGCCAAAAGGGATCATTCAGGTTGTGAACGGCGACAAAGGGGCGGTTGACGCGATCCTTGACCACCCTGTCATCCAATCGGTCGGTTTCGTTGGCTCTACGCCGATTGCCGAATACATCTACGGGCGCGGCTGCGCGAACGGGAAGCGGGTGCAGTGCTTTGGCGGTGCGAAAAACCACATGATCATCATGCCTGACGCAGACCTCGATCAAGCCGCAGATGCGCTGATCGGTGCGGGCTACGGCGCGGCTGGCGAACGCTGCATGGCGATCTCGGTGGCTCTGCCCGTTGGCGAAGAGACCGCTGACCGGCTGATGGACAAACTGATCCCGCGCGTTGAGGCGCTTAAGGTCGGGCCATATACCTCGGGCAATGACGTGGACTACGGCCCTGTTGTGACAGCTGCGGCCAAAGAAAACATCCTCAAGCTCGTGGAATCTGGCGTTGAGCAAGGTGCAAACCTGCGGGTCGATGGACGTGGCTTTAGCCTGCAAGGCTATGAAGACGGCTTCTTTGTCGGGCCGCACCTCTTTGACAACGTGACTCCCGACATGGACATCTACAAAAAAGAGATTTTCGGGCCTGTTTTGTCGACAATCCGCACAGGATCATACGAAGAGGCGCTTGGCCTTGCGATGTCGCATGAATACGGCAACGGTATCGCGCTTTATACGCGTGATGGCGACACCGCGCGCGACTTTGCGCACCGTATCAACGTCGGCATGATCGGGATCAACGTGCCGATCCCCGTCCCGCTCGCCTACCACACCTTTGGCGGCTGGAAAAAGTCGGCGTTTGGTGACCTCAACCAGCACGGGCCTGATGCGTTCAAGTTCTATACACGGACGAAAACCATCACCTCGCGTTGGCCCTCTGGCATCAAAGACGGCGGCGAATTCAACTTTAAACCAATGGAATAGATCTTTTTGGTAAAAAACATGTAGGCTGGTGAAACTATTTGCCGCCAGCCTACGTGGCTTTACCGAATGCAGCGCCAAAAAGGTGCAGCAACGAGAGAGGACTATACCATGACACATCCGACACGCCGCGACGCACTTCGCCTTGGCGCTTCCCTTCTGGCGCTGCCACTTGCCGCCGCAACTGCCACTGCCGAAAGCCACTCGACCACACATACCGTTGTGATCAAGGGCATGAAGTTTACCCCTGCAAATCTTGTGATTAACGCAGGCGACACCGTGACTTGGGTCAACGAAGACAATATGCGCCACACCGCGACCGACCTGAACGGCGCATTCGACACTGGCCTGCTGTCCAAGGGCGCATCCGCAAGCCTGCAATTTGGTGGCGCGGGCACGTTTAACTACCGCTGCACACCACATGCAAACATGCGCGGCACAATCACCATCAACTAAGCAAAATAACAAGAAAACCCGCTATTTTTAGCGGGTTTTTCTTTGTTTTCGCGTGACGTGAAGGCAACCTTTCGCTAGTATCTGAACAACTGTTCATTTCCCAGAAAGGTCGCCCGATGGATTTCGCCCTTACCGAAGAACAAGAGGCCATATTCGAGATGGCCAAGGCGTTTGGCGCCGACAACATCGCCCCCCATGCACGGCAATGGGAAGCAGATGGCACAATCCCCAAATCACTCTGGCCCGAAATTGCCGCCCTCGGCTTTGGTGGCCTTTATGTCAGCGAAGATGCAGGCGGCACGGGGCTAACGCGCCTTGATGCAACGCTGGTTTTTGAAGCGCTTTCAATGTCTTGCGCATCCGTCGCAGCCTTTCTTTCGATCCACAATATGTGTGCGAAAATGATCGACAGCTACGGCACAGACGATCTAAAAGCGCGGATTTTACCAAAGGCACTGACCATGGAGACCGTCCTCTCCTATTGCCTGACCGAACCGAACTCCGGCTCCGACGCAGCAGCGCTCAAGACAAAAGCAGCCACAACCGACAGCGGCTACGCCTTAACAGGAACCAAGGCCTTCATTTCTGGCGGCGGCTATTCAGACGCCTATATCGTCATGGCACGCTCTGGCGAAGACGGGCCCAAAGGCGTAAGCGCATTCCTTATCGAGGACGGAACCGAGGGGCTATCCTTTGGCGGACTAGAAGAGAAAATGGGTTGGAGATCACAACCGACACGGCAAGTGCAGTTGGACAATTCGAACATTCCAGAGGCAAATCTGCTTGGTGAACTGGGCAAAGGTTTCACTTATGCGATGAAAGGGCTTGATGGCGGGCGCTTGAATATTGCGGCTTGTTCGATCGGCGCAGCCCAGTCCGCGCTGGATCAAACCCTTGCCTATATGAGCGAGCGGCGCGCTTTTGGAAAATCCATCGACCAATTCCAAGGGCTGCAATTCCGCCTCGCCGACATGAATATCGCTCTGCAATCGGCACGCATATTCTTGCGCCAGGCAGCATGGAAACTCGACACAGGCGCACCCGATGCCACCGCCTATTGTGCGATGGCGAAAGAGCTATGCACCGAAACGGGATCAGAGGTCGCGGACCAATGCCTGCAATTGCACGGCGGCTATGGCTACCTTGCCGACTACGGCATCGAAAAGATCGTGCGCGACCTGCGCGTGCATCAAATCCTTGAGGGCACAAACGAGATTATGCGCCTGATCACCGCGAGGCATATGCTGCAAACATGACCGATTGTCTTATTCGAAAAAGCGGGCGTGCGGGCCTCATAACCCTCAATCGCCCCAAGGCGCTTAACGCGTTAACATGGGATATGTGTCTCGAAATCGAGGCCGCTTTTGACCGCTGGGCGACTGACGCCGACGTTGACATCATCCTCATTGACGGCGCGGGCGAACGCGCGTTTTGCTCTGGCGGCGACATTGCGGACATGTATGCCAGCGGCCAGTCAGGCGACCTGAGTTACGGGCGCAATTTCTGGCGGGACGAATACCGCCTGAACGCAAAAATGGCGAATTTTGCCAAACCCGTGGTCTCGTTCCTGCACGGCTTTACAATGGGCGGCGGGGTTGGCGTGGGCTGTCACGCCCATCATCGGATCGTCTGTGAAAACAGCCAGATCGCGATGCCAGAATGCGGGATCGGGCTTGTGCCGGACGTGGGCGGATCACTCCTGCTCGCCAACGCGCCGGGTTTCACAGGCACATATCTGGGCCTGACCGGCGACAGGATGGATGCAAGCGATTCAATTTTCGCAGGGTTCGCGGATCACTTCGTGCCGCAAGACCAGTGGGACCAGCTCAAGCAAACATTGACCGACACAGCCGACATCAATTGCATCACCGTGACGCCTGCGCCCCCCGCGCGGCTCGCCGATTGGCAAGCGGAGATTGATCGGGCGTTCAACGCCACGACCTTGGCCGAAATCTATCGCGCCCTCACCGAGACCCCTGCCCTGCAACACGCCAAAAAGCTGATGGATCGCAATTCCCCGCTCGCGATGGGCGCGGCAATCGTGACAATCACCGCGGCGCGCGAAACCGGCACAATCGAGGCGGCACTGGGCATGGAATACCGCTTTACCCATCGGGCCGTCGCGCAATCCGACTTCATCGAAGGCATCCGCGCCGCCATTATTGATCGGGACCGCGCCCCAAAATGGAAGCATCGCGACTGGCGTGATCTCACGCCCGCTGAAATCACGGAAATGACATCCCCATTGGGCAAAGACGCCCTCAATCTCTCAGGAGCCTCATCATGAAAATTGGATTTATCGGCCTCGGCAACATGGGCGCCCCGATGGCGGTGAACTTGATCAAAGCGGGGCACGATGTGACTGGCTTTGACACCCACGCATCACCCGACACCATTCCCTTGGCGACAAGTGCCGAAGGTGCTGCAAAAGACGCCGATGTCGTGATCACAATGCTGCCGAACGGCGCGATCCTCTCAGCTGTCGCCGCGCAAATCCATCCCGCGATGAAGGCGGGCGCCGTCCATCTTGATTGCTCGACCGTCGATGTAGACTCCGCACGAGATGTCGCGCAAGCCGCTGATAAACATGGGCTTCTCGCGATTGACGCGCCCGTGTCCGGCGGCATAGGTGGCGCGACAAACGGCACGCTGACCTTTATGTCAGGCGGATCAGAGGCCGCATTTGCCGCCGTGAACCCGCTCTTTGAAATCATGGGGCAAAAGGCCGTGCATTGCGGACCATCAGGTAACGGTCAGGCGGCCAAAATCTGCAATAACATGATCCTCGGCGTGACAATGATCGCCACCTGCGAGGCGTTCGCGCTCGCTGATAAACTCGGGCTCGACAGACAGGCGATGTTTGATGTCGTCAGCACCGCGTCTGGCTACAGCTGGTCGATGAACGCTTACTGCCCCGCTAAAGGGGTCGGGCCAACATCACCCGCCGACAATGATTACATCCCGGGTTTCGCAGCCGAACTCATGCTCAAAGACCTGAACCTGAGCCAGATGGCCGCCGCCGCCGCTGACGCCGATACCCCTCTCGGGCATGCAGCGACAGAAATCTACAAAACCTTTGTCGAACACGAAGACGGTAAGGGCAAAGACTTCTCCGCGATGTTGCCGCGCCTCGAAAAGCGCGGCCATCAAGCCTGATTACTGCGCCGCTGTCTGAGCCTCTAACATCGGCTTCAGGTAGCGGCCCGTGTGGCTCTCTGCCACCTGCGCAACCTTCTCGGGCGTGCCTGTCGCCACGATCCGGCCACCGCCATCGCCGCCCTCGGGGCCGATATCAATGATGTGGTCAGCTGTTTTCACAACGTCGAGGTTATGTTCGATCACGATCACGGAATTGCCCTGATCGACCAATTCATGCAGCACTTCCAACAGCTTACGCACGTCTTCAAAGTGCAGACCCGTCGTCGGTTCGTCCAGAATATAGAGCGTGCGACCCGTTGACTGGCGCGCCAGCTCCTTGGAGAGCTTCACGCGCTGCGCCTCACCCCCAGAGAGGGTCGTGGCTTGTTGGCCAACCTTGATATAGCCAAGGCCAACCCGCATCAGCGCATCCATTTTCGTGCGGATCGACGGCACGGCGGTAAAGAAATCCTGCGCATCCTCGACGGTCATATCGAGCACGTCAGCAATTGATTTACCCTTAAACTTGATTTCCAAAGTCTCACGGTTATAGCGTGCACCCTTGCAGGTTTCGCAGGTCACATAGACATCTGGCAAGAAATGCATCTCGATCTTGATCACACCATCGCCCTGACAAGCCTCGCAGCGCCCACCCTTCACGTTAAACGAGAAACGGCCCGGCTTATAGCCACGCGCCTTGGCCTCGGGCAGCCCCGCAAACCAGTCGCGGATCGGGGTAAATGCACCCGTGTAAGTGGCGGGGTTCGACCTTGGCGTGCGCCCGATGGGACGTTGATCAATGTCGATCACCTTATCCAGATGCTCGAACCCTTTGATCGTCTCGCAGAGGGCTGGCGTTTGGCGCGCACCGTTCAATTTCATCGACGCGTTTTTGAAGAGGGTCTCGATCGTCAGCGTCGATTTACCGCCGCCAGACACACCCGTAACACAGACGAATTGACCCAGTGGAAAGTCGACAGTGACATTCTGGAGATTGTTGCCAGTGGCCTTTACAACGGTCAATTTCTTCTTGCTGGCCTTGCGGCGCTTAAGCGGAATTTCAATCTGGCGCGCACCGATAAGGTATTGACCTGTAACGGATTTCGGGTTTGCCATGATCTCGGCAGGCGTGCCCTCGGCCACAACCTGCCCCCCGTGAACACCCGCACCCGGACCGATATCAAAGACGTAATCAGCCTCGCGAATGGCCTCTTCGTCGTGCTCGACAACAATCACGGTATTGCCCTGATCGCGCAGGTTTTTGAGGGTCGTCAACAGGCGATCATTGTCGCGCTGGTGTAGGCCGATTGACGGCTCGTCCAGCACATAAAGAACCCCCGTCAGACCCGATCCGATCTGGCTGGCAAGCCTGATCCGCTGGCTTTCGCCACCAGACAGCGTGCCCGAATTACGGCTCAGGGACAGATACTCAAGACCCACGTTATTGAGAAAGCCCAAGCGCTCGCGGATTTCCTTCAAAATCGCCTTGCCGATCTCGTTCTTCTGCTTGGTCAGGCTCTCGGGCACGGCCAGACACCAGTCATAGGCCTCTTTGATCGACAGTTGTACAACATGGCCGACGTGCTGCTCT
Organism: uncultured Loktanella sp.; assembly: GCA_937132065.1. Classification (GTDB taxonomy): domain Bacteria; phylum Pseudomonadota; class Alphaproteobacteria; order Rhodobacterales; family Rhodobacteraceae; genus Yoonia. Next base: position 15,305 of record CAKZNT010000005.1, read on the forward strand.
CCGACGCGCACCGCTAGCGCCTCCTGACGCAAACGGAACCCGCCACAATCGGCGCAATGACGGTTGTTCTGGTAGCCTTCAAATTCTTCGCGGATCCAGTTGCTGTCGGTCTCGCGATAGCGGCGCTCCATGTTCGGGATCACGCCCTCAAAGGCGCGCTCGACCGAGTAAACGCGACCGCCCTCGTCATAGCGAAACTTGATTTCTTCCTTGCCCGAACCGCGCAAAAACACCTCTTGCACCTTGGGGTCCAAGTCCTTCCAACGGGCGTTTTTGTTAAAACCGTAATGCTTTGCAATCGCCTCGATGGTTTGCAGGAAATAGGGGCTCTTGCCCTTTCGCCACGGCGCAAGCGCCCCGTCAGCGATCTTGAGGGTCACATCGGGAACAACAAGGTTTTCGTCAAAAAACAACTCAACACCCAAACCGTCACAGCTTGGGCAGGCGCCAAATGGCGCGTTAAACGAGAACAGGCGCGGTTCGATCTCGGGGATCGTGAACCCGCTGACAGGACAGGCAAATTTCTCCGAGAACGTGTAGCGCTCGGGGTCGCCCTCGGCAGGTGCGGTCTCAAGCACCGTGATGCCATCCGCCAGATCAAGGGCCGTGCGAAAGCTATCCGCTAGACGGGTCTCAAGCCCCTCGCGCACCACAATCCGATCCACAACCACATCAATGTCATGGCGAAACTTTTTGTCGAGCGTGGGCGGCTCGTCCAGCTCGTAAAACGTGCCGTCAACCTTCACCCGTTGAAAGCCGGCCTTGCGCAGTTCCAAAAATTCTTTGCGGTATTCACCCTTGCGGTCACGCACAATCGGCGCAAGCAAATAGCCACGCGTGCCCTCTTCAAGGGCCATGACACGGTCAACCATATCCTGCACTTGCTGGGCCTCAATCGGCAGCCCCGTCGCCGGGGAATACGGCGTGCCAACACGGGCAAACAACAGACGCAGATAGTCGTAAATCTCGGTAATCGTGCCCACGGTCGAACGGGGGTTCTTGCTCGTGGTCTTCTGCTCGATGGAAATCGCAGGCGACAGGCCCGAGATGTGATCGACATCGGGCTTTTCCATCATATCAAGGAACTGGCGCGCATAGGCGCTCAGGCTTTCGACATAGCGGCGCTGCCCCTCGGCATAGACCGTATCAAACGCAAGGCTCGACTTGCCCGACCCCGACAGACCCGTAATGACGACCAGCTTGTCACGCGGAATATCCACGTCGATATTCTTCAGGTTATGCTCGCGCGCGCCGCGCACTTCGATGTTCTTTAACTCGGCCATTTTGCCCCCCAGCAAGGTGTTCCCATGTAGATAGTCAGATCAACAGGGATCGCCACCCCAAATAGGGAACATTGGGCGAACATGCTACAAAATTTTTAAATTTCTACTCAGCTATTAAGTGATGCACTGTCGAGGCTTACCAGCAAGATCAACAAGACAGGCTAGCCCCTAAACTTAAAATCCCTTTGAGATTTAACAGAGCTACCGTAGCGTAAGGTCATTAAAACGAAGGGGAAGAAAATGAAAAGTGTATTTTGCATAACTGGTATTTGTCTTTTGGCCGCATGTGGCGGCGATGGTGACGGCAGCGATATGGGCATTCTATCAAGCGGTATTTTGCAAGACATCGAAGTGCCAAGCACCGCTGACCTCGCGGATACGCCAGCAGGTGTGCAGGCATTGGTCGCGGATTTCAGGGATCTCAACGAAAACAATCTGCCCACCGACACCCTACCGGGAGGCACGGGCGATTATACAGGAACCTATGGCGTTGGTCTTGATGGCGAAGACAACGACACCGTCATCGTCGGTGATATGGCGCTCACTGCCAACTTTGGCGGTCGCACGATCACGGGTAGCGTCGATAATCTGTCGGGGCGCAGCGACGGGGAAGATTTCACCCTCTCAAACGATCTGCATGTGAACATGACGATTGATGATAGCGACAGCACGGTGTCAGGCACGATTGCGGGCACTGTTGAACTTGATGCGGAAGACTACGACATCAACGGCACGCTTGATGGTGGCTTTGGTGGTGATGACGGCGAAGTGCTGCTCGGGGTCACCGAAGGTTCGATCGACAATCCAGACGGGTCCAACGACGAATTCTCGGGCTACTGGGCCACAGAAGGCTAACTTAGCAACGAAAAAGCCCGCCCCTAACAAAAAGGGCGGGCTTATTTTGGTGCACGCGTGGTGCACGCAAATCACATGTGAATGACGCGCCCATATGCGTCCAGAACGCTCTCGTGCATCATCTCCGACAATGTCGGATGCGGGAAGACAGTGTTCATCAGATCTTCTTCGGTTGTCTCCAACTGACGGCCCACGACATAGCCTTGAATCAGCTCGGTAACTTCTGCACCAACCATGTGCGCGCCCAGCAATTCACCCGTTTTCGCATCAAACACGGTCTTGACCATGCCTTCCGCTTCACCCAGCGCGATTGCCTTGCCGTTGCCAATGAACGGGAAGCGACCGACCTTGATCTCATAGCCCAGCTCTTTGGCTTTCGCCTCTGAATAGCCAACGCTGGCAACCTGCGGATGACAATAGGTGCAGCCCGCGATGCTCTCCGGTTTCACAGGATGCGCATGCATCCCCGCCATCAGTTCGGCGACCATCACACCCTCGTGCGAGGCCTTGTGCGCAAGCCACGGCGCGCCCGCGATATCGCCAATCGCATACAAGCCATCCACGCCCGTGCGGCAGAATTCATCCGTCACAACATGGGTGCGGTCGATCTTGACGCCCAATTCCTCAAGGCCCAAGTCCTCGCAGTTGCCCACAATACCAACAGCCGAAATCACAGTGTCAAACTCGTGCTTTTCAACCTTACCACCGACTTCAATGTGGGCGGTAACCTTGCCTTTGGCGCGATCAAGCTGCTTGACCATGGCTTTCTCCATGATCTTCATGCCTTGCTTTACAAACTGCTTTTTAGCGAAGGCAGAAATCTCGGCGTCCTCCACAGGCAGCACGCGGTCCATGACCTCGACAACTGTCGTTTCAGCGCCCATCGTGTTGTAAAAGCTGGCAAATTCGATGCCAATCGCACCAGACCCGATGACCAGTAGCTTCTTTGGCATGTGCGGCGGGTTCAACGCGTGGCGGTAGGTCCAGACCATTTCGCCATCCGCCTCAAGGCCCGGAAGCTCGCGCGCACGCGCGCCCGTGGCCAGCACGATGTGCTTGGCCGTCAGTTCCTCGGCGCCCTTTTCGGTCTTGACCGAAACCTTGCCTTTGGCGGTGATTTTGGCCGTGCCCATGATGGTTGTGATCTTGTTCTTTTTCATCAGGTGGCTGATGCCGCCAGACAATTGACCCGCAACCTGACGGCTACGCTTAACGACCGCACCCAGATCAAAGTCCGCCTTCTCGACCGAGAGGCCAAACTCTTTTGCACGGTGCATCAGGTGAAACACTTCCGAGCTGCGCAACAGCGCCTTTGTCGGGATACAGCCCCAGTTCAGGCAAATGCCGCCCATGTTTTCACGCTCGACAATCGCAACATTCATACCAAGCTGGGCTGCGCGGATCGCCGCAACATAACCACCCGGTCCTGCACCGATTACAATCAGATCAAAGTTCTTCGCGGCCATATTTGGTCCTCCACATCTAGAATTAGTTTGATGTTAAACTATATTTGCGTCGACCTCTAGTGACCTTGGGTCATGGCAGCCATTTCAGTGTTGCATTGCTCCATGAAATCCACTGGCCACATGACATGTCAGTCATTTCGGGTCCGAAACGCCTCGCCGTAGCCACCGGCATCCATAAACCGCTGCTCGGCGGCGGTATTGCTGCGCCCGAATGCTTCATTGCGAAACGGAAAGCGGCCAAACTTGCGGATAATCGCGCGGTGCACTTTCGCATGCTCTAATGTACTTTCCCCCGTCTCGGGGAGCCTTGAGTGGATCAAACGCACAGCGCGATCCTGATCAATCAGATTTTCCGAATGCATCAACGGCATATAAAAGAACGAGCGCGCAGGCTCTGCAACGGCCCGATCCCAATCGCGGTCAATCGCCACCTTGGCTGCCGCGCGTGCGGTTTTATCAGAGGCAAAGGATTTTTCATCCCCGCGGAACATGTTGCGCGAAAACTGGTCATTGAGAATGATATAGGCCAATGCGCCCATCGGATCAGTCATCCACTTGCCGCAACCGCCGATCTGGGCTTCGTCCCAAACGGCTTCAAAGCGATCACGGATGTCTTGGTCAAGCGCGGCATCACCCCGATACCAGCCCTCGGGCCCGACCTCATCAAGCCAATACGACACTACCTGCTGCGCAATCTCCACCGTGTCACCCCTCCTGCGGGTTATGATCCGGTTTAGAAAGACAGACGAAACCAATCATGACAACCCGTTAAGAGGAAACAGACTGATTTTCCTCGATTTCCTCTTCGACATAAATCTCTTGGGCCACTTCGACCAAGATCGGTGACGAAGCCGAAGAAACCGCCGCATAGCTTGTCAGATCATAGTCCTGATCGGCACGGCTTCTGCGGATCATCCGGTAAACGGCGTAAAGCCCCATTATGAACATGAGCGCCGCCGAGAACATCCAGAACCCGTGTGCACCAATCGTTTCCATCATCCACCCCACCGTGAGTGGCCCCGCGATGGCGCCGATCCCGTTAATAAATAGCAATCCGCCAGAGGCCGCCGCCATGTCCTCTCGCTCCAGATAGTCGTTCGTATAGGCGATCAGCAGAGCATAGAGCGGGTTCGACGTCGCCCCCAGAATTGCCGCACCGATCAGGATTGCGGTAAAGCTATCGCCAAATATGAATGCGACCATTGCCCCCGCTGACCCCACAAAAGAAATCCACAAGATCAGGATTCGGCGATCCATACGATCCGAGAGCCACCCGATCGGATATTGCGCGAACAATGCGGACACGTAAATTACTGACACAAAAAGAGAAATCTGGCCAACGCTCAGACCGATTTGTGACCCGTAGACCGCCGACATACCAAACTGCGCCGAGAAGACTCCGCCAAGCAGGAACATCCCCATGCAGCCAAGCGGTGATGCCTCGATCAAGCGCTTGATCGACATCGGCTTTGTCTGCGCAAACTGCGGCGTTGGACGGATCGACAGCAGAATTGGCGCAAAGGCCATAGAAACAAGGATCGACGGCACGATAAACAGGGTATAGCCTGAGACATCGCCAATGCTGACGATATACTGTGCAGCAACAATACCCGCCATTTGCACCATCAGATAGATCGACAGCGCCTTGCCCCGTGTCTCGTTGTTCGAGGCATCATTCAGCCAGCTCTCGGCGGTGATATAGACCCCGCAAAAGCAAAACCCGATGACAACACGGCCCAGCGTCCACGCCCAAGGTTCTACGAGGATGGGATACATGATCAACACCGCAGAAATCGTCGAGCCAAGCGCCGCAAAGACCCGCACATGCCCGACACGGCGGATCAGCTTCGGGGTGACCTGCGAACTGAACAAAAATCCTACAAAATAGGCCGACATCACGATCGAGAGCGCGAACGTCGAGAACCCTTCCTGGTCCCCGCGCAAGCCAAGTAGCGTGCCCTGAAGCCCGTTTCCGACCATTAGCATGAACATGCCCAAAAAGAGCGCCCAAGAGCCGCTTAAAACCTGTATCATTCGCGCCGTCCTTCAGCTTGTGTCTTGCGCTGCTCTAGCAGTCGCGCCGCAAATGAAATGTTCCACCTGCGACATCCTATCACCTACTCTCGTCCTCTAGTCAGAAGGCGGCAGCAAGAGCGATGAATCGCCATACGAAAAGAATCTATACTTTTCGTGAATTGCGTGGGCGTAAATCTCTTTGATGTTTTGCGTGCCCATCAAGGCCGAGACAAGCATCATCAACGTGGACTTTGGCAAATGGAAGTTGGTCATCAACCCGTCCGCGACTTGAAACCTGAAACCGGGGGTGATGAAAATATCGGTATTCCCCGTCCACGGGGCAATCCCGCCGTTTTGCGCCGCACTCTCGATTAGGCGCAGCGCGGTCGTGCCAACAGGGATCACGCGGCGCCCTTCGGCCTTTGCAGTTGCAATCGCCGCGCAAGCCTCGGGTGTGACCTCGCCCCACTCGGCGTGCATCTTGTGGGTGGTAATATCCTCGACCTTCACAGGGAGGAAAGTGCCCGCCCCGACATGCAGGGTGACATGCACAAACTCAACGCCCATTTCTTGTAGCTGCGCGAGCAATGGACCATCAAAATGCAAGGATGCCGTTGGTGCGGCAACGGCCCCTGCGTGTTTCGCCCAATAGGTCTGGTAGTCCGATTTGTCCGCCTCGTCAGCCGCCCGTTTGGCCGCAATATAAGGCGGCAGCGGCATTGCGCCAACAGCGTTCAAAGCGGCGTCAAAATCGTCGCCAACAAGGTTAAACCGCAGTGCCGCCTGCCCGTCCGCGCGCCCCTCGACCACAGCCGATAGCGCGTCCGAGAATACGATCACCTCGCCGTCATTGACCTTGCGCAGCGGCTTGATCAATGCGCCCCACGTGCCGTCGCTACGCGGATCAAGCAAGGTCACATCCATCTTGGCCGCCGTCATCCCGAATTCGCCGTCACGGTGGCGTTGCCCCGTCAGGCGCGCAGGAATGACCTTGGTATCGTTCAGCACGAGCACATCACCCGCACGCAAAAAATGCGGCAAATCGGCAACCCTGTGGTCCGCAATTTGCCCGTCTTGGGCCAGCAGCAGTTTGGCAGATGTGCGTGGCTTGGCTGGCCGCACCGCAATCAGTGCCTCGGGGAGATCAAAATCGAAGTCGGACAGCTTCATTGGGACACCTCGGGCGCTGGTCGGCGGAAAATCTCGCGAAACATGCCCGGAGTGAGCGCCGAAAGCGGGTTCACACTGACGTTTGGCGCGATGGCCGATCCCGTCAAGTTAAAGTTGAATCCGATCAAACCTTCGCCCTTTCGCGTCAAAATCGATCCGATCCCGTTGAGGATATAAAGGGGCGAGACCACCCCTTGAAAATCGACCTGTTTCGAGGCCAGCGTGTAGATGCCATCCAGCGAAATGCCAAGCCCCGGACCAACCGCGCTCGACTGGGTCACGATCACTTGGGTCGGGGTCAGGCGGAACTTTGCCTCGACCTCGTCAAACGCAAGTCCCTGCCCGTCCAGCTGGCGCAACAGGCCCGCAACGCTGATCGCATCCAGCAGCGAGGCCATTGCGGGCGCGTCCCTGACCCGCAGGTTGCGCACCTGCAAATCGCCGTCAAACGATCCCGCACCCGCCGCAGGCAAAAGCGTAAGATCAAGCGATCCCCCCGCCGCATTGGTGATCAGTCCCGCCGCCGCCGCAACCCCGCCCGCATCATCACTGCGCAATCGCACAGCCGAGCGCCCCCCTTGCGGCACAACCGTGCCCGCAATCCGGGGTCCGCCATTCAAACGCCCGTTGAATTCCCCTGAAAAACCGCCTTGCCCGTTAAAGTCGCCGCGAAACTGGGTCAGCGCGATCCCCTCGGTAATCTGCAACCTGTCCAGAGATAACTTGATGGGGCCACTCTCGGATTGCCCGCCACCAAAACGCGCGCGGCGCAGATCAACCGCGCCAGCCCCCAAGGTCACACCAACAGGGCGACCACGGCCCCGCCCGCGCAGCGTCACAGGTGCATTGAGCCAGTTCCCGATCCGCACTTCGCTAAATGTGGCGCGGTCCAGCCCCCCCTGATCGTTGAGCGAAATCTGCCCTTTGGCCTGCAATCCGCCGCCGCTCACCTCAAGCACATCGATCTGTGGCACAGGGCCAAGCGCGCCTGCGACCCGCAGCGCCCCCGCAACATTGCGCCCCTTGCTCCAGCCAATTGCAGGCAAGGCAATGCCAACGCCACGCAGGTTCGAGGTCAGCTCGAATTTGGACGGTGCATCGCGGGTCAGATCGATCACAATATCCGCAGTGCCAGCGCCCGTGACCGATCCCTCTGGCAAAGCGATTTTGAAGGTATCCAAAGCCTGCTCTGACAAAGGAACTTGGGCGCGCACCTGACTGCGCCCTGCAAACTGCGCCCCGAATGTCTTGCGCCAGCTTGCGTCCAAGGCCAGCCCGTCAAGCTGCATCGGACCAGAAATAGCAATCTCGCTATTGTCGACCGTCAGATCCAGACGGGAGGCGCGCAAACTGCGCCCCTTCACAATTGTGTCGCTGGCAACATCACGCAGACGCGCCGTCAGATCGTAGCGCACCTCATTAGGAGGCACGCCGCGCCGCATCGGAAAGCTGATCTCGCCGCGCAACTGCGCACGCCCGTCTGCCATCGTCACCGATTGCCCGCCCTTGGAAATGAACTGGAACGGCTCACGATCTATGAGCGAAAGCATCGACGTAATAGACCCCGCTAGGGCAAGATCAACGGTGGCATCCCCCCCCTTCACACGGGTGTCATGGATCACCATCGTTGTGCCCGACAGGTCAACCATGCCGCCCTGCGCGGCAGGCACGCGACCATGATCCAGCGACAAAATTAGCTGGTTTTCTTCAATAAACCCAACACCATCCGCATCTTGCAATAGCGGCATCGTGCGCATGAAACGCGCTGTGGCCCCCTCGAATTCAAACCGGACGGCGACCACCGGTTTTGCCCCCTGCACCGCTCGGGCGTTAAAGGTGGCATTGCGCAATTGCCCCCCCGAAATGTTATCGACGATCCACTGGCGCGACTTTGGCTTGATCGACACGGGCCATAGCGCCACCAAGCGCGCGGGCGTGGTCTGATCGACCTGACCATCAAGGGCAACCGTCCAACCCTCTGGCGTTGCATCAACCTGCCCCGACAGCGCCAGATGCGTGTCACCGTCAACGCTGACAAACTGGCCGACTTCGATCCGGAACGGATTAAACCGCAGCCGCAAGTCAACCGATGCGGGGGGTAAATCCATGCCCTCGGCATAGAGGCTCCCTGCCGAAATCCGCGCTTTGGGCACAGTAAACTGCGCCACCAAGGCCTGCGGCACACCGTCCACCAAATCGCGCAGATAGGCGCGCCCGCGCCCTGTCAACGCGCCAAGTGGCGACTGCAATTCAACATGATCAAAGCGGATCAACTGACTGTCAGGCTCATAGGTCAGATAGGCCTTGGCCTCGTCAAACGGCACAGGCTCGGTTGCGGCATTGGGCTGCAAAACCCCTCGCCCCAACTCAAGCGTCGCGCTCAATGGGCCCAGCGTGCCCGCTTCGTCCAGACTAGTGCGCAGGGCCGCAGTGATCGGCGCGTCAATCTCGGCCAGAAACCGCAATGCATCCGATTGGGTTGCAATATCGCGCGCGCGCGCATCGGTGATCTGCACCGCCATGCTCGCCGCCCGTGACCCGCGTAAACTGCTGTAATTCAACGTCAAACGGGTGAACTCCGCCCCCCCCGAGAGCACATTGAAGTCGCCGCGCAGGGCCGTCTTGTTGTCGCTCAGGTCCAGCGAGATCACACCACCATCGACCGTCCAGCTACGGCCAGCGCGCACATCCGCGTAGTTCACAACAAGATTGGACGCCGTCACAGTTTCAAGTGCCGCAAGCGCGGGGCGGTCAAAAATCTGGTCACTCTGGTCTAAAAGGGCCGTAAGCGAGGGCGCCGAGTTACTCTCTTTTGCGCCACCAAACGCCAAGGCAACCGATCCGTCTGCCGCGCGCGTCAGGTCAATCTGCGCGCCCGATACGACGATATTTTGCATCAGCACGCTGCCCTCGAACAAGAGACCACGCGGCGAAATGCCTCCTTCAACACGCGGGACACGGGCCAATTGCACACCATCACCGTCACGCACGATGGTATCAATCAGCGTCACCTCTGGATGAAGATCACGCCCTACTGTGATGAAAATATTGCCAAATTCTACGCTTCCACCCTGCAACATCTGGGCGGCGCGCGCTTCGATACGGGCGGTAAACCAATCGGGCGCATCAATGTTCTTACCAAGCATCAACAGCGCGGCAACCACCGCAAACAAGAGCGGCAGCCCCGCAATTAAACCAACCGTGCGCACGACAAGCCAAGCCCGCTGCCAAGGGCTGCGCTTTTTCACCTGTGGGGAAGTGTCTTCGTCCATTGTCCGCCTGATACCGCTGGCCTATATCTTTGCCCGAGTTGGGCTAAAACAAAACCAACTTTATTGCACAATGGGAGAATTGACATGAGCGACCTCAAAATCGGTGATCTAGCCCCGCAGTTCAGCGCGCTAAGAGATGGCGGTGAAACCCTGTCCCTTTCCGATTTCAAAGGGCAGCAAGTCGTTCTGTATTTCTACCCAAAAGACGACACGCCAGGCTGCACAAAAGAGGCAATCGGCTTTACCCAATCCAGTGACGACTTTGCCAAAGCCGACACCGCCGTCATTGGCGTCTCAAAGGACACCGTGAAAAAGCACGACAAATTCGTTGCCAAACATGATCTGGGCATTGCGCTGATCTCCGACGAGGAGGGCGCGATTTGCGAGGCCTACGGCACGTGGGTTGAAAAATCCATGTATGGGCGCACCTATATGGGGATCGAGCGGGCGACCTTCCTCATTGGTGCTGACGGGCAGATCAAACAGATCTGGCGCAAGGTCAAAGTCGCAGGGCATGTCGCAGCCGTCCTTGCCGCTGCGGCTGACACTTAGGGGTCGCAAGCATATGAAATCGCTTACTCAAATGGCTGTTGATGTGCTGACCACGGCAGACGGCAAAGCCAAAACGGCCCTATCACGTCACTATGCCGCCCTCTGGCAGGCCGCGCGAAAATCTAGTGAAACGCCTGAAATTGGCGCAGCGACGCCGCCCGACCAGCCGGCACGCCCTGCCACGCCGAACCTGCTGAACCCGCGTGATGTGCCAAGGCGCAAGCCCGGAACCGAGCAAGGGCGGATCGCGCTTTTACATGCGGTTGCCCATATCGAACTGAACGCCGTTGACCTGCACTGGGACATCATCGCGCGTTTTGCCCATATCGAAATGCCGATCGGGTTCTATGATGATTGGGTCAAATCTGCCAACGAAGAATCCAAACATTTCAACCTGATGTGCGATTGCCTTGAAGCACTCGGGAGCCACTACGGCGCGCTCGATGCCCATGCAGGTATGTGGCAGGCGGCGCAGGACACTGCTGATGATTTTATGGGCAGGCTCGCCGTGGTTCCGATGGTGCTCGAGGCGCGCGGCCTCGACGTGACACCAAACATGATCCGCCTTTTCAAACAGGCCAAAGCAGATGACGCCGTTGCCGCCCTCGAAACGATTTACGCCGAAGAGGTGCATCACGTGGCCTATGGGTCAAAGTGGTTCCATTATCAGTGCGGACGCCACGGTCTTGACCCCACCCCGACATTCCACGGGCTCGTAAAACGCTACTTTCACAGCCAACTCAAACCGCCGTTCAACGAAGAGAAACGCGCCGAGGCAGGCATCCCGCCAGACTTCTATTGGCCGCTCGCAGGCGAAAATCCTGAAGATTTTGCAAAATAGTCGGCAGAAATACGCCTAACCCTACGGAATTTAGCGAAAAATCGCGAATCATTGGACTAAAAAAGTTGCGAGACCCTGCGCGGATGGCTAACACCGTTGTGCGGCATATGCTGGGTGTGGGAGCCCGTCGCAAAATGGGACGGGACAAGGACAACAGCTTTGCGATCACGCATCACAACTAAAATTCACGGGTGGCTCGAGGGCCGCTTTCCGGAAAAGCGCCTGTTTCTGCGCTCTGACAGCGAAACACGCTTCATCCGCCTGACAGCCGAAACGCAGCTTGTGGCTTGGACGGGCGGCACGCTTATTGTTGGCTGGACAATTATCGCCACCGCCATCTTGTTGATGGACAGCATCGGCGCAGGAAATTTCCGCGCTCAGGCCCAACGTGACCAAATGATTTACGAGCAGCGGCTTAACTCGCTCTCAAGCGAGCGCGACATTCGCGCCGAAGAGGCCGTGGCCGCACAGCGTCGCTTCAACTCGGCACTTGATCAGATTTCGATCATGCAGTCCGAGTTGCTCAACACCGAAGACAAACGCCGCGAGCTGGAAACTGGCCTTGAGGTGGTGCAATCCACGCTACGCGACACGATGAAAGCCCGCGAAGAAGCCCGCGATCAGGTTGCCGCCCTCTTCGCAGATGGGACTGCTGCAAATGCTGGCGCCATGACGCAAGAGGCGACTGGCACAGTGAACCTGCTTGCTGACGCGTTGCGCGACACGGCCGCAGAACGTGATCTGATCGCTGCTGACGCGGCCTTCGCATTGGATCACGCTGCCGAAATGGAACTTGAACTGCGCCTCTTGCAGGAGAAGAACGATGAAATCTTCCGCCAGTTGGAAGAGGCCATGCTGGTGTCCGTCGAGCCGCTCGACAAAATGTTCCGCTCTGCGGGCCTGAACCCTGACAGCCTGCTCAGTGCCGTGCGCCGTGGCTACTCGGGCACTGGTGGCCCGCTGACGCCCCTGCAATTCTCGACCAAGGGCGGCGGCCCAGATCCCGACACAAGTCGTGCAAACGGTATTCTTGACCGGATGGACCGGATCAACCTTTACCGGATTGCCGCTGAACGCGCGCCGTTCGACATTCCTGTGAAATCCAACTTCCGCTTCACATCCGGTTTTGGCCAGCGCTGGGGCCGCCTTCACGCGGGCGCAGACTTTGCCGGGCCAATCGGCACGCCAATCTATGCAACCGCTGACGGTGTGGTCACCCATGCGGGTTGGTCGTCCGGATATGGGCGTCTGGTCAAGATCCAACACGAGTTCGGGATCGAGACCCGCTACGCCCACCAAAGCCGTCTTGACGTAAAAGTGGGTCAAAGGGTCTCGCGCGGACAGCAAATTGGTGCTATTGGCAATTCAGGCCGATCCACCGGACCCCATCTTCACTACGAGGTCCGCGTCGGTGGCGCACCTGTTAACCCAATGATTTATATAAGAGCTGGACAAGATGTTTTCTAAATCCAAAATCAATGAGCCAGGCCCGAAGGCCGATGAAACACCAACAATGCCTGCGGCAAAGCCAACTGCGCCTGCCCCTGACTTCAAGGCATCCGCACCAAAAGCAAAGCCAGCGGCGTCCGTGCTGTCCTCTGACCTGCTTGTGACGGGTAACCTCAAGACCACTGGCGACATCCAGATTGAAGGTCAGGTTGACGGCGACATTCGCGCGCACCTGCTCACAGTCGGTGAAGGCGCAACCGTAAAAGGTGAAGTGATCGCTGATGATGTTGTGGTCAATGGCCGCGTCATCGGTCGTGTCCGTGGCCTCAAGGTCCGCCTGACATCGACCGCGCGCGTCGAGGGTGACATCATCCACAAGACAATCGCAATCGAGAGCGGCGCCCACTTCGAAGGGTCCGTGCAGCGTCAGGACGATCCACTGACAACTGGCACTGGCGGCAAGGCAAAGATGCCAACCAACAGCGACAGCAAATCCTGAATTTGACCTTCTTGGTCAGCAAACGGGCGCCTGATGCAAATCAGTGCGCCCTTTTTCGTGGGGCTGCACCCCTGCCCCAATATCTGCGCGCATTCGCCATAAAGTGACCAAGTCGATCTGCATAACTATGCGCAACTCTTGGAGCACACCCATGTATCAACAAAACGAAAGCGAACTTTCTGCGGTGTTCCGCGATACATCTGGGCATAGGCTTTCGGTCAGGCTGCAATTCCTTGCCGCTTTCGTGACATTCGCGGCGCTCACGCTGTTTCAGATCGCCACCGACTTTCGCTGGATCGCCTTTAGCCTGCTTGGCTACCTGCTGCCGTTTCACCTCGTGCTGGCGGCCCTGCGCGACATGGTCAGCCATAGCAAAGCCGAGGCGCGCCATCTGGATGGCTACGACACCCCCGCACCGATCAAGTCGACACGCAAAATGACATTTCTCGTCTTTGGCGGGGCCATCTTGATCGTCAGCTTGATGATGTGGTCGTCAGACCCGATGCGCGATGCCCCTGCGGGCAGCAATATCATCGGCTTGCTCATTTTTGTCGGGCTGATGAGTTACAAGTTCTATCTGGCGGTATTTCGCCCTGACAAGCAGCCAAACCTCGCACCCAAGCGCAGTGAAGCCCTGTCAGCGACGTGGCGCACTATAGGAGCATTCGGGCGGCAGACGCTCTCGAGCGGCCTTGGCCTCGTGGCGATGATCGTGCTCTACATGCTCTTCTTCTATCTGTGGCCAAGCACGCAGCCCGCAGAAACGCTGTATTACTAGTCGTCAGCCTGCGCATCCGCCCGCGACTTGCCAGATACCGCGAGGGCCAACGTCGCCGCCATAAAGCTATCAAGATCACCGTCCAGCACACCCTTGGTATCAGAGGTCTCGTGGTTGGTGCGCAGGTCCTTGACCATCTGGTAGGGCTGCAAAACATATGATCGGATCTGGTTGCCCCAGCCCGCATCACCAGCGTTCTCATGCACATCGTTCACAATGGCCGACCGCTTGTCCAACTCCATCTGATAAAGGCGCGACTTCAACGCCTTCATCGCGATATCGCGGTTCTGGTGCTGGGACTTCTCGGAAGAGGTCACGACGATCCCCGTGGGGAAGTGGGTGATACGCACCGCCGAATCCGTGGTGTTCACGTGCTGACCACCCGCCCCCGACGAGCGATAGGTATCAAGGCGGATATCCTTGGCCTCGACCTGAATATCAATGTCGTCATCGACAACCGGATAGACCTTCACAGAGGTGAACGATGTATGGCGCTTGGCGGCACTATCAAACGGCGAAATCCGCACCAAGCGATGCACGCCGCTTTCCGACTTTAGCCAACCATAGGCATTGGGGCCGCTGATCTTGTAGGCCGCCGATTTGATGCCCGCCTCTTCACCAGGGGTCTCGGATTGTAGTTCAACCTTGTAGCCCTTCTTCTCGGCCCACCGCACATACATGCGCGCCAGCATATTGGCCCAGTCACACGACTCCGTGCCACCCGCGCCCGAGTTGATCTCAAGGAAGGTATCGTTGCCGTCAGCCTCGCCATCAAGCAGGGCTTCCAGCTCCTTTTGGGCCGCCTTTGTCTCGAGCTTCTTGAGGGATGCTTCGGCCTCGGTGACGATCTCGGCGTCATCCTCCATTTCACCCATCTCGATCAACTCGACGTTGTCGGCCAACTCCTGACGGATGCCCTCATAGGCGGCAATCGCATCAACCAGATTCTGACGATCCCGCATCAGCTTTTGCGCGGCAGCCGGATCGTCCCAAAGGGTCGGATCTTCAACGCGGGCGTTGAATTCCTCAAGCCGGTAAGGGGCGGTCTCATAGTCCAAACGTTGAGCAAGCAAGTTCAACGACTTTTCAATCGCATCAACGGAGTTCTGGGTATCTGCGCGCATAAAGCACCTATCTTGGGAAGTGACTAAGCCAAGCTCATACCACGGAAATTAGTAAAGACCACCCGAGGAAAGCGAACCGAATGTCGCCTTGGGGCCAACCTGCGCTGTGCCACCTGTCGACGTGGTCACATTGCGGGTCGCGCGCGGGACCACGTCAAACAACGGCAGGTCCGCCGCCATGCCAAAACCACCATCAAGGTTCACACCAAAGACTGGCTCTTCACCCGGACGGAAACACTCGGCAATCACGTTGTCGCCACCAGCGCCGTCAGGCAGCCGCGCACCTGAAAAGCGGTCGATCTTGATGAACTGACAGTCGGCAGGGACGTTAAACTTGCCGCCCCCATATTTCTTGATTGCCTGGGTCATGAACTGGTTGAACACAGGACCACACATCGTGCCACCAAATGCACCGGGGCCAAGCGTGCGCGGGTTGTCAAAGCCGATATAGCAGCCCGCAACGATGTTGCTCGAGAAGCCGACGAACCAAACGTCTTTGGCATCGTTTGTTGTGCCTGTCTTGCCCGCGATCGGCACAGGCAGGTTGACAGTTTTTCTTGCAGAACCGCGCTGCACAACGCCCTGCATCATCGAGGTCAGCTGATACGCGGTGATTTCGTTCATCACCCGCTCGCGGTTAGATACAATGCGGGGCGACTGGCCAAGCGGCAGGTTAAGGTCGCTACAATCATCGCAAATCCGCTCGTCGTGGCGGTAAACCGTTTTGCCGTAGCGGTCCTGCACACGGTCAACAAGGGTCGGCTCCACGCGCTCGCCACCATTGGCAAACATCGCATAGGCCGCCACCATCTTGAACAACGTGGTCTCGTCAGAGCCAAGCGCCGTGGACAAAACGCGGTTCATACGCTCATAAACACCGAACTTTTCGGCGTAATCACCAACAACACCAATCCCGACTTCTTGGGCCAAACGAATGGTCATCAGGTTGCGCGATTGCTCGATGCCCGTGCGCAGCGGCGTTGGGCCGTAAAACTGGTTGGACGAGTTCTGCGGACGCCAGACACCTTGCGGGGTGTTGATCTCGATCGGCGCATCGACAACGATCGTCGCTGGTGAATAACCACTATCAAGGGCCGCAGCATAGACGAACGGCTTGAACGACGATCCGGGTTGGCGGTTGGCCTGCGTGGCGCGGTTAAACACCGAATTCTGATAAGAGAACCCGCCCTGCATCGCAATCACGCGCCCCGTGTTGACGTCCATCGCCATAAAGCCGCCCTGCACTTCTGGCACTTGGCGCAACGTCCAGCGGATAAAGCTGCCATCAGCATCCGTGATCATGCGGCGGATGTGAACAACGTCCCCCACCGCGAAATTGTCGGTAAAGTTGCCGCGCATCCATTCGATGTCTTTACGCGGGATGATCTGTGGCTCGGCCTCGGTGGCAATCACGCCCTCGATTCCAACACGCATCTGGTTGTCTTCAATGGCAAGGATGACCGCAGGATGCCAAGGGCTTTCTAGGGTCACATCGCGGGCCACAACAACGCTACGCAATGCCGCGCGCCAGCTTTCTTCGGACGCCAATTCTTCAACAGGGATCGTTTTGCCCGTGCCACGCCAGCGGCCAATACCGCGGTCATATTTTTCCAAGGCGCGCTGCAAGGCATGCGCCGCCTCGACCTGCATTTCAGGGTCAACCGTGGCTCGGATCGACAGACCTCCAGAAAAGAACTCGTCTTCACCGAAGTTCTGGCTCAACTGGCGGCGGATTTCGTCGGTAAAGTAGTCCCGCGACGGGCGCTCCTCGAAAAACGAGGTGAAATCGCCATTTTGCACAGTGCGCAACGGATCCGCCAAAGCGACCTCATAGCCCTCATCGGTCAGATAACCGTTCTCATGCATCTCGCGCAAAATGAAATCACGGCGCGCAAGGGCGGCTTCGCGGTTTTTCACAGGGTGATAGCTATAGGGCGCCTTTGGATGCACCGCCAAAAACGCAGCCTCGGCTGGGGACAAATCCGAGAGCGGCTTGTTAAAGTAACTCTGCGCCGCAGCCGTCACACCAAACGAGCGCACACCCAGATCAATCTCGTTGAGATATAGCTCAAGAATACCCTCTTTACCCAAAGTTGCCTCGAGGCGCGGGGCAAGGATCAATTCCTGAATTTTACGTTCCGCCGTGCGCGAACCATCCAGCAAAAAGTTCTTGGTGACCTGCTGGGTAATCGTGGATGCACCACGCAAGTCCTCGCCGCGCGACTTCACCGCGTCAACGAGCGCCGCCGCCATACCGCGCAAATCATAACCGGGATGCGAATAAAAGTTCTTGTCCTCTGCCGAGATAAACGCCTGCTTCACGATGTCGGGGATTTCCGCCGCAGGTGTGAACAATCGCCGCTCGGTGGCGAATTCATCAATGATACGACCTTCGCTCGAATAAACACGGCTGATCGTCTTTGGGGCGTATTGCGACAGCACGTCATAGGACGGCAAATCGCGGCCATACATGTAGAAAATCGCCCCCAAAGTGAGCGCCATCATCGCGAGGCCAAGCGTCAGCATCGAAAAGATACCGCCAAAGAAAGACATGATAAAACGCAGCACGGTCAAAGACCCCCATTTAGTTGACTGGCTTATAGGCGGGCACGGGCAAATGGTCAAAACCGCAATGGGCATTTTTGGCGCAATTTCGCCTGTAATCTCATCACTTTTTGAGCAGATGTGCCTACTGGCGGATCAATCTGGCACGCGCGGCCTCATCATCAGCCCATGCTTGCAATGCCGCCACAATGCCACGCACCATCGGGGCACGTGTATTTGCGCGGCTCAGATTAGCACGATCCGTGTCAGATGACAAAAATCCTATCTCGATCAGCACACTGGCAAAGTCGGGCGCGTTGAGCACCGCCAACCTGCCCTTGCGCTTGGGGCGGCTATGAAGCCGCACGCCCGCTGCGCGCAAGCCCGACACAACCGCACTCGCCAAACGCTCGCCCGCAGGGCCGGTTTCAAGGCGCGCAAGGTCCATCAAGACGCCCGCAATACGGTCATCCTGCCCCTGCAAATCCAGACCAGCCAGCAAATCACCGCGCTCATGGCGCTCTGCCATCCGCTCGGATGCACCATCCGCCGCCTCTTGCGACAGGGTATAAACCGATGCGCCGCGCGCACCGCCCAATTCCAGAGCATCCGCATGTAGCGAAAGGAACGCATCCGCCCCCGCCGCCCGTGCAATCGTCATGCGCGCCTCTAGCGGCACAAAGAAATCTGCATCACGGGTCAAAACAGCCCGCATCGTGCCCGTGCGGTTGATCGCTTCGGCCAATTCGATACCAAGTGCCAGCATCAAATCCGCCTCGCGCAGGCCTGCCCGCTCTGCACCGGGATCAATGCCACCATGACCCGGATCAATCACCACAACCAGCGGGCCATCCTCGCCCTTTGGGGCGGCAATCGTGCTATCAACAAGCGAGAGTTCCTCCCAACCTGCGTCTTGGGGCGCGCCTGCCCCCTTGGCAAACTGATCCGCATCAATTTCGCGCAGCGCGACGTGGAGATACGCAAGCCCCGTCGCGGTTTCGACCTGCATGCCCGCCTCGGTCACACCCATTGGCGCGGCCAGATCAACAACCATGCGCGACCAGCCGGGGCGCAACGGGCCAAAGCGCAGATCGCTTGCATTATCGGCGTTGAGCAACGCCTCTCGACGCGCGCCACGCCAGTCAACCTCACGAAAATCAAGCACCAGACGGCGCGGCACATCCAAGGTGTAAACCCGATAAGGCACGGGCTGGCTAAGATGCAAATCAATCGACAACCCGTCCCCCGCATCGCGGACTTGGCTCTTTGACACATCAACACGGGCCAAGGCGCTAAAATCTTGCGCCAACGCGCCGCCCGCGCACCAAATCAGGATCGCCAGTAGTCGTAGCATCAGGCACGCGCCTCCATAAAGGCCTGCAATCGGGCAACGCCCTCTGTGATATCAGCCGTCGAACGGGCATAAGAAAGCCGCAACCATTTGTGGCCCTCCTCGGGATCAAAGTCCAAGCCCGGGGTCACCGAAACGCCCGCTTCATCCAGAATTTGCGCTGCAAACGCGCGGGCATCATCGGTATAATCGGAGACATCAACATAGATGTAAAACGCGCCGTCAGGGGGCGCGAATTTGGTCAGACCCGCGCGGACCAAGCCCTTGAGCATCAGGTCACGATTGGCCGCGTAAACCTCTAGGTGACCATCGAGCTCGTCCGCACAGTCAAACGCCGCAAGCGCAAGCGCCTGAGAGGCATGGGGTGCGCAGATAAACATATTCTGAGCCAGCCGCTCGACCAATCGCACATGATCGGCGGGGACAATCATCCACCCGACACGCCAGCCCGTCATCGAGAAATACTTGGAAAACGAATTGACGACATAGACGTCATCCGTCACCTGAAGGGCCGTAACCGACTGCTTATCATATGAAATACCGTGATATATCTCGTCGGAGATGAACGCCGTGCCACGGTCGGCGCAGGCCTTAGCGAGAGCGGCCAACTCATCCAGATCAAGCATCGTGCCCGTGGGATTAGCAGGCGAGGCAACGATCAACCCATCCAGTTCGTGCGCCGCAACATCTGCGGGCTGGGGTTGGTAACGACTCGTTGCGGTCGTCTTCATCTCCACCGCCTTGAGGCCCACGGCTTTCAGGATTTGGCGATAGGACGGGTAGCACGGCAAGCCAAGGCCAACGCGGGCGTCATTGTCAAACAGCGCAGAGAACGCGAGCAGAAACGCGCCCGACGCACCAGACGTGATCACCACGCGGGCAGGATCAAGGTCAACGCCGTAAACCTCGGCGTAATGGCGCGCGATACGGGCGCGCAGCGCAGGTAAGCCAAGACCAACAGTATACCCAAGCGGTTCTTCAAGCTGGGCGGCAAGTGCGGCGCGCGCACCCGCAGGGGCACCCGTGCCAGGCTGGCCGACTTCCATGTGAATGATATGACGTCCGTCCGCTTCCGCCTGACGGGCCGCCTCCATAACGTCCATCACAATAAAGGGATCGACGTCACCTCTGGTTGAATGTTTCATGCGCTGCCTCGTATAGTTTCGCCACTTGTGCCCTTACCCGCTAGGGTGCGTCAACATCCGACCTTGGCAGGCCTGCACAGATGTGATCTGCAGTCGCACAAATCGAACAGAAAAGAGACGACCATGAAAATTGCAGCCCTCGCCCTTAGCTTGACCCTCGCCGCGCCCGCAATCGCACAAGAGGCGATGTCAGACGCCGAACGCACCGCCTTTCGGGCCGAGGTGCGCGCCTACCTGATGGAAAATCCCGAGGTTCTGATGGAAGCGATCGGCGTGCTTGAGCAACGAGAGCAAGCGGCCAAGGTGAGCAACGACATGACACTGGCGCAGACCTATTCAGGGCAGTTGCACGACGATCCAAACTCTTGGGTCGGGGGCAATCCGGATGGCGACGTGATCATCGTGGAGTTCACCGACTACAAATGCGGCTACTGCAAAAAGGCGCACCCGGAGGTGAGCGAGTTGCTCACAACGGACGGCAACATCCGCTACATCGTGAAGGAATTCCCGATCTTGGGCGAGCAGTCGATGCTAGCGGCACAATTCGCGATTGCCGTGAAAATCGTGGCAGGGGACGAAGCCTACGAAGCGGCGCACAATACACTCATGGAATTTCGCGGTGACGTGACTCCAGAGATGTTGGGCAAACTGTCCGACAGCCTCGATCTTGATACAGCGGCGGTGCTTGTGGAAATGCAAGGCGGCGAAGTCGCCAAAATCATCAATGATAACAGACTGCTGGGTCAAGCGATGCAGATCAGCGGGACGCCCACATTTGTTGTCGCCGACCAGATGGTGCGCGGCTATGTGCCATTGAACCAGATGCAGCAACTCGTGGAATCGATCCGTCAAGACGGCTAAGATGGGTTAAAACCCATCCTACATAGTTGTGTCACTCAACATCCTTGGCCGCCTGCATTTCAAGTTGGGCGGCCTTTTTCTCGACCTGTTCGACAATATGGTCAACCATGTCCGCGTTCGACTGCTTGTGGCTTTGCTTGCCTGCGAGGTAAACCATGCCCGACCCAGCGCCACCGCCTGTAAAGCCGACATCAGTCATCAAGGCCTCGCCCGGACCATTCACGACACAGCCGATAATCGACAGGCTCATCGGGGTCTTGATATGCTCTAGCCGCTGTTCCAAGGCTTCAACGGTTTTGATCACGTCAAACCCCTGACGGGCGCAAGACGGGCAGGAAATGATGTTCACACCGCGATGGCGCAGGCCAAGCGACTTGAGGATCTCAAAGCCCATCTTGACCTCTTCAACAGGATCAGCAGACAGGGACACGCGGATCGTATCACCGATGCCCGCCCACAATAGATTGCCCATACCAATCGCGGATTTCACCGTGCCCGAGATCAGCCCCCCCGCCTCGGTAATGCCAAGGTGGATCGGCGCATCAGTGGCCTCGGCCAACTGCTGATAAGCAGCGGCAGCCATAAACACATCAGACGCCTTACAGCTGATCTTGAACTCGTGAAAATCATTGTCCTGCAATATCTTGATGTGATCGAGACCGCTTTCGACCATCGCATCTGGGCAAGGCTCTGCGTATTTATCAAGCAAATGCTTCTCCAGCGACCCTGCATTCACCCCGATCCGAATAGAGCAATTGTTGTCGCGGGCCGCCTTGATCACCTCGCGGACACGCTTTTCATCACCGATATTGCCGGGATTGATCCGCAAACAAGCCGCGCCTGCCTCGGCGGCCTCTATGCCACGCTTATAATGGAAATGGATGTCAGCGACGATTGGCACAGACACCTCGGGCACAATCAGCTTCAACGCACGGCTCGAGTCCTCATCAGGAACCGACACCCGCACAATATCCGCACCCGCATCGGCGGCGGCCTGAATTTGGGCAATCGTGCCCTTCACATCTGTCGTCAACGTGTTGGTCATCGTCTGCACCGTGATCGGGGCGTCGCCACCAACGGGCACATTGCCAACCATGATCTGACGGGATTTGCGGCGCTCGATATTGCGCCACGGACGGATGTGATTTAGGGACATCAAAGCAAGCCTTTTGAACAAGAAGCGTCACGCCATACCTATGCAGGCAAGCGGGCAGCAGCAACCAGCAATCGCAGGTTTATTCGGTAGGTAGAACCGCTTCGGCAACCAGACTGACGGCGGCAGCAAGACCTTGATCAGCAGTCAAGTCAGCGGCAGCATAGGTCTGTGTCAGATGCTGTGCAGAAAGATCAAGATTGGACGTCACCGACCCGTTAGGACCAGCAGGACCATAGGCCAAGCCATTGACAGCAAAGTAGATTGCACCACTTTCGCCCACGCGCAATGTCGCGGGTTCTTCGGTTGCAGGCAGGGCAAAACGATCACCCGCATCCATGATCCCTTCAAAGATCACCGAGCCGTCAGCCGCACGCACACGCACCCACGCAGGGCGGGCCGCAACAAGCTGGACTTCAGGAACAGGGCCTTCGTTAACTTGGATCGCAGCCGCACCCGTCACGGTATCAACCGACGCCACAACAGTGCCATCTAGGGTCTCGGACGCGGGCAAAGTGCCGCCCAGATTGGGGGACAACGTCGAAATCGGACCATCACGGGCCACCAAAACAGGCACATCCAAGGCCTGCGGGCGATACAACCGGTCAAGCGCCTCAGGCGATGGCGCGTCAAAAGCGGCAACCACATCAGGGGTCGAAGTTTCAGAGATGCCATTGGTCGCACCCGCAAGCGGATCAAGATCGGAAACAACCGTCGGTGTCTGGTCAACGGGCGCGAACTGCACCTTTTGCACTTCTTGCAAGACCGTCCAGCCGCCGTAGCCCAAGCCACCGATAAGGGCGATCAAAACCGCGACCGACCCGATTGCGCCGGGCTCAACGCGTGACAACATCGCCTCTCCCGCAGGGATAAACGGTGTCGCGGACGATGAGAAAATGTCTTTGCCAGCGCCATTTGCACCAATGTCAGCGCGCACCGGCTTCGCAGACGAGGCCATTGCCGACATGCCGTGGGCCGTCGCAAACCCGCTTTCGCGGCAGAACGTGTCAAACGCCCAATCGGGGTCCATATTCAGATAGCGGGCATAGGACCGCACATAACCCGCAATAAAACCGGGGGTGTCAAAAGCAGACGGATCAGCGTTTTCAACGGCTGCGATATATGCGGCCTTGATCTTCAGCTCGCGCTGCACATCCAACAGGCTCTTGCCCATTGTCGCACGCTCGCCGCGCATCAAATCACCAAGACGCAAATCGAATCCGTCAAATCCGTTCGACTTGACGTCATCAGCTGCTTTAGCGCGCCTGAAGCTTTTACCGATCATGCTTTGTCCCGAAGCCTGCCTGCCCAAATTAAGTGGACGAATCGAACCGTCCACTTGCGTTACTAATTACTTACCACACACAACCGTGTGATGCACATGCAGAAAGATTAGGCAGTTAATTCGGCACGATTCAGCGCACAGTGCGACCATAGCCCGTCAAGCGCGCCGACAAGAGCATCCATTTCACGCGGTCCGTGCACAGGCGACGGGGTAAAGCGCAAGCGCTCCGTGCCGCGTGGAACAGTCGGGAAATTGATCGGCTGCACATACATCCCGAACTCTTCGAGCAACATATCCGACAGCTTTTGGGTATGCTTTGGGTCACCCACAATCAGCGGCACAATATGCGAACCGTGATCAATAATCGGCAAACCAAGCCCCTTAAGGCGCAATTTCAAAATTGCCGCTTGGGTTTGATGGGCCGCACGCAACGCCTGATCTTCTTTCAAGAACGCAACCGACGCCGCCGCCCCTGCCGCCAATGCAGGCGCAAGCGAGGTCGTAAAGATAAAGCCGGGGGCATAAGAGCGGATCGCGTCACACATCTTGGGCGATGCCGCGATATAGCCGCCCATCACGCCGTAAGCCTTGGCCAACGTGCCATTGATAATATCAACACGGTCCATCAGGCCATCGCGCTCGGCAATGCCGCCACCGCGTGGGCCATACATGCCAACCGCGTGAACCTCGTCCAGATAGGTCAGCGCGCCAAATTCGTCGGCCACATCGCAAAGCTCTGCAATCGGACCAAAGTCACCGTCCATCGAATAGATGCTTTCAAAAGCAATCAGCTTCGGGGCAGCGGGGTCATCAGCGGCAATCAGTTCACGCAGATGGGCCACATCATTGTGACGGAAAATGCGCTTTGCACCACCATTGCGGCGCACCCCTTCAATCATCGAGGCATGGTTACGCTCGTCAGAGTAAATGATCAGGCCGGGAAACAGCTTTGGCAGCGTGCTAAGGGTCGCATCATTGGCAATATATGCACTTGTGAACAGCAACGCGGCGTCCTTGCCGTGCAAATCAGCCAGCTCGGCCTCAAGGCGCTTGTGGTAAACAGTCGTGCCCGAAATATTGCGCGTGCCGCCCGAACCCGCGCCCGTGGCCTCCAAGGCCTCGTGCATCGCGGCCAGAACAACAGGGTGCTGCCCCATGCCAAGGTAGTCATTGCCACACCAAACCGTCACAGGGGATGTCGTGCCATCCGGCTTGTTCCAGACCGCATGTGGATACTGACCACGGGTGCGTTCGATATCAATAAACGTGCGATAGCGGCCCTCGGTGTGAAGGTTCTCGATCGCCGTGTTCAGCATCTGGTCGTAATCCAAAAGACTTCCTTTCGTCTCTCCGTTACGCAATCACATGCGCAATTTAGAATTATTCTAGACCCCATATAGGGGCAAAAGCCAGCGGGCAATACGCTACAATCTGTCGCCCCCCTGCTTGGCCTTATGCACGGGTCGGGCTAGGCTTTGGTTGATCCACATCAACCTTGCTCAACAAAGGCAACAAATTATGACACTTGATCCCGTTCTCGCCAGAATCGACGACACAATCGAGGACGCAACCGCGCGGCTCCTCGACCTCTTGCGTATCCCGTCAATCTCGACGGACCCCGCGTTCAAAGCAGACTGTGACCGCGCGGCAGACTGGCTCGTGGAAGATCTCAAATCCATTGGCTTTGAAGCCTCCAAACGACCAACACCCGGGCATCCGATGGTTGTGGCACATTCAGGGGGGGACGGGCCGCACATCCTGTTTTACGGCCACTATGATGTGCAACCCGTTGACCCGCTCGACCTATGGGACAACGACCCGTTCGATCCGCAGGTGCAAGACACGGCCAACGGGCGGGTGATCCGCGGGCGCGGGTCGTCCGACGATAAAGGGCAACTGATGACCTTCGTCGAGGCCTGCCGCGCGTGGAAAGAGGTGCACGGAACCCTGCCCGCCAACATCACGCTCTTCTTTGAAGGCGAAGAAGAATCAGGGTCACCGTCACTGATCCCCTTCATGAAAGAAAACGCCGCAGAGCTGACCTCAGACATCGCGCTCATCTGCGACACAGGGCTTTACGGCGACAGCACGCCCGCAATCATCACACAGTTGCGCGGGCTGTTGGGGGAAGAGCTGACAATCACGGGGCCAGACCTCGACCTGCACTCGGGGAGTTACGGCGGCATCGCCATGAACCCCGCACGGGTGCTCGCGAAAATCATCGCAAGCCTGCACGACGAAGACGGGCGGATCACCGTGCCAAACTTCTATGATGGCGTGCCCGAACTCTCCAACGAACTGGCCGCCGCTTGGGACGACCTCAAATTCGACGACGCAGAATTCCTCGGAGCGGTCGGGCTGTCCATCCCCGCTGGCGAAAGAGGGCGCAGACCGCTCGAAATGATCTGGTCGCGGCCCACTTGTGAGGTCAATGGCATGACGTCGGGCTACACAGGTGACGGGTTCAAAACCGTGCTGCCCTCCGAGGCAACAGCAAAGATCAGCTTCAGGCTCGTGGGCACACAAGACCCCTTCAAAATCCGCGAAGACTTCCGCGCGCTTGTGCAATCCATGATTCCGGCAGACTGCAAAGTCAGCTTCAAGGACCACGGCGCAGGGCCAGCAGGGCAAATGTCCACATCAGACCCCGCCTTTGCCAAGGCGAAAACCGCGCTCTCTGACGAATGGCCAAACGCGGCCGCTTATGTCGGGTGCGGCGGCTCGATCCCGATCGCAGGCTACTTCAAAACCATCCTCGGCATGGACGCAATGCTGATCGGCTTTGGCAAGGATGATGATGCAATCCACTCGCCAAACGAAAAATACGACCTGTCGTCCTTCCACAAGGGCACACGGTCATGGGCACGGATTCTCCACGAATTCACCAAGTAAAAAACGCGCCGCCCCCGTTTCTTCCGAGCTGAAATATGCCGGGGGAATTGGCCACTTGGCCAAGGGGGCAGCGCCCCTACCCGCGCAGCACCGTGCGCGCCAGTTTAGCCAGCAAAACCAGCCAAGGCAGGCCGTGCATCAGCAAATCAAAAATATCGACGGTCTGTCGCAAATCACCCGCAACGAGCATCTTCAGCTTCTCCCAAACATGTGGCTCGGGAAAAAACGGCGCAAGGCCAAGCGTAACACAGGCTATCAGCACAAGTTGAAACGGGATTTGATCGAGAAATTGCATACTGCCTCCAATATCTTGCGAGGCAGACATAACACATTCGCACAATGGAATGTAAATCAATTCTGAGGGAGAAAAGAAGAAATGGCGCGGTTGACGGGGCTCGAACCCGCGACCCCCGGCGTGACAGGCCGGTACTCTAACCAGCTGAGCTACAACCGC
>CAKZNT010000006.1 GCA_937132065.1 uncultured Loktanella sp.
TGCCACTACGGTTCTTCGCCGCGCTAGCGCTCATCATGATAGGTTTGCTGGTTAGCCAGTGGAACAGCCTCAAGCGGATATTCGGGACGCGGGCTTAGACAGCCCGCTCCACCTCTGCAACGATCCCGTCAACGACCTGCAACAGCAAATCCGCGTCCTCACATTCGGCCATGACACGGACCAAGGGCTCTGTGCCCGACTTGCGGATCAACAGGCGGCCCTTGCCCGCGAGTTTGACCTCAGCATCCGCGATAATGGCCTTGACCGACGCGGCATCCATCGGATCGGACCCCGCCGTGTAGCGCACATTCTTAAGCAACTGCGGCACTGTCTCGAAACTCTGGGTCAGGCTGCTCGCTTTTTGCCCTGTTTCGATCATAGCGGTTAAAAACTGAAGGCCCGCGAGCAGCCCGTCACCTGTCGTCGCGTAGTCTGTCATCACAACATGGCCAGATTGCTCGCCGCCAAGGTTATAGCCACCAGCGCGCATCGCCTCAACGACATAGCGGTCACCAACGCCAGTGCGCAGTAGGTTAAGACCCTTGCCTGTCATAAACCGCTCAAGGCCCAGATTTGACATCACAGTCGCAACCAATGTGCCACCGTTCAAGCGATCCGCCGCCGCCCAGCGATCTGCAAGCAATGCCATCAACTGATCGCCATCAGCGACCCGCCCCTTCTCGTCCAGAATCATGACGCGGTCTGCGTCACCATCCAGACAGATACCCACATCTGCGCCGTGGCTGATGATGGTTTCAGCCGCCGACAGCGGCGCAGTAGAGCCGCAGCCTGCGTTGATATTGTAGCCATCTGGCGAAACACCCACGGGGATAACCGTGGCTCCCAGCTCCCAGAGGACCTCGGGTGCAACCTTGTAGGCCGCACCATTTGCGCAATCGATCACGACCTTCAGGCCATCAAGGCGCATGCCGTGAGGGAACGTCGACTTGATCCGCTCCGCGTAACGGAAACGCCCATCGTCAATCCGCTTAGCGCGGCCAATGTTTTGCGCCTTTGCTGGCTCGATAACGGATTCAACCAAGGCCTCAATCTCGGACTCGGCCTCATCTGACAACTTGAAGCCGTCGGGTCCAAAAAACTTGATACCGTTGTCGTGATGCGGGTTATGGCTCGCCGAAATCATGATGCCGACATCCGCACGCATCGACGTTGTCAGCAGTCCCACCGCAGGTGTCGGAACCGGGCCAAGCAGCAAGACATTCATCCCCGTGCTCGTCAAACCAGCCGTCAGCGCATTTTCAAACATGTAGCCAGACAAGCGGGTGTCTTTGCCAATCACCACACGGTGACCGTTCGAGCCGTCATTGCGAAAATACCGGCCAGCCGCCGCGCCAATCTTCAGCGCCATTTCGGCGGTCATCGGATAGATATTCGCCGTGCCTCGTACACCGTCAGTTCCAAAAAGTTTACGTGCCATTACTGCTCCGCCATTGCCAATTGCAGGTTCACAGCCTGCTTTGTCTCATAGGTATCGTGAACGCGTAGAAATTGCACCCCTGCTGCCACACCGTGCAAGGCAACGGCGACAGATCCTGCCATGCGGTCCTTCGCGTCAGGCGCATTCCCAAGTGTCCCGATAAACTTTTTGCGCGATGCCCCCAACAGGATCGCACAGCCAAGCCCGTGAAAAAGCGATAATCCGCGCAATAGCGTCAGGTTATGTTCCAGTGTCTTCCCAAATCCTATACCCGGGTCCACGACGATCTTGTCGCGCGCAATGCCAGCAGCTTCGGCCACGGCAATGCGCGCGGCTAAAAAGTCGTAAACATCAAGCAGCACATCATCGTATTCAGGATTGTTCTGCATCGTCGCAGGATCACCTAGGGCATGCATCAGGCAAATCGGCTTTTTCGAGCGGGCGACAACATCGATCATGTCAGGGTCAAAGGTCATTGCCGCCACATCGTTTATCAAACCAGCCCCTGCTGCCACGGCCCCTGCCGCGACATCTGCTTTGCGGGTATCAATTGAAATTGGCACATCCGTGACCGCGCGGATTGCCGCAATGACGGGCGATGTGCGCGCAATCTCGCGCGCGTTATCAACGGTCTCTGCACCAGGGCGCGTGCTTTCGCCACCAATGTCTAGAATATCAGCCCCCGCAGCAATCACCTTGAGGGCATGGGCGGGAGCGCGGTACGGCG
>CAKZNT010000007.1 GCA_937132065.1 uncultured Loktanella sp.
GCTCGCACGGGTATCCCGATCTTGATGGTCGAACAGAACGCCAGACAAGCCCTTGAAATTGCTGACAAAGCCTATGTTTTGGTGCAGGGCCGCAATGCCCACACCGGCACAGGTAAAGAGTTGCTCGCAGACGACGAAGTTCGCCGCAGCTTCTTGGGGGGCTGATATGAAAAATATCTTTACCTGCGTTGTCCTGCTTTCGGGCACAGTCGCCTCTGCTGAAGACGCCTACTTCAACCAGACGTGTAACTTTACCGTGGAATGTGTCGAACAAGAAAGCTGCAACGCCACAGATTACAATGTTGCAATTGAGTATGGCTTCACCCCTTTGGACGATAAGCCAACGGATGGCGTGGGAAGCGGCAACGCAATCGATGCGGCGGCAACTCGCCGTGTCATTGTCACTCATAGCGACGGCGCGTTTGTCGCCAACGCCGTCGACTTCACAAGTGGCCGCACAATATCAGAAGAGATCTTTTCTGTGATCAGCACCAAAGATGGTGAGGCGCGCCTCATGACTGCACTTCCAGATGTGCCAATGGTGATAACCTACCACGGCACTTGCCAAGGAGATAAATAATGGATTTCCTGAACGCCCTCGCCGCATTGGCGAACTATGTGATTGTGCCGGGCATTGCTTACGGCGCGCAGCTTGCGCTTGGTGCGCTTGGTGTCACGCTGATTTACGGGATCTTGCGCTTTTCCAACTTTGCCCACGGAGACACGATGGCATTCGGAACGGCGATGACCATTATTCTGACCAACGGTCTATTGGCGCTCGGCATTACGTTTGGCCCTTTGCCAACCGCCCTGCTCGCTTTGCCCTTTGCGATTATCCTGACCTGCGTTCTGGTGCTTGTGACTGACAGGTTCGTTTACCGTTTTTACCGAAAGCAAAAGGCGGCGCCTGTCATTCTGGTGATCGTTTCGATGGGCGTCATGTTTATCATGAACGGGATCGTGCGTTTCACCATTGGTGTGCGTGACATCCGTTTTGCCGATGGCGAGCGCTTCATTATCAATGTGCGCACATTCAAAGAGGTGACAGGTCTCGATGAAGGTCTGGCAATCAAAACAACGCAAGGCATCACGGTTGTCGTGGCCGTCATCGCGGTGGCTTTGTTGTTCTGGTTCCTCAACAAGACCCGCACAGGCAAATCCATGCGTGCATTTTCGGATAACGAAGATCTTGCTTTGCTCTCGGGGATCAACCCTGAAAAGGTCGTCATGGTCACATGGATGATCGTCGCCGCCTTGGCCACAACGGCGGGTGTGCTCTACGGGCTTGATAAATCGTTCAAGGCATTCACCTATTTCCAGCTTTTGCTTCCTATCTTTGCAAGCGCGGTTGTCGGGGGGTTGGGTAATCCGCTCGGCGCGATCGGGGGCGGTTTTGTCATCGCCTTTTCCGAAGTGACAATCACTTACGCGTTCAAAAAGGTGATCGGCTACATCGTGCCAGAGGCATGGGAGCCAGAGGGTCTCGTGCAGCTGCTATCGACCGACTACAAATTCGCCGTCAGCTTTGCCATTCTCATCATCGTCCTGCTGTTCAAGCCAACGGGCCTCTTTAAGGGACAATCCGTATGACACTTTCTATGCGCAATACTTTCCTCGTCGTCTTTGTCGCGGCGCTTTATATCCTTGAGGGATCAACGACGTTCTGGATTTTCTCGGGGTCGTGGGACTCCGCGCTCAAGATGCTGAACTTTGCACTTATCAGCGCGATCATGGCGTTGGGGGTGAACCTCCAATGGGGCTTTGCCGGCCTGTTCAACATCGGGATCATGGGCTTTGTCGCTTTGGGCGGCTTGGCCACGGTGCTGATTTCAATGCCCTCCACCCCGGGCGCATGGAGCGCGGGTGGCTGGCAGATTCTCTTTGGCCTGTTGCTGGGTGCGGCGACGGTGATCGGGGCGGTCTTGATGCTGCGCTGGCTGCCTAAGGGGCGCATGCGTGTGCTCATGACAATCGCACTGCTGGTTCTGGGCTTCTTTGCGTTCCGTGCAGTTTTTGACGGCGGCGTAGCCAAAGTTGAAGACATCAATCCTGCATTGACGGGCTACCTTGGTGGCCTGAACTGGGGTGGCGAGAACTACAAGGACTACGGCTGGCTCACGGTTGTTGCATGGCCCGTAGGTGGCGTATTGGCGGCTGGCGCGGCTTGGATCATCGGCAAAACGGCCCTTGGTCTGCGCTCTGATTACTTGGCGATTGCGACGCTTGGCATTGCCGAGATCATCATCGCGGTGATGAAGAACGAAGACTGGCTTGGGCGCGGCGTGAAAAACGTGGTCGGCCTGCCCCGTCCGGTTCCATATGAAATCGAGTTGCAAGCAGATCCGACGTTCATCGAGAAAGCTGCGGGTTGGGGGCTTGATCCGGTCATTGCCTCCACGCTTTACACTAAGGTCGGTTATGCGCTGTTGTTCACTGTGTTCCTTGTGGTTCTGTTGTGGCTGGCACAGCGTGCCTTGCAAAGCCCATGGGGCCGCATGATGCGCGCAATCCGTGACAACGAAGTGGCCGCCGAGGCGATGGGCAAGAACGTGACAGCGCGTCACTTGCAAATCTTTATCCTTGGCTCTGCAATCTGCGGCATCGCTGGCGCCATGATGACAACGCTCGACGGGCAGCTGACCCCGGGCACGTATCAGCCGCTTCGCTTTACGTTCCTGATCTGGGTGATGGTGATTGTCGGCGGGTCGGGCAATAACTTTGGCGCGATTTTGGGCGGGTTCCTGATCTGGTGGCTCTGGGTGATGGTCGAACCGCTTGGCCAATGGATCGCACAGGTGACAACATCCGGCTTTGATCCTGACCACTGGTTCCGCGTCCGCATGGAAGATGCAGCGGCCCACTTCCGCCTGTTCACAATGGGTCTGGTCCTGCTGCTTGTGCTCAGGTTTAGCCCGCGTGGCTTGATGCCCGAACGCTAAGAAACACTGGCCGCTCCTGTCGATTGGCGGGGGCGGCCAAAACTTTCAGTGAGCGGTGGTAGAGCGCCTCGCAACACGTTAAACATGGGACCAACACCAATGTCTCAAAGGCTCGCTCTCATATGGCGCTGATTTTCCGCTGGCTGCTCCGCCTGACGTCTTTCATCATTTTTCTAATCGTCGCGACATTTGGCTTGGCGTATTATTTCGCTGCGCGCTCCCTGCCCGATTACGATGCCCAAGTGGCGGCGGTCGGCCTGCAAGCGCCCGTCGAAATCGTGCGCGATAATGCAAACGTGCCCCATATTTTCGGGGAAAACGATGCGGATACCTACTTTGCGCTTGGTTATGCGCATGCCCAAGACCGATTATGGCAAATGACGATGCTGCGCCGCACCGCGCAAGGCCGCCTGTCAGAGGCATTTGGCGAGCGCACTTTGGGCATTGATAAGGTCATCAGGCGATTTGACCTTTACGGATTGTCGGTCGCTTCGGTTGATGTGCAGACCGACGAAACCAAGGTCGCGCTGACCGCCTATTCCGCTGGCGTGAATGCTTGGCTGGCCGAGATCAACGCGGGGTCACGTGGGCGCGGTGCGCCAGAAATGTGGCTCTTCAACCAACCCCTCGCGCCGTGGCAGCCTGCTGATAGTATTGCGATCCTCAAGCTTATGGCGTTGCAACTCTCGTCACACCTTGAGCTTGAAGTCTTACGGGCTCGCACATCCCTTATGCTCGCACCTGACCGTCTGGTCGACATCTTGCCCGATGATCCGGGTCAAGGCATTGCCGCCCTACCCGATTATGCCGCTTTGGTCCCGAACCTGCCGCGCTACACCCCTGACAGCCGCCTTGCCTATGGCCCGTTTAATCCGTCCAAACCCGCTCAGTTGGCGGGTGCGTCAAACGCGTGGGCCGCAAACGCGGAGCGTTCGGCGACAGGGTCGACATTGTTGGCAAATGATCCGCATCTCGGCCTGACCGCGCCGACCATCTGGTATCTGGCGCGTCTTGAGCTGCAATCGGGTGGTGTCATTGGTGGTACGATCCCGGGTGTGCCCGCAATCATGACAGGGCGAAGTGCCGATCTGGGTTGGGGCCTGACGAGCAGCTACCTCGATGATCAGGATGTGTTTCTGGAAGAATTGAACCCCGAGAACCCGAACGAATACCGCACCGAAAACGGCTGGGCTCCGTTCCGCACCCGCGAAAGCATCATCAACGTCAAAGACGGGCCCGCCGTGACCCTCAAGCTGTTGTGGACCCAAAACGGCCCTGTGATGCCCGCCGCGCAATATGATCTCGGTGCGATCACGCCCGCAGGCCATGTTGCGGCAATCGGCTGGACCGCATTGTCCAACAAAGACACATCGATGTCCGCGGCCCTTGGCATTACGCACGCTCAGAACGTCAAAGAGGCGATCAAGGCAGCCGAAGACTACATCGCGCCCAGCCAGAACCTGACACTTGCAGACCGCAACCAGATTGCAATGAAGCTGATTGGTGCGATGCCTGCCCGCAACGCCGCCCATCAAAGCAAGGGGCGCTTACCGACCTATGGCTACCTGCCCGACAACCGCTGGCAAGGTCGTTTGCCCTATGATGCCAACCCGGAGTTCGTTAATCCGACGGGCGGCATTCTGGGCAATACCAACAACAAGACCGTTGATCGTCCGTTTCCAAACCATGTGTCCTTTGAATGGGGCGATACGCAGCGGATCAACCGCTGGCGCAACCTGATGCAAAACCGCGCGGTGCATACCCGCGAAAGCTTTATCGAGGCGCAGCTTGATACGGTCAGCTACACGGCGCGCTCGCTTCTTCCGTTGATGGGCGCCGACCTTTGGTTCACCGGCGAGGCTGCCCCGAATGGCACGCCCGAACGTCGCCGCCAACAAGCGCTTGAATTACTTGCCGCGTGGAATGGCGAGATGAACGAACATCTGCCAGAACCGCTCATCTATGCGGCATGGTTGCGCAGCTTGCAGGCGCGTCTGATACAGGACGAGCTTGGCCCTCTGACGAGCGAATTCACCCATGCGAACCCCGTCTTCATCGAGCGGGTCTTTCGCAATACGGCTGGCGCAGGCGTCTGGTGTGATGTTTTGCAGTCCGCACCCGTTGAAACATGCACAGAGATCGCGCGACTGGCGCTAGATGATGCCCTTTTGTGGATCCAAGAGAATGCAGGCAGTGATGTGACCGCGCTTCGCTGGGGCGATCTTCATCAGGCCACCCATGATCATCCTGTTTTGGGGACCGCACCCGTTTTAAACTGGTTCGTCAACATTCGCCAATCGACAAGCGGCGGCGACAACACGCTGCAACGGGGGCGCACGTCTGGCACGGGGCCAAACCCGTTTGAGAATGTGCATGCTGCGGGTTATCGCGGGGTCTATGATTTTGCCGACCCAGATAGCTCGGTCTTCGTGTCGGCCACGGGGCAATCAGGGCACCCACTGTCGCGCTATTACGACAATTTAGGGGAGCTGTGGCGCAGAGGCGAGTATATCCCGATGTCGCTTGACCCCAATCTTGCAAGGGCGGCGGCAGTCGGGATTACAGAGCTGGTTCCAGCCGTCCCTTAGAGGCGGCTGAACCGTTCCTTTTGCAAGAGCGTCCAGAACACCGTGAGGGCATATCCCTCGTCGGTTTGCTCTTCGTGCGTAACGATGCCCTGCTCGAACAACCACGCTCTCTTGCGCCCGTCTGCAAAGCCTAGCTTTACGCTTTCTTCGCGGCGCGGGTCCTTGAGGTGATCGGACAGGGAGGACAACAAGTCATCCATGCCGTCACCCGTGATAGCGGACACTGCAAAGAGATCATCCATGCGTGCGGACTGCGTTTCAACAGCCTCGCGCGCCTCTGGGTCCATCTTGTCGATCTTGTTCCAGACCTCGATCATCGGGGCAGTGTCGTCGACTCCCAGCGCCGTCAAAATGGCCTTAACGTTTTGGGCTTGCTCGTCTGATTGTTCGTGGCTGATATCGCGCACATGCACGATCAGATCGGCGTCGAGCACTTCTTCCAGCGTTGCACGAAATGCCGCGACCAACTCGGTCGGAAGCTCGGAGATAAAGCCAACGGTGTCTGACATGATGACTTCGTCGCCCGAAGGCAGCTCGATTTTGCGCATCGTAGGATCAAGGGTCGCAAAGAGCATGTCTTTGACAAACACCTCGGCCCCTGTCAGGCGATTGAACAGCGTGGATTTACCCGCGTTCGTATACCCGACCAAGGCAACGATCGGATAGGGCACTTTGGCACGAGAGGCGCGATGCAAGGCGCGGGTTTTCACAACTTTTGCAAGCTTGGCGCGCAGGCGCACAAGGTGGTCGTCAATTGCGCGGCGATCCGATTCAATTTGGGTTTCACCCGGTCCGCCCACAAACCCCATACCGCCACGTTGGCGTTCTAGGTGGGTCCAAGCGCGCACAAGGCGCGTGCGTTGGTAAGATAGGGCCGCCATCTCGACCTGAAGCACCCCTTCAGAAGTGCGCGCGCGGTCCGAGAAAATCTCGAGAATCAAGCCGGTCCGGTCAAGAATTTTGACGTCCCATGCCTTTTCCAAGTTGCGCTGCTGCACAGGCGTGACAGGGCCGTCGATCAAGACAAGGTCGATCTCGGCGTCATGTAAAACCATGCGCAGTTCTTCGATCTTACCCTTACCGAATAGTTTACCGGCATGAACCTTGGGCAAGCGCACCGATGTGCTCCCGATAACCTCAAGGCCGGGAAGTGCCTCGGCCAATCCCACAGCCTCTTCCAGCGCGGGGCCCGCGTCCCTGCGGCCATGATCGGATTTCAAATCAGGGTGTAAGACCCAAGCCCGCGTTGCGTGCTTCTCGTGTTCTAGCAAAGTTATTCTTCGCCTTCATAAAGACTGATTGGTTGCGCAGGCATAATTGTAGAAATCGCGCTCTTGTAAACCAGTTGGGCTTGACCATCGCGGCGCAAAAGCACGCAAAAGCTGTCGAACCATGTGATCACGCCTTGTAGCTTTACACCGTTCACCAAAAATATGGTGACGGGCACTTTTGCCTTACGAACATGATTGAGAAATGCGTCTTGGAGATTTGCTTTATCGGCCGCCATTGCGGGACCCCTTTTTATTCTTGCGACCGCGAACCGGCCATCCTTAATTATCCGTATAGTATGTCGCGCAAAAACATGACTTTCCACCCCAAAAACACAAGCGCTAATTCCGCCAGATTTCGGGGTTGAACAGCGCGACAATCGCGAGCGTTTCCAAGCGCCCCAGCACCATCGCTGCCGCAAGCACCAGTTTTGCACCATCCGCCAAACCCGAGAAGGAAATCGGGGTTTCTGCCGCAATTTCGGCAAGCGGGCCTGTTGTGGACAAGGCCGAAATCGCCAGCACCAACGTGGTCTCGAACTGCACACCCGTGAGCGACAGCGCCAGCATCACAGCTGCAATCGACATCGCGAACAGCATAAAGAAGATCCAGCTGATATAAGCACCTTTGCGGCGAATGCGCCGCGCCTCGCGGCCCCCACCACCTACAGACGATGGATGCACCAAGCGCTGAAGTTCGCGCTCGGAGTGACGATATAACGCGTAGATGCGCAGTAGCTTTACACCGCCCGCTGTCGTCGCAACCCCGCCACCAATGAGCGCAAGCCCCACCAGAAACAAGCCGGGTGTATGCAATCCAGACCAATCCCCCGCGCTTAACCAATACCGCGATTCAAAGCCAGTTGTCGTCAGGAACGATGCAACCGTAAACAGCGCGCCCCAGACGGCGTGGGCCATCTGGGTGATGCTTGTCGCCACCTGCCCGTCCAGCACAGCAACAAAGTGGCGCAGGAACAAAAAGCTGGTGACGATAACAACGAGAATGACCGCCAGTTTAAATTCAGGGTCCGAGCGCAAGCCCTTGTCCTTTTCTCCCAGCAAGCCAGAGCTAAAGCTTAGCCGCGAGACCGCGAGGACGAAGAAAACAAAGATGAGTGCTTCACCCCAGAAACCGGAATGCGCATAAAAAAGCCCCCCATTCGGCGAAATCCCTGATGTCGACAAAACCGACATTGCGTGGATCAGCGCGATATAAGGGACTTCGCCCGCAATAACGAGCCCAAGCCAAAGCACAAACGTGAACCCCGCGTAAAGTGGTGCAAGCCGCATCGTATACCGCATCAGCCGTTGTGACGGGTCCATGACATTGCCAACTTGGCTAAAGCTGCTTGTCGTCGCCCCCTTGCCCGCAGCACCAGTGGCCCGCACCTCAAAGCCGCCGAGGTTCATCGGCGCGAAGATCGACACGGCCGTGATCCAGACAAGCAGGCCGCCCATCCATCCCACAAGGCCGCGCCACAGATGCATCGAAGGCGACAAGCGCCCGACATTGTCGTAAACCGTGGCGCCCGTGGTGGTCAGGCATGACACCATCTCGAACCAAGCATTCATAAATGTTGTGCGCTCGACAGCTTCTGAGACCGGAACGGCAAACATAAGAGGCAGGCAAGTGAACGCAGCAACCAGCGCAATCAGGTGGCTGCGGGCCACGTTCTTTGGCGCATAGTCAAGGGTGGCAAGCCCGACGACAAAGGTCAAAAGCGAAAACAGGATGAACCCGTAAAAGAACACGCGCATCGTTAGATGATCGCCAAGCGCAAGGGCATGTGCCGCGGGCACAAACATTGAAGCCGCGCCAATGCCCATCAAAACCACGAAGAGTGGGACCCTTTGGAACATCGAAGTTTCCATCAGAAAAAGTCGATCGAAACCTGCAACAGGCGCTCGATCTCAGGCACGTCATAAGATTTTGCAAAGATTGCAACAACGTCGCCTTCCTCGATCCGCGTGCTGCCCGTTGGCTTTACCACCACACCGTTCTTCATAACCGCGCAAACCAATGTGCCTTCTGGAAAAGCGATATCCTTGATCTGGTTGCCAGACATCGGGGAGGTTCCCAAGACCTGTGCTTCAATAACTTCGGCCTCTGCGTCTCCGATCGAATAGACGCTGCGCACCCGTCCATGGCGGATATGACGCAAGATCGAACTGACGGTAGTCGCGCGCGGGTTGATGTATGCGTCGATATCGAGCGGCCCCATCAGCGGCACAAGTGTCGGATCGTTGACAAGCGCGATCGACATTGTGCAGCCCATCTCTTTTGCGCGCACAGAGGCAAGCAAGTTTGTTTTATCGTCATCGGTCACCGCAAGAACCGCATCAGCGGCGCTAATATTCGCCTCGTCCAACAAGGCGCTATTAAGCCCGTCACCATTGAGCACAATTGTGCGGTCCAACCCATCTGCTGCGGCTTCGGCAATTGCACGATCTTTTTCGATGACCTTCACCCGCACACGATCAAGGCGCGTTTCAAGCGCGCGTGCCACTGCCAACCCGACATTGCCACCACCGATAATGACAACGCGCTCCTGCTTGGCTTGTTCCTTGCCGAAAATTTCAAGTGCGCGGTTCACATCCCGCGTTTCGGTAAACAAATAACACTCGTCGCCCGGAAATAGCTGGTCGCCAGCAGAGGGCACAAACAGCATACCGTCACGGCGCACGCCGACAACCAAAGCGCGCAGCGTAGAAAACAAATCTGTAAGCTGGCGCAGCGGTGTGTTGATCACCGGGCAGTCAGCATTGATCGTGATCCCGAGCAACTGTGCCTTGCCCTCCATAAAGCTCTCTGTATCAAACGCCGCGGGTGCGGAAAGACGGCGCAGGGCGGCTTCGGCAACTTCTTTTTCGGGCGAAATCACAACGTCGATAGGCAAGTGATCGCGGCGGTAAAGATCGGAGTAAATCGCCGTCAAATAGCTTTGCGCTCGCAAACGGGCAATCTTGCGCTGGATCGCAAAAACGGAATGCGCGACCTGACAGGTGACCATATTCACCTCGTCGGAATAGGTCGCCGCAATGATCATATCCGCATCTTTCGCGCCCGCACGCTCAAGAACGTCAGGGTAGCTTGCAAAGCCGGAAATCCCTTGCACATCAAGGGTATCCGTGGCGCGGCGCACCAGTTCGGGGTTGTTATCCACCACCGTCACATCGTTGTTTTCACCAGAAAGATGGCGGGCAATTTGCCAACCAACCTGACCAGCGCCACAGATAATCACCTTCATCGGGTTTCTCCACAAGTTTGGCTACTGGTGACAGAGGCGCATAGCCGCGTCAATTCAGGTCTCGCTCTCGACATAGGCTACACGCCCGCCCGCCTTGTTCGTTGTGGCCACGCCAAGCGACTTCAGCTTGCGATGCAAGGCAGAGCGCTCCATGCCCACAAAGGACGCAGTGCGGCTGATATTCCCGCCAAACCGGTTGATCTGGGTCAGGAGATACTCGCGCTCAAACAACTCGCGGGCCTCGCGCAATGGCAAGGTTGCAAGGCCACCCGACAAGACAATGCGGCCCTCATCAACGGCCGATGCTTCGTCGGAGGCAGGCAATTCCTTGGCTGAAATCTCATCCGTGGACTCGCCCAAGATCAGCACACGCTCGACCACATTCTTGAGTTGGCGCACATTGCCCGGCCAAAGCATCGTTTGCAGCAGGGCGCGTGCATCTTCCGCCAGTTTACGCAGCGGAAGCCCCTGCCCTTTGTTAAACATCTCGATGAAATATTCAGCCAATACAGGAATATCCTCGCGGCGTTCCTCGAGGCTGGGCACGGCGATGGGCACGACATTCAAGCGATGGTAAAGCTCTTCACGAAACGTGCCTGCCTCGATAGCGGCAGTCAGGTCACGATTGGTGGACGAAATCACACGCAGATCAACCTGCACCTTGTCCGTGCCGCCAACCCGCTGAAAACGCTGGTCAACAAGGACCCGCAAAATCTTGGATTGTGTGCCGAGGGGCATGTCGGCGATTTCCTCAAAGTAGATCACGCCGCCGTTTGCCTCTTCGAGCAAGCCCTTCTCGATGCCACGGCTACCGCCTTCGCGCCCGAATAGCACTTCCTCGACACGGTCGGGTTCTATGGACGCAGAACTTACGGTGACAAATGGCGCGCTCGCGCGGTTCGAATTGGCATGGATGTAGCGGGCCGCGATCTCTTTCCCCGCGCCCGCAGGCCCGGTCAGCATCACACGCCCGTTCGACTTTGTGACCTTATCAAGCTGGCCCTTGAGGACACGGAATGCGGCGCTATCGCCCAGCATATCAGAATTCGCAACATCCCCGCGCTTGAGCTCGACATTCTCGCGGCGCAACTTGCTGGTTTCCATCGCGCGTCGAATAACAACAAGGAGCTGGTCGATGTTGAACGGCTTTTCAATAAAGTCATAAGCGCCCTGCTTGATTGCGGCGACCGCAATTTCGATATTGCCGTGGCCAGAGATGATCACAATCGGAATATCAGGATGGTCACGCTTCACCGTTTTCAGGATATCGATGCCGTCCATGTTGCTATCCTTGAGCCAGATATCCAACACCATTAAGGCGGGTGGATTGGCGGCAATCTCGGCCATGCACTCGTCAGAGTTACCTGCAAGTCGGGTGGTAAACCCTTCATCTTGCAGA
This sequence comes from uncultured Loktanella sp., assembly GCA_937132065.1. Taxonomy (GTDB): domain Bacteria; phylum Pseudomonadota; class Alphaproteobacteria; order Rhodobacterales; family Rhodobacteraceae; genus Yoonia. The sequence continues at coordinate 11,443 of CAKZNT010000007.1, forward strand.
ATATCCGAGATCAGCTCACGAATGTCGCGTTCGTCGTCTGTGATTAGAATATCGCCCATTTTACCCTCTTTACGCTCTATTTTTTGCCGCATCGCCACTCGGGGTCAGCGGGAGATTGATTACGGCCATTGCGCCCACGTGGCCGCTACCGTCAAAGTCTTCGGCATCTGTCAAAAACAGCGTGCCGCCATGCTCTTCGATAATTTTCTTCACAATCGGGAGCCCAAGGCCCGTGCCGCTCGCGCGGGTTGTCACGTATGGTTCAAACAGGCTCGCACGGTCATGCGGAAGCCCGATCCCGTTGTCGCAAATTGCGATTTCTGCGCTATCGTCGCCGTAAGTCAGTGTGATTTGAACGGCTGGCTGATACGCGGCTGGTGCGCCTTTTTCTATATATGTTTCAGTCGCTTCGCCCGCGTTCTTAATAAGATTGGTGAGCGCTTGGCTGATCATGGTTTCATCAAGTTCCACCATGCGACCAGCCGCCGCCAAGTCCGCTTCAAATTGGACATTTGGCTGCCCCGCTTGTTGCAGCGTCACAGCATCGCGCACCAATACAGCCAGATCCGCAGCCGCCAATTCAGGCTCGGGCATGCGGGCGAACTTTGAAAACTCATCAACAATGCGCCGTAAGCCATTGGTTTGGCGCACGATTACATCTGTCATCTGCTCAAGGCTTTCGACATCTTCAACGTCTTTGGAAAACTTGCGCTTGATCCGCTCTGCTGACAACTGGATCGGGGTCAGCGGGTTTTTGATTTCATGTGCAATGCGGCGTGCCACGTCGCCCCAAGCCGCCATACGTTGCGCGCTGACAAGGTCGGTCACATCATCAAATGCAACAACATACCCCTCAAGCTTGCCATCGGCATTTCGTCGCGGGGACATACGCACAAGGAGGCTTTCCTGTTTCCCATCGCGCACGAGGTTGACTTGCTCTTGTGCCACTTCGCGCTTTTCGCGGCGCATTTGCTCAAAGAGTGCGCCGAATTCGGGCACGGCGACCGCAAGCGCCGCCGTTTCCTGCGCTTCGCCAACCGACAACAATCGTTGTGCGGATTTGTTGGCAAAGGTGACTTTTCCCTTTGCATCAAGACCGACGACGCCCGAGGTCACCGACCCCAGAACGCTATCAAACAACCGGCCCCGCCGCTCGGATGTGCGGTTTGATTCCAGCAACTCGTCGCGCTGCCCCTTAAGTTGTTTGGTCATCTGGTTGAAGTTATGGCCAAGCATCGAGATTTCGTCGTCGCCATCATCTTCGATGACACGCACATCCAGATCACCGGAACCGACCCGCTGGGACGCCGTCACAAGGCGCCCAACGGGGCGCGACAGGCGCTCTGCGAACCATAGCCCTGCCCAGATCGCTGCGAGAATCAGGATCGCGGCAAATCCGAGATAGATCAGTGCAAAGTTGAACAAAAGCCGCCCGCGATCGTTCTCCAACTGGTCATAAAGCGCCACTGTCTCGGTCGTTTGATCGAGCAGTGACAGAATGTCCCCGTTGACCTGTCGGGTCACATAGACAAAGCGATCCTGAAATGTCGGCATGGCGATCAGGGCACGGTATTCATCATTCAGCGGGTCTTCGATTATGATCGCCCCTGCAGAAGCCGCCGCCAGAAATTCGGTTTCGGTCGGTTTTTCATAGTCAAAATCATAGGACGCCGCGCCGCGGGTCATGATATCGCCATTTCCATTCAGAAAATAGACTTCGGTCAATCCGCGATCAATCTGGTTTTGAACCTGCGAAATTGCGAGCCGCACATCACCGTCATCCATAAAGAAATTGCGGAGCCGCTCTGTGTTGAGATAGGCCGCCAGTGCCTGCCCGTCGCGGGTCAGCTCTTGGCGTTCCTCGCGTTCATAGGCCTGCGCGGTTGTCAGGGACGTGCTCAGCACCGACCGCACCCTCTCTGAAAACCAGCCCTCAAGTCCCACATTAAGCGACAGCATCGCAAATATGGCGACAAGCACCGTGGGGATCAAAGCCAGAAACGCGAAAGCCGCGGTCAATCGAAGGTGCAGCCGAGACCCCGCCGACTTGGCACGCCGCGCTGAAATCAGGCTTGCGACACGTTGCATCACCAGACTTGCGACAACCAACACGTAGATCACGTCTGCAAGCAGAACCAAACGCAGTGACGGAGAGGTTGAAGACTGCACTAGCGGGCCAAGCACGACATAGGTCAGCACAGCAAGAACAGGCCCCAGTATGACCAGTCCCAGCACAGTCGCGTTCTGCACAGACCGCAAACGTCGCCATCTGCTAAATCGCGCAAAACTCAAACGTGTAAGTCCACGCTGCACGCTGATCCGCCCTCTATAAAGGTGAGGTTCCCCCCACTTACCACCACACTGCGTGTTGTTCCCTAGATGTAGTTGCGTCCAAGGGGTCACGCTTATGTTGCGGTTTTACATCAATTTGCGGCGGCGTGTCACGTGGATATCAAGCTCTGTGATCTTCTTTCGTAAAGTATTTCGGTTGATCCCGAGCAAATCGGCACATTTTGCCTGATTTCCGCCCGTGGCCTCTAGTGAGATTTCCAGCAAGGGCGCTTCGACTTCGCGCAAGATTCGATTGTAAAGGCCAGCTGGCGGCAAATCACCGCCGTGAAGATCAAAGTA
>CAKZNT010000008.1 GCA_937132065.1 uncultured Loktanella sp.
ACGCTTCAAACAGGTGTGAGTGACGCCGTCCTCTTGGGGTCTGGCAATCTGGAACTGACAGGGCACAGCGGCGACAATACCCTTGAGGGCAATCGCGGCAACAACATCCTACGCGGAAGCACAGGCGACGATGTCCTCAAAGGCTACGCGGGGCGTGACAAGCTCAAGGGCGGCTCGGGCGACGACAAACTGGTTGGCGGCGATGGCTACGACAAGCTGTTGGGCAACGCGGGCAATGATATCCTCAAGGGGGGGCGCAACGCCGACAAACTTCTGGGCGGCAGCGGCAATGACCTTTTGAAGGGCGGCTCTGGCGACGATACCCTTAAGGGCGGGCGCGGTGACGATGTTTTGAAGGGCGGCTCTGGCGACGACGTCCTCAAGGGAGAGGCTGGCAATGACATCCTGCGCGGCGGCGGCGGTGCGGACACATTCGTCTTTACCAAAGGCCGCGATATTATCCGTGATTTCCAGGACAACACCGATACGATCGTTGTCGACAGGGCGATGGTTGACGGCGCAGGAAGCACCGTGGACGATCTGCTAAGTCTGGGCGATATCGTGAACGGCAATGCGGTGTTCGACCTGTCTGGATCACACCAGTTGATCGTGCAGGGCGTGAGCGACCTTGAAGATTTGCGCAACGATCTCATCATCGGCTAACCCTGCTGTTACGTAAGCGATACGGTCCACCCGCAAGGCAACGCTGGCTCTTGTTCTAAGCGGTTGCCCATGATCTGTAACGGTATGGACACCAAAAACGACACCCTCGTTCGCCTGCCTGCCGCCTCTGTGGCATGGCAATCCGCGCGCACCACATTCGCCCTGATTTTGCGCGAAATGGGGACAACCTACGGGCGCTCTCCGGGGGGGTATGTTTGGGCCATTATCGAACCCATCGGCATGATCCTGATCCTGTCGGTCGCGTTTTCGATCATCGTGCGCTCGCCGTCCCTTGGCACAAGTTTCATCCTGTTTTACGCAACCGGCTATCTGCCGTTTCTGCTTTACGGCACAACCGCAGCCAAGATCACAAACGCGATGCAGTTCTCGCGGGCGCTACTGTCTTACCCGAGTGTGACGTGGCTTGATGCGGTCTTTGCGCGGTTCATCCTGAACTTTCTGACAGGGACATCCACGTTCTGCATCCTGATGACAGGGATTTTGCTCTTTTCATCAAGCCACGTCAGCCTTGATCTTGTGCCGATTGTGCTGGCGATGGTGCTGGCCAGTTTGATCGGGCTGGGTGTCGGGATGGTAAACTGTCTTTTGATCGGGTTTTTCCCCATCTGGAAAAGCATCTGGGGCATTATCACGCGGCCCCTGTTTATCGCCTCGGGCGTCTTGTTTATCATCGAGGATATGCCGCCGCTGGTGCGCGACATTTTGTGGTGGAATCCCCTGATGCATGTGACAGGATTGATGCGCACAGGGTTCTATTCAACCTATCATGCAAGCTACTTGTCGCTCGCCTATGTCTTTGGCGTGGCGCTTGTTCTGATTTGCATCGGGCTTTTGTTCCTTAGCAAATACCATAAACCCTTGCTTGAACGGTAACATTCAGCGCGCGCCATCTTTCGTTCCGGAGCGATATCCTTCATAATAGTGTCACACAGGCGGTTGGATTATCGGGATAAAATGCCACTATATTGCAATAACGACCGCACCATCCTTTTGGTCCATATTCCCAAAACGGGCGGTTCAAGCCTTGAGGAAATGCTGGTGGATGCCGGCGCAACGCAAGCGTTGAAGTTTCACAAGCGGCTCGGGTTTTCGGCCTGCACCCCACAGCACATGCATTGGGAGGTGTTATGCCGTTGGGTTCCAAGGTCTTTTTATAACTTCAGCCTGACGATTGTGCGCAACCCGTTTCACAGGCTTGCAAGCGAATACGCTTGGCGCTCCAAGATCACCGATGCGCCCATTCCCGAATTCAACACATGGGTGCGCGAAACCCTCAAGCGCTATGAAAAGAACCCGTACGTCTATGACAATCACCTGCGCCCGCAGGTCGATTTTGTCGGGCCGAAGGTCAAGGTTTTCAAACTGGAAGACGGGCTTGATCCTGCGGCAAAAATGGCATTTCGCAGGCTGGGCCTCACCTATCGCAAGCCCAAAGCACCCCATGTGCGCAAGTCGGAACATACCCTGATTGAGATCGAGCAATCCGTGCTTGAGCAGGTCCGTGCCTTTTATGCAGCCGACTTCGAGGCTTATGACTACGATCCCGAGGATATTCCGGCCCACCTTTTTCAGGTTATTCCCGATCCGGAGCCTGAACCCGAGCCAGAGCCGGAACCAGTTCCGGAGCCCGAAGAGCCCCCTGTTGACGCGTTCATACCACCGCCCCCACCGCCGCCCCCCGCCCCGCTCTGGCGCAGGGCTGGCAGCAAGGTTAAACGCATTCTGAAGGCGGCCCTCAAAGAGGCGACCTCCTAGTGGCACGCTTGTCATCCTACATCGCAAAAGGTGTTGTGACCTTTCGCGGTATTTTGCCGACACCGGTTTATAGCAAGCTGCGTGCGACCTATCGCGCCTATCGTGCGTGGCGCTATCCGCAAGCCTTGGCTGCGCGCGCCTATGTGGAGGCTTTGGCCGCTGACGCGCCGCTTGTGCCCACCGATGTGCTTTACGAAAGCTTCCACGGCAAGTCGTTCAATTGCAGCCCCGCGGCGATGTGTCTGGCGCTTCTTGATGATCCTGCCTATGCGCATCTGACCCATATCTGGGCGGTCAACGATCCTGCGGTTCTGCCCGAGACCCTGACCGCGCGCGCAAATGTGCGGTGGGTCAAACGCAAGGATCCCGCCTATGGTGTCGCGCTTGCGACGGCGGGCACGGTTATTTCCAACACCACCCTCGAGCCGTTTTTCATGCGCCGCACAGGGCAGGTTTATGCAAACACATGGCACGGTGTTCCTCTCAAGCGGATGTTCCGTTTCGAGGGTGAAAAGCTGACCCGCCATGCCAATAGCCAGCACAATTTCTTGCAGGCTTCACATCTGTTGATGCCCAATGCCTATACGGCTGATGCCTTGATGACTTCTGCGGATGTGG
>CAKZNT010000009.1 GCA_937132065.1 uncultured Loktanella sp.
TTGGTGGAGCCTAGGGGAGTCGAACCCCTGACCTCTTGCATGCCATGCAAGCGCTCTCCCAACTGAGCTAAGGCCCCTAACCTGTGCCGCTATTTAGCAGCTAGTCGGGCGAGATCAAGGTAAAAAACCTCGCCCTACTGATATCTTTATTCGTCGTCGCTTGCCGGCACGTCGGCCAGTTCGTCGAGGCTGACTGTGTCGTCGTCATCGTCGTCGTCATCCAGCACGTCGTCGGCGAGATCCACGTCATCGTCATCGTCGTCGAGCACGAGATCGTCTTCTTGATCCTCGGCCTCTGCCTTTTTGCTTTGCGCGTCTTCGGCGTCAGCAACCATTGTACGGGTCTTAGAGGTGTCTACGGCCACTTCTTTGCCAGTGTATGGGCTAATGATCGGTTTGGCGTTCAGGTCGTAAAAGCGTTTACCGGTCTCTGGGCAAAGGCGCTTTGTGCCCCACTCTTCCTTAGGCATATGTTACCCTTTCAAAATCTGGTCGCGCTTGTAGCGCATCAAGGCCTCGTGCCATATGCAACAGACGGTGTCAAAGGCTTTGGCATTGGTTCAATGAGAAAGCGGGATATGAGCGTTCATAGGCTTGATGGCAACCCCCCGATTGACGTTTCAATCCGAAAATCAGCTCGCGCAAAGCGGTTGTCGCTGCGTGTCTCTCAGCTTGACGGGCGGGTGACGCTAACGATTCCCTCTCGAAGCCCGCTGCGCGAAGGCATCAGCTTTCTGCAAGAGCGTGAAATCTGGCTGCGCACCCATCTGATCAGGCTTGCGCCCGAGGCGATTGTGCAGGCGGGTGGCGCTCTGCCTTATCAGGGGGTGGACCTGCCGGTCGTTGCGGGCGCTGTGAAGCGCACGGCGCTGCGTGACGGGGTGTTGCATGTGCCCGACGCGGCCACGGCAGGCGCAAAGGCCCGCGCGTTTCTCAAGCTGCGCGCGCGTGACGAGCTGGCGATTGCATCGGATCACTATGCCCGCCAGTTGGGCGTGACTTATAACCGCCTGAGCATTCGTGATACCCGCTCGCGCTGGGGCTCGTGTTCGTCTGATGGTGTGCTGATGTATTCTTGGCGGCTCATTATGGCCCCGCCTGAAATCTTGCGTTATGTCGCCGCCCACGAGGCCGCGCATCTTGTTGAAATGAACCACTCTGACCGCTTTTGGGCCGTGGTGGCGCGGATTTGCCCTGACTATGATGCACATCGTGTCTGGCTCAAGGAAAACGGCGGCAGGTTGCACCGCGTCAACTTCGGCGATTGACCGCGCGGGCGCATGTGATCACAAAGGGGCATGGTTATTCAGCCCCGCCCCATTGACCCCACGACTGCTGCGCATGAACGCGTTTACCGCACGCTGCGAACCCGCATTATGCACGGCGAGATCGGCCCGGGTGAGGCGCTTACGCTGCGCGGGATCGGCAAGGATTTTGCGGTCTCCATGACCCCCGCCCGCGAGGCGGTGCGGCGGTTGGCGGCGGAAGGCGCGTTGTTTTTGTCGTCGTCGGGCCGTGTCTCGACGCCCGAGCTGTCAAACGAGCGCATTGAAGAACTGGCGACCTTGCGCGCGATGCTGGAGCCCGAGCTGGCCAGTCGCGCGTTACCGCGTGCCCATTTTGCGCTGATCGACCGCCTTGAAGCGATCAATAACGGGGTCAGCCAGATGGTGCAGCGCCATGATGCAACGGGCTATATCCGTATGAATTTGGAGTTTCACCGCACGCTTTACTTGCGCGCCCAAGCCCCTGCGATGCTCGCGATGACCGAGACCGTTTGGCTGCAACTTGGCCCGACGATGCGCGCGCTATACGGGCGGTTAAACCGCACCGAGCCGCCGCAACATCACAGGCATATTCTGGCCGCGCTCAAGGCAGGCGACGAGCCAGGTCTCAGGCTTGCTGTGCGCTCTGATGCGACGCAGGGACTGCGGTTGCTCAAGGGGTAACGGAACGCCCGATAGGGGCATTCCGTTTGTATTTCAGCAGCTTACGCGTGAATGGGGCCATCGCCACAAGCCAATGCCGCCTCGCGCACCGCCTCTGAGTAGGTCGGGTGTGCGTGGCAGGTGCGTGCGATGTCTTCGGCGGCTGCACCGAACTCCATGGCCACGCAAATCTCGTGGATCAAATCGCCTGCCATTGGCCCGATAATGGATGCACCCAGAACGCGATCAGTTTCTTTATCGACGATGATTTTAACAAAGCCGTCACCGGCAAAGTTCGCCTTAGCCCGTGCGTTGCCCATGAACGAAAACTTGCCAACTTTGATCGCGCGGCCCTCAGCCTTTAGGGCGTCCTCGGTCTGTCCTACGGTGCTGACCTCTGGGTGTGTATAGATCACGCCCGGAATGACGTTGTAGTTCACATGGGGATGCTGACCTGCGATCCCTTCGGCAACGGCCATACCCTCGTCTTCGGCCTTGTGCGCGAGCATTGGACCGTCGATGGCGTCACCGATGGCATAGATGCCCGCGACATTGGTGCGGTAGTGGTCGTCAGTCTGGATTTGCCCACGATCGGAAATGGCCACGCCCAGTTCTTCTAAACCAAGACCCTTAGTGAAAGGTTTACGGCCCGTCGCAACGAGGACTGTGTCCGCTTGCAACGTGTGCTCGCTATCGTCTTTACGCAGTTTGTAGCTGACTGTCGCCTTGTTGTTCTTGATCGTCGTGCCTTGCACGGCAGCGCCCATGATGAACTTAAGACCTTGTTTTTCCAGTGTTCTCTTGAGGGCTCTTACGATGTCTTTGTCCATGCCCGGGGTGATCGTTTCGAGGAACTCGATCACGGTCACCTCTGTCCCAAGGCGCGCATAAACCGAGCCAAGTTCGAGGCCAATGACGCCAGCGCCGATCACAACCAGCGACTTCGGGACTTTGCCAAGTTCAAGCGCACCTGTTGAGGTCACCACGGTTTTCTCGTCGACTTCGACACCGGGCAAGGAAGCAGGTTCGGAGCCAGATGCCACAATGATATGCTTGGCCTCGTGGGTGTCATCACCCACCTTGACCTGACCCGCAGCGGGGATGGATGCCCAGCCCTTGATCCAGTCTATCTTGTTCTTTTTCATCAAGAATTCGATGCCGCCAGTGTTCTGGCTAATGGTCGTTTCCTTGTAGGTGAGCATCTGCTTCCAGTCGACGGAAGGCGTTTTGCCCTTGAGCCCCATCTCGGCGAAGTTGTGCTCTGCCTCGTGCAGCATTTCGGTGGCATGCAGCAATGCCTTGGAGGGGATGCAGCCCACGTTCAGGCATGTGCCGCCGAGGGTGTCGCGCCCCTCTACGATGGCGGTTTTCAGGCCGAGTTGCGCGCAGCGGATTGCGGAAACATAGCCGCCTGGGCCTGCGCCGATTACGATGACGTCGTAGCTGGACATGGGTCTCTCCTTGGGTCGAAAACGTGTGTCACGAAGCGTGCACCACGCGTGCACAGGGCGTGCACTGGCATTACTATATGATTGCGGTGACCAGAATGGCCAGCGTTGCGAAAAATCCGACAAACCAGATGTAGGACCGCCAAGGGGCCCATCCGAAATAGTAGGCGGGGATGTAGAGAACGCGCGCGCCGAGGTAGCTGTAGGCGCAGGCGGTGGTGAAGGCGTTGCCCTTGTCGGCGAGGGTGATCACGGTGACGGCGATCCCGAAGAGGATCAGCGCCTCGAAATGGTTGTTCATCGCGCGTGCAAGGCGGGCCGTCTTGGTGGATAGCAGCTCGACGATCGGTTTGCCGAGGCGATCAAGATCGCGGGGCGAAGACGTTTTGCCCATGCCGAGTTCGATGTTTGCAGGGATCGCCATGAGGGCGAACTGGATGCATTGGAGTATTGCGGCGAGGGTGAGGGCGGTGAGTTCGGGGGTCATTTTTTGCTTTCAGTGGCGCGGATGAACACGAACTGCCTAGGAATGAAGCCAGTTTCAACGAACTTAGGTATCATCGTCCGATAACCTTAGCGTTCTTAGGAACAACGCCTGCTGGGTCATGGATTTTAGCCTCTGAATAGTCGCAACCCTCTAAGTCGCAGGCCATTGTCCATTTCTCTACGCCGTAAACGTCCAATCTGCCCGTGGTTACAGCTTTTTTACTCTCAAACCTGACTTTACCCTTTTCACACTTTGGACAGATACCGATGGGGATTGAATTCGCCAGCTTGGCCTCATAATCAGAATTTGCTTTTTCCAGTTCATCGATTCGGATTTTTGCCTCGGATAGTGCAATCTTGGTGTCTGCTAGTGCTTCTGTAAGTTCCGCCAGCTTCAGTTTAAATGTCGCCTCGTCCACTGAACGGTCAATATCTCGAAGTTCTTTGACCAATTCAGCGGCCTGTTTTGCCGCTGAAATACCAGTTACAATCTCTGTTAGCATGACCAGCTTACAAATCCATCAACAACCGACGTGGATCTTCGAGCGCTTCTTTCACCCGCACGAGGAAGGTCACGGCGCCTTTGCCGTCGACGATGCGGTGGTCGTAGGAGAGCGCCAGATACATCATCGGGCGGATGACCACTTCTCCGTTGATCGCCATGGGGCGGTCCTGGATTTTGTGCATGCCGAGGATACCTGATTGCGGGGGGTTCAGGATGGGCGAGGACATCAGCGAGCCGTAGACGCCACCGTTGGAGATAGTGAATGTGCCGCCTTGCATGTCGGCCATCGAGAGTTTGCCGTCGCGGGCCTTACCACCCAGCACGCCGATTTCTTTCTCGATCCCAGCGAATGACATTTGGTCCGCGTCCTTGAGCACAGGCACGACGAGGCCCGTTGGTGTGCCCGCGGCGATGCCCATGTTGACGTAGTTTTTGTAGACCACGTCAGTGCCGTCGATTTCGGCGTTCACTTCGGGGACCTCATTGAGGGCGTGGATACAGGCCTTGGTAAAGAAGGACATGAAGCCGAGTTTGACGCCGTGTTTCTTGAAGAACAGGTCTTTGTATTCGTTGCGCAGGCCCATCACCTCGGTCATGTCGACCTCGTTATAGGTGGTGAGCATGGCAGCGGTGTTCTGGCTGTCCTTGAGGCGCTTGGCGATGGTCTGGCGCAGGCGGGTCATCTTGACGCGCTCTTCGCGGGCCGTGTCGGATTGGGCACGCGGGGCGGGCGCAGTCGCCGCAGGCGCTGGGGCCGAACCGCTAAGTGCCTTAAGCACGTCTTCTTTCATGACGCGGCCATCTTTGCCTGTGCCTTCAACGTCCTTGAGGTTGTTCTCGGCCATCAGCTTGTTTGCAGACGGTGCGTTCTCGATGTCGGCGCGGGATGTGGCCGCAGGGGCGGGCTGTTCCTTGGGCGCGTCTGCCTTGGCGGCGGGCGCTGGTGCGGCGGCGGCCCCACCTTCGCTGACCTGTGCCAAAAGCGCGTTAACGCCGACGGTTTCGCCTTCGGCGGCGACGATCTCGGACAATGTGCCTGCAACCGGGCTTGGCACTTCGACGGTCACTTTGTCGGTTTCAAGCTCGCAGAGCATTTCATCAACGGCGACGGCATCGCCCGGTTGTTTGAACCATGTGGCAACCGTTGCTTCGGTCACGGATTCGCCAAGGGTTGGGACGCGGACTTCAGTGCTCATTTTTTCGTTCCTTCGACTGTCAGCGCATCGTTCACGAGGGCTGCTTGTTCGGCTTTATGTTTGCTGGCGAGACCTGTTGCGGGCGACGCGGCGGCGGCGCGTCCTGCATAGGCTGGCCGTGTGGTTTTGGCGTTGATCCGTGTCAGAACCCATTCGATGTTCGGCTCCATGAAGGACCACCCACCCTGGTTTTTAGGCTCTTCCTGACACCAGACCATTTCGGCGTTTTTGAACCGTTCCAGCTCTTTCACTGCGGATTGTGCAGGGAAGGGGTAGAACTGTTCGAACCGCATCAGGTAGACATCGTTGATGCCCCGCGCGTCCCGCTCTTCGAGGAGGTCATAGTAGACCTTGCCCGAGCACATCACGACCCGCTTCACCTTGTCGTCGGCCACAAGTTTGGTGTCCGAGTTCCCGTGCTGCGCATCATCCCAAAGCACCCTGTGGAAGGATGACCCTGTGGCGAACTCTTCGGTCTTGGAGACCGCCATCTTGTGCCGCAAGAGCGACTTTGGCGTCATCATGATCAAAGGCTTGCGATAGCTGCGGTGCAACTGGCGGCGCAGGATATGGAAGTAGTTGGCTGGCGTCGTGCAGTTGGCCACGATCCAGTTATCCCCGCCGCACATTGTCAGGAACCGTTCAAGGCGCGCGCTCGAGTGCTCTGGCCCTTGTCCCTCGTAGCCGTGCGGCAGAAGGCAAACCAGCCCCGACATCCGCAGCCATTTGCTTTCGCCTGACGAGATGAACTGGTCGAACATGATCTGCGCGCCGTTGGCAAAATCGCCGAACTGTGCTTCCCATAAGGTCAGCGCGTTTGGCTCGGCCAGCGAGTAGCCGTATTCGAACCCGAGCACCGCGTATTCCGACAGCATCGAGTCGATGACTTCGTAGTTCGCTTGCCCCTCGCGGATATTGTTGAGCGGGTAATACCGGTCTTCGTTGTCTTGGTTGATCAACCCCGAATGGCGGTGGCTGAATGTGCCCCTAGTGCAGTCTTGCCCCGACAGGCGCACGTTATACCCTTCGGTTTGCAATGACCCGAAGGCAAGTGCCTCGCCCGTGGCCCAGTCAAACCCAGTGCCCGTTTCAAACATCTGCGCCTTTGCATCAAGCAGGCGCTGCACTGTTTTGTGAATAGGGAAGTCGGCGGGGGCTGTCGAAAGTGCCCGTCCGATTTGCGCCATTGTCTCGGGTGCAATCGCGGTTTCGCCGCGCTGGTATTTCGTCTGGTTTTGCTTGTCGAGGTGCGACCATTTCCCGTCCAGCCAGTCAGCCTTGTTGGGTTTATAGTCTTTCCCGATGTCGAATTCAGTATTCAGGTGCGCCTGAAACGCCGCCTTCATATCTTCGATTTCGCCCTCGGGGATCAGCCCGTCACGCACAAGAACATCAGTGTAAAGCGTCAGCGTTGTCTTCTGCTTTTTGATTTTCTTATACATCACAGGGTTGGTGAACATGGGCTCGTCGCCCTCGTTATGCCCGAACCTGCGGTAGCAGATGATGTCGAGAACCACATCCTTGTGGAATTTCTGGCGGAATTCGGTCGCCACGCGCGCAGCGTGCACAACCGCCTCTGGGTCGTCGCCGTTCACGTGGAAAATCGGCGCTTCCACCATCAGCGCAATGTCTGTGGGGTAGGGGGACGAGCGCGAGAAATGTGGCGCGGTAGTGAACCCGATCTGGTTGTTCACAACGATATGCATCGTGCCGCCCGTTTTGTGCCCTTTGAGACCCGAAAGGCCAAAGCCCTCGGCCACAACGCCTTGCCCCGCAAAGGCCGCATCGCCGTGCAGCAGGATCGCCATGACCTTGGTCCGGTCGATGTCGTTTTTCTGGTCCTGTTTGGCCCGCACTTTGCCCAAGACAACTGGGTTCACCGCCTCGAGGTGCGAGGGGTTGGCCGTCAGGGACAGGTGCACGGTGTTGTCGTCAAACTGGCGATCTGACGATGCGCCAAGGTGGTATTTTACATCCCCCGAACCGTCGACGTCTTCTGGCTTGAATGACCCGCCCTGAAATTCGTTAAAGATCGCGCGGTATGGTTTTTGCATGACGTTTGCCAGCACCGAGAGGCGCCCGCGGTGCGGCATGCCGATGACGATATCCTCGATACCGAGTTGCCCGCCCCGCTTGATGATTTGCTCCATCGCAGGGATCAGGCTTTCGCCGCCATCAAGGCCGAACCGCTTGGTCCCCATGTATTTCACGTGCAGGAATTTCTCGAACCCTTCCGCTTGCACGAGGCTGTTCAGGATCGCTTTGCGTCCCTCTTTGGTAAAGGCGATTTCCTTGCCGTAGCCTTCGATCCGCTCCTTGAGCCAGCTTGCCTCGTCTGGGTTGGAAATATGCATGTATTGCAGCGCAAACGTGCCGCAATAGGTCCGTCGCACAATCGCGAGGATATCGGTCATGGTGGCCACTTCAAGGCCAAGCACATTGTCGATGAAGATCGGGCGATCCATGTCGGCGGCGGTAAAGCCGTAGTTCGCAGGGTCCAGTTCAGGGTGCGCGTTCACGTCACGCATCCCCAGCGGATCAAGGTCCGCGACCAAGTGCCCGCGGATACGATACGCGCGGATAATCATCAGCGCCCGCAGGCTGTCGAGCACGGCTTGGCGCACTTGGGCGTCCGAGAGGCCGACCCCTTTTTCGGCAGCTTTCGCTTTGATCTTGTCGCCAGCGGCGGCGGGCTCTGCGGGCCATTGTCCGTCAAGCGCGGCGGTCAGGTCGTCGTTTGGCACAGGTGGCCAGTCGGCGCGGCCCCATGACGGGCCTGCTGCTTCGGCTTTTGCATCCGCAGGCGTATCGCCCAAGGATTTGAAAAACTCCCGCCAGCTTTCGTCAACCGCCGATGGGTTGTCGGCGTAGCGCGCGTAAAGCTGCTCGACGTATTCGGCGTTATGTCCTTGCAGGAAGGAAGAAGCGTGGAAAACATCGTTGGGGGATTGATCGTTCATGGGAGAACCTCGGGGGGTTAGGACCGGATAAATATGTGTCGGTAGTGGTGAAGCCAGCGGGCGTGCCGCTGGCCACTTATTCGTAGAGGTTAGCCGATCGCCTTGATCACGGCCTCGCCAAGTGTGGCGGGGCTATCGGCGACGATGATCCCTGCGGATTTCATCGCTTCGATCTTGCTTTCTGCGTCGCCTTTGCCGCCAGCGACGATTGCGCCTGCGTGGCCCATGCGCCGACCTGGAGGGGCGGTGCGCCCTGCGATAAAGCCTGCGGTTGGTTTCCAGCGGCCTTTCTTGCGCTCGGCTGCGAGGAATTCTGCCGCTTCTTCTTCGGCGGAGCCGCCGATTTCGCCGATCATGATCATCGAGTGTGTTTCGTCGTCATCAAGGAACATGTTGAGCACGTCGATATGTTCTGTCCCCTTAATGGGGTCACCGCCGATGCCCACAGCCGTAGACTGGCCAAGGCCAAGATCGGTTGTTTGCTTGACCGCTTCATATGTGAGCGTGCCCGAACGGGACACAACGCCCACAGAGCCGCGCTTGTGGATGTGTCCCGGCATGATGCCGATTTTGCAGGCGTCCGGCGTGATCACGCCCGGGCAGTTTGGCCCGACAAGACGGGACGCGGAACCTTCGAGTGCCTTTTTCACGCGCATCATATCGAGCACGGGGATGCCCTCGGTGATGCAGATGATCAGTTCCATTTCAGCGTCGATCGCCTCGAGGATGGAATCGGCTGCAAACGGCGGCGGCACGTAGATGACGGAGGCGTTGGCCTCGGTCACGTGGCGCGCTTCATGCACGGAGTTGAAGATCGGCAGGTCGAGGTGCGTTTGACCGCCCTTACCAGGAGTTACACCGCCGACCATTTTGGTCCCGTATGCAATCGCCTGCTCGGAGTGGAACGTGCCCTGCGAGCCGGTGAGGCCCTGACAGATTACGCGGGTATTTTCGTCGACGAGGATGGCCATGAATGTGGTCCTTAATATTCGATTGTCGTGGTGCGCCGCGTGGGGTGAATGCCTGTTGGGGCATACCGCAGCACGCGAGGCTTGCGTCAGTGAAGTGGCAATTCTTGTGTAGGGCAGGCCCGCGTTCTAGCGCGCCTGCTCTTTGATGCCTTAGCTAAAGTCGGTGATGACGATGGACCCTGTTGAGCGTGGCTGCGCCCCCGTGTCGTCGATGATCACAGGTGTCGCATTGCTGCTGCCAGATGGTAGCTTGCCGCCCGGAGCGTCCGCATAGGGGTTCTGAACCTGCGGGCCGTTGCGCACGGGTGCGGTGCTTGGATCAATCTTGGGTGAACATGCGCCCAGTGCCACGAGGCCGAGGATCGAAACTGTTAGTGTAAGCTTAGTCATTCTTTACCCTTTCACTGCGGCGACAATTTTTTGCGCGCCATCTTTGAGATCATCCGCCGCGATCACATCGAGGCCGGAATTGTTGATGATTGCCTTACCTTCTTCGACGTTTGTCCCTTCGAGACGCACGACCAGTGGAACCTTGAGCCCCACCTCTTTCACCGCTGCAACAACGCCTTCGGCGATAACGTCACACCGCATGATCCCACCAAAGATGTTCACCAAGATCCCTTTGACCTGCGGGTCGGAGGTGATGATTTTGAACGCTTCGGTCACTTTTTCTTTTGTTGCGCCGCCACCAACGTCCAAGAAGTTGGCAGGCTCTGCGCCGTAGAGCTTGATGATGTCCATTGTGGCCATCGCAAGGCCCGCGCCGTTCACCATGCACCCGATTTCGCCGTCCAGCGCGATGTAGTTGAGGTCGAACTTGGAGGCTGCGAGTTCTTTGGGGTCTTCTTCGGTTTCGTCGCGCAGGGCCGCAACGTCGGCGTGCCGGTAGATCGCGTTGCCGTCGAAGGATACCTTGGCGTCGAGCACCTTGAGGTCGCCCTTGTCGGTCACGATCAACGGGTTGATCTCGAGCATTTCCATGTCTTTTTCGGTGAATGCTTTGTAAAGCTGGCCCATGAGCGTCACGCATTGTTTCACTTGCTGCCCTGTCAGGCCAAGAGCGAATGCAACGCGGCGACCGTGGAACGCCTGATAGCCAGTTGCGGGATCAACGGTGAAGTTGATGATTTTCTCTGGTGTATTCGCGGCGACCTCTTCGATGTCCATGCCACCCTCGGTGGAGACAACAAAGCCGATCCGCGATGTTTGACGGTCAACCAGCAGGGCGAGATACATTTCTGTTTCGATGCCAGAGCCGTCTTCGATGTAGATGCGGTTCACGACCTTGCCGACTGGTCCGGTCTGATGAGTGACAAGCGTGCGCCCGAGCATTTTCTTGGCTTCGGCTGCTGCCTCGGTTGCGGATTTGGCAAGACGCACACCGCCCGCTTCGCCGGCATCGGCCTCTTTGAATTTGCCTTTACCACGGCCACCTGCGTGAATTTGTGCTTTCACGACCCAAAGCGGGCCGTCCATTTCACCAGCCGCCGTTTTTGCGTCTTCTGCCTTGAGAACGGCGCGGCCATCGCTGACCGGTGCGCCATAAGATTTGAGAAGCGCTTTCGCTTGGTATTCGTGGATATTCATTTCTGTCCCTCGGGTTCGCTTGGGTTTCAATTGTTTAAAACACAGGGTTCCTTACGAAAGAATAGCAAATGAGCCGTTAATATGGAAAACCCGACATTTGTGATCACACGTGTAAATCCTGTGATCACAAATGTTGCGAAAAGCCGAAAATATCGATTCGTATCAACAAAAAAGGGCGCCCCGTGAGGAGCGCCCTTTGATTGTAGTGATCTGTGCGGGCCTTAGGCCAGTGACGGATCGATTTCTTTACAGGCTGCAACCAGCCCTTTGACCGCATCAACGGATTTGTCGAACATCGCCTGTTCGTCTTTGTTCATCTGGATTTCGACAACGCGTTCGATGCCGCCAGCGCCGATCACGGTTGGCACGCCAACGTAGAACCCGTCCAGACCGTAAGCGTCGCTGACGTGTGCCGCACATGGCAACAGGCGCTTCTGGTCTTTCAGATAGGCTTCGGCCATCTCGATTGCGGATGTCGCTGGTGCGTAGAATGCGGAGCCAGTCTTGAGCAGGCCAACGATTTCTGCGCCGCCATCACGTGTGCGCTGCACGATTTTGTCCAGCTTGTCTTGTGTGGTCCAGCCCATCTTTACCAGATCTGGCAGGGGGATACCTGCAACGGTTGAATACCGCTCAAGCGGAACCATCGTGTCGCCGTGCCCGCCAAGAACGAAGGCTGTTACGTCACGCATGGACACGTTGAATTCTTCTGCGAGGAAGTGACGGAAGCGCGCGCTATCCAGAACGCCAGCCATGCCGCAGACCTTTTCAGCGGGCAGGCCCGAGAATGTCTGAAGCGCCCAAACCATCGCATCAAGCGGGTTCGTGATGCAGATAACGAATGCGTTTGGCGCATGGGCCTTGATGCCTTCGCCAACGGATTTCATCACCTTGA
Source organism: uncultured Loktanella sp. (assembly GCA_937132065.1). Taxonomy (GTDB): domain Bacteria; phylum Pseudomonadota; class Alphaproteobacteria; order Rhodobacterales; family Rhodobacteraceae; genus Yoonia. The sequence goes on from CAKZNT010000009.1 coordinate 11,977, forward strand.
GGTTGATCCCCAAGAGGTCATCGCGCGACATGCCCGGCTTGCGCGGAACGCCAGCGGTTACGATGCAAACGTCTGCGCCTGCGATATCAGCGTAATCGTTTGTGCCCTTGAAAGAGCCGTCAAACTTGGCCGATGGGCCTGATTCCGCGATGTCGAGCGCCTTGCCTTGCGGCGTGCCTTCGGAAATGTCGAACATGACGACGTCGCCAAGCTCTTTGACTGCTGCGAGGTGTGCAAGCGTGCCGCCGATTTGTCCGGCGCCGATGAGGGCAATTTTAGGTCTAGCCATTTGATGCATCCTATTTGGGTTTGAATTCTGCCGCTTTGGGTAAGCCTTTGCGCTGTTATAAGCAAGTGCGCTGCGCCGCAGCATGTCGGAATTCAGACTTGGGGTCGGCGCGTGCAGTGGGTGAAACTGCGTCAGATCAGGGGTTTGCTCTGCTTTGAGCGGTGCGCTGATTGGTCCAGATCCACGGCAAACGGGCCGCGCAACGAGATGCTGCGCGGCCCTGATCACCTAAAGTCGGTCTTACTCGTCGTGTTCTGGCATGGCTTCAAGCTGCTCTTGAGTCGCATCGACATAGACGCGGAAGTCATCGCCGCGCAGGATTGTCAGCGCGCTGAAATCGACGGCTACAGATTTTTCACCGATCCCGATGAAGCCACCCACATCCAAGATCACTTTGGCAATTTTGCCATCGTCACCCAAGACAAGCGCGGAGATTTCGCCGATGTCTGCGTCGTTCACGTCATAGACGCGCGCCTCGTCGAGGTTTTCTGCCGTCAATTCGTCGCGGGAATAGACATCATAGCCGTCCCGCGTGATCGCGGGTGCTGTGAAGATGCTGTCGTTGCCAGCGGGCATCACCGTTTCTGCGTCTGCCTTGTCGGCCTCCATGTCTTGCGCGTCCATCGGCGCGTAGGTTTTCATTGCTTCAAGCTGTTCTTTGGTTGCGTTGACTACAAGAAAGGTTTCACCGTCTTCGGCAACAACTTCGCGGATGCTGTCGAGCCCGAGAGCCACCTCTTTTTCGCCAAGCCCGAGGAAGCCGCCGACACCGACGATGGCGTTGCCGATCTGGCCGTCACCTGAAACAGAGATCATCAGATCGTTGATTTCGCCGATATCTTCCCAGCCGTCCTGCGCACCGTCTGCATCACCTGCATAGAGGCGCATGCCGATCAGGTCGGAGGCTTCATACTGGTTCATCATCATGGAGTCTGTCGCGTGGGAGTCTGCCACGGAAGAGGTGGCGGTTACGAGTGCAACTGCTGTTGTCATAAGTAGAGTACGCATTGTCATTTCCTCATTCTTTCTGGTCGTTCAAGTTACGCGGCGCTGTTGTTGTGCCGTCTGGGGAAAGAACATTTGCCACCCGCCTTGGTTGCACAAAGTTTGTCAAAATATTTGCGGAACTATTTGCGAGGATATGCATTAACGCGGCGGCTTTGCTGCGCTGCGGCACATTTTCGGTTGAATGATTGCGAAAAATCTGCCCATTTTGGCGCAATAATATTACGAGGAAGAATCTATGCACGACCGCCCTTACCGTTCCGCCCTCTATATCCCCGGCTCTAAGGAGCGTGCCTTGGAGAAGGCCCGTGGCTTGCCTGTCGATGTCATCCTGTTTGATCTTGAGGATGCGGTTGCCCCCGCAGACAAGGAGGCCGCGCGCGCGACATTGGCAGCGGCCCTTGGGGCTGCTGGCTATGGTCCGCGGCTCAAGGTGGTTCGTATGAATGGTCTTGATACCCCGTGGGGCGCCGAGGATGCTGCCGCGATTGCGCAAATGGACTGTGACGCTGTTTTGTTGCCAAAGGTGAATTCGACTGCCGATCTTGATGCATTGGCCGCGCTGATCCCCGACCTGCCGATTTGGGCGATGATGGAGACCCCGCAGGGCATTATGAATGCCCAGAGCATTGCGACACATCCCCGCATGGCCGGCTTTGTGCTGGGCACGAATGACTTGGCGAAAGATCTCAATTCCCGCAGTCGAGCGGCCTTGATGGCGGCTCTGCAAATGTCTGTTCTGGCCGCAAAGGCGGCGGGCATCGTCGTATTGGACGGCGTTTACAATGCGTTCAAGGATGATGACGGCCTTGCGATCGAATGCGCAGAGGGCCGCGATATGGGGTTTGATGGCAAGACCCTGATCCATCCCGCACAGGTCGCAATTTGCAACGCAGCCTTTGGTCCGAGCGCCGAGGAACTGGCGTTGGCCACCCGCCAGATCGAGGCCTTTGAGGCCGCGGGTGGCGGTGTCGTTGTTGTTGACGGAAAGATCGTTGAGAACTTGCATATCGTCACCGCAAAGGCGACTTTGGCCAAAGCAGCGGCCATCGCCGCACTGGAGGCATAAATGTTACTACTTATTCTTGGCGTTTTGACGTGGTCCGCACTTCATATGTGGAAGCGTGTTGCCCCTGCCAGCCGTGCAAGTTACGGCGACAAGGGGGCTTATATTGTTGGCATTGGCGTGATCATTTCGATTGCTATGATGGTGCTTGGCTACCGTGCCGCCGAGGGCACTGTGTATTGGGGCCGCACCTCTGCGATGACCGGGATCAACAACCTGCTGATGGTGTTCGCGTTTTATCTGTTTGCCGCATCGGGCGCTAAAACTAAGGTTACCAAAGCCATTCGCCACCCGCAGTTGACGGCCATGATGGTGTTTGCGGTCGCGCACCTGTTGGTCAATGGTGACACCCCGTCGTTTGTTCTTTTTGGTGGTCTGGGCATTTGGGCATTTGTGCAAATGCAATTGATCAACCGTGCTATGGGCCCGCGCGGCCCTTATCATCCTGTGCCGATCAAAAAAGAGGTCACAGCAGTGATTGCCACGGTCGTGGTCGTTATTGTTGTTGCGCTCGTTCACATGGCCCTTGGCTATAACCCGTTTGGATAAGATATGATTGTTTACCGTATGATCACCGAGGACGACACGTCCGAGTTTTGCCACCGCGTCACAGAGGCCTTGTCGAAGGGCTGGTCGCTGCATGGATCGCCTGCTTATGGCTTTGATGCTGCCAATGGCGTGATGCGCTGTGCGCAGGCTGTCACCAAAGAGGCCGATGTGCCCTATTCCCGCGACATGAAACTGGGCGCTGTATAATGACAAAGACGAATGCAGGCCGCTTTTTCGAGGATTACGCTGTTGGTGATGTGATCACCCACGCCGTCCCCCGCACCATTTCAGGGGGCGAACGTGCGCTTTATCATGCGCTTTATCCCGCCCGTGGCGCCCTGCATTCGTCAGATGAATTTGCCCGCGCTTGCGGCCTCAAGTCCAGTCCGCTGGATGATCTGATCGCGTTTCACACCGTTTTCGGCAAAACCGTGCCTGATGTGTCGCTGAATGCGGTTGCGAATTTGGGCTATGCAGAGGGCCGCTGGCTTGCCCCTGTTTGGGTTGGTGACACCCTGACCAGCAAATCCGAAGTGATTGGCGTCAAGCAGAATTCTAACGGCAAGTCGGGCGTTGTCTGGGTCCGCACGACGGGAACCAACCAGCACGGCGTTGCTGTGCTTGAGTATGTGCGCTGGGTCATGGTGAAGCGGCGCGCGGCGGGGGATGCCCCTGATCCGATTATTCCGGAGTTGACCCCCGCTGTTGCGGCGTCTGATTTGGTGATCCCGCAGGGGCTGGATTTCAGTGCCTATGATTTTACCCAAGCGGGTGAGCCGCATCGCATGGCCGACTATGCGATTGGCGAGATCATTGATCATGTTGATGGCGTCACCATCGAGGAAGCCGAGCATATGCTGGCCACCCGCCTGTGGCAAAACACGGCCAAGGTCCATTTTGATGCGACCAACCGTGCCGACGGCAAGCGCCTGATTTACGGCGGCCATGTCATCAGCCTTGCCCGCGCCTTGTCGTTCAATGGCTTGGCCAACGCCCAGATGATTGTTGCCCTTAACGGCGGCGCACATGCGAACCCCTGTTTTGCAGGTGATACCGTGCGAGCGTGGACCGAGGTGCTTGATAAGGCCGAAACAAGTGCGGCAGGTGTCGGCGCGATCCGTTTGCGATTGGTTGCAACCAAGGGCGCTGCCGGAGATTTGCGCGGGGATGACGGAAAGTATCTGCCCGAGGTGTTGCTTGACCTCGATTACTGGGCATTGATGCCAGTTTGATCGGGGCCTGCGCACCGCGAAAGCCCTTTAATCACGGCAATCCGTATATGTGATCACAAATATTTAACGTGTGATCACAACGCGAAGATATTTGCGCTAACACCCCGCTTTTCACGAAGTTTAAAGGAGTGTCTGCGTGACTCTGCCTTCAACATGGTGCAAAAAGAGACAAATCGCGCGCTGGCGCTATCGTTTTAGGGAGCTATAGAATGGCTGATGTGAATAGGGGCGACCGCCCGCTGTCACCGCATTTGACAATTTACCGTCCACAACTGACCTCGATGACCTCGATCTTTGTCCGACTGACGGGCAATGCATTGCTGGTTGCGGCCTTGATGATCGTGTGGTGGTTCGTCGCGGCGGCCTCTGGCCCTGATGCCTTTGCGACTGCGGACGGATTTGTGCGCAGCTGGTTTGGTGATCTGGTCTTGTTCATGTCCACATGGGCGATCTGGTATCACATGTTTGGCGGCATTCGTCACCTGATCTGGGACTCGGGTCATATGCTGGATGTTGAAAAGTCCGAAGCGGCTGGTTTGGCCATGATCATTGTTTCGGTGCTCATGACCATTTTCACCGTGATTGTATTGTAAGGAGCGACTGACGTGGGATTTAAAACAGATCGTAAGCGCGCCGCTGGCCTTGGTTCGGCAAAGTCGGGCACAATGCATCACTGGCATATGATGGTGAGCGCGGTAGCCCTGACAGGCCTTGTGCCGCTCTTTATCTTCACCTTCGGGTCCATTCTGGGCCACCCTTATGAAGAGGTCGTGGCGTATTACCAGCGGCCTGTGCCCGCGACGATTGCGGTGCTCACCTTGCTTGTCGGATTTTATCATTTCCGCAGCGGTGTTCAGACCCTGATCGAGGATTACGTGCACGGGTTCACCCGCAAGGCGCTGATTATCTCGATGATTTGCCTTTCTTATGGTGCGGCAGCGCTGGGCGTTATCGCCGTGCTGCGCATCGCGCTTTAATTTCGCCGGAGTAGATGACAATGGCCGCTTATGAATATGAAACACACACCTATGACGCCATCGTAATTGGTGCGGGTGGTGCGGGTTTGCGTGCAACGCTTGGATTGGCCGAGCAGGGGCTGAAGACCGCTTGTATCACCAAGGTTTTCCCGACCCGTTCGCATACGGTTGCCGCACAGGGCGGTATTGCTGCTTCGCTTGGTAACATGGGGCCGGATAGCTGGCAGTGGCACATGTTTGACACTGTGAAGGGCTCGGATTGGCTGGGCGATACGGATGCGATGGAGTATCTGGCCCGCGAAGCCCCAAAGGCGGTTTACGAGCTGGAGCATTACGGCGTGCCGTTCTCGCGCACTGAAGAGGGCAAGATTTACCAGCGTCCGTTTGGTGGTCACACAACCGAATTTGGTGACGGCCCGCCAGTGCAGCGCACATGTGCTGCTGCCGACCGCACGGGGCACGCGATCTTGCACACGCTTTACGGTCAGTCCCTCAAGGAGAAGGCCGAGTTTTACATCGAGTATTTCGCGACTGATTTGATCATGTCCGAGGATGGCCAGTGTCAGGGTGTTGTCGCGTGGAAGCTCGACGATGGCACGATGCATGTGTTTAACGCCAAGACCACGGTGCTGGCGACTGGCGGTTATGGCCGCGCGTATTTCAGCGCTACTTCTGCCCACACTTGCACGGGTGATGGCGGCGGCATGGTCGCACGTCAGGGGCTGGCCTTGCAGGATATGGAATTTGTGCAGTTTCACCCGACGGGGATTTACGGCGCTGGCTGCCTGATCACCGAGGGCGCGCGCGGCGAGGGTGGTTATCTGACCAACTCCGAGGGCGAGCGGTTTATGGAGCGTTATGCCCCGAACTATAAAGACCTTGCGCCACGCGATTATGTGTCGCGCTGTATGACGATGGAGATGCGCGAAGGGCGTGGTGTTGGCGCGGGTAAGGATCATATCCACCTGAACCTGAACCACTTGCCGTCCGAGGCGTTGAACCTGCGCCTGCCCGGTATTTCGGAAAGCGCCCGCATTTTTGCAGGTGTTGATGTGACCAAGGAGCCGATCCCTGTTTTGCCAACAGTGCATTATAATATGGGCGGTATTCCGACGAACTATCATGGCGAGGTTCTGAACCCGACTGCCAAAGATCCGAACGCAATTGTGCCGGGTCTGATGGCTGTTGGTGAAGCGGGCTGTGCCTCTGTGCATGGTGCGAACCGTCTTGGCTCGAACAGCCTGATCGACCT
>CAKZNT010000010.1 GCA_937132065.1 uncultured Loktanella sp.
GCAACCTTACGCATGGCCGAGTTCGGCTTCTTTGGTGTTGTTGTGTAAACGCGTGTGCAAACGCCACGCTTTTGAGGACAAGACTCAAGGTGGATCGACTTGGACTTGTTGACTTTTGGCTGGCGCGGTTTGCGGATCAGCTGCTGAATCGTTGGCATCGTTTGATGTTCCCATCTATTCACTTGGTGGTGCAGGCCCGAATGGGACTACTTGATAAATTCTCTATGCAAAACGCCGGTCGCGTTGCACGGTCTTTTGGTCGCCATAGGCGCAAAACAAAAATTCCGCAGTCAATCCCTTACCGGAGGATTGGTGCGGTGGGTATGCAGAGGAACAAGACAATAGGCGTCCGGTTCTTGACCACTTCAGCTTTGATAACAGGACAGATGGGAATAATCCCAAGCCCGGATGAGCGGCATATAGGAGGAGTCGCGCGCGCTGTCAACACTCTGGCGGCCCCGCGCGCCCTTGCGCAGCACGGCAAGCACCTGCGACATAGAGTTGTTGAAAAATATCAATGCATTTGCAATGATCGACTCACTTTTCAAATTCCGAATACAACAAGGAGGCTTTTCAATGAAATACGCGATTATTTTGACAACAGCTTGCATCACGGGGCTTTCCGCCTGTGATAGCCCGACCCCGCCATCCTATTCAGCCCAAGACGTCACCCGCATTTACGCAGGTTATGATCGGGTGAACGGCTTGCCGCTAACGCCGACTGCGGACCTGCCCGCCGGACACGGCACATATGACGGCCATATCGACGGGGCCGTATCCGGTGATGTCGATGGCGCGATTGTTGGCGACATGAGGATGGAAATCAACTTCATCACCAACGATATCGGCGGCACGATCGATAATGTAAATTACGTTGACGAAGCCGGCGTGCCAGAACAGCTTCTGGGTGGATCGCTTCATATTGATGGAGACCTGACAAATGGCTCGCTCTCTGCGAATGCGACAGGGAACCTGACGGCCGTCGGTGACGAGCACATTCGCGGAAGCGCCGCCACGGACCTCGCGTTGTCGGGAGACATCCGCACAGACTCCCGCGATGGGGATGCTGTTGCAGGGACCGTGGTCGGCACGGCAACAGGTGATTTTGACATGACCCTAACGAATGGCGCATTTTACGGCATTGACGACTAAGTGACAAACAAGCGGGCCACGTCGAGGCCCGCTTGATCTCCTTGCCCGTTGCTGCCCATAAGTCACTATGCAGTTGTTAAGGGAGACCGCGATGCAAGCGATTGGACTATGCAGGTTTTCGTATCCTGCGTTAGGTGGCTTTCAAATCCAGCACGAAACAACCGACGAGCGGATTGCGTTCCTATACGGTGAGGCGCGTCTGGAAGAGCGGTTTCGCCTCTTTGAGCATGTTGCCCTTCCTTGCATGGCCGCCCAGACAAATGAGGACTGGGAAATCATCATCGTGATCGGGGATAGCCTTCCTAAGGTGCACGCTGACCGGCTCAACGATCTGGTCGCGCATATCCCGCAAATCAGCATTCAGGTGCATGCACCGCGCCCGCAGCGCGAGGTGATGAAAGAGATCCTGAACGCCGCGCGCAAAGACCCCGCGCAACCCTGCCTGCAATTTCGCTATGACGACGATGATGCGGTTGCAATTGATTTTATCGCGCGTCTGCGCGAAGCGGCCGACGACTGCGCGCCGCTGAACGCCAAGCACCCGATTGTCGCCTACGACTGGACCTCTGGTTATGCCGCCCAGTTTGCAGAAACAGGAATCACCGCCAAGCAGATGCAATACAAGCAATATGTTGCATCCCTCGGGGTGCATGTGCGGGGCGGGTCCAAGTTCACGATCATGAACTTCGCCCACACCAAACTTGATCAGTTCATGCCTGTCGTCAGCTTTGCCGATGCGCCGATGTGGATTGAATCGCATAACGGTTTTAATGACTCGCAAGCCAGCCAACGGAGGCCGATCCCCTTTGCGCCCCTAACAGCAGGAGAAGAAGCGCTATTCCAAGACAGGTTTGCTATCGGGCATGAGGGGATAAAGCTTGCCTTTTCAGGCGTCGCGCCACCACCTGTTCGCGGTAGATCGTAAAGACGCCCGTGGCAACAACGATCCCTGCGCCAAGTAATGTGATATTGCGGGGCCACTCGCCAAAGACCAGATAGCCCATGATCAGGGACGCGATCAGGCTGGCATATCGGAACGGCGCGACAAACCCGATTTCGCCCGTGCGCATTGCAACAACCGAAAACACATAGCCCATCACGACAAACAATGTCGCGCCTGCAATGTTCAGGCCCGCCGCCTGATCAATCGGAACCCAGCTTTGGGTCGCGGTGATCACTCCACCCGATAGGGCGACTGCCGCAGCGGCCACCAGTGCCACCAATGTCGATGGCACATCGCGCGACATGCGCCGCACGGCGAGATCACGCACGGTGACGCAAGCAACCGCTGCGAGGACAAACGCGCTATAGATGTTGAACCCTTCAGTCCCCGGGCGCACGATCGACAGCACCCCCAGAAAGCCGACCCCGATTGCAAGCAAGCGCTTCCATCCAAGGGGTTCGCGCAAGAACACGGCCCCCGCAAGCGCGACTGACAGTGGCATCGCCTGCATAATCGCGCTGACGTTGGCGAGTGGCATGTGGAAGAGCGCGGTCAGGAAAAGATAGGCCGCCGCGACCTCTGCGCCCGCACGCACAAGGATCAATACCCAGTTCTTGCGGCTAAAGTTAAACCGCAACTGCCCGAGGTAATAGGCGATCCCTGCCAATCCGATGACAGTGCCGATCCCTCGCACGAACAGGGTCTGCGCCAACGGCACATCCAGCGCCACACCCTTGAGAAATGTATCGTTGAATGTGAAGGCGATCATAGAGGCGGTCATAAATGCCGCGCCGCGCATATTATCGGAAATTTGCATCATGCTAAATCGTTAGCAGCGGTTCGGGATAGACGCCAGAGGTCTTGCGTGATTGTCTAGGCGCATGAGTAATCACCAACGTTTTCTGGTCGCTACAGGTATGCGCAACGAGGGGCCATTCATTGTTGAATGGGTCTGCTGGTATCGCATGCTCGGCTTTGAAATTCTGGTGGCGACGAACGACTGCTCGGATCACTCGACGGACCTGTTGAAAGCGTTTGAGCGGGCGGGATGGTTGACCCATGCCCCGCACAAACCGCGCGAAGGGCAGCCGCCCCAAAAGTCGGCGCTGCGCAAAATCATAAACCATCCGCTTGTCGCAGAGACCGATTGGGCGCTGATCTGTGACGTTGACGAATTTCTCGTGCTGCATGAACACGACACGATCCAAGAGCTGATCGGACCGCCGCCCCATGACTTCATGGCGATGGTGTTTAACTGGAAATGCTTTGGCACGGGCGACCACGAGAAATATCAGGACGGCATTGTGCACCGCCAGTTCCGGCGCTGCGGGATGAGCCACCTTCCGATGAACCGCCCCTTCAAGACGATGCTGCGCAACGCATCAGACTGGAACAGGCTCGGCGCCCATTTTCCGCACGGGTTTCAGGGCGATTGGGCAGCGCCCGAAAATCGCGTTGTGACGGCGAACGGCACGCCCCTGCCCCAGTTTTCGACCCCCGAGAACCATCCGATCCGCTTTCTCGAACAAGAGCAAATCACGCATGATGTGGCCCAGCTCAACCATTATATCATTCGGTCGCAAGAGAGTTATGACCACAAGCGCGACATTCCAAGCGCCGCTGGTTTCAAGGAACGATACACCGACGATTTCTATCGGCGCTATAACCGTAACGGGATGCGAGATGTCACCGCCGCGAGGTTCCAAGACAGGTTCTCTGCGATGCACGCCCAAGCGCTCGAGCTGCCAGACGTGCTCCGCTTGCACCATATTTGTTGCGCGGAATACGTGGTGCGGATGAACGAGAAGCAGGGCAAAGACCCAGAGGCGGACCCCCGTTATCAACACCATCTAAAGGTCGCCAATCGGGTTGCAGCCATGCGCAATCAAGACCCAAAATAGCAAAAGGCCCCCAGCTTTCACTGAGGGCCATTTTCGTTTTCAAAAGCGTCTGATTACTCGTCGCGGCTCTCTGTGTCGGCTGAGAAGACGTTGTCAAAGTTGTCACCACCAACCACATCATCGGACGGAACTGGCGCAGCAAGTGCCGCTGCCTTTTCCGCTTCGATGCGGCGGGCTTCAACAACAACGCTGTCACGGCCAGCTGCGATTTTGCGCATCTGGCTTGTCGCGCCGCCTGTCCCTGCTGGGATCAAACGACCAACAATGACGTTCTCTTTAAGGCCAACCAGTTTGTCGCGCTTACCTTGCACGGATGCTTCGGTAAGAACACGGGTTGTCTCTTGGAACGACGCCGCAGAGATGAACGAACGGGTCTGCAAGGACGCTTTGGTGATACCAAGCAAGATCGGCTCGCCTGTCGCAGGGCGGTCGCCCCGTGCCAGTGCCTTTGCGTTGGCTTCTTCAAACTCGGCCTTATCGACGTTCTCGCCCTTGAGCAGAACGGTGTCACCGCTGTCCTGGATTTCCCATTTCTGGAGCATCTGACGCACGATAACTTCGATGTGCTTGTCGTTGATTTTAACGCCCTGCAAACGGTAAACGTCCTGAACTTCGTCGATCATATAGTCGGCCAAAGCCTCGACGCCCATAACCGCAAGAATATCGTGCGGCGCAGGGTTACCGTCCATGATGTAATCACCTTTCTGGACGAAGTCGCCTTCGACAACAGGAATGTGCTTACCCTTTGGAACCATGTATTCGACCTTGATATCCGCATCATCTGCAGACTCAATCGCGATACGGCGCTTGTTTTTGTAGTCCTTGCCAAAGCGCACGTAGCCATCGATTTCGGCGATGATTGCGTGATCTTTCGGACGACGTGCTTCGAACAATTCCGCAACCCGTGGCAAACCACCGGTAATGTCCTTGGTCTTGGCACCCTCGCGCGGAATACGCGCAATAACGTCACCAGCTTTGATGTCCTGACCGTCTTCGACAGACAGAACCGCATCGACAGACATGCCGTAGGAAACGGGGTTGCCGTCGTCCTTGAGCATCACTTCGCCGTCTGGACCGTTGATGATGATCTTCGGAGCAAGTTCGTTGCCCTTAGGAGCCGCACGCCAGTCGGACACGATGCGCTGGGTCATGCCCGTTGCATCATCGGTGTCTTCACGCAGCGCGATACCGTTGATCAGGTCAACATACTTCGCAACACCCGCCTTTTCGGCGATGATTGGAAGTGTGTATGGATCCCATTCAAACAGCTTGTCGCCGCGCAGCACCTTGCCTCCATCCTTGAGGAACACCTTGGAGCCGTAGCCAACCTTGTGGTTGGAAAGCTCTTCGCCGTTCTCGCCGATGATCGACAGGGTCATGTTCCGGCCCATCACAACGTTTTCGCCTGCTTCGTTTTCAAGCAGAACCGCGTTATCAAAGCGCACTTCACCAGACTGGGATGCCTCGAGGAAGGACTGTTGGCCACCCTGTGCAACACCACCAATGTGGAATGTCCGCATTGTCAGCTGCGTACCTGGTTCACCGATGGACTGCGCGGCGATAATACCGACAGCTTCACCAATGTTCACCCGTGTGCCGCGCGCTAGGTCACGACCATAGCACATGGCGCAGACGCCATCTTCGGCCTCACATGTCAGCGGGCTACGGATACGCATCTTCTGGATGCCAGCCACGTCGATCAGGTCGGATGTGCGCTCGTCGATCAGCTCACCCGCAGACACGATCACCTCGTCTGTGCCTGGCTTGACAACATCGTCAGCAGACACACGACCAAGCACGCGCTCGGCCAAGGAAGAGACAACCTCACCATCGTTTACGGCTGCCTCGGCTGTGATTGCACGCTCTGTGCCACAGTCGATTTCACGCACGATGCAGTCTTGGGCAACGTCAACCAGACGACGTGTCAGATATCCGGAGTTCGCTGTCTTAAGCGCGGTATCGGACAGACCCTTACGGGCGCCGTGTGTCGAGTTAAAGTACTCAAGAACGGTCAGACCTTCCTTAAAGTTCGAGATGATCGGTGTTTCGATGATTTCGCCGTTCGGCTTTGCCATCAAACCACGCATACCGCCCAGCTGCTTCATCTGCGTTACAGAACCACGCGCACCGGAGTGGGCCATCATGTAAACAGAGTTCGGCTCATTCTCGGCCCCATTATCATCACGACCAGTGGTCGAAATGGTGGTCATCATCGCGTCAGTCACTTTGTCGTTGGCCTTTGACCAAGCATCAACAACCTTGTTGTACTTTTCACCCTGAGTGATCAGGCCGTCCATGTACTGCTGTTCAAAGTCCTTAACGAGATCGCGTGTTTCATCGACAAGCGTCCACTTGGTGTCAGGCACAACCATGTCGTCCTTACCAAACGAAATGCCCGCCTTGAACGCTTCACGGAAGCCCATAGTCATGATCTGGTCACAGAAGATAACCGACTCTTTTTGACCGCAATAGCGATACACGGTGTCAATGATCTGCTGCACTTCTTTCTTGCGCAGCAAGCGGTTGACCAGCGCGAATGGCGCCTTCGCGTTCAGCGGCAAAAGAGCACCAAGACGCAAGCGGCCCGGTGTGGTCTCAAAGCGGGTCATCACTTCGTTACCTTCAGCGTCGATCTGCAACATACGTGCATTGATCTTGGCGTGCAGGTGAAGCTCTCCCGCGTTCAACGCGTGCTCGACTTCCTCGATATCGGAGAAGGACATGCCCTCGCCTTTCATGCCTTCGCGCATGATCGTGGTGTAGTAGAGGCCCAAAATCATATCCTGTGAAGGAACGATAATTGGTGCGCCGTTTGCTGGCGACAACACGTTGTTTGTCGACATCATCAAAACGCGTGCTTCGAGTTGTGCTTCCAGCGAAAGCGGCACGTGAACAGCCATTTGGTCGCCGTCAAAGTCGGCGTTAAACGCGGAACAAACCAGCGGGTGCAGCTGGATAGCCTTACCTTCGATCAGGACAGGTTCAAACGCCTGAATGCCAAGACGGTGCAGCGTTGGCGCACGGTTCAGCATGACAGGGTGTTCGCGAATAACCTCGTCGAGGATATCCCAAACTTCTGGACGCTCTTTTTCGACCAATTTCTTGGCTTGCTTCACTGTGGAAGACAGACCCTTGGCTTCAAGGCGCGAGTAAATGAACGGCTTGAACAGCTCGAGAGCCATCTTTTTGGGCAGACCACACTGGTGCAGCTTCAACTCGGGACCCGTCACAATGACCGAACGACCGGAGAAGTCGACGCGCTTACCCAAAAGGTTCTGACGGAAGCGACCTTGCTTACCCTTCAGCATATCGCTGAGGGACTTCAATGGACGCTTGTTCGCACCCGTAATCACACGACCACGACGGCCATTGTCAAACAGGGCATCAACAGATTCCTGCAACATCCGCTTTTCGTTGCGAACGATGATGTCAGGCGCGCGCAGTTCGATCAAACGCTTCAAACGGTTGTTACGGTTGATCACACGACGGTAAAGGTCGTTCAGATCAGACGTCGCAAAACGACCGCCATCAAGTGGAACCAACGGGCGCAGCTCTGGCGGGATCACAGGGATCACGGTCAGAACCATCCACTCTGGACGGTTGCCAGATTCGATGAAGCTTTCGACGATCTTCAAACGCTTGATGATCTTCTTGGGCTTCAGCTCGCCAGTCGCTTCCTTGAGGTCAGCGCGCAGTGTTTCTGCTTCGCCATCAAGGTCGATCAAGGAGAGCATTTCACGAATTGCTTCCGCACCGATGTTGGCTTGGAACGCGTCCATGCCGTAAACGTCTTGCGCGTTGTAGAACTCTTCTTCGGTCATCAACTGGCCGTAGGTCAGGTCGGTCAGGCCCGGCTCGATCACAACGTAGTTTTCAAAGTAGAGAATACGCTCGAGGTCGCGCAAAGTCATGTCCAGCATAAGACCGATGCGGGATGGCAACGACTTGAGGAACCAGATGTGCGCAACAGGCGCAGCAAGCTCGATGTGGCCCATACGCTCGCGGCGGACCTTCTGGAGTGTTACTTCAACACCGCATTTCTCGCAGACAACACCGCGATACTTCATGCGCTTATATTTACCGCACAGGCATTCGTAATCCTTGATCGGGCCAAAGATACGCGCGCAGAACAGGCCGTCCCGCTCTGGCTTGAACGTACGGTAGTTGATGGTTTCGGGCTTCTTGATCTCACCGAAAGACCACGAAAGGATCCGCTCTGGTGAGGCCAGTGAGACCTTGATTTCGTCAAACGTTTTTGCCGGTGTGAGCGGGTTAAACGGGTTGTTTGTCAGTTCCTGGTTCATTTTTGGAACTCCTCTGGGTCCTGATCAAGAAATTTCGGCAGCGATACAATCTCACAATTACGCAAGGTCAACCGAGTTTCTTGAACTGTCAAAAATTCATCACTGAATTCAATTTCAATGACGATATCTGGTTTGCCGGATCGATGCTTTAACCGCTTTTCAAAGGTGAATGTCCGGTGGTTTGGCATCCCACTAACACTCTCTTTGAAATCCATGGCAGAGGCCAAAATGACATCACCTTCACGTCGGCTCCCCTCCACATGCACGATGTCCAGATCACCTACTATATTAAATGGTAGGCTCACTCTTCTTCCTCCGCATCCAGGAGTTCCATGTTGAGGCCGAGGCCCCGGACTTCTTTCACAAGCACGTTAAACGACTCTGGGACGCCTGCCTCAAAGTTGTCTTCGCCCTTCACGATGCTTTCATAGACCTTCGTGCGGCCTGCAACGTCATCGGACTTGACTGTGAGCATCTCTTGCAGCGTGTATGCCGCGCCATATGCCTCCAGTGCCCAGACTTCCATTTCCCCGAAACGCTGACCACCGAACTGGGCTTTACCACCCAGCGGCTGTTGCGTGACCAAGGAGTATGGACCGGTTGAGCGTGCGTGGATTTTGTCGTCCACGAGGTGGTGCAGCTTGAGCAGGTATTTGATACCAACAGTGACCTTGCGGCTAAACTGCTCACCGGTGCGACCGTCAAACAAGACGGACTGACCAGAGGTATCAAAACCGGCACGACGCAAGCTGTCGTTCACGTCTGCTTCTTTCGCACCGTCAAAGACTGGCGTTGCGATTGGCACACCCTTGGTGACATTGCCCGCACTCTCGATCACTTCGGCTTCGGTCATGTTGGCGATGCCTTCTTCGTAGACATCATCGCCATAAACGATGCGCATTGCGTCACGCACAGGTGTCAGATCGCCAGAACGACGATACTCACCAAGAGCATCACCAATCTGGTTGCCCAGACCACGTGCCGCCCAACCCATGTGACATTCGAGAATCTGACCAACGTTCATACGTGAAGGCACGCCGAGCGGGTTCAGACAGAAGTCGACTGGTGTCCCGTCCGCAAGGAACGGCATGTCTTCCATAGGCACAACCTTGGAAATAACACCCTTGTTCCCGTGACGACCCGCCATCTTGTCACCTGGCTGAAGCTTACGCTTCACCGCGACAAAGACTTTAACCATCTTCATCACACCTGGTGGCAGATCATCGCCGCGACGGACTTTCTCGACCTTGTCCTCAAAACGGGCATCCATTGCACGCTTCTGGATCTCGTATTGCTCGTTCATCGCCTCGACGATCTGCGCGTCAGCTTCGTCTTTCAACGCAAGCTGCCACCACTGACCGCGGGACAATTCAGACAATGCCTCTTCGGTCACTTCGGAGTTGGACTTAAAGCCTTTCGGACCTTTTACCGCAACTTTACCCAAAATCGTGGTCTTGAGGCGCGCATAGATGTTGCGGTCAAGGATGACCAACTCATCGTCACGGTCACGTGCCAGACGCTCGACCTCTTCACGCTCGATCTGAAGCGCGCGCTCGTCTTTCTCAACGCCGTGGCGGTTGAAGACGCG
>CAKZNT010000011.1 GCA_937132065.1 uncultured Loktanella sp.
CCCTTGGGCCGTGCTGGCATAACAGGCGGCAGCTTGGATCGCTGTGATTCAAGGCGAATGATTGGATGAAACACATGACCTCTTTGCGCGACGCTGGGATGACTTCTAAGGCTTGGCCTTTTGTTGAGGCGCGCACCCTGCTGAAACGGGTGGAAAAATCCGGCAAGGATCATGTGTTGTTTGAAACGGGCTATGGCCCGTCAGGCCTGCCCCATATCGGCACCTTTGGTGAGGTCAGCCGCACAACGATGGTGCGCCGCGCATTTGAGGTGATCTCCGATATTCCAACGCGTCTGATCTGTTTTTCCGACGATCTGGATGGCATGCGCAAAGTGCCGAGCAATGTGCCCAACCCCGAACGGTTGGAGCAATATATGCAGTTGCCGCTGACATCTGTGCCCGATCCGTTTGAAAAATACGAAAGCTTTGGCCACCACAACAATGCGATGTTGCGACGCTTCCTTGATACTTTCGGGTTCGATTACGAATTCATTTCCGGCAAGGAATATTACGAAAGCGGTGCCTTTGACGCTGTGTTGCTGCGGGCGGCGGAAAAATATGATGACGTCATGGCAGTGATGCTGAAATCGTTGCGCGAAGAACGCCGGGAGACCTATTCGATCTTCTTGCCGATGCACCCTGAATCGGGCCGCGTGATGTATGTGCCGATGAAGCATGTGGATGCCAAGGCAGGCACAGTGACGTTTGAGGACGAGACCGGCAAGGAGTTCACCGTGCCGGTTACGGGCGGCAATGTGAAATTGCAGTGGAAACCTGATTTCGGGGCGCGCTGGGCGAGCCTTGGCGTTGATTTTGAGATGTATGGCAAGGACCATGCGACCAATACGCCGATTTATGACGGCATTTGCCGTGTTTTGGGCGGCCGCGCGCCAGAGCATTTCACCTATGAATTGTTTCTGGATGCCGAAGGTCACAAGATTTCCAAGACCTCGGGCAATGGCCTGACAATTGACGAATGGCTGACCTATGCCTCCACGGAGTCGTTGTCCTACTTTATGTATCAAAAGCCGAAAACCGCCAAGCGGATGCATTTTGATGTGATCCCCAAGGCGGTCGATGAGTATCACCAGCAGTTGCGCGCCTACCCGACTCAAGATGACGCGGGTAAGTTGAACAACCCTGTGTTCCACATTCATGGCCACAATGTGCCTGCCTCCGATATGGTCGTGCCATTTGCGATGTTGCTGAACCTTGCGTCTGTTTCTGGCGCTGAGGACAAGGACACGCTTTGGGGCTTTATCCAACGCTACGCGCCCGAAGCATCCGCGGCGACAAATCCCCAGATGGATCAGGCGGCAGAATTTGCGGTGCGTTATTACAACGACTTTGTGAAACCGACAAAGGTGTTCCGTGCGCCAAGCGATCAAGAGCGCGCGGCAATGGTTGATTTGGTGGCACGTCTCAAGGTTTGGGATGGCGGTTTGGACGCAGAAGCCTTGCAGTCGATGGTCTTTGCTGTTGGCAAGGAACACGCGTTTGATCCACTGCGCAACTGGTTCACGGCCCTGTATGAGGTGTTGTTGGGGGCGAGCCAAGGCCCACGTTTTGGCGGGTTTATCGCGCTCTACGGCGTCGATGAAACCATCGCACTGATCGAAGCCCAGCTCGCGGCGTAACGCCAAAATTGAAACTATTTGCCGCCTTCGTCCGTATCTAGGTTAGATTTAACGGATGGAGGCGGCAATGAAACCAGTATTCGCAATCGCGCTAACCTTTTGGATGGGCCTGCAAGCAAGCGCGGCTTACGCCTTGGACGCCATTGAAAACGTCATCTCAGAGCAGCTTGACGCTTTTAATGATCGCGATATTCCCAAAGCCTATGGATATGCCAGCCCGATGATCAAGCGGATCTTTGGTGGCCACGACAACTTTGCCATGATGGTCGAGAGGGCGTTCCCGATGGTATGGGACAACGCGGACAAGCGGTTCATGAGCCTGCGCGAAGAGGCGGGCGCAGTGTTTCAGAAGGTGTTTGTGCGCGGCGACGATGGGGCGGCCTTCATTCTTGAATACAAAATGATCGAGACCGAGGCAGGCTGGCTTATTGACGGCGTGTCTGTGTTGCCCGCGCCTGACGTCAGCGCCTAGGCCCGTTGCGCGCCCCAGCGTGACGGTGCAATTAGCGGCTCTTTACACCTGCCAGATAACTCTATGCGTAAGGGTCCGGTCGTTTTCCGGATGCTAAATGCATTGGTTTTCTGGAAAGGTTTATTCATGAATAAGGCGATTACTGACGGAATTGTATTTGCGCCGCTCCCGTTTGCAGCAGGGCTTGGCGTGTGGTCGAGCGGAGACGGCACACCGGGGTCTGATACATATGCTGTAAGCGGCACAGGCGCGTTTGTCTCTGCGGATCAGGATTTTGCAGGCTGCCTTGAGGTCCAAAAGACGGCAACAGTCACAAAAGTCCGATATATGGGCGAAACACCGTTGCTCTCTGGATGCTATCTGCGTGTGCGCGCGAAGGTCAAAGCCGTGGCAGGCCCATTGCCATCAGTGCGCGTGGCAGGTTGGCCCGCGCTTGCAAACGGGAGCAAAGTCAACGGCTTGCAAGAGACTGGACCCAGCGTGCAGTTGACGACTTACGGCGAGGTCGTCGAGATTGACGCCATCATTGGCACAGGCAATCGCGCGGGCGTCGATATGGTCTGGGGTGGGGCGGCTTACGGTCACTTCGGTATTGATCTGACGGGGCCAAGCGGCGGTTTGGTGCGCGTTGATGACATCGTGATCGAGGACGTCACGAGTGTTTTTGTGCGGGACATGATTTCGCTTGTGGATGTGCGTGACTTTGGCGCGATTGGCGATGGGAGCACAGATGATAGTGCCGCCTTCGAAGCCGCAGATGCGGCTGCAAACGGGCGCACAATTCTGGTTTCCGAAGGTGTGTTCAGGCTCGCCAATGACGTGACTTTGGAGAGCAAGGTTCAGTTTGAAGGCACGGTCACACAGCCTGCCAACAAGCGGTTCATCATGCAAAAAGAGTATAACTACGAGAGTTATCTCAACGCGTTCGGCGATGAAACGATCGCTTTTAAGAAAGCGTTTCAGGCGCTTTTGAACTTTGCAGATCACGAGTCGCTGGACTTGGGCGGGCGGCGGATCACATTGGATGAACCGCTTGATATGCAATCTGCGGACCCGTCACGCACGTCATACGCCACGCGCCGCGCAATTCGTAACGGCCAGTTTCAGGCAAGCGACTCGAGCGGTTGGAACGCGACTGTCGTCACCTCGCAAGGGACCTATTCGACGGCCAATCCGACCCGCCTGTCAAATGTCATCAATATTGCCAACGTCAAGGTCGGCTCACTTGTTGAAGGGGCGGGCGTTGGCCGTGAAGTCTATGTGAGCGGCGTCAATGTGGGGGGTAAAATTGCCTATCTTAGCGCCCCGCTATATGACGCGGCAGGCACGCAGAATTTCACGTTCCGTCGCTTTAAATACCTGCTGGATTTTTCGGGCTTTCAAAGCCTGAGCCAATTCGTGCTCGATGACATCGAGTTTCAAGGCAACGGGTATGCCAGCGGCGTGATGCTCGCGCCTTCCGGGCTGACGTTTCATGTGCGCGATTGTTTTTTCACAAAGCCCAAGGACAGAGGTCTGACTTCTATTGGCACGGGTTGCCAAGGGATGATGATCGACCGTTGCCAGTTTAACTCTAACGAGACCGCGCTCACGGTGCAGGCGCGTAAATCCATCGCGTTGAACACTAACGCAAATGACGTAAAGGTGCGTGACAACCGCATAATGATGTTCCGCCATTTTGCGGTGATGGGCGGATCGACCACGGTGATGACGGGTAATCACTGGTTCCAAGGTGACACCCAGCAAGACGGCGTGCGCACGGGCGGTCTGGTGCTGACCTCTCCAAATCCCTCGTCGACAATTAGCTGTAACTACATCGACAATAACTTCATTGAATGGACCAATGAACATAGCGCCGAGCCAGCGCTAGGGAACCAGTTCTCGTTTGGCGGGATGACGGTGGCGGGCAATATTTTCTTTGCGTCCAATGTTGCAGCCTCTTTCAAGTTTATTGTGATCAAGCCCTATGGCCCCAACCACTTTATTCATGGACTAACAGTGAGCGGGAATGTGTTCCGTTCAATCAACGGGTTCATTGATCGGGTCGAAAAGGTTGATACCACTTTTGCCGATCTGGATTATGGCCGCATCCGCACGGTCGATTTCTCGGGAAATACGTTTCATGGCGTCAGCAACGAGGTGTTTAACCCTGCCTATCTAACCCATAACCAAGTCTCGACCGCGTCAACATGGACCGCAGATACAGATCCGTATTTGCCGTTCCGCGGCCGTGCGCGTTACGTAGATTCTGTCGTGGTTGATGGCGACCTTCGCAATTCAAGCAATGGCCAAGAGTATATTGCGCCAACGGCTGTAGGTGGCCAAGGGTCTGGAAACCGCAGTGTGAATTTCAAATGGGGCAAGCCTGTGAAAGGGCGGGTGCGCTATATCGTGCGAATGGATAACCCTCTTTAGGGTAGGCAGAATGCATTGAAGAGGAGGGGCGCGGCATTGCGCCCCTTTTTGTTTGCCGCATTCGGCGTATGATCCATTTATGACGATTCTCGCATCCATCCTGATTGCCCTGCTTGGTGCTGTTGCGCTGATCCATGGGCTATGGGCGATCGGGTTTTGGTTCCCGATCCGTGACGAGGCGCGTCTGGTCCGCGCTGTTGTCGGTGCAAAAGATGCGTCCCGTATGCCCGGCCCAATTCCATGCAGCTTTGTTGCAGCGGCGTTGCTTGTCGTCATTTTTGCACTGTTGTCACCTGCTTACTGGGTGCGTGATCTTGTGCTCTCGATTGCGGCGGTTGCGTTTATTCTGCGTGGTTTTCTCGCGTGGGTTCCGATGTGGCGCCGTATGACCCCGCAAGAACCCTTCGCGACACTTGACCGTTATGCATACGGGCCGCTTTGTCTTGTGCTTGGGATGGGTATTGTCGTTTTGGTGCTTGCTTAGAACGTCAACCACGTCTCAAGACGCAGAGCAGACCCTTTGTCGCCCGTCATGGCGTGAACCGAGCCGAGATGCAGCTTTACGTGATCCGAGAAGTCGTAGATTACCGAGAGCGCAATTTTTGCGTAATAGTCGTCGGTGAATCCCTGACCCGTTTGAAGTTGCGTCATCGTGCGCCAGCGATCATTCCAGCGATGGCCCCATGTTGCATCTATCTTTGGCCGAAAAGTGCCCGAATGCGTGCTATAGGTCGCCGTTGCGTCTACGGCCAACCATCCATTTGCCAAGCCGCGCCCCCACGATAGCCCGCCCCGCATCAATGTCTCAGCGCCGCGATTTGTATCCATTCTTGACCCAAGAGCGAGGCTGGCCGCGAATTTGTTATCGGCGGCAGTGTCTCCGATTGGAAAGCTTGCAAAGAGGAAGATCGTGCCAATGCGCCCCGCGTCAGCGGTGTGCAAATCCATGCCAACCGTGACGCGCTCGGATAGTCCGTATTCGGCGTAAAGCGTCGGGTCGTAGTGTACCGGCAGGCGCGCGCCCTCAGAAAGCAGAAAGTTGCCGCCAGCCGCTATGAATAGCTCACCCTCATCGCGGGCCCACGCGCCAGCAAGGGTGTCGCGCGGAACAAAGACGAGGAGCAGCAATAAGAGCAGTGCGCGCATTTCAAACCAAATCGTTTGGTTCAAAATGTCAGCGAATGGTTAACGCCTCATTAAGAATGCTTAACGCGATAGATTGTTAACAAATTTACAAACAAATGCAGCTTTGGGCGCAAATTTTACAAAATGGCAGGGCGCTGCTCTGCGCTGGCTTGGAATATCAGGCGAAACCCCACATGATACAGCCCAATAGCGCCAGCTTTGAGGAGAAAGCTGGCGGCGTTGCTTTGGGCTATGCCTATCGCTTGAACACTTCTTTGGGGGGACTATTTATGTCGGACACTAGCAATCTCTATCCACCTTCGGCGCAAATGGCCGCTGGCGCACACGCAGACAAAGCAAAATACGAAGAGATGTATGCAGCATCTGTTGCTGATCCAGAAGCGTTCTGGGCCGAGCATGGCAAGCGTGTTGATTGGATCAAGCCGTTTACGAAGGTTAAGTCCACGAACTTCACTATGGGGCAGGTCGGGATCAAGTGGTTCGAAGATGGCACATTGAATATCTCTGCAAACTGCATTGACCGCCATCTCGCGACGCGACCTGATCAAACCGCGATCATCTGGGAGCCTGATAGCCCCGAGGATGAAGCGCTGCATATTTCCTATCGGGAATTGCACGACAAAACGAGCCGCATGGCCAATGTCCTCAAGGATATGGGTGTCAGCAAAGGTGACCGCGTTGTTCTTTACCTGCCGATGATCCCCGAGGCAGCCTATGCAATGCTTGCTTGCGCGCGGATAGGTGCAATCCATTCGATCGTGTTTGCAGGGTTTAGCCCGGATGCGCTGGGCACGCGGATTAACGGGTGTGACGCAAAGGTTCTGATTACGGCGGACTATGCGCCGCGCGGTGGACGCGCGACACCTCTCAAGTCAAATGCCGATGCGGCATTGCTGCACTGTGATGACCGCGTAAAATGCCTTGTTGTCAAACGCACTGGCGGCCAGACAACATGGACCGACGGGCGCGACTTTGACTATAATGCGCTTTCGGCTGCGGCCTCCAACGACTGCCCGCCAGAAGAAATGAACGCAGAAGATCCGCTGTTCATCCTTTACACCTCTGGCTCCACAGGGATGCCAAAGGGCGTTGTTCATACGACTGGCGGCTATCTGGTCTATGCGTCCATGACGCATGAATATACCTTTGACTACCACGAGGGCGAAGTTTTCTGGTGCACGGCTGACGTGGGCTGGGTGACGGGCCATAGCTACATTGTTTACGGCCCGCTTGCCAACGGCGCGACGACAATCATGTTTGAAGGCGTGCCAACATACCCTGACGCGGGGCGGTTCTGGGAGGTTTGCGCCAAGCATAAGGTGAACCAGTTCTACACGGCGCCAACGGCTATTCGGGCGTTGATGGGGCAGGGAAACGGCTTTGTTGAGAAGCATGACCTGTCTGACCTGCGCATTCTTGGCACAGTCGGAGAGCCGATCAATCCAGAAGCATGGAACTGGTATAACGACGTTGTGGGCAAGGGGAAATGCCCCATCGTTGATACGTGGTGGCAAACCGAAACCGGTGGTCACCTCCTGACCCCGCTTCCTGGTGCGACAGCAACGAAACCGGGGTCAGCGACATTGCCGTTCTTTGGTATCCAGCCCGTTGTCCTCGAGCCAACGTCGGGCGAGGAATTGCACGAAAACGGGATCGAAGGGGTCTTGTGCATCAAGGATAGCTGGCCCGGTCAAATGCGCACTGTCTGGGGCGACCATGAACGGTTCGAGAAAACCTATTTCTCCGACTACAAAGGGTATTACTTTACGGGTGATGGCTGTCGCCGCGATGAAGACGGCTATTACTGGATCACGGGTCGTGTTGACGATGTGATCAACGTCTCGGGTCACCGCATGGGCACAGCTGAGGTCGAGAGCGCCTTGGTTGCACATGCGACAGTCGCTGAGGCGGCAGTCGTTGGCTACCCGCACGACATCAAAGGGCAGGGCATTTATGCCTATGTGACGCTGATGAATGACCAAGAGCCATCCGAAGAGCTGCGCAAAGAGCTTGAAAAATGGGTGCGCTCCGAGATTGGCCCGATCGCAAAGCCCGATCTGATCCAATGGGCGCCCGGTTTGCCAAAGACGCGGTCAGGCAAAATCATGCGCCGCATTCTGCGCAAGATTGCAGAAGATGATTTTGGTGCGCTGGGCGATACCTCTACGCTTGCGGACCCGTCGGTCGTTGACGACCTGATCGAAAACCGCATGAACCGTAGCTCGTAGCTGCATACGAACCAAATTGGGCCTCGCAGAAATGCGGGGCCTTTTTTATGACAGGCTGGCACTGCCGAATTTCAGGATGACAGGCACAACGAGTTCTTCTTCGTCATTGAGGTGGCGATCAAGCAGGCGTTCTAGGTCCGTCATCTCTGTTTCAAAGTGCCCGACTGCGGTGCGCATCGTATTCGCCTGATCGCGCTGCTGCAAAATCCCGTTAGCCCGCTCTACAAATGTGTTGAGCAATTTGTCGATGTCGTGGTGATCCTTGTCGAGGATATCAAAGCCGCTTTCGATGCGGGGGTCTTTTGTGGCGAGTTGCGGGAAATAATGGGTGTCCTCGATCGTATGATGCTCGTGCAGGCCATTCACAAACATGCCGCCATAGCGTGACAGACGGGAGGCGAATGTTGCAGGGTCGATCTTGTTGTCGATAAAAGAGCGGGCATCGCTTTGCATCGTGGCGACGATCTTGCGAAACATCATGTGGCGGTCGAGCCAGAATTTGATGAGCCCGTCGAAGTCTGGATCAGTGGCCCACATGTCGCGCGGATAGTCCGCCAAAAGCACCCGAAGCGCATCTGGCAGGCGTTCTCTGTCTGATAGCCTCAAGTTTTCCATAGGTGGCTCCATTAAGTGATGCGCATTAGCTATGTGGGGGCAGGGCTAAAAACCAGCTCTGTTTTCGGCATTCGAATCAGCTTGCTGAGGACGTGGCTGATCGTCTGGGCGCGTGAATTTTGATTTTGGATACATTTTTTTCACAATATTGCGCTGATAACTCAAAATTTTTACTAATATTAAACGTGAACTCAGTTTCGCGGCGTGTCGTTAAGTCAACTCAAAATTGCACTTGCCATTTGCGAAGGGACGACAAACACTGCTGCATCGGCGCCCAAAGCGGCGCATGAGATAATGGAAATATGGGCCGGTTTAACGGCGCGTTTGAACGGGAGAAATTCATGACATTGAAAACAACATTGAAGGCGACAACCGCCGCGGTTTTGTTCCTCAGCGGGACAGCAGCCTTTGCGGATAGCCACGCCACACACCCTGTCACGGGCGAAACGCTTGCGACTGACCAGACATTTACCTACCGCGATCTGGACGAAAGCCCGTCCATCGATCCAGGCAAAGCAGAAGATGCGGCTGGCGGGGACATCCTGCGCGATCTTTTTGAAGGCCTGATGGCGCAAGACGGCGACGGCAACATCGTTCCAGGCGTTGCGACTGGCTACGAAGTCTCTGACGATAAGCTGACATACACATTCACCCTGCGCGACAACGCAAAGTGGTCAAATGGCGAGCCTGTTGTGGCTGGCGACTTTGAATACGCTTGGAAGCGCGCAGCCTCCCCTGAACTGGCATCGCCTTACAGCTGGTATATCGAGCTGATGTCCATCGAGAACGCATCTGCCGTTATCGCAGGCGAGATGGAGCCATCCGAGCTCGGCGTCACAGCAACCGACGACAAAACACTTGTGGTCAAGCTGACGCAGCCACTGCCTTACTTCCCGCAGATGGTTGTTCACTACACCACTTTCCCTGTGCCACGTGCGACAATCGAAGAGTTTGGCGATGACTGGACTAAGCCGGGCAACATGGTGTCAAACGGCGCTTACATCCTGACAGAGCACGTTCCACAAGAGAAGCTCGTGCGCGAGCGTAACGTGAACTACTGGGACAACGAAAATACCATCATCGAGAAGACCACATCGCTGGTGATCAACGATGAAAACGTGGCTTTGACACGTTTCCTTGCTGGCGAACTTGATCGCACCGAAGTGCCATCAGGCCAGTTCCCGGCTCTTGCTGCGGAATATCCAGACGACATCATGTCCGTGCCAAACGCTTGTTCTTACTACTACACTGTGAACATGACAGACACAGGCAACCCTGCTTTGCAGGACGCGAATGTGCGTCAGGCGCTTTCCATGGCTGTGGATCGTGACGTGATCGTCGAGAACGTTTTGGCTGGTGGTCAAAAGCCTGCTTATACCTTCACACACTGGGCGACTGCTGGGTTTGAAACGCCAGATATCCCGATGGCATCCATGACACAGGCCGAGCGTAACGCAAAAGCTGTCGAAATGATGGAAGCTGCGGGCTACAACAAAGACAATCCTTTGTCTGTTGACCTGATCTACAACACATCTGACGCCCACAAGGGTATCGCGATTGCGATTAGCCAGATGTGGAAGCAGACCTTGGGTGTGGAAACACAGTTGAGCAACGAAGAGTGGCAGGTATTCCTCGAAACACGCGGCAACCAAGACTATCAAGTTGCACGTGCTGGCTGGTGTGCCGACTATAACGAAGCATCAACATTCCTCGACCTGATGCAGTCCGAGTCTGGCTATAACGACGCCAAGTATAACAACCCTGAAGTTGACGCGCTCTTGGCTCATGCCAAAACAGCCGACAACCCACAGGCTGACTATACAGCGGTAGAACAGTTCATCGCGCAAGATACGCCGATCATTCCGATCTACCACTACTCCGCTGACAAGATGCTTCGCGGCACTGTCAAAGGCTGGGCATACGACAACTTCCAGCAGAACTGGTACTCCAAAGACCTTTACCGGGTTGTTGGTGAATAACCTTTAACTGCTCATCGCCGCGCCCTTGAAAACAGGGCGCGGCACTTTCTTTTCGCACTTAGTATCGCGGACCCAAAATCATGTTTAGCTTTGTAGCCAGACGGCTTGCCGTTGCGATACCGACGTTGCTTATCCTCGTCGTGTTGTCGTTTATCCTGATGTATGCGGCCCCGGGTGGCCCCTTCAACTCAGAACGCCCATTGCCCCCCGAAGTCTTGGCCAACATCGAAGCCAAATACGGTTTGGACCAACCATTCTGGAAGCGGATCTACGACTATATCGTCGGCGTGGTCCTCCATTTTGATTTCGGTCCCTCATTCAAATTCAAAGATCGCTCGGTCAACGACATCATCGCACAGGGCTTCCCTGTGACGCTGACCTATGGCTCGATCGCGTTTCTCGTGGCGATTGTCGTGGGGGTTAGCCTTGGCGTTGCCGCAGCCGTAAAGCAAAACTCATGGCTCGATTATCTGGCCGTTGGCATCTCGATTGGCGCACAGGTTTTGCCAAACTTCGTCATGGCGCCGATCCTGCTCTTGACCTTCACACTTTGGCTCGGCTGGTTGCCGGGTGGTGGTTGGAACGGCGGGCAATGGGAACATTTGGTGATGCCCGTAATCGCGCTTTCCACATCCTATATGGCGTCGATTGCACGGATCACGCGCTCGTCCATGCTTGAGGTGCTGAACACCAACTTTATCCGCACCGCACAGGCCAAGGGGCTTTCGATGCGCCGCGTGATCTGGAAGCACGCCATGAAGCCAGCCATGTTGCCCGTCTTGTCCTACCTTGGGCCTGCGTTTGTCGGCATGATCACAGGCTCGGTTGTGATCGACAGCTTCTTTTCGACGGGGGGGATCGGCACGTTCTTTGTGAACTCCGCGTTTACGCGCGATTACTCCGTCATGATGGGGATCACCATTCTGGTCGGTTCGCTCACCATCCTATTTAACCTTCTGGTTGACGTGCTTTACGCATGGATCGACCCGAAAATTCGCTACTAAGCGGAGGGGAAAACATGCTTCCTAATCCAGTAGAAATGGACTCTGTCGTTGATGCGATTGAACTGAGCCAAGTCAAAGGGCGATCGCTTTGGGCTGATGCGCGCACACGGTTTATGCGCAACAAGGCGGCAGTCGTGTCGTTGATCCTTCTTGCGTTTGTCGCGCTCTTTGCGCTTTTTGGTGGCTACCTTGCCGAGTGGGAGCGCGACTTTGTCGACTTCTCGCTAACAGGGCGCAACGCACATTTGGGCGTGCCATCGTTTGAAACGGGGCACTTTTTCGGCACTGATAATAACGGGCGTGATCTTTATGCGCGGGTTGTTCAGGGCACAGGTATCTCGCTGATGGTTGGCATTGTCGGGGCGATGGTCGCGGTGGTTGTTGGCACGCTTTACGGGGCGACAGCGGGTTACTTTGGTGGCCGTCTTGACGGGATCATGATGCGGATCGTTGACGTGCTGATGTCTATTCCGTTCATGTTCGTTCTGATCCTGATGCTTGTGATTTTCGGGCGCTCGATCCTGATGCTGTTCCTCGGGATCGGGTTGATTTCATGGCTCGACATGGCGCGGATCGCGCGCGGGCAGACGCTTACGATCAAGAACAAAGAGTTCGTTGAAGTCGCTGTGGCAACTGGGGTGCACCCGATCAAGATCATCTTGCGCCATATCGTGCCCAATCTGCTTGGCATCGTTATCGTTTATGCAACGCTGCTTGTGCCAAACATGATCATCTTTGAAAGCTTCATCAGCTTCTTGGGGCTTGGCGTGCAAGAGCCCAATACGTCCCTTGGCGCGCTGATCAACGAGGGGGCTGGCACGATGCAATACGGCACTCTCTGGCAGATTGCCTTCCCCCTCTTTTTCTTCGTTGTGACGATCTTTGCCTTCTTCTTTGTTGGCGATGGTCTGCGTGACGCACTCGACCCAAAGGACCGCTGATATGAGCCTTCTGGAAATTAACGACCTGAAGGTCACATTTCGTACTGGCGACGGTGATGTGAATGCCGTCAACGGGGTCAGCTTTGATATCGACGCGGGGCAAACCCTTGCGATTGTTGGCGAAAGCGGGTCAGGCAAGAGCCAAACCGCATTTGCGACAATGGGCCTGCTGGCCCGTAACGGCAGCGCAAGCGGGTCGGTGAAATTCGATGGCAAAGAGCTGATCGGGCTTACGGCCTCTGAATTGAACCGTGTGCGCAGCCAGGAAATCGGGATGATCTTTCAAGACCCGATGACCTCCCTTAACCCGTATCTGCGGATCAGTGACCAAATGGCCGAGGTGCTGACGCTCCACAAAGGTATGTCCAAAAAGGAGGCGATTGCGGAAAGTGTGAAGATGCTTGACGCGGTGCGCATTCCTGATGCCAAGAACCGCATCCGGTCGTTCCCACATGAATTCTCGGGCGGTATGCGCCAGCGGATCATGATCGCGATGTCACTCCTCTGTCGGCCCAAGCTGCTCATCGCGGACG
The DNA here is from genome assembly GCA_937132065.1 of uncultured Loktanella sp. GTDB lineage: Bacteria > Pseudomonadota > Alphaproteobacteria > Rhodobacterales > Rhodobacteraceae > Yoonia. Next base: position 12,971 of record CAKZNT010000011.1, read on the forward strand.
AGCCGACGACCGCGCTTGATGTGACGGTGCAGGCCCAGATCATGCAACTCCTCAATGATATCCGTGACGACTTTGGCACGGCTGTGATCCTGATCACCCATGACCTTGGCGTTGTGGCGGGGTTCTGTGACCGTACGCTTGTGCTTTATGGCGGGCAGATCATGGAGGAGGGCGTGACCGAAGACGTCTTTGCGAGCCCGACCCATCCTTACACCTCAGGCCTGCTCAAGGCCGTGCCGCGCCTTGATCGCGCGGATACAACTCTGGCCACGATCGCGGGCGAGCCACCCGATATGTCGCGGCTGCCTGCGGGCTGTCCGTTTTCGCCGCGCTGTGCGCAGGTTATCGCGGGCACATGCGTTAACGAACGGCCATTGCTTGCGACCTTTGACGGTGATCGACGCCGCGCGTGCCATCTACCTGTTTCGGAGGTCTCATAATGTCCAACATCCTTTCGGTCAAAGACCTGTCCGTCACCTTTGATGTGCGCAAGCAAGGGGCATGGCCATGGACGCCTCCGCGAAAGCTGCATGCGGTCTCCAAGATGTCGTTTGACCTTAAAGCGGGTGAATGCCTCGGCGTGGTTGGCGAAAGCGGATCTGGCAAGTCGACCCTCGCGCGGGCCATTGTCGGCACTGTGCCATCGTCAAACGGGAACATCCTGTTCGAGGGGGCGGACCTTGCGAACATGGATACCCGTCAACGGCGGGTTCATCGCCGCGATGTGCAAATGATCTTTCAAGACCCACTTGCCGCCTTGAACCCACGCATGACCGTGGGCGATATCATTGCGGAACCTTTAGTGACCCACGAACCGAACACACCGCGCAAAGAGGTGAAAGAACGGGTTGCGGCCCTCATGGAACGGGTCGGCCTTTTGCCCAATCTCGTGAACCGCTATCCGCATGAATTTTCGGGCGGGCAATGCCAGCGGATCGGGATTGCGCGTGCGTTGATCCTCAAACCCAAGTTGATCATTTGTGACGAACCTGTTTCGGCGCTTGATGTGTCGGTGCAGGCTCAGGTGGTGAACCTATTGATGGAATTACAGCGCGACATGGGGCTGTCGATGATCTTCATCGCGCATGACCTGTCCGTGGTAAAACACATCAGCGACCGAATTGTCGTGATGTATCTGGGGCGGCAAATGGAAACGGCAACGTCAGAGAAACTGACAACAGCGCCAGAGCACCCCTATACACAAGCGCTCATCTCCTCAGTGCCGATCCCCGATCCAAAGCTTGAAAAGGCACGTGTGCGGCCGATCCTCGAGGGTGAATTGCCGTCACCGCTTGCGCCGCCGTCAGGTTGCGTCTTTCGGACCCGCTGCCCAAAGGCACAAGCGTCTTGCGCAGCAGAGCGGCCACCCATGATAGACTTGGGCGACAACCACTTTGTCGGCTGCCCGTATCACGCACCCGCGCAGGTGATCGTGACCAAGTAACCGATTGGGGCGGGGGTGAAACCCGCCCTAGTAATCCCGCTCAAAGAAAACACCGATGCTTGTCTCGCCGTCAGCGTCAACTGTGCCTTTAGCGGTGATCTGGTCGGTAATATCAAGGTTCAGGTTAATCTCGGTCGACCCGTCACTGGACACGGTGACATCGGTATAGACGTTGTCAGACAGGTATTTACCTGCGCGCACCGCCGCGTTGCCCTCTTCGTCAGTTGTGACATCAAAGTCGTCAAGCCCGATCCCTTGGCGGAAATTATCAATCAACCCGCCGCCACCTTTGCCCGCCAACGTGCCCACTGCCGCGGCAAGCTGCACAGCCTGAAGCGGGCTGATGCTCTCAAGGTCGCGTCCGAAGATAAGCTGTGACAAGACCTCGTCTTGCGGCAGGTCGGGCACAGACACGAACTTTACTTCCGGTTCGGAGGCTGGCCCCTCGACGATGATGCTGATGGTTGTGCCCGTGCGGGCCTCTGTGGTGGCGACAAGGCGGATGTAAGGCTCAAAGCTACCCTGAAGCGAGGCGCTGCCCTCGGTCAGCTCAAACCGCTGTTGCAGAATATCAATGCGCCCGCGTTCAAGCTCGAACAGGCCGACAGGCTGCACGTTCTGGGTCGTGCCACCGATGCGCAACGTGCCGCCAAGTTCGGCATCAAGGCCGCGTCCACGAATAAAGATACGGGACGGCGCCGAGATTGTGACATCAAGCGGATAATTCGGGCCACTGGTTGTCGCGACCGACGCTGTTTCGCCGCTCGCCGTGATCCCCGCCTTGGACAGCGTGTTGAGGACCTGCGCATTCGCGCCGATATGTTGCACGTTGGGAAGATCACCGAGCGCGCCAACACCCGACGAGGGAACCTGAATATCGGTTTGGCCCAAGTCGAGCCGCCCCGAAATTTGCGCGCCCCCCTGTAGGGGGCCACGCACCGCGACGTTGCCCGAAATAGAGGTCTGATATAGCTCGGGATCCTTGAGGATCACCCGATCCAGATTGATCGCGATATCTGCGACCTGCGGGCTTGTCAGGGCGACAGGACCAGAAACCGACACCCCGCCTCCCGATTGCACGTCAGCCGAAACATTCAGCGTGGCCGTGCCGTTTGCAAACGCCGCACCGCCACGGATATTATCCAACGCCTGCCCAAGGGTCGGCGCGGCAAGGCGCGCATCGCTCAGGTCAATCCGTCCGGTAAGCGCCTCAAGGCGCGGTTGCCCGTTAATGGCGAGGTTAAACGTGGCATCACCCGAAAGCCGCCGTGGCTCCAGCAGGTTGTTGGCGAGGCCAAGCGGTGCTTTGCCGTTGGCCGTCAGATTGAGTTGCCCACTGCGGCTATATTGCCCCGCAGTCTGGACCGACATGCCACCGGGGCCAACCGCTGTCGCGTCGATATCCCAAGTGCCCGCATTATCTAACGCGGCCGTGCCATTTGCGGTGAGGGGGCCATTAAGCTGGTCCGTCAATACCCCGACATCGCGCAACGTGGCGCGAAACGATCCGCGCCCTGCGCCCGATTGCCCGCCAAGATCGGCGTTTGCGGTCAGGTTCGGTGTCGAGAACGAGAGTTCGCTCACCGCAAGAGCGCCGTCCGCTAGGCGTGCTTGCGCAGAAAGACGCCCGTCACCCGCGAGCAGCACATCAGCAATCGGATTTCCAATACCCAGATTGCGCGATTGCGCCGAAACATTTGCGTCAAAAGACGACAAATCCGGTGTAAGGTCGCCAGCGATCCTTGCCGAAAGCGCACCACTGATCGGCTGCCCGACCAAGGCGCGATAGCCTGCCAGATTGTCCAGATCAGCGGTTAAAACACCCGAGATTTTCAGGTTCGGGTCTATATCGGCATCCAGATCAATCGTCGTGCCGTCCCCGCGCAGGGCCGCATCCAAGGTGGCATTGTTTGCTTGGTCGCGCTTGCCATCAATCGTGGCAGTCAGCGGACCGCGCAGGCCTTGGCCAAGAACAGCCATGTCGTTGATGCGGGCATCAAGATCAAGGGATGCCACACCCGTAAGCCCCCCAAAACCGTCGGCGGTAACCGTGGCTTGCGGTGTTGTCAGGATGAGGTCTTTCACCACGAATTCATCGCTACTGACGCGAAACAGATCAGCCTTCAACTGCCCGTTACCCGCAAGCAGCGGGGTGAGTTGAGGCACACCGACACGCAGATCGGACGTGGTCGCCGCGACAGTCGCAACGATATCCGCGCCGTTGTTCTTGACCGTTCCATTCAACGCCAAATCAACCGCACCAGCAAGATCACGCCCCAGAAGGCGCGCATAGTGCGCCGCGTCTGTGGTGTCGATTTCGGCTTGATAGGTAATGACCTGACCCGCAGGGAGGGGCGCGACCAGCGCATTCAGCGCCAGCTGTGACGCACGATCAGTGCCCTTGATGTCGGCGCGCACCGTGCCGTCAGGGGCGCGGGTCGCGTCGCCAGATACCGCGATAGGGCCGCTTAGGGTTGGTTCAATCACCGCAACATCGGCCACACTCAGGGCGAATGTGCCGCTGCTTTGTGTGCTGGTAATATTGGCATTTGCCGTGAGTGCAGCAGCGTTTGTCTCGATCCGCAAACCGTCAAGACGCGTGCCAGTCTCGTCGCGCTTTGTTGCCGCCGAGATCGTGCCAGCGCCCGCAAACACCGCGTCAAGCTGGGCAATGCCAACGGCCAGGTCTTGCGTTGTGCCAGTGAGAACAGCATCAAACAAACCGTCCAGCGGTATGATCGTGCTGGCAATCGCCAGATCAGCAGCGCCAGCGAGGTCACGCCCCGCCAGAGCCGAAAAGCGGTCAAGCGCCTCTACCGTGAGCACCAGATTGCTTTGCATCCGAAAGCCGGGGTCGGCGCCTTCAATGACCGCGTCGGCTTGCGCCTCGAGGCCAGGGCCGGTCATGGTGAAATTGGTGATCTTGGTCGGGGACCCTTCGGTGTGCGCCGCCGTGATTACGCCCGAGATCGCCTCGCCCAAGGCTTGAGACGCGCCAGTATCGTCAAGGGTGATGCCCCCCGCGATATAGGATAGATCGGCGGTCACCTCGCCCACGGACGAGCCTTCGCCTGACTTCAAGATGCCACCGCCATCCAAGGTGAGGTCTTGTATGAACAGGCCAGGGCGGTCGAAACCAGCGACAGAAATGTCCGCGGTCCAATCATCCGAAACAGCGCCGTCATAGGTGATGTCGATCGTCGCACCGTTGACATAGGTTTTGGGGCCCGCCAGCGGCAGCAAGACAAGATCACTCCCGTCACCTTTGATCTGGCCCTTGATCTCAAGGCGCTCAGGCCACCCTTGCGCGGCAATTTCGGCACGACCACTTAGCTGGACTTCATTGGCAACCAGATCAAACGCTTCGAGGCTGATCGGGCCGTTATTCGCAATGCGCGCCGCAACATCGAGAGAGATATCCGACCCGAAAAAGGCTTGATACTCTGGTGCGAACAGCGGCGTTACATCACCGCCGACATTCAACGTCACAAGGCGGCTTTCTGCGTCAACCAACTGCGCAAAGTTGCCCGCAATGCGGTCTTGCCCATCAGTGGCAAGGGCGATTTCGGCGCTGTAATCGTTAATTGGCCCCGTGCCATCAATCGCGAGTTTGACCGAAGGACCACCCGGCAAGTCAAGAAGTGTCGCAGCCAGACCATTCTGACCCTCTTCAAGATCAAGCAATAACGCAAGAACGCTGGTCTCGTTGTTAAATGATCCGTTAATATCGAACTGGCCAAATTTGTTACCAAGGCGGGTCGCCTTGATCTCGGCGCTGCCCTCACCACCCGCTAGCGCGGCAGTTCCGCTTAACGTCAAATTGACCTTTTCACCCAGAAAGCTCTCTCCAAGCTGGATGTCGTCGATCAGGAGCTCGCCGATCTGGATGGACACTGGCAACTCTGGCAGAGCAAAAGCGCTCGCCTCGGGTGAGGGTGCGGAGGCCTCTGTCAGCGGCGCGCGTTCCACGACAATCCGCTTCGCGCTTAGCTGTGTGACGTCAATACGCCCCCGCAGCAACGCAGAGCGGTTCCAGTCAAGCACGACACCCTCAAGCGTTAACCAAACCCCTTCGGCGTCTGCAATCGTCAGGCGGTCGATTGAGGCTTCCGAGCTTAGCGCGCCTTTAAACCCGTAGATATTAACATCGCGCGATGCCCCAGACAGGTTGTCTTGGATCAGCGTGGCCAGATACCCCGTGTCCGCCTCTTCTTGCGATTGCGCGTGCAACAGGGTTGGCAGTGATGCGACTGCGACAAATGCGATGACCTTCTTCAAAACGATTGTCCAATCCCGATGTAAACTTGCACTTCGTCGGCAATGTTATCGCCGCTTGCAGGGGTTCCAATGTCAAGCCGAATAGGGCCGATCCCTGTGTTGTAGCGCACCCCGATCCCCGCGCCAGCGTGCCACTGCGATGCCCCGCCAAAGCCGGAGTCAGCGGTAATCTGACCAAAGTCGTAGAACCCGACGACCCCGATTTTGTCAGTCACCGCATACCGCGCCTCGAGTTGTGCGCCCGCAAACGACAGGCCACCCGTTGTGGTCGTGGTTCCGCCAACTGTCGTCGTGATGCCAAGAGAATCGTAGGACTGCCCGCGCACCGTGCCGCCACCACCTGAATAAAACAGGAAGTCAGCAGGCGTATCGGTGATGTCGCTGCCAAAGACGGACCCGATCTGACTACGGGCCGCAAAGGTTAACTTGTTCCCTTCGCCCACGCTTTTGTAGATGCGCGCATCCGAGAAAACCCGCGCGCCAAACGTGCCGTTGTCCACATTGTAAAAAGGCGTGGTATCAACGTCGATGTAGTAGCCGTCTTTGGCATCTGTCGGGTTATCGCGCCGTTCAAGCGTTGCGCTCAGCGGCAACGTCAAAAGGGTGTAAGTCTTTGTGCCAAGGTCGGTAACCTCGCGGGCGGCAAGCACACCGATCCCCGCCGAAAGGTTAATATCTTCGCCAAACGGGCGCGTTAAACCGAATTGCAAAGCGACCTTGTCGATCAAATAATTCGGCTCGTCGATGCGGCTGATCTCGGCGCGCGAAAACAGATTTGTGTCGGCCCCGTAAACGGCGGGGCGGTCAAGGCTTGCTCCGATCTTGTAGTCGATGCCACCTGTCTCACCGCCGATGCCAGATATCTCGCCTTCGACGCGAAACCGCTCGGCGCCGCCAAGGAAATTGCGGTGCAGCCAGTAAGTTGAGACCTTAACCCCTTCAATTGACGAGAGTTCTAGCCCGAACCCGAATCTGCGGGGGCGGCTGTCGACGATTTGCAACTCAATTGGCAGCGTATTGTTTGGCCCGATATTGTCGGCCTCCACGGCGCTAACGCTATCAAAGGCGCCCGTTGCGCGCAGGCGGCGCTCTGCGTCGCGCAGGTCTTGGGGGGAGTAAACCTCACCAATAGGGAGGCCCGCGATTTTGGTAATGCGGCTCGCGCGCACCTTGCTGTCGCCCGTAATTGACAGTTCTCCAAACGTAAGCTGTGGGCCGTTATCTATTGAAATCGCTACATTAAGCAGGGATTGGGCATGTTGCGCGGTGATCTTTTGGCCTGCGGCTTGCGCCTTGGCGTGGCCCGCGTTTCGCCATGCGTCGATCCCCGCATTGACCGCCTCACCAATGACGTCAGAGCGCGCAAATTCACCTTTTGCAAAGCTTTCGGGCAGCAGAGTGCCAGAGGGGATCGGGGCGATCGAGACCTCTGCGAAGTTGAAACGGGGGCCGGGATCAACAGAAAAACTGACCCCGCGAATGGCGGTTGGTGCATCAAGAGGGGCGAGGTTTGACGCCTCTATCCCATTGATTTTAATCGAAATTGTGCCAGCATAATAGCCCTTTGCATAGAGCGCGGTGAGCAGGCGGCGGTAGTCGGCGCGCGCGGCGGCGACGTAGTCTTGCGGGGCAGGGGTTTCGTCGCTGGACAGCCCCGCAACGAGGGACGCATCGCGCAACGCGGATTTCAACGTGTCATTGCCTGCGGAAATGTCAAAAGTGACATCCTGCCCCCAAGACATTGTAGGTATCATCATTAGTGCAACTACATGCTGCATCACTCGTTTCATGCCACTCGCCCCCAAGTTCGCAATTATTATGCGATTTCTTTACCCTGAATCGCCCGCCATGGATAGAGTCGCGGCGATCACATTTCAGCGGGAAATCCCCTGTTTTATACGTGCACAGGGCGTGCACCCCACGTGCACAGAACCGTTCAGCGTCCAAATGGTTCCGAGGGATAGGAAACGCCAGCCAGATATAGCCCGTCAGGCGGCGCAACGGGTCCGCAGGCGGCGCGATCTTTTGCCGCGAGTGCAGCGCTGACATCATCGGGTGTCCATGCGCCCGAGCCAACGCGTTCTAATGTGCCAACAAAGCTGCGCACTTGATTGTGCAGAAACGAGCGGGCGCGCACGTGAAAATGGTATTCGGTCCCGTTCTCGCGCGGGATCGTTTCGACCCGCAGCGCGTCGAGCGTCTTCACGGGGCTTTGCGCCTGACACATCGTCGAGCGGAATGTGGTAAAGTCGTGATTGCCTAGCAACCTGTCTGCGCCCGCCTGCATGGCATCGGGATCAAGCGGGTATTTGACCTGCCAGACCGTGCCTGTTTCGAATGTAAGAGGCGCGCGGCGGCTGACGACCTTATAGAGATATTGCCGCTCGGTGGCGCCAAAGCGGGCGTGCCAGTCGTCGGCCACTTTCACGCAGTTCACGATGGCTACGGGTGCTGGCTTGAGGTGGAAATTAAGCGCCTCGGACAGGCGGAACGTATCCCAGTCGCGCGCAAGGTCGCAGTGCGCCACTTGCCCAAAGGCGTGAACGCCTGCATCCGTGCGCCCTGCGGCGGCAATCGCATGCTCCCCCGCTTGCAGTTTACCTAGCGCAGCCTCGATCGCGCCCTGAACACTGGGCTGATCCGGTTGACGCTGCCACCCTGCGAATGGCGCGCCGTTATATTCAACTTGGAGGGCGTAACGGGGCATTTGCATGCACTAGGGGGAGGATGAAAAGAAATCAATCCCTACACAAGACCCCGCCCACTGCTTATCTACAGGTCAGGGTATGCCAAAAGGATGGGCTAAACGTGGTAATTGCGACAATCGCAGATCAAATTGTGCGCGGCGTTGATGCGGTGACGGATACGCTAAGTGCGCCATTTAGCGAGCCTGTTATCCGGCTGGGGGTGACGGGACTTAGCCGCGCGGGCAAGACCGTGTTTATCACGTCTTTGGTTGCCAATCTGATGGATCGCGGGCGCATGCCGCAGCTGGTTGCGGCGCGCGAGGGCGCCATTCGCACCGCGTATTTGCAACCGCAGCCCGATGATACGTTGCCCCGTTTTGCCTATGAAAGCTATCTTGCGCAGTTGACGTCACCGACGCCGAGCTGGCCAGAGGGCACGCGCCAGATCAGCGAATTGCGCCTGTCGCTCAAGGTGCAACCAACGGGGTTGCTGTCCGGTTTATCTGGTCCGCGCACGGTGCATTTGGACATTGTCGATTATCCGGGCGAATGGTTGCTGGATCTGGGCTTGCTAGATTTGACCTATGAGGCGTGGTCCGCAGCCGCGATTGCCCGCGCCAAGGGCCGCCCGCTCGGTGATGCGTTCTTAAGCGCGTTGGCCGCTATTGATCCTGATGCCGATCTGGACGAGAGCACGGCCAAGGCATTGGCCGCGTCGTTTACCGCCCATTTGAATGCCTCGCGCGAGGCCGGATTTTCCGATTGCACCCCCGGTCGGTTCTTATTGCCCGGTGATCTGGCGGGCTCGCCTGTGCTGACGTTTGCGCCGCTGCCTGCGTATTCGGGTGCGCGAAAGTCGTTGGGCCGCGAATTTGCCCGCCGCTTTGAAAGCTACAAACGCAATGTCGTAAAGCCGTTCTTTCGCGACCATTTCGCCAAGATCGACAGGCAGGTCGTGCTGGTCGATGTCTTGGGGGCGATCCACGCTGGTCCGCGCGCCGTTGACGATTTGCGCAGCGCGATGGCCGCGATTTTGGGTGCGTTCCGTCCGGGTCGCAATGCGTTTTTGACCCGCCTTTTCGCGGGGCGTCGTGTCGAAAAGATATTGTTCGCCGCGACAAAGGCCGATCATTTGCACCATGCCCAGCATGCCCAGTTGACCGCCATAACTGAGGCATTGGTGCGGGACGCCAAGGATCGCGCCGATTTTGCGGGCGCGCAGACAGCCGCAATGTCGATTGCCGCACTGCGTGCCACGGTGGAGGAAACTGTTGAGCATCGCGATGGCCCGCTTGATGTTGTGCGGGGCCGATTGTTGGACACGGGCAAGCAGGCCGCGTTTTACCCCGGTAAATTGCCAAGTGACCCTGCCCATTTGCTTGGCCCTGCGCGCGCTGGTGCGCAGACATGGTTGGATGCGGATTACTCTGTGATGAGCTTTGCCCCTGCGCACCTCGAGTTGCGTCCGGGTGATGGCCCCCCGCATATTCGCCTTGATAAGGCCGCCCAGTTTTTGATCGGAGATCGCCTGTGAAGGGACCAGTTTTGATTGATCTGGACGAGGCCGATGTGGCCCGTCCTGCCGCCGCGCCTGCCGTGCCTGATGTTGCGGATGCCCCAGCCGCGATGCAAACGGTGGCCGCGATTGCCGCGCGTCGTCCTTCGCGGTTGGCCCGCTGGTTCTGGTCATTGTTGCTCGCGTTGACGGGGTTTGTCGTCTCTTTGGCGGCGTGGGATTATGTTAACGGATTGCTGGCCCGTTCCCCTGTTTTGGGGATGATCGCGTTCGGGTTGGTTGCGCTGTTCTGCCTTGTGCTTGCGGGGATTGCCCTCAAGGAAATTGCCGCGTTTGCCCGTTTGCGCCGTTTGGATCATGTGCACGCCGCAGCACTTGAGGCGGTTGGGTCGGGGGATCTGGCTGCCGCGCGTGGTGTGATCAAGAAGCTGGATCGCTTGTATGCGGGGCGCGAGGATATGACATGGGGCCGTGCCCGTCTGGCCGAGCAATCGGGTGACCTGCTTGATGCGGACGGGCTGCTGGGGGTGGCGGAAACCACGCTTCTGGCCCCGCTGGACGCCCGTGCGATGCGCGAGGTCGAGGCGGCGGCCCGTCAAGTTGCGACTGTGACGGCGATTGTGCCGCTGGCTTTGGCTGATGTGTTTACCGCGCTGACCGCGAACCTGCGGATGATCCGCCGCATTGCCGAGATATATGGCGGCCGCGCGGGCACGTTTGGAAGCTGGCGGCTGACCCGCACGGTGTTGACACACCTGGTGGCCACGGGTGCTGTCGCGGTCGGGGATGATTTGATCGGCTCGATTGCGGGGGGCGGTGTTTTGTCCAAAGTGTCGCGCCGCTTTGGCGAAGGGGTCATTAACGGGGCATTGACGGCGCGTGTCGGAGTTGCCGCGTTAGAAGTCTGTCGCCCGCTGCCATTTCACGCCCAGCCGCGGCCAAGTGTGACCGCGCTGGTAAAGCGCGCGTTGACGGGGCTTTTCTCGAAGGCCTAGCGCAGGCGCGGCGCAGGACCAACGGGGATCGGCCCGACTGACATCAGGCCGTTTTGAAAGCTGACGGGCAGGGACAGATCGTTTGACCCACCCGCAAGCAGCCCCGCCATATTGCGGATGGTTTGCACGAGCCCGGCATCAATTGCGCCGATTTTCACGGCCATATCAAGAAGTTGCTGCCAGTTTTGGGCGTCGAGTGTGATGCGTCCTGTCGGAATGCCCGCGCGATCAATTGTGATCTCGCCTTGCGCGCGAAGCTGCATCGTTCCCCATGTCAGGGTCATGCCATTGAGGGTGAGGGCGTCCATGCGCGGCACGTCGCGCGCCGTCAGCGCGTGGCGGTCAAGGGGGCGATCAAGGGTGACATTTGCGTCAATAGTCACTTGGGTGAATGTCGCAGGCAGATTGGATGTCGGGTCAAGCAGTTGGCGTAGGGCCAATGGCGGCGCCAGATCGTCAAGGTCGGCATAAACGTCATAGGCGTTTTGCGTGGTGTCAGCGGGGCGCAGCGCCACGAGGCCGCTTGTGATCGAGAGCAATTGTCCCGCATCAATATCGACAGTCAGCGGCCCTGTTTCAGCGGTAAAATTCGCAAGAGCGAGGCTTGTGCTGGCCGCCACGGTTGCGCTTGCCTTCAGACCATCAGACCCGATGTCAAAGGTCTGTCCCGCAAGCGTGACCTGCTGGCGCTCGGGGAAGGCAAGGATAACCGCATTGGGGCGATAGGACAGCGAGAGCGCTTGCACAAAGGGCGCGGTCCAGACAACCCCTTTGTCGGGTGTGGCAAGTGTCAGGTCGGACGCCGTGGTGTCAAAGCGGGACGGAAACCCGCGCGTGCCGATGTCGGAGGTATCAAACTGCCAACCATCGTCTTGCATGTTGCCGATCTGCACGGTGATCCCATTGGAGAGGGCGCGCGCGCCGACAAACCAATAAGCACTATAAATTGCGGCCAGAGCCAGCACGATGAAAGTCAGCCTACGCATTGTTCCCCCTTGGCGTCACGTTTGTCGCGTGTTTATAGAGACAAAAGTGAAAGGACCAGCAACATGGCGCTTTGGGTATTTGGATATGGATCACTTCTTTGGAATCCGGGGTTCGCGCCTGCGGGGAAAACCAAGGCGGTGCTCAAGGGATACCATCGCAGCTTTTGCATGTTGTCGATCCATCACCGTGGCACGGTCGAAAATCCGGGCCTTGTCCTTGCGCTTGATGCGGTGAACGGCGGGCAGTGCACTGGCGTGGCGTTTCAGGTGAAGCCCGAGGAAGAAGCCGAAGTGCTTGCCGCTTTGCGTGCCCGCGAATTGGTGTCTTCCGCCTATGTCGAGCGCCACGTGATGCTAGATACCGAAGATGGTCAGATAGAGGCATTGGCCTATGTCATCGAACCAAGCCATGAGCAATATTGCCAGTTTGACCTTGAGAAACAGGCGCAGATGATTGCGGGGGCTGTTGGCGGGCGTGGGCCGAACCCCGAATATCTATATAATACCGCCTCGCACCTGACGCTGATGGACATTCGCGACGATGATATGACGTGGCTTGTCGGGCGCGTTAAGGAAATCGCGCAGGCGTGATCGCGCGCCCTATCGGAATTTATTTGGGTTTCAAGGAGCCTTTGCCTATGGTGAGCAAAACACCAATGCCGAGGGCCATTTTGTGGTAACTGAGACAGCCGAGATCGAAGCAGAACCGCAGTTTTCGCAACCCGTGCGCCAGATCACATCCATGATGATCGCGCTCGCGCTGGTCTGTGCGGGGCTTTATATCGGTTTCGCGCAGATCACGGCGATTTTCTGGTCAAATCCCTATTTGAACGGCGCGATCCTGATCGTGTTCATCTTGGGGGTGCTGTCGTGCTTTGGGCAGGTGGCCCAATTGATGCGCTCTGTCCAGTGGATCGAAGGGTTCGCCCGCCAAAAGCTTGGCTATGATGGCGTAAAAGCGCCGAGCCTTTTGGCCCCGCTTGCGACGTTGTTACGCTCGCGCGGCGCACGGATGCAACTGTCGTCTTCGTCTGCGCGTTCGATCCTCGAGTCGGTTGCCCAGCGGATTGATGAGGACCGCGAGATCACCCGCTATATCGGTAACACACTGATTTTCCTTGGACTTTTGGGGACGTTTTACGGATTGGCCACAACCGTGCCTGCATTGGTCGAGACAATTCGGTCATTGAATCCAGCCGAGGGTGAGGATGGCGCGGACATTTTTGGCCGCTTGCAACAAGGTCTTGAGAGCCAGTTGGGCGGTATGGGCACGGCGTTTTCATCCTCTCTTTTGGGGCTGGCAGGGTCACTGGTTGTTGGCCTGTTGGAGCTATTTGCCTCGCACGGGCAGAACCGGTTTTACCGCGAATTGGAGGAGTGGTTGTCGACAATCACCCGTCTGGGTTTTGCCTCTGGCGAGGAGCAAAGCGGCGAAACGGCGGTCATGATCGAGTTTTTCGAGCATATGGCGGGGCAGTTCGAAGCCCAGCAAACCGCCACCGCCCAAAGCCAAGCCGCCCTAGAGGACCGCATGATTGCCGCCTTGGCCAAGATCAGTAGCGGCGGCAACAGTGATGCCCTGCTTGAACGGGTGGTTGATGGCCAAGAGCGTCTGCTTGCCAAGTTGCAAGATAGCGGTGTTGACGGCATTGATGCCGAAAGCCGCATGCGTTTGCGCTCGATTGATGTGCAGATGTTGCGCATTCTGGAAGAGATGTCGGCGGGGCGTCAGGAAACGATTGCCGATCTGCGTAGCGACATTGCAGGCCTGACCCGCGCGGTGCGCACTGGCCGTAATCGTCCGCCAAGCGGGGGCAATTAACCATGGCATTGGGGCGCCGATCAGCCCGATTTAGCAGCGCGATCTGGCCGGGATTTGTGGATGCGATGACGGGGCTTTTGCTCGTTTTGATGTTCGTGCTGACCATTTTTATGGTGATCCAGTTTGTGCTGCGCGAAACGATTACGGGGCAGGCCAGTGAGCTGGACGCATTGGCCGCAGAGATCACCTCGCTTGCTGATGCGCTTGGCTTGCAGCAGGACGAGAGTGCCGCACTGGCCGCGAATTTGGCCTCGGCGTCCGAAGCGGCGGCAGAGCAGCGCACATTGATCGCGAGCCTGACGGCAGAGCGCGATGCAACGGCCGCAGCCTTGATGGATGCGCAGGGCAAAATCACGGGGTTTGAGGCGCAAGTTGCCGGTTTGCTTGATCAGCGCCGCGCGGCGACGACACGGATCGCAGATCTGGAAGCGGATCAAGCGCGGTTGATGACAGAGCAGGAGGCGCTGAACCTCGCGCTTGCGCAGGCACGTTCGGAAGTGGATGCAGGTGTAGAGCAGGCCCGATTGGCGGCGGCGCGGCGCGCGGCGCTTGAGGCCTTGGTTGCAGATGGCGAGACAAGGATCACCGAGCTGGAGGCGGCGATGCTGGTTGACGGTGCGGCGGCAGAAGCGTTGCGCGCGCGCCTTGAGACCGCTGATACCGAGTTGACGGCGATGACGCTGGCGCTTGAGGAAAAGCGCCGCGCGGCAGAGGATACCCTGACGCTGTTGGCGGCGGCGCGGGCGGCGAGCGAGGAGCTTGATCTGCGGTTGGCGGCGGTGATGTTGGAGAACGGCACGCTTCAGGCGCAAGTGAGCGCGTTAAACGACACGCAGGCGCAAACGGATGTAGCGCGCAGGGATTTGCAGGCGCAGTTGGCCGCCGCGATGGCGGAAATCGCGGCTGTGAAGCAAGGGATTGCCACCCAGATGAGCGAAGCCGAGCAGCAGGCCGCGTTGCTTGCAACGGCCAATAGCGCGCTTTCGCAAGAGCAGGCGCTTTCAGCGGAAAGCCAGCGACAGGTTGCCTTGTTGAACGAACAGGTGGCGGCGCTGCGCGGGCAGGTGGGCACGTTGCAATCGCTGTTGGACCTCGCCGAGGATGCGGATGGAGAAGCGAATGTGCAAATTCAGGCGCTTGGCGCGCAGTTGAATACGGCCCTTGCGCGGGTGGCGGCAGAAGAGCGGCGCAGGCTCGCGTTGGAGCAGGCAGAGCGGGAGCGCCTTGAGGCCGAAACGGCAAATCTGGAGCGGTTCAAGTCTGATTTCTTCGGGCAATTGCGGGACGTTCTTGAGGGACAGGACCGTGTGCGGATCGAAGGCGACCGGTTTGTGTTCTCGTCCGAGGTCCTGTTTGAACAGGGGAGCGCGACCCTCTCACAGCAGGGGCAGGGTGAGATTGCAAATGTCGCCGAAATACTTCGCAAGATCGCTAAGGATATTCCTTCGGGCATTGACTGGGTGATCCGCGTTGATGGCCATACGGACAATGTGCCGCTGTCTGGCAACGGGCAATTCAGCAATAACTGGGAGCTATCGCAGGCGCGTGCCCTGTCGGTTGTTCTATATATGGTCAACTTTTTGGGCATCCCACCCGAGCGTCTGGCGGCGAACGGGTTTGGCGAATACCAACCGATTGATGATGCCGATACCACAGCGGCGCGCGCGCAAAACCGCCGTATCGAGCTGAAATTGACCGAGCGTTAATCAAGCGTAAAGTGACGGGTCTCATGGTCGATTTGCTGATCTGCGCGGGTGAGGCTGATGTCGAGTGTGTAGGCGCCCTTTGTCCATCCTGTCGCGGGCGTTCTGCGCCCTGATGCCCGAAAGGCGCGGGCCTGATTGCGCGGGAATGTGTCGGTGGATGAGAATGTGATGCCATCCGGCCCCGTCATGGTGAACGACACGATGTCCCCGCCGCGCGTGCCAAAGAGATGGACCCAGCCGACCAGCCCCGAGCCGTCTGCCCGCGCGCCCGTATCTGCAACCCCCTGTTTTATCGCATCAAATGTGGGCACAGTTTGTGAGATGCCAATGTTGACGATGCCGCCCGCAGGGGCAGGCAGGGTCGTGTCCCATAGGGTTGGCGTCTGCGTATTCGGGCAGGTTTGCGCTCCATCGGTGTCAAAAGGGTCAACGGTTTGCCCGTCTTTTCGCACGCTTAAGTGGAGGTGGGGGAACTGCGTTTGCCCTGACAATCCGACCTGCCCAAGCACGGTGTTGGCCGCCACGGATTGCCCTGCCTTAACCGTAATCGAGCCGCGCTTCATGTGGCAATACTGCGTTTCAAAGCCGTTTTCATGCGCGATGACCAGCCCGTTGCCGCATTCGCGGTCAGAGACATCAGGGGCGTCAGGACTGGTTTGCAAGATGTCTTGCATGTCGTTGCGCACGCCAAGAACCTTGCCCGCAGCGGCGGCCAATACGTTTACGCCCGCGCGTTGTGCGGCGCGCGAGGGCAGGGCAAAATCCGTACCCTTGTGCCCGTCATAGCTCAGTGCGCCGCAAGTGAAATCATGCACGCCCGCTGTCGGATCATGGTCAACGAACTGCTGGATAAAGCAGATGTCGTCGAGGGTGCAGTCAATCGGGAAGGTCAACGAAAAATCCCCCGCCGCCGAGGTGGCCGCGAGGGATGAGATCAATGATAGAGCGAGGCGCATTAGTCCGCTGTCAGCAATGGTGGCTTATCGCTTTTTCCGGAGATGCGCGCCTGCTCTGGCTCCTCGTATTTGAGGTCCAGCTTGCCGTTTTTGACACCAACCTTCACCAAGCCACCTTTGACGAGTTTGCCAAAGAGCAGTTCCTCGGCAAGCGGTTTCTTGATGTGTTCCTGGATAACGCGTCCAAGTGGCCGCGCCCCCATTTTGGCGTCATACCCTTTGTCCGCCAGCCATTCGGCGGCTTTTGGTGTCAGGTCGATATGCACGTTCCGGTCCAGCAACTGCGCCTCGAGTTGCAGCACGAATTTCTCGACGACTTGCAAGATCACAGGTTTCGGCAGCGCGCCAAAGCTGATGACCGCGTCAAGTCGGTTGCGGAATTCAGGCGTAAACGTCTTTTCGATGGCAGCGGTATCTTCACCCTCGCGGGTTTCACGGCCAAAGCCCAAGGCGTTTTTCGACATCTCGGAGGCGCCCGCGTTGCTTGTCATGATCAAGATCACGTTGCGGAAGTCGGTTGTCCGCCCGTTATGGTCGGTCAGTTTGCCGTGGTCCATCACCTGCAAGAGAATGTTGTAGACGTCCGGGTGCGCCTTTTCCATTTCGTCGAGCAACAACACGCAGTGCGGGTTTTGGTCCACGCCGTCGGTCAGCATGCCGCCCTGGTCAAAGCCGACATAGCCCGGAGGCGCGCCGATCAGCCGCGAAATCGCATGCTTTTCCATGTATTCGGACATGTCGAACCGCAAGAGTTCTACACCGAGGGTATCGGCCAATTGCTTGGCGACCTCGGTTTTGCCGACACCTGTTGGCCCTGCAAACAGGTAGTTGCCGATTGGTTTCTCGGGTTCACGTAGGCCAGCGCGCGCCAGTTTGATCGCGGAGGCAAGCGCCACGATTGCCGTATCTTGCCCGAAGACGACCCGCTTGAGCGACTTTTCGAGGTCTTTGAGAACCTCTGCATCGTCTTTGGTCACGTTCTTGGCTGGAATGCGCGCGATTTTGGCGATCACGGCTTCGATTTCCTTGACGCCGATGGTTTTACGCCGCTTGGATTCCGCGATCAGGTGCTGTGCAGCACCCGCCTCGTCGATCACGTCGATTGCCTTGTCGGGCAATTTGCGGTCGTTGATGTAGCGTGCGGCGAGCTCCACTGCGGTGCGGATCGCGTCTGCGGTGTATTTGATGCCGTGGTGTTCCTCGAAGTGGGGCTTGAGCCCGCGCAGGATCTTGACGGCATCCTCGACGGAGGGTTCGACCACGTCGATTTTCTGGAAGCGGCGCGCCAATGCGCGGTCCTTTTCAAAGTGCTGGCGGAACTCCTTGTAGGTCGTGGACCCCATGCAGCGCAGTTTGCCGCCCTGAAGCGCAGGCTTCAGAAGGTTGGACGCGTCCATTGCGCCGCCAGAGGTGGCCCCTGCGCCAATGATTGTGTGGATTTCGTCGATGAACAGGACCGCATCGGGGTGATCCTCCATCTCGGTCATCACGGCCTTGAGCCGCTCTTCAAAGTCGCCACGGTAGCGCGTGCCCGCAAGCAGTGCGCCCATGTCGAGGCTGTAGATTGTGGCCTGCGAGAGCACTTCGGGCGTGTCACCGTTCACGATTTTGAAGGCGAGCCCTTCGGCGATGGCAGTTTTGCCCACGCCTGGATCACCCACCAGAAGCGGGTTGTTTTTGCGGCGGCGGCACAGCACTTGAATGCAGCGTTCGACCTCGTGGGCGCGCCCGATCAACGGGTCAACGTCGCCCTTGGTGGCCTTGGCGTTCAAATCGACGCAGTATTTTGCCAGCGCGCTCTCTTTTTGCTCGGCTTCGCCGTCTGCGGCTTCCTCGCCTTCGGGGGAGCCTGTGACGGGGCGGGCCTCGCCAAATGCGGGGTCTTTTGCCACGCCGTGCGCGATGAAGTTGACGGCGTCATAGCGCGTCATGTCTTGCTCTTGCAGGAAGTAGGCGGCGTTGCTTTCGCGCTCGGCAAAGATGGCGACAAGCACGTTTGCGCCCGTCACTTCTGTGCGGCCAGATGACTGCACATGGATCGCGGCGCGCTGGATCACGCGCTGGAAGGCAGCCGTTGGCACGGCTTCGGACCCTTCAACGTCTGTGATCAGGGTTGAGAGGTCTTCTTCGATGAAGTCCTCAAGATCCTTGCGCAATTCGTCGAGCTTGACGGCGCAGGCCTGCAAAACGCGCGAGGCCTCGGGTTCGTCGATCAGGGACAATAGCAGATGTTCCAGCGTGGCCAGTTCATGCTTGCGCGCGTTTGCAAGGGCCAAGGCCCCGTGAATTGCTTGCTCAAGTGTTGTCGAAAAAGATGGCACGTTCGTGCTCCTTCATGTTTCGGGGTCATTCAAAAACGCGCAGCGCTCAAAACAACCGTGGCCTCTTATCCTTAAGGTTTGGTTTTATTGCCCAATCTTCAAGGACTTTTTTGTCATTTGCGGTCACAATTCACGTGATCGCTTTGATTTGCGTCTGATCGGCCACCCCATTGGCGCGACATTGGTCAGAATTTGTCTTTGCGTCCGCGTATCTCGGCAAAAACATCTGCGGGGTTTGCGTCACTGAGGCCGACAGCCGCCATCATGGATGGCACATCGGCGCGTAAAAACGGATTGGTCCGTATTTCAAGGTCAAGTGATGTGGGAACGGTGGGTTGATTGGCGGCGCGGGCCGCGTTGACGGCCTTGATACGAGAGATAACATCAGGATTGTCGGTTTCAAGGGTTGCCGCGAATTGCGCATTGGATCGGGTGTATTCATGGCCCGAGCAAATGATCGTATCGGCAGGCAGGGCGCGTAGCTTTTGCATGCTGTCCCACATCTGCGCAGGCGTGCCCTCGAACAGGCGCCCGCAGCCAAAGGCCATGAGGCTATCGGCGGTAAAGGCGAGCTTTTCCTGCGCAAAGTGAAACGCGATATGTCCAACCGTATGCCCCGAGACATCAAGGATGTCCGCGCGTTGCCCGCAAACGGTAATCGTGTCGCCCTCGTTCACTTGCACATCAAGCGGCGGCAGCCTGTGGGCATCATTTGCCGCGCCAATGATCGTCAGCCCGTCGCGCCCCGAAAGCCCGTCCAGCCCGTCAATATGGTCCCAGTGGTGGTGGGTCAGCAGAACGGTCGTTAACCGCCAGCCGCCCGCAGCAAGGGCCGCGTTGATCGGCGCGGCCTCTGGCACGTCGATGACGGCTGCCTCTTTGGTGTCGGGGTTGCCGATAATAAATGCGTAGTTATCAGACAGGCAGGGCACGGTTATGAGGGTAAGGGGCATGGCGTCTTGGTCCTTAGCTGATAGTGTTCGCCCAAGTCTTGCCCATAGGAGGGGCAGCCGCAATGCATTTGGACGTTCTTGATCTTCGCAACTTTTATTACCGCAGCGCGTTGGGCCGTGGTGCGCAAAAGGTAATCCGCGATGAGTTGAAGGCAATATGGCCCGAAGCAAAAGGGCAGATGGTTGCAGGGTTCGGGTTCGCCGTGCCGCTGCTGCGCCCCTATCTCAAGGACGCCCGCCGTGTGATTGGCCTGATGCCCGGACCACAGGGCGTGATGCCTTGGCCTGCGGGCCAGCCCAATGTCAGTGTGCTTTGCGAAGATACGTTCTGGCCGATCCAGACGGGGCAGGTTGACAAGCTGGTGGTCATGCATGGCCTTGAAACCAGCGATAACCCGACTGCTTTGCTCGACGAATGCTGGCGTGTTCTCGGGCCGGGCGGGCGCGCGGTGTTTGTTGTGCCAAACCGTGCAGGGCTATGGTCGCGTTCGGACAAGACGCCGTTCGGCTATGGTCGCCCGTTCTCGTTAAGTCAGCTTGAGGCCCAATTGCGCAAGCATGCCTTTGTGACCGAGCGCACGCTATCGACGCTTTATCAGCCGCCCTCGCACCGCCGTATCTGGCGCAAGACCGCAGGGCTGCTTGAAAAGATCGGTCATCATACCCCTGTGATTGCAGCGGGTGGTGTCCTGATGGTGGAGGTCAGCAAGCAGATGGCCGCCCCGACCCGCCCCGGATTGACCGAGGCCGTACGCCGCCCGCTGCGCGCCCTTGAGGGGATAGGGGCGAGGCCCGAAACCGCACGGGGCCGTCGCGCCCTTTAGCCGTCGTCCAGATTTGCCGCAGAGGCGATGGTGCGATTGAGTGTGATCGCGGGATCGGCGTTAATGTCGATTGTGCCAGTCGCGGCCCCTTGTCCGATGATGGCGCGGAACACACGAGTGGCGCTTTGCGCATCATAGGTATTGTCATCAATCAGATCGGCGCGTGATAGCTCGGCGCTATCACTGACGTAATAGTCGACCCATTCGGTGCGCACCTCTGTGCCGTCGATGGTCTCGATTGTCTGGCCGCGCACAGTGTGCACAAATTCGGGGGTCTCGTCCTCGAAGTTGACCGAGAGCGCGTCATCGGCATCCGTCAGGTCGATCACGCCAAATTCACTTTCCGAGGCCAGCGCGTTTCGGGTCACCGAGAGATCCATGATGTCATCACCTTCACCCGGTGTGACGCTCGCGCCAAACCCGAAAGAGATCGAATCGTCGCCTGCGCCGCCATCGAGGTTCATCTCGAGACCAGTGTCGTCGCTGGCGGCGATGATATCGCGTAGCTCAGTGCCCGACACGGTGGGCGCAACGCCAAAATCGACATCGTCAAAGGTGGTTGTCGCCGTTTCGCCGTCTGTTTCGACCGTGATTGTCGTCACGCCTGCGACGTATTCATCAGATTCGCCGTCAGGGATTTCGGGCTCCGGTGTCTCGTCTTCGCCATTTTCTGTGTCAGAATCGCCAGTCCAGTTAAAAAACAGATCGCCAATGCCCAATGCGATGAACCCCAAAACGAAATAGTCGAAATACATACTGGTTACTTTCTGTGTGGTGACGAAATCTGCGTTAAACATTTATAAAACATTACATTCAGATGATTTTATGGCGGCTTTGTGATCTATTGGCACAGATCAGGCCGCTGCGTGCAGATTCGGATCGTTGGATGTTGGTGGCGCTCACATTGTGGCCGATCCGCAAAAGGCGACAATTTGACCGTGCAAGGCGGTTGCGACGATGGAAACGCTCTGCTACATCGGCCCTGATTTTGTTGCCTGTGCGTCAAGTGCGGGCTCGAGTAAGCTGCCCTCCTGTTACTGCGCAAGCGGTGGATGGGACCGGGCCAAAGACAATCGGAAGGGTGGACGTGTCCGAACCAGTAGGAATTTCCACAGGCATTGCAGGTCGCTACGCGACAGCCGTGTTTGATCTGGCCAAAGAAGGCAAGGCGCTACCAGCGCTTGAAAAGGATGTAGATGTTCTGGAGGCCACTTTGGCTGATAGCGCTGATCTGCAAACCCTGCTTTCTTCGCCATTATATAGCCGTGAAGAGCAAGGCGCTGCGATTGCTGCGATTGCCAAGAAAATGAAGTTGTCAAAATCGACAAGCAACGTGCTGGCGCTGATGGCGTCCAAGCGGCGTTTGTTCGTATTGCCGCAACTGCTTTCGTCATTGCGCGAGCGTATTGCTGCGCACAAGGGCGAAGTCACAGCAGAAGTGACGTCTGCAAAAGCCTTGAACAAGGCGCAGACTGAAAGTCTGGCAAAGACACTCAAGGCGCAAGTCGGCGCCGATGTGAAGATCAAAGCGACCGTGGATGAGTCAATCATCGGCGGTCTTATTGTAAAAGTGGGCTCGAAGATGATTGATACGTCGATCAAATCCAAGCTCAACGCACTCCAGAACACTATGAAAGAGGTCGGATAACATGGCGATCCAAGCGTCTGAAATCTCTGCGATCCTTAAGGACCAGATCAAAAACTTCGGTAAAGAAGCCGAAGTCGCCGAAGTGGGCCGTGTGCTCTCCGTTGGTGACGGTATTGCGCGTGTTTACGGGCTGGACAACGTCCAAGCTGGTGAAATGGTTGAATTCCCCGGTGGTATCCGCGGGATGGCCCTGAACCTTGAAGCCGACAACGTAGGTGTTGTTATCTTCGGTTCCGACCGTGACATTAAAGAAGGTGACGTTGTGAAGCGCACCAACTCGATCGTGGACGTTCCTGTCGGGGATGAGCTGCTTGGTCGCGTTGTTGACGGTCTTGGCAACCCACTTGACGGCAAAGGCCCGATCAAAGCGAAGACACGTGCGGTTGCTGACTCTAAAGCACCGGGCATTATTCCACGTAAGTCGGTTCACGAGCCAATGGCGACTGGCCTCAAGTCCGTTGACTCCATGATCCCAGTTGGCCGTGGCCAGCGCGAATTGATCATTGGTGACCGTCAGACTGGTAAGACAGCGATTGCACTTGATACGATCCTGAACCAGAAATCTTACAACGATGCAGCAGCCACCGAGGGCGAAAAGCTTTACTGTGTATATGTTGCGATCGGCCAGAAGCGCTCTACTGTTGCGCAATTGGTTAAGAAACTCGAAGAGTCCGGCGCGATTGAGTATTCAATCGTTGTTGCGGCGACCGCGTCCGATCCAGCACCGATGCAGTTCCTTGCACCATATGCTGCGACCGCGATGGCCGAGCACTTCCGTGACAATGGCCGCCACGCTTTGATCATCTATGATGACCTTTCCAAGCAAGCTGTGTCCTACCGCCAGATGTCCTTGCTTCTTCGTCGTCCACCAGGGCGTGAAGCTTACCCAGGTGACGTTTTCTATCTTCACTCGCGTCTGCTTGAGCGTTCTGCGAAGCTCAACGAAGACAACGGTTCCGGTTCTTTGACGGCTTTGCCAATCATTGAAACACAGGGCGGCGACGTTTCTGCGTTTATTCCGACAAACGTGATTTCGATCACCGATGGTCAGATCTTCTTGGAAACAGAATTGTTCTTCCAAGGTATCCGTCCTGCTGTGAACACAGGTCTGTCCGTTTCCCGCGTTGGTTCCGCCGCGCAGACAAACGCGATGAAATCTGTTGCTGGTCCGGTTAAGCTCGAGCTTGCTCAGTACCGCGAAATGGCTGCGTTTGCGCAGTTCGGTTCCGACCTTGATGCATCCACACAGCAGTTGCTGAACCGTGGTGCACGTCTGACCGAGCTGATGAAGCAACCACAGTATTCACCACTGTCCAACGCCGAGATCGTCTGCGTCATCTATGCAGGCACAAAGGGTTACCTTGACAAGATCGACGTGAAATCAGTTGGCCGTTTCGAGGCTGGTTTGCTTAAGCACCTGCGCACAAACGCGCGCGATGTGCTTGATATGATCACCAAGGAAGATCCAAAGATCAAAGGTGAGGCAGAGGACAAGATCAAGGCCGCTATCGACGCGTTCGCCAAAGATTTCGCCTGAACCTAGACCTTAGATAAGGAGACTTAGCGAATGCCTAGTCTTAAGGACCTTAAAAATCGGATCGCGTCGGTCAAATCGACCCGCAAGATCACAAAGGCGATGCAGATGGTCGCGGCAGCAAAATTGCGCCGCGCCCAAGAAGCAGCCGAGGCGTCCCGCCCCTACACTGAGCGCTTTAATGCGGTCATGTCGGGTCTGGCGTCCGGGTCTGCTGGCTCTGCATCCGCGCCACGGCTTCTGTCGGGCACGGGCAGCGATCAGGTTCACCTTTTGGTGGTCATGACTGCTGAACGCGGCCTGTGCGGTGGCTTTAACGGCAACATCTCGAAGCTGGCACGTGCCCATGCTCAAAAGCTGATGGCGGCTGGTAAAACAGTTAAAATCATGACTGTTGGCAAAAAAGGCCGTGACGTTCTCAAGCGCGATCTTGGCGAACACTTTGTGGGTCACGTTGATCTGACTGCGGTTAAGCGCGTCAGCTATGCGAACGCGCAGAGCATCGCAAAAGACGTGTTGGGCAAATTTGATGCGGGTGACTTTGATGTCGCTACAATCTTCTTTGCGCGCTTTGAAAATGTTGTTTCGCAACACCCGACCGCCTTGCAGGTTATCCCTGCAAAGTTCGAAGAGGTAGAGGGCGCGGAAGCATCCCTTTATGACTACGAGCCGTCAGAAGACGCCATTTTGGCTGATCTTTTGCCGCGCGGTGTGGCCACGCAGATCTTTGCTGCATTGCTCGAAAACGCGGCATCCGAACAGGGTGCACGTATGTCGGCGATGGACAACGCGACACGCAACGCTGGTGAGATGATCGACCAGCTGACAATCGAGTTTAACCGCTCGCGTCAGGCTGTGATCACCAACGAGCTGATTGAAATTATCTCGGGCGCTGAAGCGCTCTAAATCGGAGAAAACCATTATGGCAAACGCAAAAGGCAAGATCACGCAGATCATCGGCGCCGTCGTTGACGTGCAATTCGGTGATAAGCTGCCACAGATTTTGAACGCTTTGACAACAGACAACAACGGCAAGACGCTGACCCTCGAAGTGGCGCAGCACCTTGGCGAAAACACAGTGCGCGCCATCGCGATGGACGCGACTGAAGGCTTGGTTCGTGGTCAGGAAGTAACTGACATGGACGCGCCAATCTCGGTTCCAGTTGGTGACGCGACCCTTGGTCGTATCATGAACGTCGTTGGCGACCCCGTTGACGAAAAAGGCCCGATCGGTGAAAAAGATCGCCGTTCCATCCACGCTGATGCGCCAGCATTCGAAGAGCAGTCCACTGCCTCCGAAGTGCTCGTGACAGGTATCAAGGTTATCGACCTTCTCGCGCCTTACGCGAAGGGTGGTAAAATTGGTCTGTTCGGTGGTGCGGGTGTTGGTAAAACAGTTCTTATTCAAGAGCTTATCAACAACATCGCTAAGGTTCACTCTGGCTACTCCGTATTTGCGGGTGTGGGCGAGCGGACACGTGAAGGTAACGACCTTTACTACGAATTCATCGAATCCGGCGTTATCAACGCGGACGACCTGACGAAGTCCAAAGTGGCCCTCGTTTACGGTCAGATGAACGAGCCTCCCGGTGCGCGTATGCGTGTTGCTTTGTCAGGTTTGACAATGGCGGAATCGTTCCGTGACCAGTCCGGCACAGACGTTCTGTTCTTCGTGGACAACATCTTCCGCTTTACACAGGCTGGTTCCGAGGTTTCCGCGCTTTTGGGTCGTATTCCTTCCGCTGTTGGCTACCAGCCAACACTCGCGACAGACATGGGCCAGATGCAGGAACGCATTACATCGACAAAGAACGGTTCGATTACATCCGTTCAGGCGATTTACGTGCCTGCCGATGACTTGACCGACCCTGCGCCGGCGACGTCGTTTGCTCACTTGGATGCGACAACGGTTCTGAACCGTGCGATCTCCGAGAAGGGTATTTACCCTGCGGTTGACCCGCTCGACTCCACATCGCGTCTGCTTGACCCAGCGATTGTTGGCGAAGAGCACTACTCGGTTGCAAACGATGTGCAGCAGACTTTGCAGCGCTACAAGTCGCTTCAGGATATCATCGCGATTTTGGGCATGGACGAATTGTCGGAAGACGACAAATTGACTGTTACCCGTGCGCGTAAGCTTGAGAAGTTCCTGTCGCAGCCGTTTGACGTGGCTCAGGTCTTCACAGGTTCTCCTGGTGTTCAGGTTGCCTTGGATGACACAATCGCGTCGTTCAAAGCGGTTGTTGCTGGTGAATACGATCACCTGCCAGAGAACGCGTTCTACATGGTTGGCGGTATCGACCAAGTGATCGCTAAGGCAGAAAAAATGGCGGCAGCTGCTGCGTAAGGAGCCTTAAACATGGCAAACGTACAATTCGACCTTGTCTCTCCAGAGCGCCGCTTGGCCTCTGTTGAGGCGACCGAAGTGCAAATTCCGGGTGCGGATGGCGACATGACTGCTATGGCAGATCACGCGCCAACCATCACCACATTGCGCCCTGGCGTATTGAAGGTTTTGCACGCTGGCGGGACCGATGAATATGTCGTTTCCGGTGGCTTTGCTGAAATCACGGCAACAAGCGTGTCTGTTCTCGCTGAACAGGCATTGCCACGCGGTGAGATGACGCAAGAGGTCTTCAACGAGATGCTCTCCGAAGCGAAAGCGGCACATGTATCGGCACAGGAAGTTTTCAAAAACGAACCTGGTCCCGTAGATGACGCAGCCAAGCTTCTGGCAGATATGGTTGCCATTGGTGGCCACATTGGTCTGACGGCAAACGAGTGATCACATAAACTATGTGACAAAAAGGCCCTGCAATGCGGGGCCTTTTTCATATTTAGATCCTTTTTTTGACAGATTTCCTGTCTAAGTGCAATTTGAGCGGAACAAGATCGGAGCGCACATGCGCAAACTCGAGAGCAATGTTATCGGAATGGATCAAGGCGACGTCGTCTTGTTTTCAGATTTCGAACATGACGGTCAGATGTGGACGGGCGATGGTCCGCGCCATACCCGCATGGCTGTGGCATTCTCCGAGGTCTACACGGGCCGCCCTAACGTCTATGTCTCGGTGTCGATGCTTGATATTTCCAATAGCGGGAATTCCCGCTTTGACGTGCAGGCCGAGAATATCACAAATAGCGGGTTTGATATCGTGTTCCGCACGTGGGGCGACAGTCGAGTCGCCCGCTGTCGTGTCGCGTGGCAGTCCATCGGCGCAGTGCGCGCCGATGATGTCTGGGACCTTTAGGACCGATACATGCCTTCGTAGATCGGGCCGAGTGTCTTGTGATCAAACAGGGAGGACACGGATGTGCCGTTCCATGTGTTCAAGACAGCCTGCGCAAACATTGGTGCGGTGGGCACGATGCGGATATTCGGGCACGCCTTGACCGCATCTGTCGCTTGGATCGTGTCGCTGATCACAAGGTTTTTCATCACTGAGTTGCTGATCCGGTCAACCGCAGGGCCGGAAAGGACGCCGTGCGTGATATAGGAGTGAACCTCTTTCGCGCCGTTTTCCATCAGCACCTCAGCCGCCTTGCATAGCGTGCCAGCCGTATCCACGATATCGTCAACGATCAGGCAAACCCGATCCTTCACATCACCGATCACTGTCATCTCGGCCACTTCACCCGGCTTGCCGCGCCGCTTGTCGACGATGGAAAGAGGCGCGCCGATCCGTTGGGCAAGATCACGCGCCCGCGCAACGCCACCAACATCAGGAGACACAACCATGACGTCATCCATGTTGCCCCGAAAGTGATGCATCACATCAAGCGCAAAGACAGGGGAGGCGTAGAGGTTGTCGACGGGAATATCAAAGAAGCCCTGAATTTGTGTCGCGTGCAAATCAAGTGTCAGAACCCGCTCGATCCCTGCCTCTACCATCATATTCGCGACCAGCTTGGCAGTGATAGGCGTGCGCGCCTTGGAGCGGCGATCTTGGCGGGCATAGCCGAAGTAGGGGATAACAGCCGTGATACGGCCCGCAGAGGAGCGGCGCAGTGCATCCGCGATGATCAGCAGTTCCATCAGGTTATCGTTGGCCGGATTTGACGTGGGTTGCAGGATATACATATCCTCGCCGCGCACGTTTTCGTAAACCTCGACGAAAATCTCGCCATCGTTAAAGCGTTCGACGCGTGCATCTACCAGCCCAACCTTAACCCCGCGGTGCATCGACATGCGCCCCGCGACAGCATCGGCGAGCGGCCGATTGGCGTTACCTGAAATCAGCTTTGGCTCGTTCGTTTTTGACATGGAAGGCGGTCCCTTTGGCAGAAGGCTGCGATATGGATTAACAGAATCGGATCGTTGACACCGATTAACACAAGGCTAGGGTCAGGCAAAGAAACAGCACCCAATTGGAGCATAAAATGCCGCATATCGATTACTTCTTTGCAACGATTTCGCCGTTCACTTACCTCAATGGTTCTCGTGTCGAGGAAATTGCGGCCAAGCACGGTGCGACCGTGACTTATAAGCCGCTCGATATCATGGGGCTGTTTGGCCGCACGGGGGGCGTGCCCCCCAAGGACCGTCATCCCAACCGTCAGGAATACCGCCTGCAAGATATGCGCCGCCGCGCGGCCTTGGCTGGTTTGCCGCTCAATCTGAAGCCCGCGTTCTGGCCGACGAACCCCGCCCCGTCTGGCTATGCGATTATTGCAGCGCAAAATGCGGGGGGCGGTGATATGGGGAAGTTGGTGCATTCTTATGCGGCGGCCTGTTGGGCGGGCGAACGCGACATCGCGCAAGATGATGTTGTGCGAGACCTGCTGGAACAGGCGGGCTTTGACCCCGCACTTGCCGATAGCGGGTTGCTCGTGGGGGCAGAAACCTATGCTGCGAATCTGGAAGAGGCCGTTGCGCGCGGTGTCTTTGGCGCGCCGTTCTTTATCACGGATCAGGATGAGCGGCTGTGGGGCCAAGACCGCCTTGACGATCTTGACGCTGTGCTTGGCGGCAAGGTTTAAGAACGCAAAACGTCGAGAAACTGATCAACAGCGGCGTTTGTCATGGACCAGTCCGTGACAAACCGCGCCGACAGGGGCTGGTCAGGATCACCCTGCATCGGATCGCCGTCCATCGTGTGATAAACTGCGCCAGCCTCCAATAGCCGCGCATGATCTCGGCGGGGCAGGCGGGCAAAAATCATATTTGCCTGCGGATCAAAAAGCAGCTCGGCAGTGTTATGACCACGCAGACCTTCTGCAAGGCGCGCGCAGGTCGCATTGGCCGCAACCGCCATATCGTGCCAGAGATTGTCAGTGAGGTAGGCCTTCATCTGCGCCGACAGGTAACGGTGCTTTGAGAACAAATGCGCGCCGCGCTTGCGCCGCAGCTCGAATTCCCACGCGAGATCGGGGTCAAAGATGACGCAGGCCTCGACGCCCATCAGGCCGTTCTTTGTGCCGCCAAAACTGACCGTATCAACGCCCGCCTTCCATGTCATTTCCGCAGGTGTGCAACCAAGCGCGACAAGCGCGTTGCTAAAGCGTGCGCCGTCGAGGTGAAGTTTGCTGCCGAATTCATGGGTCACATCCGCAAGGGCGCGGATCTCTGCGAGACTGTGAATGGTCCCTTTTTCAGTGACTTGCGTGATTGAGACAGGGCCGCGTTGTGGTCCGTGAACGCCACGTGTGTGCTCGGCGAGCATCGCGGCGCGCAACGCATCCGGCGTCATTTTCGCGTCAACCGCGGGGACAAGCGTTAGCTTTGCACCAGAGTAGAATTCGGGCGCGTTGCATTCGTCTTCATTGATGTGAGCCATCGGCGTGCAAAAAATCGTGTCCCACGGATTTGCCATCGTCGCCAGCAAAAGGGAGTTCGCGGCTGTGCCTGTAGCCACCAGATAAACGGCGGCTTGGGGCGCCTCGAAGAGGTCGCGCACCATCTGGCGCACATCGTCCATGATCGGATCGTCGCCGTAGCTTTGCGTGTAGTTTGTGTTGGCGTCCACGAGCGCTTGCATCACCGAGGGGTGGGCAGGCCCAGAGTTGTCGGATGCGAAATACATTAGGTCGGCTCCTCGATGATATAATCTTCCCAGTCGTCCTCATTAACGTCACCTTCGGCGATTGTGATGTCCTTGATCGACACGCCAGCGCGGTGCACCGATTGCGGATCGCCAGAGATCAGCGGATGCCACGGGTAAAGATCGCGCCCCTCCGCAACTAGGCGGTAACCGCAGGTTTTGGGCAGCCAATACATGTTATCTTCCAACGTCTTAGGCGTCAGGACGATGCATTCTGGCACATATTGGTGGCGCAGCGCGTATTTGCTACATAGGCAGGTCGCGCCATCCAGAAGGCGACAGGCCACGCGGGTCAGGTCGACCTCGCCTGTGTCCTCGTCTTCGAGTTTGTTCAGGCAGCACTTGCCGCACCCGTCGCAAACAGCCTCCCATTCGGGGCGGGTGAATTCGTCCATCGGGACGGTTTTCCAGAACTCGGGCCGTAGGTTGTCGCGGTTGATGCTGTCAGACATTTGCAAGAATTTCCCGAGCGCGGACGCAGTCGGCATCCATTTGAGTGATGAGGCTATCGAGGCCATCGAATTTAAGTTCGGGCCGCAGGTATTCGACCAAAGCCACCGAGAGGGTCGCGCCGTAAAGATCGCCTTTGAAATCAAAGAGGAAGCTCTCGCAGTTGGGCCTGTTTTCACCAAACATGGGCCGCACGCCGATTGAAGCCGCCCCGTCATAGCGCCCTGCGTGTGGGCCGTCGAGCACGGTCACTTTTACCGCGTAGACGCCAAATTTGGGCGGATGCAGGTTGTCGATAGACATGTTGGCTGTCGGGTAGCCAAGCTCGCGCCCGCGCTGCTCTCCGCGAATAATCTCGTTTTCGAGCCTGTGCCAATGCCCCAGCATTTTGGCGGCATCTTGCGGGCGTCCTTCGGAGAGGGCGGTGCGGATCGCGGTGGAGGAGATTTCGGACGTGCCGATTGACAGCAGCGGCGACACCGTCACGCCAAAGCCCATTTCCTCGCCGTAAGCGCGCAGCGAATCTGCGTTGCCCTTGCGCCCCTGCCCAAAGCAGAAGTCAGCGCCAACCACCACATGTGACAAGCCAAGCTGATCCTTGATCACGGTCTGCGCAAACTCGCGATCTGTGAGCGAAGCGAGCCCTTCGTTGAATGGCAATTCATAGAGTTTTTCGACGCCCAGTTTTGCAAGGCGGTTTGCCTTGGCATCTGCGTTCATCAGGCGGAAGGGGTTGTTATCTATAGAGAAATAGGCGCGCGGGTGCGGCTCGAAGGTCAAAATGCCCAAGGGCGCGTTCGCCTTTTCTGCCGCGTTGCGGGCAATGTCGATGACGGCCTGATGGCCGAGGTGAACACCATCGAAATTCCCGATCGCCACGGCTGCGCCGCGGTCGCTTGGGTCGATGAAATAGGGGTCACGAATTATGCGCATAGCGTTGGGTAGCGCGGGCGTGACGGGGGTGCAAGTATCAGTCGAACTTACGGGACGGCGCGAGCACAGAGGCCTCGCCGACGAGCACCTTTTTGTTGTTCACAATGCAGCGTGTTTCCATCTTGACGCGCCGCTTGGTGTGGTCGATTTCAAGCACCTCAACCTCGGCGAGAACCATATCGCCCGGGCGCACAGGGGCGAGGAATTTGAGGGACTGGCCAAGGTAAACTGTGCCATGCCCGGGAAGTTGCTCTCCGATGACAGCGGAGATCAGGCCCGCGGTCAACATGCCGTGGGCGATGCGCCCGCCAAAGATGGTGTCTTGCGCGTATTCCTCGTC
The DNA here is from genome assembly GCA_937132065.1 of uncultured Loktanella sp. GTDB lineage: Bacteria > Pseudomonadota > Alphaproteobacteria > Rhodobacterales > Rhodobacteraceae > Yoonia. The sequence continues at coordinate 44,405 of CAKZNT010000011.1, forward strand.
GAGGTGCACGGGGTTTCTGTCGGTGGAGACCTCGGCGAACATTTCGATGTCCTTGTCGGTCACGACCTTGCGCAATGACCTGATCATGCCGATTTCGATGTCTTCGATACAGATGGTTCCGCGTGGTGCGTTGTCCAACATGCCTGCCTCCGCTAAGTAATAAAACACCTCAATTTCGAGGTTTCGTGTAACTTAATTACTTTGCAAGTGCAGAAAAATCAACCCCTAACTCGCTTAGCGCAAGTGGCCGATCGTATAGGTTGGCGACAACATTTCTGTTTCAAGGTAAGCACTTAGCGTATCTGCGTCAGGTTGCTCGACTGTTTTTGTTTCGGCGGCGGCTAAACCGCCCGAGATGAAGAGGGTGTCGAGATCCTCTTGCAGGCCGCCCAAAACATCGGTGCGAATCCCGTCACCGATGCAGATGATACGCGCGTCTGATGACACTTTGTTTAACGCTGCGAGCCTGCGCCGTGCGAGGTCGTAAATCGGCGGATGCGGCTTGCCGAAATAGAGGCTTTCTCCGCCCATTTCGGTATAGAGAGCGGCGAGCGCACCGGCGCACCATTCACGGGTTTCACCTCGATCAACGATGATGTCGGGATTGGCGCAAAGCAGCTTCATGCCCTTCTCGCGGGCATAGAGAAAATCGGTGCGATTGACCTCGGGCGCGGCTTGGGTGTCGAATGGCCCGCAACAGACGATACCCTCGGCTTCGCTTAGTGGGACACGGGTGATTTCAACAGGATTGTCGAGGATATTCAGAGGCTTGAAGAAGTCCGCATCTCGTTCCTCGTGGCCCATAAAGTAGACTTTATTGCCGACGACCCCTTGGAACATGGCCGAGCGCGCGCTGTCGCCAGAGGTCGCGATTGTGTCGTAGCAATCATCAAACATGCCCATGTCGTCGAGCTGTGTTTTCACCGAGAATTGCGGGCGGGGCGAGTTGGTCACGAGGACGACAATGCCGCCCTTGGCGCGGAAGGTTTTCATCGCGTCCATCGCGGCGGTAAATGGTGCAATGCCGTTGTGCATACAGCCCCAGAGATCAACAAATGCGGCGTCATATTGCGCGGAGATTTCGTCGAACTGCGTGATGATCCGGGACATGCGTTAACCTCTTTTTAGCAGGAGCGTTTTAGGGTGTGACTTGCGTGCACACTGTGTGCACCGCACGTGCACAAAAGAAAAGGGGCGCACGCGGCGCCCCAAATCGTTAACTTCAGGCTGTTTTCAGATTTGGGATAATCTGTTTTTTGCGGCTCATCACCCCCGGCAAGACCACAACGTCGCCAGAAACGGACACGTTGAAAGAGGCCTCTGCCACCGTTTTGGACAGGGCGTTCGGGATCAACATTGTGGCTTCTTCTTGCAAGATGTCGACGACAAACAGGAGGACCTGATCAACACCGTCTTCGGTTGCGACAGTTGTCATGGTGTCCATGATCGACGCCTTGCGGTCGAGGATGATTTTTGGCGCTGTTGTCTCGAGCACGGAAACGCGGAATTTCGTGTCGCCGATGGCGTATTCCTTGCTGTCCATCCGCAGAAGCTCTGCGTCGGAGAAAGACGAAACGTCTGACTTGGCTTCGAACATTTCGGTCGCATAGGCGTTCAGGTCGATACCAAGGTCGGCTGCGAGGCTTTCTGCGAGCGCCTTGTCGACGGCCGTTGTTGTTGGCGAGCGGAAAGCGAGCGTGTCTGAGATGATGCACGACAGCATCAACCCTTTGACGTTGTCAGGCATATGCGCCTCGTGCCCAGCCATCAGCCCGTGCATGATTGTCGCGGTGCAGGCCAGCGGACGGATTGTGATGTCGATTGGCCCTACGGTTTCAAGCCCGCCCACAAGTTTGTGGTGGTCGATGATCGCCGTCACGTTTGCGCCGTTGATGTTGGCAGGCAGTTCGGCAGGGTTGTTGGTGTCTACGATCACGCAAGACTGGCCATCGGCCACATCCGCGATGATTTCGGGCAGATCAAAGCCCCACCGCTTTGCGACAAAGGCCGCCTCGGTGTTTGGCGTGCCCAAAAGCTTGGCTTGTGCGACTGTGCCTGTGTGGTTCATGAACCATTCCCAGATCAGCGCGGAGCCAAGGGAATCGGTGTCGGGGGCTTTGTGCCCGAAAATCAGAGTTGTCATTGTCATATCGCCTTAAATCAGGGAGGATTTGCGCGGCTTATAGAAGGGAATACCGTGGCTGTCACCTTGCTGATTGCCCATGGCTGGTATGTGTTATGTCGAAACCACGCGAGGCGGACCTTTATGCGCCTGTTAAAAAGTTTTTGGAAGCGCAGGGATACGCGGTGAAAGGCGAGGTCGGCGCGGTTGATGTCATGGCGGTGCGTGGCAAAGAGCCGCCTGTTCTTGTCGAGTTGAAGCTCGGGTTTTCGCTTACGCTGTTTCATCAGGGCATTGACCGCCTGAGTGTGACCGATCTGGTATATGTGGCCGTGCCCGAAAAGACGGGGCGCGCGGCCCAAAAGGCGATGAAGGACAACGTGAAGCTTGCCCGCCGTGTGGGGCTTGGGGTGCTGGCGGTTCGTTTGCGCGATGGTCATGTCACGGCCATGGCTGATCCGGGTGGCTACGTGCCGCGCAAGCAACCCAAAACCGCCAAGCGATTGTTGAAGGCTTATGATCGCCTAAAAGGTGACCCCAATGAGGGCGGCTCGACCCGCCATGGGATCGTCACCGGATATCGTCAGGACGCCCTGTTATGCGCCCGCTTTCTGGCGGTGCATGGCCCGAGCGCAGGTGCGAAGGTCAAGGATTGGGCCGAAGTCCCTGCCGCGACCAAGATCATGGCCGCCGACCATTATGGATGGTTCGAGCGCGTCAGTCGCGGAGTCTACGGGTTAACCCCCGCAGGTCGTCAAGGGCTGGCCGATTGGGGCGATGTCTAGAACCGCTTTAGCGTCCACCCCTCGCCAGCCAAGAGGTTGAGCAGCCCGAATCTATCGGGCAGGTGCGCCGCCCCGACGGCCACAACGATGGTCTTGTGATCGACCAGCGCCGCGTTGATCACGGGCATCCACGCTCGATTGCGCGCCCCGATGATCGCATCTTCGGTTTTAAGCGCGATTGCCCGTGCGCTGGCGGCATCCATATCGGGTGTCTCCTCGGCGATGACCCGATTGAGCGCGATGAGTCTGCCGACGTCTTGCGCAAAGTAGCTATCGAGTAGCGCCACAAAGGTGGCTTGCTGGTCTTGCGGGCTCATCAGCGAGAGTTTTAGCATCTGGAGCTGTGTGTCGATGTCGTCGCTTTGCATGATTGTAAACAGTGTATCGAAGGGTTCGAGCGCCTGTTGCCCCACCCCAGCGATGTTTGCCTCGCGCATGATCATATGATCCAGCCCCTGCTTGCCCGCCGTCAGGTCCTCCATTGCGCAGGTGGGAATGGCGAGGGTCATCATCATATACCACGGTTCGAATTTGGCGGCGATGAATGCAGGAATCCCTTGGTCTTGCGCCGCGATTTTGACCCGCTCCCAAGTTGCTTCGTCCAGCAGTTCGGGGAGGGTTGGCCCCGTTTCGATCAGGATCGTATCGGGGTTCTCGCCAATGGCCGCTTGCAGGAGGTGTTCCTCGCGCGGTGTCGCCTCGAGGAGGATCAGGTCGGCTGTCTGGATCGCAGGGCGCAGTGTATCCAAGATCGGCTGTAGCCGCTGGTCAAAGATGTGCATCGTCCCCGCAATTGTCAGTTGCGCCTCGCCCTTGGTTGCCGTCCACGTCAGCCCTTGCCCGTAGCGGATCGCGCTCGTTTCGGCGGCGAGTTGGTCCTGCTGCGCCGCTGACAGCTGGTCGAAATAGCTGGCCCCGCCACAGAGTGCCCAAGCGGGGCTGCTCGCGATGCTAAGAATAAATCCGAGGGAAATGGCGCGCAACATATTGGCCTCCTTATCATATGACCCGAGCATATGCCGCTTGGCGCGTCTCGACCACAGTGCTTTTCCCCTCAATTTGCCGCTATCGCGCGATTGGCGGTGGACCTTGCGTTGAAATGCGCCATGTTTGGGGAAACCGGAGGTCTCTCGATGTTGAACCCAGTCACGCCAGAGTTTGAAGCCGCATTAAAAGCGCTACTGCCCGCGGCCGCGTTTCGCGACCCGACCCCGTATCTGGTAGAGCCGCGCGGGCGGTGGGACGGGCAGGGCTTTGTGGTGGCTCCGGCTGATACGGCTGAGGTCGCCGCCGTCGTCACAGCCTGCGCTAAGGCGCATATCGGTATCGTTCCTTTTAGTGGCGGCACGGGCCTTGTTGGCGGGCAGGTGATGTCTGACGGGCCTGCACCCGTGGTCTTGGCCCTCGACCGCATGACCCGCATTCGCGCGGTTTATCCTAGCGAAAATGTGCTAGTTTGCGATGCGGGCGTGATCCTATCGGATGTGCAGGCCGCCGCGCAAAAGGTGGACCGCTTGTTTGCGCTGTCGCTGGCGTCCGAGGGGTCGGCGCGGATCGGTGGCTTGCTGTCGACGAATGCTGGCGGGGTGAACGTGCTCAAGTATGGCAATGCCCGCGCCCAGTGTCTGGGCCTTGAGGTCGTGCGTCCTGACGGGTCGATCTGGCATGGCCTGAGCCGGTTGCGCAAGGACAATACGGGCTATGATTTGCGTGACCTGTTCATTGGCGCCGAAGGGACGCTTGGCGTTGTGACTGCCGCCGCCCTAAAGCTGATGCCGCGCCCTGCGGTGACGGGGACGGCGATGTTTGCGGTGCAATCACCTGCTGCCGCCTTGGCCTTGCTGGCGCTCGCGGGAGAGTTCGCAGGCGATACCCAAAGCGCGTTCGAGTTGATCCACGCGCAGGGATTTGCGTTTCTGCAAGAGACGGACCTCAAAGTAACCCAACCATTTTCGGACCTGCCCGAATGGTCGGTTTTGCTCGAGATCGGATCCGCCCGTGATCAAGACCCGCAAGCTGTGTTGACGGCACTATTTGGCGCGGCAGAGGCCGCAGGTTTGACAAGCGATGGGGTGATCGCGCAATCAGAAACCCAACGCAGTGCGCTCTGGGCAATTCGAGAAAACATTCCAGAGGCCAACAGGCGGATCGGCTCGATCAGTTCGCACGATATTTCTGTCCCCTTAGGGGCAATCCCCGACTTTATTGCGCGCGCTGAGGTTGGCTTAAGGGCGCTTGGCGCTTTCCGCATCAACTGCTTTGGCCATCTCGGGGATGGTAATCTGCACTACAATGTTTTCCCCCCGCAAGGAAAATCGCGTGCCGACTTTGAGGGGGTGCGCCCAAAGATCAAGTCGCTGGTGCATGACCTCGCCCACTCTTTCGGCGGATCAGTGAGCGCTGAACACGGGATCGGGCGGTTCAAGGTGGACGACATGAAAACCTACGGGGATCCTGTGAAGCTGGCGATGATGCGCGCCGTTAAGGACGCGCTTGACCCACAAGGGATCATGAACCCCGGGGCGGTGCTGCCTCCGGCGGGAGTTTGAAGAGGACATAGAAAGTTTGGCGTTAACGTTATTATAACGGCTCTCAGCTAGTCTAAGGGAGCGGTACAGGCAGGAGTGTTGATGACCGCGACGTGGAAAGTCGCTTCGCTGGTGGCCCTAATAGGGTCGGTCCCTTGGGTGGGTAGCCAGCGGCGCGCACTTTCTTGCGATTTTCTATGTCCAATCAAACTCTGGGGTGAGGCCGTAGGCCGAGGGGCAAAGCCCCTAGTCGCCATCAAAAGAGCAAAGCGTATGGACATCCATGTTCATTTTGGTCAGGCGTGCGCGGCCACCCAGATCGGGCAGATCGATAATAAATGCACATCCGGCCACGACACCGCCCATGCGCTCGATTAGCTTGATGCCTGCTTCTGCCGTGCCGCCGGTCGCCAGGAGGTCGTCGACCAGCAGGATGCGTTCGCCCGCCATAATTGCATCATCATGAACTTCCATGACGGCCTCGCCATATTCTAGCGTATAGGCCTGTTCGATGGTTTTTCCGGGCAGTTTCCCCTTTTTGCGGATCGGGATGAACCCTTTGCCCAATTGGTGAGCAATGGCCCCGCCAAGAATGAAACCACGGGCTTCCAGCCCCACGACCTTGTCGATGGGAAGACCTGCGTAGGGGTGCAGAAGTTGATCGATCGCGATACGAAAGCCGCGCGGATCGGCAAATAAAGTGGTCACGTCCCGAAACATGATCCCTTCGTGGGGGAAGTCGGGGATTGTGCGGATATAGTCTTGAACGGTTTTCATCGGAGTTCCTTAGAGGACCCGCGCAGCAATTGCGTCGAGTTTTGAAAGTAGGGACGGGTCGTGTTTGTCGGGCGCGGTCATGATCGCGCCTGTGAGGGCTGTATCACAGCCCGCAGCGCAAAGTTCACGACTTTGCGCCATGGCTTTGGCAAGCGCCACAACAAGGTCACGCGCTTTCGTGCCGTTGCCTTGCAGCGTTTTGATCACATCACTGACATCAACTGCGCCGTGATCGGGATGCCAGCTGTCGTAGTCGGTAATCATGGCGATGGACGCATAGCAAAGCTCCGCCTCGCGGGCGAGCTTGGCTTCGGGCATGTTTGTCATCCCGATTACATCGCAGCCCCACGATCGATAAAGGTGGCTTTCGGCCTGCGACGAAAATTGCGGCCCTTCCATCGCCAGATAGGTTCCGCCATCGTGCATGGTAATCCCCGCCGTTGTCCCGGCCGCAAGGCATTGCGCCGAGAGGTTCGGGCAGGTCGGATGAGCCACGCTGACATGTGCCACGCAGCCCGTTCCAAAGAATGACTTTTCGCGCGCAAATGTTCTGTCGATGAACTGGTCTATGACCACAAAATCACCTGGCGCGAGCGTTTCGTGGAAGGATCCGCAGGCGCTGATCGAGATCAGGTCGGTCACGCCAAGTCGCTTGAGCGCGTCGATATTTGCCCGATAGGGCACGGTCGTTGGTGAATGGACGTGCCCGCGTCCGTGGCGCGGCAGAAATGCGATCGGCAGCCCATTGAGCGTCCCCGTCAGAATAGCGTCTGACGGCGCGCCCCAAGGGCTATCAACATGTGTCCATTGTGCGTCCGCAAGGCCGGGGATGTCATAAAGCCCCGATCCGCCCATGATCCCTAGATATGTCTGCACTGCTCACCTCCGCTGTGCCCTTGATGGCGTGGGCCTTTGCAATGTGGTTTATGTGCCAAAGAGGTGCAAGCCGTTTGCGGGGTGACATTTGCGCGCCCAGTTGGTAGGGGCAGCGCAACAATATTCCTTAGAACAGACTGGTTTCCATCCATGCCCCGCAGACTAATGGCCATTGCTGCCGAAAACCTATCCTTTCGCGACCCTGACGCCCCGCTGACGCCCGCGCGTTTGCGCATCGAGGTTTTGTCGGGGCTGACTGTTGCCCTGGCCTTGGTTCCAGAGGCTGTTGCCTTTGCATTTGTCGCAGGTGTGAACCCGCTTGTTGGCCTTTATGCCGCGTTTATCGTCGGCTTGATCACGGCCCTGATTGGTGGTCGTCCCGGCATGATCTCGGGCGCGACTGGTGCGCTTGCCGTTGTCATGGTGTCGCTTGTTGCCCAGCACGGGGTTGAATACCTCTTTGCGACTGTGGTGCTGATGGGCCTGATCCAGATTTTCGTGGGCATCATGCGTTGGGGCAAGTTCATCCGGCTCGTGCCGCATCCTGTTATGCTCGGCTTTGTTAACGGTCTTGCGATCGTGATTTTTCTGGCCCAGATGAGCCAGTTCCAAGTGCCTGGCACAGCTGAAAGCGCGGGTCATGGCATGGCAAATGGTGCTTGGCTGTCTGGTGCGCCGCTTTACCTGATGCTGGCATTGGTCGCGCTGACCATGTTCATCATTTGGGTCATGCCGCGGATTACCACCCTTATCCCTGCGCCTTTGGCGGGTATCGGGATCGTTGCGGCGATTGTGATCGGCTTTGGTCTTGATGTGCCGCGCGTGGGTGATCTGGCCTCGATCGAGGGTGGCCTGCCGCCATTCCATATTCCGATGGTTCCGTTGACGTGGGAGACGTTTATGATCGTGCTGCCTTACGCGCTGATCCTTGCGGCGATTGGTTTGATCGAGAGCCTTCTGACGCTTAATCTTGTGGGCGAGATGACGGGTAAGCGCGGCGGCGCCTCCCAAGAATGTATGGCGCAAGGTGTTGCCAATACGGTTACCGGCTTTTTCGGGGGCATGGGCGGTTGTGCGATGATCGGGCAATCCATGATCAACGTGAAATCAGGCGGCCGCACCCGTGTTGCGGGCGTTGTTGCGGCGCTATTCCTGCTTAGCTTTATCCTGTTTGCATCTGGTCTGATCGAGCAAATTCCGCTGGCCGCATTGGTTGGCGTGATGTTCATGGTCGTGATCGGCACGTTCGCATGGAACTCCCTGACCATCATGGCAAAAGTGCCGCCGATGGATGCGTTTGTCACGATCCTTGTCACAATAGTAACCGTGATGACCGACCTTGCTACGGCTGTTGTCGTGGGCGTGATCGTGTCCGCGTTGGCCTATTCATGGAGCAATGCGAAGCGCATTTACGCCAGCACCGAAGTTACGGATGACACGAAGATTTACAAGATCAACGGACCGCTGTTCTTTGGCTCGTCTGACGGATTTGCAGAGTTGTTTGAAATTGAAGCGGACCCTGAATTGGTCATTATCGACTTTGCGGGCAGCCGTGTGGCAGACCAATCCGCCTTGCAGGCTATCGAGGCTGTCGCGGGCAAATATGAGGCCGCAGGCAAGCGCATCCAGCTGCGCCATCTGAGCCATGATTGTCATATGTTGCTGTCAAAGGCGGGCCATCTGGTTGTCGATAGTGATGACGATCCCGACTATGAGATTGCCGCTGATTACAGCGTCAAGACGGGCATTCTGGGCAGTCATTAACCGCCTATCCGACCTTTCTATGCAGAAAGGTCGGAGCCTTCGGCGAGAGTTTGAGTGGACATGGAAAGTCAGGGGCGCTTGAGGCTAAAGAGGTCTGTGACGCTCGTGTAGTCTTGATAGCCAAGCCGCGCGAGCGGTTGCGCCTTGCGCAGGTCAAACAGCCCGTCTGTCATCATGTCTTCGCGCATGTGGATGCCCACCACTTCTGCGAAAACGACGAAATTATTGGCCCCGTCGAGTTTGATGATTTGGGTTGCTTTGCATTCCAGCGTCGCAGGGGACGCGGCGACGCGCGGGGCGTTGATTATTGTGCACGCGCCCTTTTCCAGCCCTGCAAGGTCGAATTCGTCGATGGATTTATCCCATGGCCCCGATGAGGCATTCATCGCATCACGCAGCGCAAACGACACCACGTTGACGGAAAATTCACCTGTTTGGCGGATGTTTGCGATGCTGTCTTTGGTGTCGCCCTGATCAGGTTTTGCCGATGTCGAGCTAAACATGATTTGCGGTGGCTCATAGGCCACGGCGTTAAAGAAGGAGTAGGGCGCGAGATTGTCGTGACCATCAGCGTTGCGCGTGCCGATCCATCCGATCGGGCGCGGGCTAACGATGGCATTAAACGGGTTATGTGGCAGACCATGCCCGTTTTTTGGTTCGTAAAACATTGAAAAGTGCCTTTTCGTTTTGTGCACGAGGGGGTAGCATTTATGCGACCCCTTTGAGCAGAAGCACGCCGAAAATGCAAACCGAGACGATCATTTTGGCGCAGGAAACGGCTGCGGATTGGTGGGAGGTCGAGGCGCTTTATGACTTGTGTTTTGCACCCGGGCGCACGGCATTGTCATCGTATCGGTTGCGGGAAAATGTTCCACCGATTGCGCAGTTGTGCCTGACGGCGCGCGATGGTGGCGGGATTTTGGCTGGCGTTATTCGCCATTGGCCTGTGCGGGTTGCGGGATTTCCCGTGGCGTTGCTGGGCCCGGTGGCGGTGCACCCTACACGACAGGGCGAAGGGCTCGCTGCGTTACTGATTTTTCGCGCGGTGGCGGCTGCGCGCAAGGCCGGATGGGAGCGGGTTTTGCTGGTTGGAGATGCGTCATATTATGGCCGCTACGGGTTTTCGCGGCTTTCCGATGTGGTGATGCCGCCTCCGACGAACCCTGATCGTGTGCTGGGTATGGCGTTGAAACCCGGGGCTTGGGACGGCGTTGCGGGGGATGCGACCCTATGGCCGGATTGAATTCCCCGCGTTGACCACCCATGTTTAGGGTATGGATACAGAAATCATCCCCTCCGACGCGCTGACTGACGATGCACTTGCGCAAGTGCAAGCGCTCGCGGCCCGTCAAAAACGCGCAAATGGCGCGTTGATGAAAACCATCAACTTTGTGGGCGGGCAGGTCGAAGGCGGATTGAAGCGTTTGCCTGACAACATGCGCTCGCAAATTGATGTCGCGGCGCGCAAGGCGTTGGAGGCGAGCTACGATGCGGCGCAGCGATCGCGGTCCAAATATGCGGGCACGGACCAGATGCACAAAGTCTTGAGCGCTGTTTCGGGTGGGCTAGGCGGATTGGGTGGATTGCCCACGGCACTATTGGAGTTGCCAGTCGCAACCACCGTGATTTTTCGCGCGGTGCAGGGCGTTGCCGCGCAATATGGCGAAGACCCGTTAAGCGTCGAAACTCGCGTGCAATGCCTTGCGGTGTTCGGGGCGGGTGGCCCCGATGACGCGGATGACGGGGTCGATACCGCATTTTTCAGCGCCCGTATTGGCCTGTCGGGTGCGGCGGTCCATGGCGTATTGAGCAAGGTCGCGCCCCGCTTCGCGACGGTGCTATCGCAAAAACTGGCCTCGCAGGCCGTTCCTGTTTTGGGCGCAGCAGCGGGCGCGGGCACAAATTATGCGTTTACCGAATATTATGTCGCGATGGCCCATGTGCATTTCGGGTTGCGCAAGCTGGCGCGCGACCACGGTGAAGACCCCGTCTTGGATGCATTCCACAAGGCGTTGGTTTTGCCGCAACCCCCTGTAAAGCGGGCTTAAACCTGATAAACGAGCCAATCGGACACGGCGCGCCGCACAGATTGGTCGCCCGCGGCAACCGCACCGTCGATAATGTCGCGCACTTCGTTGAGGTCGACGCGGCGCAGCAGGTGCTTGACGGGACCAACTGAGGCGGGGCGCATCGACAGGGATTTGAACCCGATCGCCGCGAAGCAAAGCGCCTCGATGGGGCGACCCGCATCTTCACCACAAAACGACAGCGCGGTGTCGTAGGTTTCACAGCGCTCCACGATGGATTTCAGGAACGTCAGGAAGGCGGGGTTGAGCGTGTCATAGCGTTTGCGCACCCGCTCGTTTTCGCGGTCTGCCGCATAGAAGAACTGCTTGAGATCATTGCCGCCAACCGAGATAAAGTCGACTTCTTCAAAGAAGGCGTCAGGCGCAAATGCAAGCGACGGCGTTTCCAGCATTGCGCCGACCCGCAGCTTGGACGGCAGCGCGTGGCCAAGAATGGTTTCACGCTCGATGGCCTTGGCAATTTCAGCTTTGGCTTGGGTGAACTCTTCGTATTGCGCGATAAAGGGGAACATGACGGACAAAGGACCGCCGTTTGACGCCCTGATCAACGCCTGCAATTGCATCCGCAACACGCCAGGTTTGTCGAGCCCGACGCGGATCGCGCGCCATCCCATCGCGGGGTTCGGCTCGTCGTTGGCCTTCATATATGGCAACACTTTGTCGGAGCCGATATCGAGCGTCCGAAAGGCCACGGGCTGCCCTTTTGCGGCGGCAAGCACGCGGGTGTAAAGCGCGGAAAGCTCGGCGCGCTTTGGCATTTTGTTGCGAATGAGGAACTGTAGCTCGGTGCGGAAAAGCCCGACCCCTTCGGCGCCAGACCCCTCAAGAGAGGGGAGGTCGGCGATCAAGCCCGCGTTCATCTGAAGCGATGTCACAGTGCCGCATTTGGATTGTGCGGGCAGATCACGGATCGAGGCATACCGCTCTTGCGCCCTTGTTTGCATGGCGATTTTGTCACGAAACGCTGTTTGCACTGTGTCGTCGGGCCGTAAATGCGCAACCCCTTGGTCACCATCCACGAGAATTGTGTCACCGTTCAGAGCCTCACGCGTGATCCCCTTGGCGTTGATCACAAGCGGGATCGCCCATGCGCGCGCGACGACTGTGGCGTGGCTCCCGACGGACCCGTCCTCTAGGACGATCCCCTTGAGCGCCTTGCCGTATTCGAGCAATTCACCCGGCCCGATATTGCGCGCCACAAGGATCGGGTTGTCGGGCAATTCGTCGGTGTTGGCCCCTTGGCCTGTCAGAATGCGCAACAGCCGATTGGACAGATCATCGAGGTCCGAGAGCCGTTCGCGCATATATGCGTCCCCGGCCGAGGTGAGCCGCGCACGCGCAAGCGACTGCTCTTTTTCGACAGCCGCTTCGGCGGAGAGGCCGTTTTCAACATCCGCCTCCATGCGCGCCATCCACGAGCGCGAGTTGGCGAACATCCGATAGGCCTCGAAGACCTTCTTTTGCTCGGCGTCGGTATTTGCATTTCCTGAAAGGAGATCATCAAGCCCGACCCGCAAGGTGTCGACGGCCTCGCGCAGACGCGGCAATTCGACGTCAGGGTCGTCCGAAATCGGGTTGGTGACCACAACGCGGGGTTCGTGCAAAAAGACCTGCCCTGCGGATGCCCCTTCTTGGGCGACGGACCCGCGAAACAGAACGGGCTGTGTGTGGCGCGCAGAGAGGGCGGCCCCTTCACCGACGAAAACCCCCAGCTCGGTCATTTCGGCCAAGACCATCGCGACCACTTCAAGGGCGTAAACTTCGTCAAAGCTAAATTCACGCGCTGCTTTTGACTGCACGACGAGCACGCCAAGTGCATCGCCAAGCCGTTGAATTGGCACGCCGCAGAAGGAGGAATACCGTTCTTCGCCTGTTTCGGGCATGTAGCGAAAGCCGCGCTCGTTGGGGGCGTCTGCGGTATTGATGACCCGTTTGCTCTTGGCGGTGCGCCCGACAAGCCCTTCGCCCATGCGCATCCGCGTTTGGTGCACAGAGTCTGCGTCCAATCCTTCGGTCGCGCAAAGTTCCAAGGTGTCTGCGTCGCGGAACAGGTAGATCGAGCACACTTCCGCGCGCATCGAGGAGGCGATCAATTCGACAACTTTATCGAGGCGCGCTTGCCCTTCGCCGCTTTGCGCTAGCGCAGTGCGCAAGCGTTCAAGCAGTTTACGGCTTTCTGTTTCGACCCGTTCTGGCATTTGCTCCCCTTTGCACAACACTTACTTTGCAGGGCGGCAGAGTGGAAGCGTTATTGCAACCATAGGGTTGAGAGGATCAGCCAGCGTTAGCCAACTTTGTCGAGATCGAACGCATCGTGCAGGGCTTGCACGGCGAGTTCCATATATTTGCGGTCGATCAGCACCGAGACTTTGATCTCGGAGGTGGTGATCACTTTGATGTTCACGCCCTCATCGCGCAGGGTGGCGAACATTTTGGCCGCAACGCCCGCGTGGCTGCGCATACCGATCCCGACGATCGAGACCTTTGCGACACCTTCGTCAGCGACAAGGTCGTGGTAGTTGATCGCGCCTTCTTCTTGCGCTTTCTCCATCGCGGTCTGTGCCATGAGCACCTGATCGACGGGGCAAGAGAATGTCATATCTGTGCGCCCATCTTCAGAGATGTTCTGCACAATCATGTCGACGTTGACGCCCGCTTCCGACAAGGGGCCGAAAATTGCCGCCGCGATACCAGGTCTGTCGGCCACGGAAACAAGGGTCATTTTCGCCTCGTCGCGCGAATAGGCCACGCCAGCCACTACATTGGATTCCATGATTTCCTCCTCATCGCAGACAAGCGTTCCAGCGTTGTCCGATGGTTCTTCAAATGATGATAGCACGCGCAGGCGCACCTTGTATCGCATTGCCAGTTCGACCGAGCGTGTCTGCAAGACCTTGGCCCCGAGTGACGCAAGTTCGAGCATTTCCTCAAACGAGATTTTGTCGAGTTTGCGCGCCTTGGATGTGATCCGCGGGTCGGTTGTATAGACCCCGTCAACGTCGGTGTAGATATCGCAGCGCTCTGCGCCAAAGGCGGCGGCAAAGGCCACGGCGGTTGTGTCAGATCCACCGCGCCCGAGTGTTGTGATCCGTCCTTCGTCGCTTAGCCCTTGGAAACCTGCGACGACGGCAACTTTCATGCCCTCGTTGAACTTGCCGACGATGTTCTCTGTCGGGATTTCTTCGATTCGTGCGGAGGAGTGGGCCGATGTGGTTTTCACGGGCACTTGCCAGCCTTGCCAACTGCGCGCGGGAATGTCCATTTCCTGTAGGCGAAGGGCCATCAAGCCCGCTGTCACGTTCTCGCCTGATGACAAGATCGCGTCATATTCGCGGGCGTCATAAAGCGGTGACGTTTCTTTCACCCAGCCGACCATTTCATTGGTTTTGCCTGACATGGCAGAGACAATGACGATGACGTCGTAGCCCTTTGAGACCTCAAGCGCGACCCGCTTGGCGGCGCGTGCGATCCTGTCAATGTTGGCGACAGATGTGCCGCCGAATTTCATCACGAGTGTTGGCATGATTTCGCCCTACGTAAGATTACGCGCGTTTCGTAGTCGCAAGCGTCTCCAAGAGCAAGGTCTGACGGATAAAACCCTTGCTTAATGGGTCTTTTTCGTCGGAATGAAGGGCAGGGGCACGACAGGGATGCCATCGTCGATCAACTTGCGCGCCTCTTGCACGTTGGCCTCGCCGTAAATCGGTTTGTCGGGAATGGTCCCTTCATGCATCTGGCGGGCGCGGGCGGCGAATTTGTTGCCCACATATTCGGAGTTGTCCTCGACCTCTTTGCGCATCTTTTCCAAGGGTGTTTGCACATGCCCCTTGGTCGCGACCGAGGGTGTCATCAGCGTTTTGCGGATCGTGGTTGACCCGCAGGTGTCACAATTGACCAACCCTTTCGCCATCAGCCCGTCACATGCGTCATTGGATTTGAACCAGGATTCAAAGCTATGCCCGTTGTCACATGAGAGGGTAAATCTAATCATGGTGTTAAGATAGGTTACTGCGCCGCGGGTGCAATGTTTAACCGCGTCGGGTCAAATTGCGCCACGATTTGCTGCTCTCCGCGTTCGCTAAGTTTGCGCGCGGCTTTCTGGGGGGACATCCATTTGCGCTTGCGCTCTTTCTTTTCTGGCCACGTTTTTGCAACCTCGGTGACGTGCATGGCGTAGACCACGACCATGACGGGCGTTATGCCGTCTCCCAGCGGTTTGTCATAGCTGTAAGCGCCGATGCTGTCGGGGTGCATTGTGCCTGTCAGGCCTGCTTCCTCATAGGCTTCGGTGGCGGCCCCTTGTGCGGGGGTTTGTTTGTGGGTGGGCCAGCCGCGTGGCATGATCCAGCGCCCCGAACCGCGCGTTGTCACAAGGCAGACTTGCAACTTCTCGCCTTTATAGCGGTAGCAAAGTGCCGCGAGTTGCGCGCGCACGTCCGTCTTTGCGCCGCTGCGCAATTTCAAAGGAACAGGCTTTTTTGGCAGTTTTTGCATGGCATTTGTCCACAAGCGGGATAAATCCCTGATATGGCCCTAAGTTTCCACGCTCCCGCCGCACAGGCAACCCCGCGCATGATCGCGTCCGAGATTTATCGTCATTCGCATTATGGCGATTGGCATCCTTTGCGTGTGCCGCGGGTTTCGACCGTGCTTGATTTGACCCGTGCGTTGGGCTGGCTGCCTGAGACCCACTATATCAGTAGCCCGCGCGCAAAGCCTGCGGCGCTCACGGGGTTTCATACACCGCGCTATGTTGCAGCGCTACAAGCCGCGGAAGCCGCGCACAACGTGTCCCCCGAGACCCGCGCACGTCATGCGCTGGGTACGCCGTCGAACCCTGTGTTTAAAGAAATGTACCGCCGCCCCGCGACCAGCGCAGGCGCGTCATTGCTCGCCGGTGAGCTGCTGGCAAGGGGCGGCGTAATCTATTCCCCCGCCGGTGGCACCCATCATGGGATGCCGGACAGGGCCAATGGGTTTTGCTATCTTAATGATCCGGTTTTGGCGATCCAATCGCTGCGGCGGAACGGTGCGCAACGGATCGCTTACGTTGATATTGATGCGCATCACGCGGACGGGGTTGAATACGCGTTTGCGAATGACCCAGATACATTGTTGATTTCTGTCCACGAGGCCAACCGTTGGCCGCGCACAGGTGCGTTGACAGATTGTGGTGTCGGTCAGGTGTTTAACCTGCCCGTGCCTGCGGGGTTGAATGATGATGATATGGCTCTCATCCGCGACGCGCTAATCCTGCCCTTGGTCGCGAAATTTCGACCCGATGCAATTGTGTTGCAATGCGGGGCCGATGCCGTGACCGAAGACCCGCAATCGCGTCTTGCTCTCTCCAACAACGCGCATTGGGCGATTGTTGCGGCGTTGCGCAATTTATCCCCGCGCTATCTCGTCCTCGGCGGTGGCGGGTATAATCCTTGGTCTGTCGGGCGCTTGTGGACAGGCGTTTGGGCGACCTTGCAAGGCATCGAAATCCCAGATCACCTGCCGACGACCGGGCAAGATGTGTTGCGATCCTTGGTGTGGGAAACGCCGCAAAAACGGCGATCCCCTGAACCGCATTGGATCACTACCCTACGCGATTCTTCGCGCTATGGCGCAATCAGCGAAGACACGCGCAGCGGCGTTTATGTCTTGCAACAGCGTGTTCGTGCGTGGGTCTGACCCTTGCGCCCCCCTGCAAACCCCCTAATAGTCGCCCCATGATGATCCGCGTTTTCTTGGTGTTTCTTTTTGGCTGTATGGCGCCGCTGGCGTCTGCACAGGTCGTTGTTTTTGCATCGGCTAGCTTGAAAGAACCCATTGATACGATTGCGGCCAAATTTCCCGATGTTGTTGTGTCCTATGCCTCAAGCGGCACGCTCGCACGGCAAGTCAGCCAAGGCGCACCCGCCGATATTGTACTGCTTGCCAATGTGGATTGGATGAATTTTTTGCGCGAAGGTGACTTTGTGCAGCCCAGCACAGTGGTGGATATCGCAAGCAACCGTTTGGTGATGATCGGCGCTACTGACGCCAATGAAATTCAGCTTAACATGGCCGATATTTCTAACGCGTTGGGCGATGGGCGCATCGCAACCGGGCTAACCGAGGCTGTGCCAGCCGGTATTTATGCAAAGGAGGCGCTCGTGTCGCTAGGCCTATGGGATGCGTTTGCGGATCAATTGGCCGAGGCCGATAATGTGCGTGCTGCGCTTGTATTGGTTGCGCGGGGGCAGGCTCCGCTTGGTGTTGTCTACGCGACCGATGCCCGCGTGTCTGGCGCGGTGCAGGTGATCGCGACCAATGCGATCTTGGCTCCTATCTTTGCAATGCGGCTATCGCATGGACAAAGATTCTGGACGCCTATTACGGCACCATTCTCATGTGCATACTGGGGGTGGCTGCCCTGATCTACTACTTCAGCGAGTTTGTCGGATCTGCACTTGGCATCGCGCGCGATATCATCGCCTATTCAATCCGCGACCGGTGCAATTTCACCGATAAATTGAAAGACAACTATCCCCAACGCGCCCGGATTGAGGCCCGTTTCTCGCGGGTTGTCAACTATATGCTGGACACTGAAAACCCGGATGATCTGACGATCTTTGCACATTCACAGGGCACTGTGGTTGCGACCCGCAATCTGCGCAAAGACCGGGCCAAGAAGACAGGACTGATGTCCAAAATCAATGATATTTCCGGCGAGAAATGTCTCATCACAATGGGATCACCGGTCACTCATATTTACCTTCAGTATTTTTACGCCAGCTTCGGGATCACCCGCCCCGACATCCTGCCGAATTTTGAGTG
The DNA here is from genome assembly GCA_937132065.1 of uncultured Loktanella sp. Taxonomy (GTDB): domain Bacteria; phylum Pseudomonadota; class Alphaproteobacteria; order Rhodobacterales; family Rhodobacteraceae; genus Yoonia. The sequence continues at coordinate 62,151 of CAKZNT010000011.1, forward strand.
GTACAACATCTATCGCGAAGATGACTTCGTCGGCACGACAATCGACTTTCTGCACGATCCCAACTTGCCCACCCAAAACAGCGACAATCCCGAAACGGACGTAGATAATCGTCCTGTAGGCTTTGGCGGCCATTCCGGCTACTTCACAGACTATTTGGTCTGGGAAGAACTGTTTGGCGACAACCTATTCCGTCTCTTTAGCACCCAGAAATCGCCCTGATCGCAAGCGGCGCGTTGAACGGTGCAGCAAGTTAAATATACAATAAAATCAGGACATTATTTTAGATGATATTTGATTTTAGAACCATGAAAGACCGGGAGGTGTCATCCTGAACGATGATATGAAATTTGTGCCGACACCGCCACGACTGACGTCCGCCGGTCGGAAAGACTTGATAAGCGATGGGGTAGACGCCCCCCTGCGGCATCGCTAGGCTTCAACATGAAGGAAGAGTGCCGATCAAGATCAGGGTTGGTTCGGACCTAATAAAATCCGCGTTTCGGCGTGGTCGGCGACGAAAC
>CAKZNT010000012.1 GCA_937132065.1 uncultured Loktanella sp.
AAATACTCAAGCGCATCCGCCCCCGAAGTGGCATCCGCAACCGAGGTTTCCTGATATGGTTTGCCCGTGTCAAATGTCTCCAGAACGGAAAGATCGTGGTTGCGTTCGCGCATGATGTCAGCGGCGCGGCGTAAAACACGGCCCCGCTCTGTGCCAGATAGTGCAGCCCACGCAGGACCAGCCCGTTTTGCAGCCGCTAACGCGCGCTCAAGAATTGCAGGCGTTGCCGCATAAACGGTCGCGATCACCTCGCCGGTCGCGGGATAGATCACGGGGATCACCTCGCCAGCAGTGTCCTCGACATATTCACCATCGATAAAATGGCTAGCGGTTGGTTGTGTATTATAGGTCATGATGCCTCCGGCGGGAGTTTGAATTGGACATAGAAAGAGTTATTCGCCACGCGGGAACCGCTTGTTCTCTTCAAGCACGTTAAGGTCCATGTGGTTGCGCATGTAGCGTTCGGATGCTTTTTGCAGCGGCTGGTAATCCCACGGGTAATAGGCGCCATTGCGCAACGCCTCATAGACGACCCAGCGGCCCGCCTGAGAATGGCGCACAGCCGCGTCATAGGCGTCGAGATCCCAACGCGCCTCGGATTTCGCGCGTAGCTGGTCCCGCGTGCCCTGATGGGCGGGAACTTCCGCAAGGTTCGTTAACTCGTCGGGATCGGCCTCCAGATCAAAGAGCTGATCGGGATCAAGCGCGCAGCGGTTAAACTTCCACTTCCCGTATCGGAGCGAAACAAGCGGCGCGTAAGATGCCTCGGCGGCATATTCCATCGCCACGGGTTCACTGCGCACCCCGCCCTGCCCCAGCGATACAATGCTGACCCCGTCTGTCCACGGCATCACTTCGGACAGATCGACGCCCGCCAGATCACAAAGTGTGGGCAGAATATCAACGCTGCTGACAGGGGTTGAGATGAGCCCCGCTTCCATTTGCGGCGCGCAAACCATCAGTGGCACACGAGACGAGCCTTCATAAAATGACATCTTGAACCAAAGCCCGCGCTCGCCCAGCATATCCCCGTGGTCAGACACAAACACGATTGTCGCGTCCTGACGGGTATCTTCAAGGGTTTGCAGGATTTCGCCGATCTTATCATCAATGTAAGAGATATTGGCGAAATAGGCGCGGCGCGCGCGGCGAATATGATCGTCGGTAATATTGAAATTATCGCGATCATTTGCATCCAGAATACGCTTTGAATGCGCGTCCTGATCCTCATAAGCTATCGGTCCGACCCGAGGCAGCAAGTGCTCGCAATCCGCATACAGATCCCAATACTTTTTGCGTGCAACATAGGGGTCATGCGGATGAGTAAAGCTGACCGTCAAACACCACGGACGTTCATCCGCCCCGCGCGACAGGTCATATAATTTCATCTTGGCGTGGTGGGCAACTTCATCGTCATATTCCATCTGGTTCGAGATTTCGGCCACGCCCGCACCCGTCACCGACCCCATGTTGTGATACCACCATTCTATCCGCTCACCCGGCTTGCGGTAATCCGGGGTCCACCCGAAATCGGCGGGGTAGATATCTGTCGTCAGCCGCTCTTCCAGCCCGTGCATCTGATCGGGGCCAACAAAATGCATCTTGCCAGAAAGGCAAGTCTGATAGCCTGCGCGGCGCAAATGATGGGCATAGGTCGGGATGCTAGACGTGAACTCGGCCGCGTTGTCATAAACGCCTGTCCGACTGGGCAACTGCCCCGTCATGAACGACGCCCGCGCAGGCGCACAAAGGGGCGAGGCCGTATAGGCATTGGCAAAGCGGGTCGATCTGGCGGCCAGTTTCTTGAGGTTGGGCGCATGCAGCCAGTCCGCGGGGCCATCAGGAAATAGTGTTCCGTTAAGCTGGTCCACCATCAGGATCAGGATATTGGGCTGGGTCATGCTGCACCTTTTGTAAATGTGGTCAGAGCCGCAAGGGCTGTCCCTTCGGGGGTAGCGTCAGGCGCAGTCAGGGCGGCGCGGATATAGAGACCGTCGATCAGCGCGGCCAGACTATCAGCCACATCGCGCGGATCATCACACAGCGGGCGCAGCGCGTGGGTCAAATTAGATCGCAAGCGGCGCTGATAGGCCCGCAACAAGCGCAAGGCAGCAGGGTTGGTCTGCGCTTGCACGTAAAACGTCATCCACGCCGACACTGTCGCTGGATCAAAACAGGACTGGGCAAAATTCGCACGAATGATCGCGCGGGCGCGGTCAGCAGGATCACGCGCACCTGCCAATGCGCTGCGAACCTCGGCACTATAATCACGCAGAATTTGACGCATCGCGGCTTCAAATATCTGGTTCTTACCGCCGAAATAGTGATGCGCCAACGCAGATGACATACCCGCACGCGCCGCGATACGGCTTACCGATACATCAAGCGACCCCGCCGCGCCGATTTCTGCAATCGTCGCACGCACCAAAGCATCACGCCTGATCGGTTCCATTCCTACTTTTGGCATGAGACCCCCAAAATCTATTGGGAGGTTGATAGCTTTTTCTTTATTGACTGGTCAATCAATAAAAACCCGTCACTTGGTTTGGGCAACTGTCGGGGTGATCTGGCGGCGGGCAACGGCCTCTCGCCAAGTGATGAAACTGACGCTGGCCATGATGACTGCACCGCCAAAGATGACCCACCCGTCAACAGCTTCTCCGAACACGAATGCCCCCAAGAGCACCGCCCAGACCAGTTGCAGGAAGGTGACGGGTTGCGTCACCGTCAGGGGCGCCGCCGCGAATGCCAAAGTCATGGAATAATGCCCTGCGGTGGCAAAACAGGCGACAAGGAACAGCCAGCCGAGTTGGTCGAGGGTCGGCGTGACCCAGACCGCAAATGCAAATGGGGCCAGCCCGATTGTGACGGTGATCGAGAGCATTCCAACGATCACAGCAGGTGATACTTCACCCGAAAGTTGCTTGGCCGTGAGATATCCCATCGCGAAAAACAACGCGGTAAACAACATGGCGATATGACCTGCATCGATCTCGCGCGCACCCGGACGCAGAATAATCAACGCTCCGACAAGAGCGGCAACAACAGCGGCCATGCGCCGCGGCGGCAGCGGCTCGCGCAAGAACAACGCCGCACCAAGCGTCACATAAACAGGGTTGAGGTAGTTCATCGCAGTAACTTCCGCGAGCGGGATGCGGGTCATGGCGAAAAACCACAAGATCACGGCCAGCGTGTGCACGACCCCGCGCAGGGCAAAGAGCTTGACTTGGCGGCCTGTCAAATGTGCGGCCAATATGGGTTTGATCATCGGGACCAGAAACACAAGGCCAAGGAGATAGCGCAGGAAGGCGGATTGCGCCGCCGGAAGCGCATTGCCCACATGCTTGACCAGCGCCGTCACGGCGACAAACATCAGGCCAGTGATGATCATCCAAATGATGCCCGTGACGGGGCGGTCGGGTGTGCGATGTTCCATGGGGTATCGGTTGCAGATGGTGCGGGGTTTGGCAAGGTGGAGTTGCAATGCGTTGTCTACTGGGTGATGTTGAGTAATGTCCAAAGGAGCCACCAAAATGAAACCTTTTCTGACAAGCCTCGCCCTGATGACCGCTTTGGCTGCGTGCCAACCAGAGGAACCACCGCAGCAGTCGCGCGCTGAGGTTGGTGCGGAACTGGTGTCACAATGTGTGACGTCAGAGTGCGGGCGTCTGAATTTGGACCGTCACAGCCTCGCGAATTACAGCACGTTATCGCAGCTGACCCACCTGCGGGCGTTGATGATCAGCTACACGGATTTTGCGGATATGACCGCGATTGCAGGGCTGACGCAGTTGGATGAACTGCACATCGGACAAACGCAGGTGACGGATATTTCGAGCCTCGGGCGTTTTCAAAACCTGACCTTGCTGCACATGCAGGGGCTGAATGCGGATGACTTTTCGGTGCTCGGTCAATTGCGCGGGATGCAAGAGTTGGCAGTCGGCCAGAACAACCTGACCGATATTTCATTTGTGCAAAACATGCCGAAGTTAAAGTCGCTCGATATCAGCTTTTCTGATGTGAAGGATTTGTCGCCGCTGCGCGGGCATCCGAGTATCGAGCACATCAATATTGACGGCATGCGGGATGTTCAAATCGGCGTTTTGGAACATATGCCACACCTAAAGACCGTTACGATCCGCTTTTTGCACGACATTACTCCGGCGACCCAAGCAATGTTTGACCGGCTGGAGGCGCGCGGCATTAAGGTGCAACAAGTCGCGGAAATGGTGGTCTGCTAAAATGCAAAAAGGCGCGCCGTTTGGCACGCCTTTTGTTTGATTTGTGCTATTTTAGCTGTTACCGAATGCTTCCATGACCTCGTCTGAGGCCTCGAAGTTGGTGGTCACGCGCTGCACGTCGTCGTCTTCCTCCAGAAGGTCCAGCAGCTTCATCAGCTTGGTCAAACCCTCTAGGTCAATCTCAGTCGTCATGTTGGGCTTCCAGACCAGCTTGGTCGTCTCGGACTCGCCCAACTCCTTCTCGAGCGCCGTGGCGACGGTGTTAAGGTCGCTGTCCGCACAATAGATAACGTGGGATTCTTCATCGGACTGCACATCGTCTGCGCCCGCCTCAATCGCGGCCATCATGACGGTGTCAGCATCGCCTACGGACGCGGGGTAAGTGACCTCGCCCATACGGTCGAACATGAAACCAACAGAGCCGGTTTCACCCAAGTTGCCGCCGTTCTTGGAAAACGTCGAGCGCACAGTTGAGGCCGTGCGGTTCTTGTTGTCGGTCATCGCTTCGACAATGACGGCAATTCCGTTCGGGCCATAACCCTCATAGCGGATTTCGTCATAGTTCTCTGCATCGCCACCTTGGGATTTCTTGATTGCACGATCAATCACATCCTTGGGAACAGAAACCGATTTGGCTTCTTTCACGGCCATGCGCAGGCGCGGGTTTTTATCAGGATCAGGGTCGCCCATCTTGGCGGCCACGGTGATTTCCTTGGCCAGTTTAGAGAACAGCTTAGATCGAAGCTTGTCCTGACGCCCCTTGCGGTGCTGAATATTCGCCCATTTTGAGTGGCCAGCCATATTGGTATCCTATGAATTATCGTTTGGCGTGTCTTACGCGATGAATGGGGGTGGTGTCAAAGTGGCCACATCAATGGGATTGCAATCGAACAAACGACCGCAAGCGAGATATTGAGCGGCACACCGATCCGTAGAAAGTCGGTGAACTTATAGCCACCAGGGCCATAAACAAGCGTGTTGGTTTGATACCCGATCGGCGTCGAAAAACTGGCCGAAGCGGCCATCATGACCGCGATCACCAGCGGACGGGCATCCACGCCCAGCGCCGCCGCAAGCCCAATCGCAACAGGTGTCATCACGACACCAACGGCGTTGTTGGACACAAGCTCGGTCAGGACCATCGACAAGGCGTAAACCACAAAAACAACAAGCCAAGGCGGCAAAACCTGCATAAACGGCGATAGCGTTCCTGCGATCATCTGAACCGCGCCCGATGACTCCAGCGCCGCACCAACCGCCAGCATCGCGAAAATCAGGGTCAGCAACCCCCCATCAATCGCTTCCAGCGCTTCTTCGGCATCAATGCATCCCGTGAGCAAAACAATCGCAACGGCCATGAACGACAGGGCCAAAATCGGGGCGGCATTGAAGGCGGCCAAGATCACAACACCAACCATCGCGGCAATCGCGATGGGGGCATGTGTGCGGCGATAGGCGCGCGCTGACGGCTTGCTGACATCTGCCATGTTCATGTCAACAGCAAGGCGCTGGATGTCCTCGGGTGATCCTTCCAGCAGCAAGGTATCGCCGACCTTTACGATCAGGTCGTCCATCTGACGCCCGATATTGCGGTCACGGCGGTGCGCCGCAAGCGTATAAACACCGTAGCGGCGGCGCAGACGCATTGAGCCTAGCGTGCGCCCGACCATCTTGCAGTCAGGTGAAATCAGCACCTCAACCGTGTTGGTTTCGACGGCAGAAACCTGATCCACACGGCGCAAATCCTTGGTTGCCTGCAAAGACAAAAGCTCGGTAATCGCAGAGCGTAAAACCACGCGGTCCCCCAGTTGGAGCACCACACCGGCAAGATTACGGCGCAAGGACTGGTCGCCGCGAATAACGTCGATCAGGCGCACACCTTCGCGCTTAAAGAGCTGCACCGACAGCACCTCCCGCCCGATCAGGTTGCTATCCTTGGGGATCACGGCCTCGGTGAAAAACTTCATCTTCGAGCGGTCCGACAACATCATCGCCAAGCTGTCACGGTCAGGCAAAAGGCGATTGCCAAAGAAAAACAGGTATAACATCGACCAAAGCGTGACGATCAGCCCAAGCGGCGTAACCTCGAAAATCGTGAACGGGGTCATCCCTGCTTGGCGGGCCACACCGTCCACAACAAGGTTGGTCGAGGTCCCGATCAACGTCAGCGTGCCCCCCACAATCGAGGCATATGACAGCGGGATCAGCAGCTTTGAGGCGGCAATCTTGAGGGTGCGGGCCATTTGCACAAATACGGGCAGCATCACAACGACCACAGGCGTGTTATTCACAAACGCCGACGCCGCGATCACAAATGTCATCGAGCCGCCAATGGCCTGCTTGGGGTTTCGGCGCGCCGCCCTTTCGGCCAACTGCGTCACATAATTAAGCGCCCCCGTGCGCACGAGCGCGCCCATAACGATAAACATCATCGCAATCGTCCACGGGGCGGCGTTGGACAAAACGCCCACCGCATCGTCATATTTCAGAATGCCCGTGAACAGCAAAAACGCAGCACCGCCCATCGCCACAACTTCCGTGGGGAAGGCCTCGCGCAGGAACAAAAGGAACATGACCGCAAGCACCATCAAGGCAATCACTGCCTCTTGGGTTTGCGTCAGACTAAATAGATCACCCATCCGAGATTCCTACTTTAACTACGCGGGGCCAGCGGGTGACAACCGCCCGCCTTGGCGCACCATCTCGACGCGGGTCGCCTTGCCCGTGCGATCATCTGTCTCGACATAAAGCCCCGACAGCGTGGCCTCGGCTGCGGCAGGAGTAAACCGCTCTTTGGGCATGCCCGTGATAAAGCGGCGCAACGGCTCGGCCTTATCCATGCCGATGACCGAATTGTAATCGCCACACATGCCCGCGTCAGATTGGTAGGCCGTGCCACCCTGCAAAATCATCGCATCCGCAGTCGGCACATGGGTATGTGTGCCCACAACGATGCTCGCACGCCCATCGCAGAAATGCCCCACGGCCATCTTCTCGGATGTCGCTTCACAGTGGAAATCAATCAGGCTGGCCTGCACGGCCCCGCCCATCGGATACTGGCGCATGACGGTATCAAGCGCGGAAAACGGGTCGTCAAACGGGCGCTTCATGAACACCTGGCCAAGCGCCTGTGCGACCAAAACCTTGCGGCCATTGGTGGCATTAAACACGCGCGCGCCGACACCGGGCGCAGCCTTTGAAAAATTGAGCGGGCGAATGATACGTGGCTCTTGCGCCACAAACTGCATCATGTCCTTCTGGTCAAACGCGTGATCGCCAAGCGTCAGCACATCGGCCCCCGCATCCAGCAAAATACGCGCATGGGCGCCAGACAGGCCCATGCCGCCTGTGGCGTTCTCGCCGTTGACCACTACAAAATCAAGCCGCCACTCTTTGCGCAAACGCGGCAGATGATCCACCACCGCTTTGCGGCCAGCACGGCCCATCACATCACCAAGGAAAAGTATTCTCATAACGCCCCTGTTAAGGGGCTACGCGACATTCTTCTAGAAAAATCGTCATCTGCAATCACAGGGAAATCACCCCGTTTTCCGTGACAATCATATCAAGCGGCTGATCGGTTGGCTCCAGAGGCAAGCCCGCGGCCTCTTGGTCGGCAAACGCAAAGCCGATCGCAAGGGTCGGACGATTGGCGCGCAGCATCTCAAGGGTGCGGTCATAAAACCCGCCGCCATACCCCAAACGGCCGCCAGCGCGATCAAACGCAACCAACGGCACGATCAAAATCTCGGGCTCCAGCCATGCCCCACTTTCGGGGATCAATGCGCCGAAATTACCAGCCATCATCGGGCTGTCAGGTTCCCACACCCGAAAGCGCAGCGGCTTGCCCTTGCCGACAATCACGGGCACGCACACAGGGCCGTGAGCCGCGGCTTCTTCCATAGCAACTGTCGGGTCGATTTCGGTGCGCATCGCCATGTAGCCCGAGAGCGGCACACCGCGATATCCCGCTAGCACAGAGGACAAATGCGCCGCCGTGCCCTGCCCGCGCTCAAAGGCTATCTTGCGGCGGGCAAACGCATCCGCGCGCGCCTGCGCCTTTTCTTCCGTCAAAGTAACCATAGGGAAGCCAATCCAAGAAATGCAACAAAACCAACGACATCCGTGACCGTGGTGACAAATGCCCCTGACGCCAGCGCGGGGTCAACGCCGAATTTCTCAAGCAACACAGGCACGCTTGTGCCCGCAAGGCCCGCAACCACCAAGTTGACAACCATCGCCACGCCAATCACCAAGCCAAGCATGGGTGATCCGAACCAGAAGATCCCGACAAGCCCGACAACAACCGCGAAAATTACGCCATTCACCAACCCGACGAGCGCCTCCCTGCGGATAACCCGCCACATATTCGACGTGGTCAAGTCACGCGTCGCAATCGCGCGCACGGCAACCGTCAACGACTGCGTGCCCGCATTCCCGCCCATCGAGGCCACAATCGGCATCAGCACCGCCAATGCGACAAGACTTTGCAACGTGCCCTCAAACAGCGAGATGACGGCTGACGCAAAAATTGCCGTGAGCAAATTCACCGCCAGCCAAGGGAACCGTTGGCGCGTTGTCTCAAGGACGCGGTCAGACAGCGAGCCTTCGCCAACACCCGCGAGACGCAAGATATCCTCTTCCGCCTCTTCTTCCAGAAACGCCATCGCGTCATCAATGGTAATCACACCGACAACGCGGTCGTCATCATCAACAACAGGGGCAGTGATCATGTGGTAATGGTTGATCGCTTGGGCGACTTCTTCAACGTCCTGCTCAACATGAAATGTGCGAAACGTATCTTCGACGACATCAATCAGCGGCACGTTACGGCGCGACGACAACAAACGGCCAAGGGTGACATAGCCCACAGCCTTTAGGCGGGGGTCAACCAGAATGATATGATAAAACTGGTCAGGTAGAACAACGTTATCCGAGCGCAGGTAATCAATCGCGTCACCAACGGTCCAATGCTCCGGGGCGCGCACCAGCTCCGACTGCATGTGGCGACCCGCAGATTCCTCTGGATAAGACAGTGCCGTCTCAACCGCCGCACGGTCGCCCGCATCCAGCGCGCCCAGCGCCGCTTCCTGCTGGGCATCGTCAAGATACTCAACAAGATCAACAACATCGTCGGTCTCAAGGTCGCGGACCGCATCGGCAAATTCAGCAGGCTCAAGGCTCTCGATCACCTCTTCGCGCAAATTCTCGTCCAGCTCCGAGAGAATGTCACCGTCCATCCCCCCCTTCCAGACACCCAATAGGTCACGTCTGTCACGGGCATCAATCTGCTCGATCAAATGGGCAATATCAGCGGCGTGAAGCGGGTCAAGAATGGCATCAACCCGCGCGCCGTCACTGGCGGCAACCGCATCCAACACATCCGCAATAAGCCTGTCGGTGATCCCGAATGCCTCGTCCTCGATGTCGTTAATCTCGTCTGACATGGCACTCTCCGGTTACTCTATCGCAACATAGCGCCTTGCCGTGACGACACAAGCGCCGAGCAAGACGAATAGCCAATTTACACGAAGTGAGATAGCAGGATAAACTGACCAAATGATAAAACAAATTCTCTTGGGGCAAACCCTTAGCTTTCGCGCAAATCCGCTGCACGGTGATTGGCAAGACGCCGCCGTTGTTGACACGGCTGGCGGTATTTTAATCGAAAACGGACGCATTAGCGCCGTGCAAAATGGTGCAACGCTCACCGCCGCGCATCCCGATGCAACTGTCACGGACTACGGCGACAAACTGATCACCGCCGGTTTTGTCGACGCTCATATGCATTACCCGCAGACCGCGATGATCGCGAGCTGGGGGAAACGGCTGATTGACTGGCTCAACACCTACACATTCCCCGAAGAATCGCGGTTCGGTGATGCCACTTACGCCGCCGAGATCGCGGGGCGCACAATGGACCTTGCGCTGGCACATGGCACAACCACGCTGACCAGCTTTTGCACCATCCACCCCGAGAGCGTTGATGCCTATTTCCAAGCCGCCGCTGCGCGCAATATGGCCGTTGTTGGCGGCAAGACCTGTATGGATCGCAACGCGCCTGACACGCTCGTCGATACCGCCCAATCCGCCTATGACGACAGCAAGGCGCTCTTGCACAAATGGCACGGCGTGGGGCGCGCGACCTATGCGATTACGCCGCGTTTTTCGCCTACTTCGACGCCCGAGCAACTCAGCGCGCTTGGCGCACTTTGGGCCGAAAATCCCGATTGCCTGATGCAAACCCACCTGAGCGAACAGCACGACGAAATTGCGTGGGTCAAATCGCTTTTCCCGAATGCGCGCGACTATCTCGATACCTACGAGGCCCACGGGCTGCTCGGTGCAAAAGGGCTATACGGGCACGCAATCCATCTCGACGCACGTGAAATCGACCGCCTGTCCGAGGTCGGCGGCGCGGTAGTGCACTGCCCCACGTCAAACACCTTCATCGGGTCCGGGCTTTTCGATACGTTGGGCCTCGCCAAGCGCGGTATCAGCACGGGGCTCGCGACCGACACAGGAGGCGGGTCCAGCTTCTC
>CAKZNT010000013.1 GCA_937132065.1 uncultured Loktanella sp.
GCCAGTTCGAAGACGAAGACCGAATGTAACGTACCGTTCTTTGCCAGAAACACACCAAAAAGACAGGGCGACGCCATGGCCTACAAAAAGTCCACAGAAATTCCCAAACGATTAAAACCCAAGGACGCTGTAAGAAGAAAACTCTTTCTACTATCGGGCAACGAATGCGCCTTTCCTAACTGCAAGAATGTTTTGATCGATGCAAACGGTACAATGATTGGCGATGTCGCACACATATGTGCGGCTGAGCCAGATGGGCCACGTTTTAGTCAAAAAATGTCAAACGACGAGAGGCGATCATTCGATAACCTATTGTTGCTTTGTGTCTCTCATCATAGGCAAGTTGACGGCAAAAATTCTGATGTGACTGTCAAAGAGCTCAAGAAAATCAAAAAGAAGCACGAGGCCAGATTTGGTGCGGCTTCTGGTGCAATCGCTAAGAGATTTGAAGAACAGTTTGACGATCAAACTAGCGCAACGGTGCAGACCCTCCCTCGCGATCTTGCGCGATATGAAAAATGGTTGAATGACGAACTGAACTGTGAGCTACCAGACGATGCGGATCAGATCATCACCGACATTTCGAAATATGTTTCGTCACTCAAAGTTGTGCCACATGAGCATAGAAACTTTGTTCTCGCGTTGGTGGAACGATCCGATAGGCGAAAAGAATGGAGTGATGGATCAGTTCACCTATCGTGTGACGATATTTGCTCTTCGCTTTCAATTGGTCATACAAAGCTAAAAAGACTTGTAGCCGGTTTGGAAGAGTATGGCTTGGGTGACTTTCACGAACTGAATGATCCCTATGGTCGAGAAATTCCTGCAGTTAGATTAAAAGATCCTGCGGACTCTATGACTTGGGGCGAAATCACGGATTTTTGCAAGGCCATCGATGTGGAACTTGCAGACTTCATTTTGGATGTACAATTTGGTTTACTCGATTAGCGACCACCCAATCGCACAAACCGAGAAAACCAGAAATTTTTACCAACATGATCAAAACCTTACCATCGAATTATAACGATCCTAGCACCATGCACACGGCAAGAAGCGTTGCTACCGTGCTGTGCTAGAACTGTGCTAGGTGCACGGCGCTATGCTCGTAGTACGTTGTGCTAGTTGATGAATTTCTAACTGTGCTAGGACTGTGCTAGCCGAAAATTGTGCTAAACGAATAGACGAGTAAAACAGTAGATTATTTAAACCATTGTTCTTGTTGATTTAAATGGTGCCCGGGGGCGGATTTGAACCACCGACACGAGGATTTTCAATCCACTGCTCTACCCCTGAGCTACCCGGGCACCGGGATGACTAACGTCATCGGGTAGCGGCGTTTTAGGCGAGTGATGCGGGGGTGTCCATAGCCATTTTACGCTAATTTTAATGTGGCTTCTCTTCAGCGCGCATTAACTCTTCATAAAGCTCTTCTGCATCCTCGGGATCGGTCGATGGAATGGCGTATGAGCCAGACAGCCATTTCGCCAGATCCACGTCTGCGCAGCGTTTCGAACAGAACGGGCGCAGCTTGGGATCGGTCTCTTTTTCGCAGATCGGGCAAGCCATCAAAGCGCTCGCAAGATTTGCTTCAGGGGCAGGCGCTCGCGCTTTCGCTGCAATTCAAACAGTCCCATCGGGGTCCAGCCAACCAAGGATGTTTCAATCGGATCGTTGCGGAAGGAAGCGCGCAAGGATTGCTCGACTTGCTTACGGTGCGCCTTGGACATCGACACAAAATCAACCGAGACTTGACCGCCAAGCCCCCGCAAACGCAGCGCGCGCGGTAAGGCGCGGCAGGCAGCGAGATTCGCCTTCAGCGCGGCGCCCGGTGAGGTGTCGTTGCCAGTATTCACGTCGACCGCGACCAATGCGCGGGTTGGCTCGACATACATCGTGCCCTCGGCCAGCATGGTTTTGGCGCTTGCCAAGTGGTCAATCTGGTCGAGCACGCCGAGGTGCGAAAAGGATCCAGCTTCGGTTACCACATCGGCCGCCCCCGTCCATTCGCGCCAAGCCAGCCCATGTGGGCCGTCGCCATCGGTCAGGGCTTCTGGCTCACGCCCTTCTGCATCCCCCAGAACGGCATGTGCCATATCTTGCATTGCAACGATATCGTCGGCGATATCTTCCTCATCTGCACCTGCACACGACGAGCGCAGGATAAGCCCAAATGTGTCATCGTAAACACCATGAGCAACAGCCAGTAGATTATCACGTTGGTCTTCGTCGTCGATTTGGCGCGAGATATTCAATCCCGGCTTGCCCGGCGTCACGATTGCATAGCGGCTTTTGAACAGCACACGGTCGGTGACCGGCACGGCCTTGCCATCTTCGGAATAGCCAGTGACTTGCACCAGCAACGCCTGACCAGGGCTAAGGCCTTTGCCTTGGCGCAAAAAGGCGGTTTCACCATCAGGCAGGCGCATCATCATACCGCCCTGCCCTTTGATCGGACGATCGCAGATCGCGCGAAATATCGCACCAGGACGCGGTGCATCGCTGTCGTCAATCAAGAGGTCGTCGAGAATGCCGTCCACAAGGTAGGCAGCGGCCTCTAGCCCGTTCACGTGATCCAGAACAATCGTGCGACCCTTCATGATGCTTCTCCAAATAGGGGGTAACCCGCCGCGCCAAGCAGGGCTGCGGTTTCGGGGAGCGGCAATCCCATTACCGCATGAAATGAGCCATTGATCCACGGGCAGAATAGGCTGGCTGGACCTTGGATACCATAAGCACCTGCTTTGCCCTGCCAGTCACCCGTGCCCAGATACCAGTTGATTTCAACATCGCTAAGGCGCTTGAAAGCAACAGTCGTCTGCACATCGCGCAGCCAAATTCGTTCGCCGCGCTTGACTGAAACTGCGGTGATCACTTTGTGGCGACGCCCGGACAGTGCATGAAGGAATGTCGCGGCTTCTGCAACATCAGCAGGCTTGCCCATGATCCGCCGCCCGATCGCGACAGTGGTATCAGCGCATAACACAACCTCGTCGCTGCCGCAGGTAACCGCCGCTGCTTTTTCGGAGGCAATACGTTTGACGTAGTCACGTGGCAGCTCTGCGCGGCGGGGATCTTCGTCAATGTCAGGAGGGCGGACTGCGAATGGGGTGACCCCCATCTGCGCCAAAAGCTCCAACCGCCGAGGCGAGCCAGAGCCGAGGATGAGCTTGAGGCCCCCGTCAACCGGGAGACTTGTCATTTGAAACGATAGTTAATCCGACCCTTGGTCAGATCGTAGGGTGTCATTTCGACTTGCACCTTGTCGCCAGCCAGAACGCGGATGCGGTTCTTGCGCATCTTTCCTGCCGTATGTGCGATGATCGTGTGGCCGTTTTCAAGCTCGACCAGGAACGTCGCATTGGGCAGAAGTTCTTTCACGACACCTGGGAATTCGAGCAGTTCTTCCTTGGCCATGTGATCTCCTATTTTGATCCGTCCACCAATTGTCGTGGACGGGTGGTAAATGCGCCTGAATGCAACAGTTTTCAAGGGGTAAAGAGCATCAGCCCTGTAATCAGTCGGTTTCGACCCTCGCAGGGCCAAATCGTTCTATGAGACGCTCGATAATCTGGTCTCGGGTTTGGCGGTAGCTGGCAAGACGGGTTTCGCGCCCTTCGCCCAACCCGGTTGGATCAAGAATCGGCCAGTATTCGACGTCCAGATGATAAAACCGTGTCAGATCAAGCGCGCGCCGCTGGCTTGCAGGCGACAAGGCAAGCACCAAATCGAAAGAAGACAGGTCATCGCCCCATTCCTCCATCTCGTCAAAGCTTCGGGATCGGTGGCGACAGACTTCTACGCCCATCTCCATACAAACGGCGACTGCGAATCCGTCAATCTCAAGGTCATTCTTGACGCCTACGGACTGAATATAACATTCGGTTCCGTAGAGTTTCTTCATGATGCCTTCGGCCATTGGCGAGCGCACCGCGTTATGATCGCAACAGAACAGGACGGACTGCGGTAGTTTGGAAAAGGTTTGCGGCTCTCCCATCCCCTACCCTCCGAAATGCAAAACGCAAATCAGAGTGAACAAGCGGCGAGAGGTGTCGGTATCGACATCCGCCTTCCCTTCCAGACGCTCTTGCAGCACGCGCGCCCCTTCGTTGTGAATGCCACGCCGCGCCATATCAATCGTTTCGATCTGGCTTGGCGGCATATTCTTGACCGCGTCGAAATAGCTTTCGCAAATCTGGAAATAGTCTTTTACGACTTGGCGAAACGGCCCCAAAGACAGGTGAAATTCACCCGCAGGGGTTTCGTCCTCTGATTGCAGGTCAAACACAAGGCGGCGTTCCTTGATCGAAAGACCAAGGCGAAACGGGCCAGCAGGCACATCGCGATCCTCGCGCGCGGGCAATGAAAAACTGTTGTCCTCCAACAGGTCAAACATCGCAACTTTGCGCTCTTGCTCGATCTCTGCAGTCGGCACAGGCAGCCCGCTATCATCAAGGTCAATGTGAATAATGCGGCTCATGGCTGGTTAATCCGATCCAAACGGGCGCGCACTGACAATCCGTGCGCTTCTAGGCTTTCTGACTGCGCCAAGCGCTCTGCGGCGGGGCCAATTGCGGCAAGTGCCTCGGGCGTCATACGCGCCAATGTCGTTCGCTTGATGAAGTCCATGACAGAAAGTCCACTTGAGAAACGGGCCGAACGCGCAGTCGGCAGTACGTGATTTGGTCCGCCGATGTAATCACCGATGGCTTCGGGCGTCCAGCTACCTATGAAGATCGCACCCGCGTGGGTCACTTTTCCAGCCAGCGCATCGGCATCTGCCACGCAAAGTTCTAGGTGCTCGGGCGCAATGCGATCTGACAGGGCCGCAGCCTCGTTCATGTCTTTTACGGTGATAATCGCGCCAAAATCCTGCCAGCTTTTGCTTGCGATAGCACGGCGATCCAATGCCTCCAGCCGTTTTGCGACGGCTTGCGCAACCTCCTGTCCGAAGGCTGCATCGTCTGTGATCAAGAGCGATTGCGCGCTTTCATCATGCTCCGCTTGCGAAAGAAGATCGAGGGCAATCCAATCGGGATCATTATCGCGGTCGGCGATAACCAAAATTTCGGACGGGCCAGCGATCATATCAATGCCGACCTTTCCAAACACACGCCGCTTGGCGGCCGCCACAAATGCGTTGCCAGGGCCAGTGATTTTATCGACGGCAGGGATGGTTTCGGTTCCGTATGCCAAAGCCGCAATCGCTTGTGCGCCTCCAATGCGGTAAATCTCGTCAACGCCCGCGATCCGCGCAGCCATAACAACCAGCGGGTTGCTGATGCCGTCCGGTGTGGGCACGACGATTGCCAAACGGCTCACGCCTGCGACTTTTGCGGGAATTGCGTTCATCAACACCGAACTCGGGTAGGACGCCAGCCCACCGGGCACATAAAGCCCCGCAGCGGAAACCGCGGACCAGCGCCAGCCGAGCGTTGCGCCCGCATCATCGGTCCACATCTCGTCGACGGGCATCTGGCGCGCATGATAGGCGCGAATGCGCGTGGCAGCCAATTCTAA
Organism: uncultured Loktanella sp.; assembly: GCA_937132065.1. Lineage (GTDB taxonomy): Bacteria > Pseudomonadota > Alphaproteobacteria > Rhodobacterales > Rhodobacteraceae > Yoonia. The sequence goes on from CAKZNT010000013.1 coordinate 5,518, forward strand.
TGCAGCGCGGTCTTCGTCACTGACAAGCGCACATTCGGCCTCAATTTCCGCGTGCGTGAAACGCATGCTGGCGGCGGTCAACTCAAGTCGGTCGAACTTGCGGGTCAGATCAATCACGGCAGCATCACCGCGCGCACGCACATCCGCGATGATATCGGCAACCACGGCATCCACATCAGGGCTGTCTTCGCGTTTCGCCCCCAAAAGCGCCGTAAACCGCGCCTCAAAATCAGCATCGCTTGTATTCAAAAATTGCGGCATATAGGCGTCCTTGGCAGGTTAGTCGTGCTGCGGCACTTTACGAGACGGGGCGATGTAAGGACGGGTGACATCGCGTAACACGACCTCGAGCGCCTCAACGTCAACGCCAATTGCGCCATCACCCGAAAGTGTCAGAACAACACGACCGGTTCCGTCTTCGCCTGCTTCAAAAGCCACAGACAGAAGCGCGTGAACAGTGTCAGGATCCAAAGGTTGAACGCCCTGCGTCTGCACATTCACAACGTCTTCAATTGCAAGAACGGACTGAACACGCTCGACCTGACGGCGCGCGCCCTTCACATTTGCATCATCCTCCCAACGGAACCGATTGAGAAGGAGCGCAAAGCGGCGTGCCTTGCGGTCCCATTTCATTTCGGTTGCAGGAAACACTGCGTCTTGCGTCAAGGATGAAAGCACCGACAAATCGTCGGCGTCCAATGCCTTCAGTCGCAGCGGCTTGTCGCCGCCGTCTTCAAACCGTGCATCACTCACTTGCCTGTAATCCGTTCAATCTGCGCTCCAACGGCGCCCAGTTTTTCTTCCACGTGCTCATAACCCCGATCAAGGTGATAAACGCGGTTCACGATCGTTTCACCCTCGGAGGCTAGCCCTGCCAAAATCAAGGACACCGATGCCCGCAGGTCTGTCGCCATCACAGGCGCGCCCTTCATCTTGTCGACCCCTGTGACCGTCGCGGTATTGCCGTGCACTTCAATGTCAGCGCCCATGCGGATCAGCTCTGGCGCATGCATAAAGCGGTTCTCAAAGATCGTTTCAGTCAAAACAGACTTACCATCAGCAATACAGAGCATCGCCATCATTTGCGCCTGCAAATCGGTAGGGAAACCCGGAAATGGTTCTGTGGTGACGTCTACCGCGCGCGGGCGATCACCGCGCCGCTTGACCTTGAGGCCCAACTTGGTTTCGGTCACGTCAACACCTGCGGCATCGAGCTTTTCAACGAAGCTTTCAACGAGATGCATGCGGCCACCGATGCATTCGATTTCGCCGCCAGTGAACACCGGGGCCAGCATATATGTGCCGAGTTCAATACGGTCGGTGACGACAGGATGGGTCGCGCCACCAAGTCGATCAACGCCCTGAATTTCGATGCGGGACGTGCCGTCACCTTCGATTTGAGCGCCCATTGCACGCAAGCAAGTTGCCAAATCAACAATTTCAGGCTCGCGCGCTGCGTTGTTGATGACTGTTGTGCCCTTAGCCAAGGTTGCGGCCATCATCAGGTTTTCAGTTGCGCCAACGGAGGCGAATGGAAAGTCGATGACTGCGCCCTTTAGTTTGCCACCCGCTGCCTTCGCATGCAAATATCCGTCCTTCAGCTCAATAGATGCGCCCATTTTCTCGAGGCCATCGGTGTGAATATCCATTGGGCGCGCACCAATCGCACAGCCACCCGGCAGCGAAACAATCGCATGCCCTTCACGCGCCAGAAGAGGACCAAGCACAAGATTTGAGGCGCGCATTTTGCGCACGATATCGTAGTCGGCGGTAGTATTGATCGCGCCGTGCGTCGACATCACTTGCACCTTACCGTCCTGTAGCGCTGTGATTTCCGCACCAAGCGAGCGCAAAAGCTCTGCCATTGTCTTCATGTCCGACAAGCGCGGCGCATTCGTGAGCGTCAGCGGCTCTTCTGACAGCAGTGTCGCAGGCATCAAAGCCAATGCCGCGTTCTTCGCACCGGCGATATGGATTTGACCGTTCAATTCGCGGCCACCCTTTACAACGATAGAATCCATACCTGCCTACTCTTTCTCTTTTGTCTTTGTATCGGCAGCCCGTGCACGGGTCTGCGCCTTGCGTTTGGCCATATTGGCCTTCAACGCGGCTTTCAGGCGATCCTCTCGGATTTCCGCCTCTGTCCGCTGTTTTTTGATGGTGCTCTTATGATCCATAATACCCCTGTTACCAAGGTGCATAAAAACCGTCCAGTGAGGGCTTGCACCAATTGTCGATTGCGGCTAATTCCACCCTCAGTATGCTGCGGTAGCTCAGTGGTAGAGCGCGTCATTGGTAATGACGAGGTCGGGAGTTCAATTCTCCCTCGCAGCACCATCCCACATCACTTATTTGCGAAATGCTGCCGTGATGGCCGCGCTGTCGTAATACGTGGAGAGCCATGTGCGCAAAGACATCGGCCCCAATCCTTTCAAATCCTGCTCATATGCATCCAGAATGTCATCCAGGATACCGGTCTTCAGCCAGCGAAGATGCACATAACGCAGCGCTAACTGCTTACGGGCGACTGCAAGCGGCTGGTTTTCGACATGCAACAGATAGAAAACTGAGGCAAGGCCTGTGCGGTCTGCACCCGACTTGCAATGAACCACAAATGGTCGCTCGATCGAATCAAAAATGTCGAGCAACGTGAGGTAAAGCTCTTTGGGTGCTGCCTTTTTCGCGCTTAGCGCAATGCTGACAAGCTCGATACCCTGTGCTTCACAGGCTTCCTTTTCCAGCAGATAATGACTGCGGTTTGCCGTGCCGCGCAAGTTTAGCACCGCCTTGATGCCCATATCCTTGTAGGTCGCGATGCGGTCCGGGTCTGGTTGATTGGATCGCCAGACCCCAGCGGCGATTTCCTCCGTATTCGCCCAGAGCCCGCGCAAAATGCCATGATCATGGTAGTGAAAATGCGCATGGGCCAGTGCGCGATCCTGCTTTGTGATCAATGCGGGGCCGAATTCCGGCCGCCGACTTGCACGGATCAACGCGAAGGTCTCGGCGAATTTCTTGAACATTCACTTGGCTCTCGTTTAGGCTCTTACGATCTTGCTGCACTTCACTTAAGGGGGCTTTCCCCATATTGCTATCGGAAAGTCAGTCGAGATGACAACCAAGCACTGCCACGCTACGGTTTACGTCAACAATGAGAAATGAACCACAAATGCCCTTAGTGATTCGAGCTTGGCTGTTTCTCAGCACAATCCTAGCCCCCCTTATCCACTTTTGTGCCAAATGGATGCACCTGCGACAGGGCATTGCCCCGCTCCGTTTTCAGGAACGCATGGGCCAAGCAACTGCTGATCGAGGCGACGGGCGGTGGGTTTGGGTGCACGCGGCGAGCCTTGGCGAGGTCAGCCAGACACGTGACCTCATCAATTCCCTCATTGAAGAGCATGGGTTCAATGTGCTTGTCACCACGTTTAGCGGCAGTGGCGCCGTTTGGGTCGCCCGAGAACTTCCCAAGGCTGTGCACCAATTTGTGCCCCTGGATACGCCTGTTGCGGTAGATCGTTTCCTCAAGACTTGGCGGCCCGAACTTGGTGTTTTCATCGAAGGCGATATTTGGCCCCGACTTGTCCTGACTGCGGCGCGGCATAATGTGCCGCTTGCCCTGCTCAATGCCCGCCCATCGAAATCGCGCGACAAGCGCCCTGCCGTTTTCGCTGCACTCTTATCGCAGTTTCGCGCCATCACCTGCAAATCAGAACAGGTCGCCGCGGACATTGCCCGCCTTGGTATCGCTCAACAGCAGGTGCATGTGTTCGGGGATCTACGGGCCTGCGCGCTCCCGCCAAGCGTGGACAGCGAGGCAGTCAGCACCCTGTCAGATCAGATTGCGAACCGCCCCGTTTGGATTGCCGCCTCGACGCATGCCGATGACGAAGAAGCAGTGGCACAAGCCTGCAAAATAGTGTTTGCCGCCGTTCCCGAGTGCCTCCTGATCTGGGCGCCGCGCCATCCCGATCGCGCGCCCGCAATTCTTGAGCGACTGGACGGCCTAGCCACGCGGCAACGCAGCAACTCCGAAGCCATAACGCCAGAAACACAAGTCTACCTCGCGGACACACTCGGCGAACTTGGCAGCATCTATTCTTGTAGCAAGGTCGTGTTCCTTGGCGGGTCATTTGGCGATGAAGGCGGTCACAATCCCTATGAGCCTGCATGTTTCGGCTGCTTCTTGCTAACGGGACCGAAGGTGCGCAACCACGTTGACGGATTCAACGCCTTGGCGGCGGCGGGCGCAAGCGCGGAGGTTGCAGATGGCACAGCACTCGCGGCATTGGTCATCGATCTGCTCAACACCAACGACGCAGGCTCGCGGGGTGAGAAAGGACGCGCCCTTGTTGCTGCGTCAGGTGATGCCTCTGCAAAGACGATAGTTCTGCTACGCGACCTCTTAAAGGCCTAGCCCGCCTTAAAACGCGCCGTCAAATCGGCGGCATCATAGTCCTGTGTTATCCAGTCTCGCAAAGACTTCTGCCCTTCAATCTTTGCAAAATCATCGAGCATCATGTCAAGAATGCCAGAGGACGACCAACGGATATGAAGATAGCGGAACGAGAGGTGGCGACGGGCAGTGGCTAGGGTCTCTCCGCATTTGTCGATCAGATAAAACGCACTGATCAGGCCCGTGCGATCTGCGCCTGATTTGCAGTGAATCAATAGGCCACGTTCGGCATGATCGAAAACGTCAAATACCTCGAGCAGTGCATCACGATCAGGCGCACGGCGCGCCGACAGGTTGTTGACGGTATATAGGTTCAAGCCTGCCGCCGCACATCCTTGCTGTGTAAAGATGTAGAACGGTGTGCGACTTTCGCCGCGCAGATTTAAGACCGATCGAATGCCAAGTTTTTGATAGGTTGCAAAACGGGCAGCATCTGGTTGATTGGAGCGATAAACCCCTTGTGCAACCTCTTCGAAGTTATGCCACCAAAGGCGCAGCACATGATGATCGATCCAGTAAAACCAGCGCTTAGCGCGCGCGCGCCCTTGCGGCGTCTCCAAATCAATCGGGGTCGGCGCGAATTGCGCATTGATCCATGAAATAGCAGTTTTCAAAAACATGCGGTCCCCTCTGCGTGCTGACCTAGTCTTATGCCAGACATGGCGCAGGTGAAACCCGTTCTTGCCACACACTTGTGCGCCCTGTCCCCATTGCCTAGACAGATAGGATCATGAGCAACACACTTACATCTGTCATCCTGAACGACACATCGACGCGGTATCATCACGGCTGTGCACGTGTTGTGCGCCTCCTGCGCGCGGGCCTTAAGGCCCAAGGCATTACAATCATCGCGACCTCACCCGCCCGACATGAATGGGAAAAGGACGCCGCATTCCTGGACGCAGTTAAGCAAGCTGACGTCATCGTCATCAATGGCGAAGGCACATTGCACCACGGCAAACCAGCTGGAGAAGCCCTGCTCCGGATTGCAACGCACCCTGCGCGCGGCTCAACGCCAGTTGCCTTGATCAATGCGCTTTACCAAGACAATCCAAGTGAATGGGCGCAATACCTAAAAGCATGCGACCTTATTTCTGCGCGCGATAGCGAAAGCGCGGCCGCTCTGACCCGCGCCAGTGAAAAGCCAGTTCGTTGGTTGCCTGACCTCTCTTTGACGGCCCCCGCGGACACGCCCGATCTGCCCCGCCACGGGATCATCATAGGCGATAGCGTCAAGCTCGCAGCCCGCAAGGTATTAGCTCGGGCCGCAGGTCGTTTACCGCATGTGCGGTTCATTCCCACAAAAACGCTACGCGCGAAAATCTGGCAATCGCGGCTCGCGCGATCCGTGCTTTATCGCGTGTATAACGGCTTCTTTCCTGTCCGTATTCCGCCATTTCTGATGCCCCACGACGAAACAGGGTATTTGCGCGAACTAGCCTCAGCCGAGTTGCATATTACAGGGCGCTTTCATGCCGTTTGCCTTTCAATGCTTGTCGAGGCACCGTTTCTGGCACTGAGTTCGAATGCGTCAAAAATCGAGCGGCTGCTAAAGGACGCAGGCATGGATTCATCGCGCATCATCGACCCACAAGCACTGCAAAACCCTCCGGCTTCAGCGCCATTTACCGCGGACGAGATCAAGGCAATACGGGCATTTCGCCAGCTTGCCATTGCCCAAGCCGACGTTCTCTTTGCCGACATCGCCAAACTTGCGAAAGCTGGCCGCGCATGATCCGCTTTATCTGGGCGAAGCTGACCCGCAACGATGCACTCTTGCAGACCTACTCGCTTGCGACAACCGAGGTCATCGACCGCCTTGACGCAAAACGCGTTGCAATCGTTGGCAATGCGCGCGCGCTGGAAAACACTAACCAAGGGTCACTGATAGATGAAGCCGACATTGTGGTTCGCATCAATAGCGCGCCAATGCCGCGTGCCCCGTCGCACGGAGAGCGCACAGACTGGCTTGCGATTTCGACACCCATTGGGCACGACACCCTGACGGCACGCAATCCCTCATTGGTTTTGTGGATGACACGCAAGCGGCGGCGCTTATCTTGGGCATTGAGCAAGCAATGCTCGGTGTTCATCAATCCAGTCCAGAGATCGCAAGAATTATCCGCGCAACTGGGCACGCGCCCGACAACGGGTCTGATGATCATTGATTTGGTCAGCACGTCGAACGCCAAGGAAATCAATCTATTCGGCTTTGATTTCTTTGCGTCATTGTCGCTCTCTGGCGCACGCACACAAGCGCAAGTGCCGCACGATTTCCCGTCAGAACAGGCATTTGTTGAGGCTCTTATCGCGCGCGACCCACGCGTGCATCTTCATAAGATGACGTAAAAAAGGGCAGCGCATGGCTGCCCCATTTTCTGTTCGGTTTACGCGGCCCAATCCCAAGGCGCGGCGAAGGCTCCAAGTGCCTTGACCACATCACCGTCATCAACGTCAGCCGAGCGCGCGATATGTGCCACGAGACCGCGTTTCTTATCCTCGGAAACCGACGCGACTGTCGCCGAAATTCCAGCGTCCGAGAGGGCACGATCATAGATCCGCGTGATCGCAAGTTTACGCAAATCTGGCTTGAAGATCTTGCCAACCGCTGTTTTTGGTAGCTCCGGTAGGATTTCCAAATATTTGGGATGCGCGGCGCGCTCGTGAATCCGCTCTTTCGCGTAGGCCAGCAGTTCTTTCTCGGTAATCGTCGCTCCGTCAACCAATTCGACATAGGCGCACGGGATTTCACCAGCATGGGCATCGGGCTGACCAATCGCGCCAGCAAACGCTACGGCTTCGTGTCCCGCCAGCGCTTCTTCGATCTCTGCGGGGTCGATGTTGTGGCCACCGCGAATGATCAAATCCTTGGCACGTCCCGTAATCCAGAGATAGCCCTCAGGATCGATCCGACCAAGGTCACCAGTGCGCAAATACTGCGGCGCGCCCTTAAGCGGCGACCCCTCGCCTGGATAAAACAGATCGACGTTTTTCGCAGCCTCGGTATAGGTCTTGCCGTCATAGACACCCGGGGAGGCTACGCAAATCTCGCCAATTTCGTCGGGGCCACAATCGAGCTGCGTCGCGACATTCACAATGCGCACGTCTGTGTATGGGAACGGGATACCAATCGAGCCGATCCGCTTTTCGCCGTCAGGCGGGTTGATCGACACAAGGCAAGTTGCCTCCGTTAAGCCGTAACCCTCGCAAATCGTCACGCCTGCGGCTTCTTCAAAGCGGCGATAAAGCTCGAGTGGCAAAGGCGCTGAGCCGCAGAATACAAGCCGCAAAGAGGAGATATCAGCATCAACCTTGCGCTGCATCAAAGCAGACATCGCTGTCGGAACAGAGATGACAAACGTGGCCTTATGGCGTTCGATCAACTTCCAGAAATTGTCAAAGACGCCCTCACCGCGATAGCCTTGCGGCGTTGGCAGGACGATCTGCGCCCCGGACCCAAGCGAAGCGCCAAGCGACACAATTGCCGCAAAGACATGGAACATCGGCAGCGGACACATCTGCACATCATTCTCGGTGAACAAAAGGCGCGCACCAAGCCAAGCGTTATAGACAATCCCCGAATACAAATGCTGGGCGACTTTAGGCATGCCTGTTGTTCCACCCGTGTGGAAATAGGCGGCGACACGGTCGGTCGTGCTATCGGCAAAGGCGAGCGTCGTGGGGCGGCGGCTCATCTCGGCATTAAAATCGAGCACCTTCGCATTATGCGTCACAGGATTTTTAGGGCGGATCAGCGGCACGATGAACTTCTTGATGCCCGTCAGATAGCGATGCAAATCAACCTCAAGAACGGTCTCGACATTTGGCGCAAGCGCGACTGCCTCTGCGGCCTTCTGAGCAACATCCGTTTTCGGGAAGGCGCGCAGGGTCACGAGAACCTTGGCATTGGTTTCACGCAAAATCGCAGCGATCTGTTCGGCGTCCAAAAGCGGGTTGATCGGGTTTACGATCCCTGCAATCTGCCCGCCAAGATAGGTCAGCACAGTCTCGGTCGCATTTGGCAGCAGGTAGGCCACAACGTCGGTCTCACCCACACCCATTTCGCGCAACATATTGGCGACCTGTGTGGATTTCTCGTGTAGCTCCCGCCACGTTAAGGTCTCACAAAACGCCTTCGGATCCGAAAACATCTGATAGCTCAACGCCTTGCGGTCAGGGAATTTACCAGCAGTTTGCGACAACAACGCATACGTTGTGACAGGCAAATCGCGATCTTCCCATGAAATTTCGTTCTCAATCGCATTGCGATCCGCGACAGACGCGTATGTCATGCCAATCTCCTCCCTATTCGTTTCCGCGTCATAAACCGCGCGAGAAATCCTCTGGGAAAGAGACTGTGGAATTAAGCAAGATTACGCAAGTCTGACGCTGCGAAATTTGCGCTAATGATCGTCGAGGCCTGCGGTAAATTGCAGTTTCGCCAATCGCGCGTATAGCCCGCCTTGCGCCACTAGGTCGTCATGTGTGCCCGAGGCAATGATTTTGCCTGCATCAAAGACGACGATGCGATCCGCCTTTTTCACCGTTGCGAGGCGGTGTGCAACGATCAAGGTCGTGCGCGTGCGGGCCAGATCATCAACGGCCAGCTGAACAAGACGTTCGCTTTCGGCATCAAGCGCACTTGTCGCCTCGTCAAGCAACAGGATCGGTGCGTCGCGTAAAATGGCACGTGCAATCGCGATCCGCTGTTTTTGCCCGCCAGACAACATAACGCCACGTTCGCCGACATCACTGTCATAGCCATCAGGAAGGGCGCTCAAAAAGTCATGCGCAGCAGCGGCCTTTGCGGCGGCCTCTACCTCGGCGTCAGTCGCGTCAGGGCGCCCAAAGCGGATATTCTCACGCGCAGAATCGGCAAAGATCACGGGGTCTTGCGGAACAAGGGCGACGTGTTTGCGGAAATCTGATCGCGCCATGTCGCGCAGATCAATGCCATCAATCTTGATCGCCCCATTTTGTGGATCATAGAATCGCTGCAACAGCTGGATCACCGTAGATTTACCCGCACCGGACGGGCCAACAAGGGCAACGCTCTCGCCTGGCTTCACGCTCAGCGACACGTTATCCAAGGCCGAAATGCTTGGCCGCCCCGGATAGGCAAATGTCACATTCTCAAACGTGATTTCCGCTGCTTGAGTGTCAGGCACGGCAACCGGCTCAACAGGATCCTTCACGGCGTCATCGGCATGCAGGAGTTCGACGAGCCGTTCTGTGGCCCCAGCTGCGCGTTGGAGTTCACCCCAAATCTCGGTCAACGCGCCAAGCGCGCCAGCGACCATGATCGTGTAGATCATAAACTGCACGAGTTCCCCGACGCTTAGCGTGCCCGCACGCACGTCCGATGCCCCCATCCACAGGAAGCCGACAACCGCAGAGAACGCGATAAAGATCACGATTGCGGTCATGACCGCGCGGGTTTCAATCCGCCGCTTGGCCGCGACAAAGCTTTTTTCGGTCACGGTATGGAATTTCTGGCGAGACAGGTCTTCGTGTGTGAACGCCTGCACGGTTTGCGCCGATAACAACTGTTCCGATGCATCTCCTGAAGAGGCCGCAATCCAGTCCTGATTCTCGCGGCTGAGGGTGCGCACGCGCCGCCCCAAGACGACAATCGGAATCAGAATCACTGGAATTGGCCACAAAACGAGGCCCGTCATTTTGACCGAGGTCCATAACATCAGGCCAATGCCGCCAAACAGGATCAGGACGTTGCGCAATGCCACCGAAACCGACGATCCGATCACCGACAGGATCAATGTCGTGTCAGTCGTAATGCGGCTCAAGACTTCGCCCGTCATCACCTTCTCAAAAAACGCTGGCGACATACCGATCATGCGATCAAAAACCGCCACGCGGATGTCTGCGACGATCCGCTCGCCCAAACGCGTCACCAAGTAATAACGTAACGCCGTTCCAACCGCCAAAAGCGCGGCAACAACAAAAGCAAACCCGAAGTATCCATCTAGGACGTTACCGTCAGATACATCAAAATTATCAACGACTTGGCGCACAGCGAGTGGCATCACGAGCGAAATCATCGCCGTAAATGTCAGCGCGATCAATGCAAGCGCAACCATCCATTTATAGGGGGCAACAAACGGTAAAAGCTGGGCCATTGCCCCGATTTTCTTTGAGGTTCCACGTTCGTCCGACGATGAAAGGGGGGTGTCCGCCATAAGCTGCGTCCTTGCCATTTTGCGCCCCGAAATGGCGTCAATGGCGCAAGAGATCAGGTCAAGTGGAATGGAGCGGGCGACGGGAATCGAACCCGTGTCTTCAGTTTGGAAAACTGAGGTCTTACCATTACACAACGCCCGCGTAATGTCCTTTCTATATGGCGGTGCATACGGGCTTTGCAAGGGGCTTTTGCCATAACCTAACACCCTTTTTGTCACAGCAATGCCCTAATTGGGGGTTAACACGATCGTGACGAATTCCGATTTGGATAGGACAAAGCTCATGAAACGTATGCTTACTCTCACCTTGGCCGCGACGCTTGCGATGGCGGGAACCGTGGCATCAGCCGTCGAGCACATCGTGCGTATCGAGGGGCCCGGCTACTTTCCCAACAAACTCTATGTAATCGCTGGCGACACCGTAAGGTTTGAAAATCACGGGCCATACGTCGCACGTTTGAAAAAAACAAACGGCAGCTGGCTAACGAACACCATTAGCTTGAATGGCAGCACAACGATTTCCATTACCAACAACAATACGATCGATCTTTATGGGCCGTATTTTGTGACAGGTGGTGGCGGCTATTGGGGTGGCACATCCTATACCCAATACGGTAACAACTACCGTTTGAAAATTCTGAACGCGATCAACAATCCTGTGCCTTTGAGCTGCCCGAACCCGAACGCGATCTGCTAGTAGCAGGGCAAAACCTCTTTCAAAACGATAAGCCCCCGCTGCATCGCTGCAACGGGGGCTTTTTGTTTGTTAGCCGATCGGCTTACTTCACTGTGATGCGACCATCAGTGTAAGGAGAATAGTCGCCCTGCGCCGCCATGTATTCAGCGGTCACATCCGCAAGGTCAGGACCAAAATCATAGGCATTTGCAGCGTCGCGGAACATCTTGTAGCCGTCCCCGCCGTTGCGCACGTAGTTGTTAGACACAACGCCATAGGTCGCCGCCAGATCAATTGCAGCGCCACCGACCATCACATCCGAGATACGGCTGCCGACTTCTGCTGCGGGATCAACCGTAAAGGTCATGCCTGCAACCTGCGGGAAACGACCCGCAACTTCTGCGATCTCGGAAACGCCGTTTTCTAGCGCCGCAACCATAACTTCGCCTGTGACCTCGAATGTCGAAAGCGTGTTCTGGAATGGCAGCACAGTCAGCACTTCGCCCATCGTTACGTCACCCGCGTCAATCGACGCACGGATGCCGCCAGAGTTGGCAATCGCAATTGTCACGCCTTGGTCCGCGACACGGTCAAGCATCGCGTCAGCAATCAGGTTGCCCATCTCGCATTCCATCACGCGACACACATCGCGGTTGCCTTCGATTGCGGCGCTAGAGTTGGCTACAACGTTGTTGCGGATTTCATCAAGCGGTGTCGCAAGGTCGGCGATCCGTGCGACTGTATCCGCGTCTTCGGCAACTTCGCCATTGATCAGGATCGGCTCACCTGCGGCCTCAGTGATGTTGCCAGCGTCATCGAACGTCACATTCAATTCACCAAGGAATTTCCCGTAGGCATAGGCCTGAACAATCGCCGTGTCGCCAACCATTGTTGGATATGCGCCAATCGCATCCTCGTCAGAGCTCGACAGATATGTGTTCGAGTGGCCACCGACGATCACGTCAACGCCAGTTGTGTTTGCCGCGACCTCTTGGTCAACAACATAGCCAGAGTGCGAGAGCACGATAATCTTGTTCACGCCCATTTCGGTCAGCGCGTCAACTTCGCCCTGCACCGCGTCAGATGGATCGGTGAAGATCACATTTTCACCAGGGCTTGCCAGTTCGTCGGTGTTTTGTGGCGTCAGGCCGATAAGGCCAATCTTTTCGCCGCCACGTTCGATCACAGTGGATTTCGCAAGCTTGCCTGCAAGGAGCGGTTCACCTGACACATCCGCGTTGGACATCAGGATCGGAAAGTTGATCGTATCCATGAAGCCCGCAAGAACCTCGGGGCCATCATCAAATTCATGGTTGCCCACGGTCATGCCGTCATAGCCCAGTTTGTTCATGAACTCGGCCGCCATCGCGCCCTTGTAATAGGTATAGAACAACGTGCCTTGGAACTGGTCACCGCCATCCACAAGAATGGAGTTGTTGGAACGCGCGCGTGCTTCGGCAACAGCCGTGACAAGACGCGCAGTGCCGCCAAAGCACTTACCTTCGGTGTTGTCTTCCGCTGAACACGGAGAATCGTATTTGCTGATTGGCTCGAAACGCGCGTGGAAGTCATTGGTGTGCAGGATCGTCAACGTGTAGTCGGCGGATGCCGCAGTTGCCGTCAGCGCAAGTGCACAGGTTGAAGTCAGGATTCGTGAAAGCATAGGAATAGTCCCCCTAGGTTAGATTGCCCGCAGCTTGGCGATGCCGTGTTGCGGAGTCAAATGCCGATCTGGAATTGCTCTATCCTTCCGTTACGACAGGTTTGTGACACAGGGTCATCTTGACGTTACTTTATGCACGCGCCATGAACCGCCCATGTTGATTTACAAAATATTTCGCGACGCCGAATGGGCGCACCTTGCCGACGCGGGCGTCACAAAAGGCGCGCCCATTGATCTGGCTGACGGCTATATCCATTTTTCGTCGGCCCAAACCGTTGAAAAGACTGCTGCACTTTACTTTGCGGACATCAAAGACCTCGTTTTGGTCGCCGTCGAAGCCGACAATTTGGACGCCCTCAAATGGGAGCCCTCGCGTGGCGGGGAATTATTCCCGCATTTGTTCCGTGACCTGACCCTTGCGGATGTCGTTTGGTCGCGACCATTACCCATTGTGAATGGCGTTCATCAGTTTGGAGACCTTGCGTGAGACTACTTGAGAAAATCGGCGTGGCGGCAATGCGCCAACTTGATCCGGAACTTGCGCATGGCCTCGCCATACAAGCGCTCAACGCAGGGCTTGGCCCCAAAGCGGGTCCGCACACGTCAGAGCGGTTGCGCACGCAGGTGGCTGGGCTGGATCTCGCGAACCCTGTCGGGCTTGGAGCTGGTTTTGACAAAAACGCGACCGCCCTTCATGCGCTCAAAGGATGTGGTTTTGGGTTTCTCGAGGTCGGCGCGGCCACTCCGCGGCCCCAAGACGGCAATCCAAAACCCCGCCTGTTTCGCCTGAAAGAAGATCAGGCCGCGATCAATCGCTTTGGTTTCAACAATCAGGGCATGGACGTCATCGCCGCCCGCCTGTCGGCCCGCCCCAAAGGCGTCATCGGCCTGAACCTTGGCGCGAACAAAGATAGCGACGACCGCGCAGCCGACTTTGCCAAAGTGCTGACATCCTGTGGCGCGTATTTGGACTTTGCGACAGTGAATGTCTCATCACCCAACACCGAGAAATTGCGCGATCTACAAGGCAAGGATGCTCTTGCGGCCCTGCTCAACGGCGTAATGACGGCCAATGCCGCGCTTGAAAAACCCGTAAAGGTGTTCTTGAAAATTGCGCCCGACCTCGACGAGGCCGCACTTGATGACGTGGCCGAAGTCGCAGATGCATCGGGCATCGCCGCCATCATTGCCACCAACACGACATTGGACCGCATCGGCCTGCACGGCCCACACGCGGCAGAAACTGGCGGGCTGTCGGGGCAGCCCCTGTTTGAAAAATCGACCCGTGTTTTGGCGCAATTGTCCACGCGCACCGCATTACCGATTATCGGGGTTGGCGGAGTTGGGTCAGCCGCACAGGCCTACGCCAAGATCAGGGCTGGTGCTAGCGCCGTGCAGCTATACACAGCGCTCGTTTACGGCGGCATTTCACTGGCCGACGATATCGTGCGGGGCTTGGAAGACCTTCTCGCCAAGGATGGGTTTGCCACGGTGGCAGACGCGGTTGGCACAGGTCGGAGCGACTACTTATGATCGAAATCTGGCATAACCCGCGCTGCTCCAAATCGCGCCAAACCCTCGCCCTGCTGCAAGACAGCGGTGTGGCCCATCATGTGCGCTTGTATCTCAAGGAACCACCTACAGATGTGGAACTCAAGGCGGCGCTAAAGGCGCTCGACGTGACTGCCGCAGATATTGTGCGTCGCTCCGAGGATTGTTTTGTCGATGGGGACGAGGACGCGTTGATTGCGCTCATGGTTGCCAACCCGATCCTGATCGAGCGCCCCATTGTCATTGCAGGCAGCCGCGCCGCAATCGGTCGCCCGCCCGAGGCCGTTTTGCCGCTCTTGGATTAACGTGCTTCGGCCTCAAGTCCGGGATATTTAAGAGCAAGGGTGATCCCGCGCACGATAAAGCTGATCAGCAGCCCCATCCAAAGCCCGTGATTGCCAAACAGCGCCATGAGCGGAATGACGGCAGCAAAGTAAACGACTGCCGAGATCACCATCATATTGCGCATGTCGCGGGTGCGTGTGGCGCCAATGAAAATTCCGTCAAACATCCATGACGCGACCCCGACAACCGGCGCGGCAATCATATAAGGCAAGTAATTTCGCGCGACCTCACGCACCTCGGGCGCTGTGGTCATAATGTCGATTATGCTTGAGCCAAACAGCGCGAACGCCGCCGCCAACCCCACACAGATCGCGAGCCCCCAGCCGCTTGTCAAAATCGCGCCGCGTCGCAAGCGCGCGATGTTCTTGGCGCCCAGCGCCTGCCCGACAAGGCTCTCCGCAGCCGCAGCAAACCCGTCCAGCGCATAGGCTGTCACATGCAGAAATTGCAGCAAGATTTGGTTTGCCGCAAGTTGCACATCTCCAAAATCTGCGCCCCAAAACAAAAAGCTGACGAAAATCGCCTGCAACAGGACCGAGCGCACAAGGATATCAGTGTTCACCACAGCCATCCGCGTTAGTCGCGCGCGATCGAATACGCGCACCTTGTCGCGCCAAGCCGAGCCTGCGAATGCATCACGACAAAGCCATAGGCCAAGCGCAAGGCCACTCCATTCCGCAAGAAATGTAGCCCATCCAACACCAGCCACGCCAAAGTCAAAGTGCAGCACAAATAGAATGTCCAGCCCGATGTTCGTGCCGTTCATGAGCACCTGCACTGCAAAGACGGCACGCGTGCGTTCTTGCGCGATAAGCCAGCCGATGATGCCGTAAAGGCCAATGGTTGCGGGGGCCGACCAGACACGGATGCCCATATAGCTGCGGGCGAGCGCCTCGACCTCTGCGCTGGCGGGGGATACCTTGAACGCCAGCCAGAACAGGGGTATTTGCCCCAAGATCATCAGCGCGCCAGCGGCAAACCCGATCAAGAGCGAGCGCGAGAGCAAAGCCGCGACCTCGTCTTGATCATTTGCACCTGTCGCCTGCGCGGTTAGCCCGGCCGTGCCCATGCGCAGGAACCCGAAAATCCAGTAAAACGCAGTCAGAATAATCGCACCGATCCCGACAGCGCCAATCGGGGCCGCTTCGCCTAACTGGCCGACGACGCCTGTATCAACAACACCAAGGATCGGAACCGTGGCATTGGACAGCACAATCGGGAGCGCAATCTGCAAGACCCGCTTGTGCGTCAGCGCATTAGCCATCGCGTGACGGCATTAGAAAATGTCCCGTTGCTTGTGCAAACATGCGGGAACGATTGTCTTGCCAACCTTCGACATGCACCGAGGCATAGCGACGACCTGATCTGTTCACCCGCGCGCGCGCATATGCGTCACGCGGCAGGCCAGAGCGCAGGTAATCAACAGTAAAGTCGATGGTCTTGGGAAGCAAAATTGCATTGCTATCATCAATGATCTTGCCCGCCTCCATGTCCTCCCAAGTCATCGCCCACGACAATTCAATGATTGCGGCGACCTCAAGGAAGGCTGCCGTGGCGCCCCCATGCAACGCTGGCAGCATCGGGTTTCCAATATTGCGCTCGGCATAGGGCATAACGGCAGTTAATTCGTCGCCGTGGCGTTCGAACACGATCCCGAGAAAACCGATATAGGGCACGCGCGACACCAGATTTTGCAAGGCCGCATCACGGCGTTGCTTGACGATCTGAACGGGTTCCGGACGCTTGGCCATTATTGCGACCCTCCCTTGCTGATCGTGAATGCGCCGGTTGCGGTTGCGACCGGCCGGTCGGTGTCTTCGTCGGTCGCGGTTGCCCGTATAAACGCAACAGAGCGGGTCACATGATAACACTCCGCAGTCGCGGTGATCGTCTGTCCCGGCTTTGCAGAGCGCATGTAGTCGATGCGCAGATCAATCGTTGCTGTGCCCATCGGACCGCTTGGATGCGCCATCACAGCAGCACCCGAACATGTATCCATCAAGGCCGATACGGCCCCACCATGAATCACCCCAGTTTCAGGGTCACCAATCAGCCGTTCATCATAGCCCATCGTGATAGTCGCACGCCCGTCACCGATTTGGGTCACCTGCATACCAAGCTCGCGCGCATGTGGAATAGCCTCGATAAACTTGCGTGCAATTAGCTCTTGGCGGGCCTTGGTTTCGTCAGACATAGATTGCTCCAAATATTTGGGCCAACTTGCCACTTGCCCCGCGAACTGCAAGTGCTATATCTGCAATTGAGAATTATTCGCATTAAGGCAGTATCACCATGGACGCGTCCACAAACATGACATCCGACAGCCCTATCAGGCGGCTCGGCCCTTTCCGGCCAAAGCGGTTGTTTATCGCATTGATCGTGCTTGCGCTTGCAATTGCGCCAGGGACTTTGGGTGCGTTGACCCGCAGCCTGATGATCGACGCTTACACACAGGTATCTGTCTTTGTGGCTGCAACGTTCCTGTTGTTTTACGGCGCGGAACGGGTGTTCAAGTTTGATATCGGAGACGCGCTGCGCAATGCAAAAGGCTGGCAAGTGCCCCTCGCCTCCCTTCTAGGCGCAACGCCTGGATGTGGGGGCGCGGTGATCGTTGTCGCGGCTTACTCCTCTGGCAATGTCGGATTTGGCGCGGTTGTGGCGGCGCTCACGGCGACAATGGGCGATGCGGCCTTCTTGTTGATCGCGACCCGCCCCGATGCAGCCCTTGTTGTGTTGCCCCTCTCGCTCGCCGTTGGGGTGCTGTCAGGCTATATCGTCGACAGGTTCTCGAAGGCTGACTTTCAATCGGATGCAAAGGGCGACTGCGAACTTGCCCCGCTCGTCGGGCGCACCCGCAAGCGCGACCTGCTCGCACTTGCAATCGCGATTCCAGGCTTGGTGATTGGTATCACCCAGCTTACGGGCGCGGATGTCTACGAGGTCTGGGGGCAATTGCCGATCTATGTCGGGATTTCTGGCGTTGCGGTCAGCCTTACCATTTGGTCCGTGTCCACGGTGCAAGCGATGACCAACACCAAAGACAGCCCCGTAACACGCATGGCCGAAGAAACCGCGTTCATCACAATCTGGGTGCTCGGTGCTTATTTGGGCTATGACTACATTGTAGAGTTTGGCGGATTTGACCTCGAGTCCCTGTTCAAAACCTATGGGCCAATCCTCCCGTTGATGGGTGTGTTGATTGGCCTGATCCCGGGGTGCGGACCGCAGGTCTTGGTGACAACGCTCTACATTAACGGACTTGTGCCCTTCGCTGCCCTCATGGGGAATGCTGTTTCCAACGATGGTGACGCCCTCTTTCCGGCGATTGCGCTGAACCCGAAAGCCGCGGTCTGGGCCACGATCTATTCGACGGTTCCAGCGATCATTCTGGCTTACGGGTTTTACCTGTTTGCACCGAACTTCATGAACTAATGCGCATTGCTCCTTGGCCCCTGCCACGCTAGGTTGAGAGGACGAGGAGCCCGCCATGACCGATATCCGCCTGTCATTCAAAGAGATGTGCGCCAAATTTGACGTCACACCGCGCACGCTGCGCTACTATGAATACATCGAGTTGCTTCATCCCGAAAAAGAAGGACGGTCGCGGTTTTATGGCTCGCGCGAGCTTGCGCGGATGACACTGATCTTGCGAGGGCGTCGGTTCGGATTCTCACTTGAAGACATTCGACAATGGCTTTTGATCTACGAAAACGAGGGAAATGAAGCCCAGATGACGCAATGGGTCACCCTTGCTGACAAACAAATTGTCGAATTGGTCGAGCAGCAAAAGCAATTGCAAGAGACTCTGGCAGAGCTAACCGCATTGCGCGACCTGACAACAAAGCAACTTAACGAAAACTAAAATCTCCCCAAAACCCTTATTTTACGGGGAAAAACGGGAAAAACTTGTCATATTTGGGCAAGCGTAATTTTGCGAACATTGCGTATGACCCTGCGTCACCTTTGCTTACCTTTCGTCAGCCAAAAAATGACGCCACGTATCATTACGTTAACGTCAATTTGTCTTGTATGGTGATAACTGAACTCGCAAGTGCTTGGGATCACGCCACGCATGAATGGGAAACAAGTTATGACGACTGAAACAATGAACATCCGCGATATGTGCGCCGCATTTGATGTGACGCCACGCACGCTGCGCTTTTACGAGGCCAAGGAATTGCTATTTCCGGTGCGTGAAGGACAGCGCCGCCTGTTCACCAAGCGCGACCGCGCACGACTGAAGCTGATCCTGCGCGGCAAGCGCTTCGGGTTCAGCTTGGAAGAAATCCGCCAGCTGCTCGACCTTTATCACATGGACGACAGCCAGCTGACCCAGCTCTCCAAGACCCTCACTCTTGCCGAGCGTCACCTTGCCGATATGGAAGCCCAGAAAGTTGAACTGGACGAAGCTATTGGCGAGTTAAAAGGCCAAATGAAATGGGCGACCGACAAGCTCGCCTCACTTGAGGCCCGCTAGCCCCCTCGCCCACCGTTAACCAATCTCACAAGAAAGAGCCAACGCATGCCGATCTACAACGCCCCCGCAAAAGACCTGCAATTTGTTCTGCACAATCTTCTGAAAGTATCCGAGCAAGATATCGAGGGATACGCCGACCTTGAAGCTGACTTTACCGGTGCGGTCATCGAGGAAGCAGGCAAGATCGCAACAAACGTTTTGGCCCCGCTCAATGCCGTTGGCGACAAAGAGGGCTGCGTGCTTGAGAACGGTGTCGTGCGCACGCCAAAGGGTTTTCAAGAAGCTTTCGACCAGATGCGCGATGGCGGATGGACTGCGCTTGACTGTGATCCGGCTTACGGCGGCCAAGGCTTGCCCTATGTGATGAACACTGCGGCGCAGGAACCGTTTGTGTCCTCCAACATGGCGTTCAACATGTATCAAGGGCTAACCCATGGCGCATACTCCGCGATTAACGTGCACGGCTCCGACGAGCTAAAGGAAAAGTTTCTGCCCAAGATGGTCACATGTGAATGGACCGGCACGATGAACCTGACCGAGCCGCACTGTGGCACGGATCTGGGCTTGATGCGCACGAAGGCCGTGCCGCAAGAGAACGGCACATACAAGATTTCTGGCCAGAAGATTTTCATCTCGGCTGGTGATCACGACATGGCTGACAACATCATCCACCTCGTTCTGGCCAAAATTCCAGGTGGGCCTGACGGGATCAAAGGGGTGTCTCTCTTTATCGTGCCAAAGTTCATCGTCAATGAGGACGGCTCGCTTGGGGACCGCAACGGCGTTTCGGTTGGCAAAATCGAAGAAAAGATGGGCATCCACGGCAATTCGACCTGTGTGATGGATTACGACGATGCTGAAGGTTACCTTTTGGGCACAGAGCACAAAGGTATGCGCGCCATGTTCGTTATGATGAACGAAGCGCGCCTTGGCGTCGGACTGCAAGGCTACGCACAGGCGGAAGCGGCTTACCAAAACGCGGTTGCCTATGCCAACGACCGACTGCAAGGGCGCGCTGTTACGGGTGTCGAAAATCCCGATGGGCCTGCCGATCCACTGATCGTTCACCCAGACATCCGCCGCAACCTGATGGAACAAAAGTCGTTCATTGAAGGGGCGCGTGCGCTGACACTTTGGGGTGCGAACCTGATTGACCGCGCGCACCGTAACAAGGACGCGGACGCCGATGGCCTCGTGTCTCTGCTAACGCCTGTCATCAAGGGTTTTCAAACCGACAAAGGCTTTGAATATGCCGTTGCAGCCCAGCAAGTGTTCGGTGGCCACGGTTATATCGAAGAAACAGGCGTGTCCCAATTCGCGCGCGATGCGCGGATCGCGATGATCTATGAGGGCGCGAATGGCGTGCAGGCGCTTGACCTCGTGGGGCGCAAGCTGGCGCAGGACGGCGGCAAGCACGTCATGGCGTTCTTTGAAATGATCAAGACATTCATCAAAGAAAATGAAGGCAATGAGGCGCTCAAGGCCGACTTCCTTGACCCGCTGAAAGCAGCATCAAAGGATCTGCAGGCCGCGGGTATGTATTTCATGCAAAACGGCATGACGAACCCGAACAATGCGCTGTCAGGGTCTTATGACTTCATGCACATGATGGGGCATGTTTGCCTTGGCTTGATGTGGGCAAAAATGGGCAAAGCCGCGATGGAAGCTCTTGAGGCTGGCGCCGACGACAAGGCATTTTATGAAACCAAGATTGCCACAGGCCGTTATTACATGGCGCGCCAATTGCCAACAACGGCGATGCATCTGGCGCGGATCAATACGGGCGCGGATACGGTGATGGCCCTCGACGCTGATCAGTTCTAAGCCCATGATGGGTTAAAACCCATCCTACAAAGTTGAGGACGACAACATGCCAAAGCGCCTGCGATTAACCCGCCGTTTCCCCGTTGCTATGACGGAGGACGGGTATCGCAGGCTCAAGCGCTTTGCTGCTGAAAGCCAGTTGGACGAAGGGGAGGCTTTGTCGTTCTTGTTTGAAAACTTCAATTCGGTGATTAACGAGGACACGTTCGGGCAAAGACTGCGCATGTTCCAAAATGAACTGGAGGCCCGCAAGCGGTAACGATGTGGAAGCAATGCCTTGGGCGTCAATGACGCGTCAGCCCACAGCGCACTGTTCGTTTGCCACTTCGTGCCTATGTAAAAGGTAATCGCGCGGGCAATTGCCTCGCTTTGTTAGAACAACGCAAAACCAATGCCTGCACCACAGGTATTTCATCTGGGAGGATGTCCGATATGACCATGAAGCTGCATTGCTTTGGCGAAAGCGGAAACGCCTATAAGGCCGCCTTAACGCTGGCCCTTGCTGACCAGAGCTGGGAGCCTGTGTTTGTGGACTTCTTTCAGGGTGCGACCCGCTCTGCCGAATTTCGTGACCTGAACATCATGGGGGAAGTGCCCGTCTTGGAAGACGGTGACCTGATCCTGACGCAATCGGGGGTCATACAGGACTATATCAGCTCCAAGTCGGGCAAGCTCGGCGGCAAATCCGCCGCAGAGCGCCGCGAGGTCTTGCGCTGGATGTTCTTTGACAACCACAAAGTCAGCGGCGTTGCGGGGATGTTGCGGTTCCAGATGAACTTCTTGCCCGAGGCCAAGCGTAATGCTGATGTGATCGGCTTCTTGTCGATGCGCCTCGCGAGTGCGCTCAAGACGATTGACGCTCAACTTGGTCAAACCCCGTTTCTTGCAGGTGACAGCCTCACAATCGCTGACATCGCATGCGCGGGCTACCTTTATTACCCCGAGCCGTTCACATTTGATCGCGCCGATTACCCTCATATCAACCGCTGGCTTGATGCGATTGCCCAGACCCCCGGTTGGAAACACCCCTACGACCTCATGCCCGGCTCTCCAGCCGATCGCGCCTAAAGGAGACTACAATGACTGACGCTTATATCTACGACACCGTGCGCACGCCGCGCGGCAAGGGCCGCAAGGACGGATCACTGCATGAAGTGACCTCGGCAAGACTGTCCGCTGGGATCATGAACGCCCTGAAGGCGCGTAATAACCTTGAAGGGCACGCCGTCGAGGACGTAATCTGGGGCAACGTGACCCAAGTTGGCGAACAAGGCGGCTGCCTTGCACGGACTGCGGTTCTCGCCTCCGACCTTGACCAATCCATTCCCGGACTCGCAATCAACCGGTTTTGTGCGTCGGGCATGGAGGCTGTGAACCTTGCTGCAAACCAGGTAAAGGGCGGCGCAGGCGGCGCCTATATCGCAGGCGGCGTCGAGATGATGGGCCGTGTGCCAATGGGGTCTGACGGGGCCGCCATTGCGGTTGACCCAAGCATCGCAATGGACACCTACTTTGTCCCGCAGGGTATTTCTGCCGACATTATCGCCACCGAATACGGGTTTAGCCGCGACGACGCCGACAAACTGGCCGTCGAAAGCCAAAAGCGCGCAGCAGCCGCATGGGCCGACAACCGCTTTGACAAATCTATCGTGCCTGTTCTCGACATTAACGGCCTGCCAATTCTGGACCGGGACGAATACATGCGTCCATCGACAGACATGCAATCGCTTGGGGCGCTGAACCCTGCGTTCCAGATGATGGGCGAGGTCATGCCGGGCTTTGATAAAGTCGCGCTGATGAAATATCCGCACCTCGAAAAGATTAACCACATTCACCACGCGGGCAACTCATCGGGCATCGTCGACGGTGCTGCGGGTATCTTGATTGGCTCCAAAGAATGGGGCGAGGCAATGGGCCTCAAGCCACGCGCCGTGATCCGCGCAACCGCCAAAATCGGAACCGATCCCACGATCATGCTGACTGGCCCAGTGCCCGTGACCGAAAAGATCATGGCAGACAGCGGCATGTCGATTTCCGACATCGACCTGTTTGAGGTCAACGAGGCATTTGCCTCCGTTGTGCTGCGGTTCATGCAGGCCTTTAATGTTGATGCAGACAAGGTGAACGTGAACGGCGGCTCCATCGCGATGGGCCACCCGCTTGGCGCGACCGGGGCGATCATTATCGGCACATTGCTCGACGAACTCGAGCGCACAGGCAAAGGCACGGGTCTTGCGACCTTGTGCATCGCGTCTGGCATGGGTGCTGCGACAATTATCGAGCGGATCTAATGACAGAGGACGAGTTCCAGTCTTTTCTCGACGACATCTCGGAGTGTTTTATCGCTGCGGACTTCCAGCAATGGGCGGACCGCATTGAACTGCCCTTCTCGATTGTCACAAAGACCGGGCCCGTCATCTCGTATACGCTTGAAGAATTGCGCGCCGACTTTGATCTCTATTTGCAGGCTTGCGAGAACATGGGTCTGGACACCGTGTTCCGCACTCCGCTGACCTGCGAAATCTGCGACGATGGATCGGTAATCGCCACCTACCGCACCGAACTTTTGAGCCGCGGCCATCGTATGACCGAAGCTTTTACATCATCCGCCCTCTTGTCGTCGCGTGACGGTATCTGGCGGATGACAGCAATCTTAAACGCCCGCGGCCACCAATCGTGGACAGGGCATCATCCCCACAAATCCGGGAGACCGACATGACCGACTTTACAATGAAGACCGACGCAGACGGCGTTGCAACGATCACATGGGGTACCGTTGGCAAATCCATGAACGTGATGAACCAACAAGGGTTTGTCGACCTCGACGCGCTGGTTGATCAGGCACTTGGCGACGACTCCATCAAAGGTGTGATTATTACCTCTGGCAAAGAAGGCACATTTGCTGGCGGCATGGACCTCAACATCATCGCCAAGATGAAAGAAAGCGCGGGCGATAACCCCGCGCAGGGGCTCATGGAAGGGCTGATGGCCTCGCACGCGATCCTGCGCAAGATCGAACGCGCTGGCATGGATCCCAAAACCAACAAGGGCGGCAAGCCGATTGCTTGCGCCATGCAGGGCACGGGGCTTGGCATCGGATTCGAGATCCCGCTGTCTTGTCACCGCATCTTTGTTGCGGACAATCCCAAGGCCAAAATCGGCCTGCCCGAGATCATGGTCGGCATCTTCCCGGGCATGGGCGGAACAACGCGGCTTGTGCGCAAAATGGGCGCGATGGCCGCCTCTCCCTTCCTGCTCGAAGGCAAGCTGTCTGATCCAAAGAAGGCCAAGGCCGCTGGCTTGGTCGACGAGGTTGTGCCCGCAGACGAGTTGCTCTCTGCCGCGAAGGCATGGGTGCTCTCCGAGCCAACAATCGTGAAGCCTTGGGATGAAAAGGGTTATAAAATGCCTGGCGGCACGCCATATCACCCTGCTGGCTTTATGACATTCGTCGGTGCGTCCGCGATGGTTAACGGCAAAACACAAGGCGCATTTCCAGCTGCAAAAGCCCTGTTGTCTGCGGTCTACGAGGGCGCAATGGTCCCCTTCGACACCGCAATCAAGATCGAGGCGCGCTGGTTCACCAATGTTTTGATGAATCCATCCTCCGAGGCGATGATCCGTTCATTGTTCATTAACAAGGAAGCGCTAGAAAAAGGTGCAAACCGCCCCGCTGTGCCTGACCAGAAGGTCAGCAAAGTAGGGGTTATTGGTGCGGGCATGATGGGCGCAGGCATTGCGCTGGTGTCCGCATTGGCTGGCATCGAGGTTGTATTGATCGATGCCAAACAAGAAGCGGCAGATAAGGGAAAATCTTATACTGCCGATTATATGGACAAAGGGATTTCGCGCAAAAAGGCGACCCCTGAAAAGAAAGAGGCCGTTCTTGGCCTCATCAACGCCACGACAGACTATAGCGCCCTTGCGGGTTGTGATCTGGTAGTCGAGGCTGTGTTCGAAGATGTAGGCGTCAAGGCAGACGTGACCGCAAAGGTGCAGGCCGTCACTGGCCCTGACTGCATTTTCGCCACCAACACATCAACCTTGCCAATCACCGAATTGGCCAAGGCGGCGCAAGATGCTGAAAAGTTCATCGGCATCCACTTCTTTAGCCCCGTTGATAAGATGCTTTTGGTCGAGATCATCAAAGGTAAGCAGACTGGCGATGTCGCTGTCGCCAAGGCGCTCGATTTCGTGCGTCAGATCAAGAAAACACCGATTGTCGTGAATGACGAGCGGTTCTTCTATGCCAACCGTTGCATCATTCCTTACATCAACGAAGGCATTCGGATGGTGAAGGAAGGTGTCGCACCTGCCTTGATCGAGAACGCGGCAAAGCAGCTTGGTTTCCCACTCGGCCCGTTGCAACTCGTTGACGAAACCTCAGTTGATCTGGGCGTAAAGATCGCCAAGGCAACACGCGCCGCGATGGGTGATGCATATCCCGACGGCGAAGTTGATGAGGTTCTATTCTGGATGTTCGACGAGGGGCGCCTTGGCCGCAAGTCCAACTCTGGTTTCTACGCCTACGACGAAAAAGGAAAGCGGCAGGACCTATGGGAAGGGCTGGAAGCCAAGTATCCCAATGCGGCCGAGCAGCCGGACCTGATTATGGTGCAGCATCGCTTGATGTTCGCGCAGGTCTTGGAAGCTGTGCGCGCGCTAGAGGAAAACGTGCTCGAGGACATCCGCGAAGGTGACGTGGGTGCGATCCTTGGCTGGGGCTTTGCGCCTTGGTCTGGCGGCCCGTTTAGCTGGCTCGATATCATCGGCACACCATACGCCGCCGAGCGGTGCGACCAGTTGGCTGAAAAGTTCGGCGATCGCTTCGCAACGCCAGCACTCCTGCGTGAGATGGGTGACAAGGGGCAGTCGTTTTATGGCCGCTTCACTCAGCCAGCCAAGGCCGCATAAGCGATCATAACCCCTAAAATCAGGCGCGGGCAGCGATGCTTGCGCCTTTTTTATGCGCTATGATCGGGGTCAAACCGATACCCTGACCGCGCGATATCTTCTTTACAAAGTGCGCCAACAAGCGCCGCATCGTCGGCCGTGTAATAGGGCCGCCAGTCGCGATTGCGCATAGACCTATTGACCATTGGAATAGTTAGCTCAAACCCTAAGTGATCCCAAAGCGGCGCAAGATCAGCTTCCAGATGCTCAAGCCGAAAGAAATGCGCCCCGTCATTCACATAGGATTTATAGGGGCTCAGGCGCACCGCCCGCTGGAGCGCAGGCGTATTGATAAACCCGCTAAAGTCCACTGTCTTGGCCAGTCCCACGGCAGGATGATCAAACGTCTGGTCTTGCAGCCAAGTGTAGTAGCTGACCAACCGGTCCCACGGATTGCGCACCAGCGTGAACACAAACATGCCCCGCGTGTCTACCGCACCTGCCATGTCGCCAACCGTGCTGTGCTTCCACACCCGCCCTGCCGCGTTCAATCCGGCCAGCTTCCCCTTGCGCTTGATCGCCTTTGGCGTGTCCCCGATAAGAATATCATCCTTCATCGCACGCGCCTCAAGCGCCGTCGCAAGGGCCGTGCCACCCGTTTTGGGGATGTGGGCAAAGATATAGTTGCGGCCCGTCGATATGATCATTCCAGCAGTCCTAGCTTCGCACAATTGCCCATTGCTTTAAATGTAAGACATATCCTAGGGTCAACAGACAAGGCAATGGTGAGGGGGGCTTTCCGATGGGGTGGATGCAGGACGAGGCAGGGCTAGAGAAATGTGCCGCGAATTATGTGCCGCTTACGCCGCTGTCGCACTTGAACCGGGCCCGCACGGTTTTTGCTGATCGCACCGCCGTTATCTATGGTGATACACGCCGCACCTATGCGCAGTATCATGCCCGCGCTTCACAACTTGCCTCCGCATTACAGGTAGCGGGCATCACCAATGGCGATGTGGTTGCAACTGTCCTCCCCAACATTCCGGCGCAGTCCGAAGCGGCCTTTGGTGTGCCTGCTTGCGGTGCTGTCCTCAATACGATCAACACCCGCCTCGACGTCGATACAGTGGCCTATATTTTTGACCACGGCGGCGGCAAAGCGGTGCTTGTTGACAGCCAGTTCCTACCTGTCGTTGAGGCGGCGATAACCGCCATGGACGGCCCTGCCCCGCTCATCATCGAAGTGCCAGACCCGGTCGCGGGAATAGCGGCGAGCGGCAATCATGCGGTGTATGAGGATTTTCTCGCCAAGGGTGATCCCGCATTCGCATGGGCCTTGCCGCAAGACGAATGGGAAAGCCTCGCGCTCAACTATACATCAGGCACAACAGGGCGGCCCAAGGGGGTCGTCTATAGTCACCGCGGCGCTTACCTGATGACGATGGGCACGCCGATATCGTGGCAGTTGTCCCTGTTTCCAATCTATCTGCAAATCGTGCCGCTGTTTCATTGCAACGGCTGGAACCACACATGGATGATCCCTGCGCTCGGTGGCACTGTGGTTTGCTGCCGCGATATTACCGCTGGCGCAATCTACGACGCGATTGCCGATCACGGGGTCACGCATTTTGGCGGCGCTCCGATTGTGCTCAACATGATTGTCAACGCCAAGCCAGACGCGCGGCGCATCTTTAAGCACACCGTGGATGTCTTTACCGCAGGCGCGCCCCCCGCCCCTGCCACGCTATCTGCGATTGGGGATCTCGGGTTTCATGTGACACAAGTCTACGGGCTGACCGAAACCTACGGACATGTCACCGAATGTATCTGGGACCAAGCTTGGGCAGAACTTCCCACTGATGCACAAGCCAGCATCAAGGCGCACCAAGGGGTCGCCTTCCCCATTCTCGAAGACGCCACGGTCATGGACACGGCAATGCAACAGGTGGCCAAAGACGGGGCAACGCAAGGCGAAATCGTCATGCGGGGCAACACGGTGATGAAGGGTTATTACCGCAACGCCGCCGCCACCAGTAAGGCGTTTTCTGGTGGCTACTTTCACTCAGAAGACCTCGCCGTGCAGCATCCAAATAGCTACATGCAGATTTCTGATCGGGCCAAAGATATCATTATTTCGGGTGGCGAAAACATCAGTTCCGTCGAAGTCGAAGGCGCCCTGATGCACCATCAAAGCATAAACCTGTGCGCCGTCGTCGCAAAGCCTGATGATAAATGGGGCGAAGTTCCCTGTGCGTTTGTCGAGCTCAAAGAAGGGCAAACTGGAGACGAGGCCGAGATAATCGCCTTTGTGCGCACGCGCCTTGCAGGTTTTAAATGCCCCAAGCGGGTCGTCTTCCAAGAGCTACCCAAAACATCGACAGGCAAAATCCAGAAATTCGAACTGCGTGTGATCGCAAAGGCGCTCTAAGGCATCTACACAAAGTCGCAATTGGGCGCTACACTGCTGGAAACAAACAAAAGCAGGCACATGACGGCACTCCGTGAATATGAACGGTTAGAATGCAGCGGGCTTTGGCGCGCCAATGCCGATGCCCAAAGGCGTGATGTGTTGGTGAACTTTGGCAACGCAACACTCGTCATTTCCGATAGCGCAGGACGGCCCCTGACCCATTGGTCACTGCCCGCCGTGATCCGCCAGAACGCGGGAAAATTACCTGCCATTTTCACGCCGGGCGCGGACGCAGACGAAACCATCGAAATAGATGACGAGACTATGATTGATGCGATCGAAAAGGTGCTGAAGTCAGTCGCAAAATCCCGTCCGACACCTGGAAAACTGCGGCACGCCATGACAATCGGGCTGCTTGCGACCACAGCGCTGCTTGCGGTGTTCTGGCTGCCAAACGCGCTGACGCGACAAACCATGTCAGTTGTGCCAATCAGCAAACGTGCAGAAATCGGGGCTGTGGTTCTGGGACACGTGCAGCGGCTCACAGGGCCACGCTGCCGCAATCAAGACGGCACTGCCGCGCTCGAAACTTTGCGAAAGCGGCTCTTTGGGGCAAACGCTGACGGGCAGATCATTGTGCTTCCCCAGCTTGCGCAGGGCGCCGTTGCCCTGCCTGGCGGCATCATCCTCCTTGACCGTCGCGTCATCGAGAATGCAGATGATCCGGCCGTGCCTGCGGGCTACATGGTTGCCGCCGCGAAAGATCGGGAATTGACCGATCCTCTCGCCGCAATTCTCAAATCTGTCGGGCTACGTCAGACCCTTGGGTTGCTCACCACTGGTGACCTCCCCGCAGCGGCATTGCAAGAATATGCGCGCACAGTGACCGAGGCCGACCCTGCCTTTCCAAGCGATGCGGATCTTATTGATGCGTTTGATGGCGCACAAATTCCGACAGGCCCGTTTGCCTATGCACGCGATGCCAGCGGGCAACGCACGCGCGTTCTCATTGCAAACGATCCATTTGCTGAACGCGACGAACCCGAAATTCTAGATGATGCAAATTGGGTGCGCTTGCAAGGGATCTGCATCAGCTAACCGTTGGTATGAGAACAAGAAAAGACCCCGCCAATCGCTAGCAGGGCCTTTTCCCGGGAGACAGTTTAGTTCCGTGTGTATGCGCTAGAATAACCCGCGCTACGTGCGGCGCGAAGCCCACGGTTCAATTCATTTGCGCTGCCAAACGGCCCCAGCATAACAACTTTATAGATCGCGCCACCTTGGGATTTATTCGCCATGCCTACGGGCAGGCCCATCGCCATAAAGCGCTGACCGACCTGCTGCGCACCGTTCACATCCACAAACGTGCCGACCTGCACAAAGCGATGGTTTGGGGCAGCGGTGACTTTTGGCGTGACAGAGCGGGACGACACGCGTGCTTGCAAGGCTGGCGCGGCCTGACGGGTGTTAATGGAGGCTTGCGGGATGCCACGGTTCGGGTTGTGGCGCCCGTCGTTCCAAACGCGGGTGTAGCCTTTGGGCGGCGCCACAACTTCACGCTGCGAGCGGCCAACTGGATTGGAAGCAGGCACAGGCTTGGCCTGCAAGAACCCGAGCAAAGGCGCGCTTGCGGCGTTGTTTGTGCTGCGCGCAACAAGGCTTGATGTTGAAACCGGCTGTGTTTGCGGACCACACCGAACGGCCTGACCATCAACAGTCAGCATGCGCGCAGGGCAGTTGGCTTGCGCAATCGCGCGCGGCGTCACAGAAGGCGCAGACGGCACGCTAGGGCCAGACGGAACAGCAGACCGCGCGATTTGTGTCGTTGAAACAGGTTGCGTTTGTGGGCCACAGCGCACAGGCAAACCAGTCACGGCATTTACGTAGTTGCGTCCCGTAGCGCTAATATCCGCACAGACCTGCGCCATTGTCATGCGCGGCGTTGTCGCCGCAGCAACTCTTGGCGCAGGAGCAACGCCACCACAGTCGATGACCCGTCCGGTTGTGCTGCTCACAAAACCTGGTTGCGGGCCGGTGCGACCGACACAAAAGGACCCCTTGGTCTGACGAGCTGGTGCAGCTGACGCCACTACAGGCGCTGTCACACGGGCGATCTGTGCAGCAGGTGCAGGCGCACCACCGCAATCAATGACACGCCCCGTGCGGTTACTCACAAATCCGGGCTGCGGACCTGTGCGACCGACACAAAATGCTGCGCGTTTCTGCAATGGGGCCGCCACTGGCTCTGGCGCGGCAACCGGGGCAACAGGTGCGACTGGCGCAGGGGCAACGGCCGCTTGCGTCACAACACGCGGCGAACGGGCAGTGGCTGTATTGGCATTCGGGATTTGCACGATGCTAGGGCGGGTCGTCACCGAGGCCACCGTGCGGATCGGCGCGCCCACGTTGCGCACACGCGGTGCGGCAGGCGCAGCAGCAATCACAGGCGCAGGGGGCGGCGCAACCACTGGCGCAGGTTCAGGGGCCGCACGCGCAACCGTTGGCTGAAAGCTGCAAAGCTGGTTGCGACGGCGGTCCACACGCGGAACCCACGTCACCGCACCACCAATCCCGGCACGGACAAAAGCACAGCCCTCGCTATCAACATACTGGTTAGCCGAATAAGAAAGCGGCGGAATTTCTGCTGGAATAGCACTTGCTTGGGCGAAAACTGATTGACCACTGATGCCCAACATCAAGACTGCTGCGCTTACAATTTCACGATACGACATTTTCGCCCCCACTAGATATTGTGGGAAGATGGCGAACAATCCCATTTTTGTAAAGAGATTGTTCGCAATACTAGCGTTTTAACGGGTCTATTTAGTGCCAAACATCCGGTCACCCGCATCCCCTAGCCCAGGGACAATATATCCATGGTCATTGAGGCGGGTATCAACTGCTGCGGTCACAATTGGCACATCTGGATGGGCTTCTTTCATGCGGGCAATGCCTTCGGGGGACGCCAGTAGACACATAAACCGAATATTCTTCGCGCCCGCCTTTTTCAAAAGATCAATTGCCGCGACAGAGGAATTGCCAGTCGCAAGCATCGGGTCTACAGCGATGACCAACCGGTCCTCCAGCTCCGTGGGAACCTTGAAATAATATTGCACGGGTTGCAGGGTTTCCTCATCACGATATAGCCCGACAAAACCGACGCGCGCCGAGGGGATCAGCTCCAAAATCCCGTCCAGCAGGCCATTGCCCGCGCGCAAAATAGAGATGAGCGCCAACTTTTTCCCATCAATAACAGGGGCATCCATTTCCTGCATCGGGGTGTCGATCTTGCGGGTTGTCATCGGAAGGCCACGCGTGACCTCATAGGCAAGCAACTGGCTAATCTCGCGAAGCAACTGGCGAAACTGCGCCGTTGAGGTCTCTTTGTCACGCATAATCGTCAACTTATGCTGCACAAGCGGATGGGTTACATGGGTCAGGTATTCAGTCATTTGGCAGGCTCCAGTTTCTTTGCAATTTTGGCACGGGTTGCATCATTGCAATAAGCAGCCGCAAGCGCAGTTTGATGTATTTCAGCAAAATCCGATTCATCCCAGCCAAATGTTTTGGCAAGCATTTCGTATTCATAGGTCATTGTCGTGTGGAAAAACGGCGGGTCATCAGTCGAAACCGTGACCGCAACACCCGCATCGCGCAATTTCTGGATCGGATGGGACGCCCAGTCGCTTACCGCGCCTAGCACAACATTCGAGCCGGGGCAGACCTCAAGGACAATCCCCTTTTCAACGATTTCAGCGAGCAGGTTTTGATCTGCCACCGCGTTAATGCCATGCCCGATACGGTTCACACCCAGATCGCGGATCGTGTCGGCAACCATATCAGGGCCGCCCCATTCGCCCGCATGACAAGTAAGCGGCAGCCCCGCCTCACGCGCCATATCAAAGCTATAGGCAAAGTCCTTTGGCCGCCCTTCCATCTCGGCACCTGCCATTCCAAAACCAACAATAAAATCGCCGTTGGTTTCGGCGGCGCATTTTGCGGCGGTCTTGGCTTGCTCGGGGCCAAAATGACGGATCGCGGTCACAATCCCCTTTAACGTGATACCCATGTCACGCTCTGCCTCAGACGCCGCGCGGCTCATAGCGTCTAGATACTCGCGCCACGCACCAACATCCCCGCCGCCACAAAAGTCAGGCGAAACAAAGGTTTCCGCGTAAACAACGCCGTGCTTTGCAGTCTCCTCCAACACAGCAAGCGTCAGGCGATAAAAATCTTCGGGCGACGTCAACGGGGTGCAAGCGGCCTCGTATGTCTGCAAGAACGCGGCAAATCCTTGGTAGGCATAATTGCCATCCCGGTCGAAAATTTTGGAAAGATCGATGTTCTTTTCACGGGCGAGCCCCGCAATGAACTTGGGTGGAGCTGCGCCCTCCAGATGAAGGTGCAATTCGACCTTCGGCATGTTTTGAAAACTCATAAGAAGCTGCGTCCTTCGCCGCTATAGGGAACATTGAGATGGGCCGCCACTGACGCGCCCACATCCGTAAAGGCCAGCTGGCCCAGTTGCTTTGCGCCGATCCCATGCACCAACACAGGCACACGTTCGCGCGTGTGATCCGTGCCGATCCATGTCGGATCATTGCCGTGATCTGCGGTCACGATGAGCAAATCGTTCTCACCCAAACGCGGTAAAATCTTTGCAAGGGCGGCATCAAACCACTCCAGATGTTTTGCATAACCTACAACATCGCGGCGATGACCATATTCGCTGTCAAACTCGACAAAATTGGCAAAGACAAACGCGCCACCCTCTGCCGTATCAACAAGATCGTTCAAATGCCCCATCAGCGCGTGATCGCGCCCCTTGCGCACATCATCAATGCCGCGCATCGAGAAAATATCACCAATCTTTCCAATGGCATGCACGGGCTTACCTGCGGCATGAACGGCATCGCAAATTGTTGGCGCTGGTGGCGCAATCGCAAAATCGCGGCGGTATTGGGTGCGGCTAAACCCGCCTTCGGGCGTGCCAACAAACGGGCGTGCAATTACGCGCCCCACCTTCATTGCATGTAACGCAGGCGCAATATCCGCGCATAGCTTCAACAGCCGATCCCGTCCAAATACCTCTTCATGCGCCGCAATCTGCAACACTGAATCAACCGAGGTATAACAGATCGGCCAGCCGTTTTGCATATGGGCAGGCCCCTCCGCATCAATCACGGCAGTCCCCGAGGCATGCCTGTTCGCCAAAATCCCCGCCGTTCCCGCCGCTTCGCAAATCAGTGCTGACACTTCGGCAGGAAACGCGGGCTCTGTCTTGGGAAACGTATGCCACTCCCACGGCACAGGAACCCCCGCCAACTCCCAATGACCAGAGGGGGTGTCTTTCCCGTTCGACACTTCCGTCGCCGCACCCCAAGCACCATTTGGCGCCGCCGTCAGGCCGTCAGGCTGCATGCCAGAGGCAAGCTGAACCGCCGCCCCCAAGCCCAAACTGTCCAGCGTTTTCACAGCCAACGGGTGACCAGCAGCGGCACGGCTCTGCGCAATATGGCCTAAGGTGTTCGCACCCGTATCAGGGATTTCACCATTGAAAAACCGATCCGCATCAGGCGCGCCACCAATGCCGACACTGTCGATCACAATCAAAAACGCACGCGCCATCGCTAAGAAATCCTCTCAATCACCAAAGGCTTAAGGGGCGGTTTTTCACCAATCACAATCGCCTTCAAAACGGCTTGCGCCGCCGCTTCTGCATCACCCTCATTGGCGGCATGGATCGTGCAAAGCGGCTGGTTTTGCACGACGTTCGCGCCAAGCGGCACAACATCCGACAGGCCAACCGCGGGGTTGATACGGTCGGTTTCAACGCGACGGCCACCGCCCAGATCGACCACCGCAAGCCCCAAGGCCTCACCGTCGATTGCCGACACATACCCGGCTTGCGGCGCGGTTACGTCACCAACGACACGTGCCTTTGGCAGATGGGTGCGCCAGTCGTCAGCCATATCAGGCGGACCTCCCATCATCGCGATCATTTGGCTAAAGCGGGCCATTGCGCGACCCGACGAAATGGCGTCCCGCAGTTTGCGCTCTGCTGCGCCCTCATCCTCGCCGTGCAACGCCAAAACGCGCGCACCTAGGGCAACCGTGAGGTCATGCAAACGCGGCGCGGCGGCCTTGTTGCCCGCGAGAACTTCCATGCAAACGGCAACCTCCAGCGCATTGCCCAGCGCAGGCGCCAGAGGCTCATCCATGTTCGTGATCAAGGCAGCTGTCGGGCAACCTGCCCCATTGGCCACATCAACCAGCGCGCGTGCCAGTGCCTCGGCGTCAGCCTGCGACTTCATAAACGCACCCGTGCCAACCTTTACGTCAAGCACAAGCCCCTCTAGGCCAGCCGCCAGCTTTTTGGCCAAAATCGACGCCGTGATCAGATCAACACTATCGACCGTGCCAGTCACATCGCGGATCGCATAAAGGCGCTTGTCGGCGGGCGCGACCGCACCAGTCGCCCCGACAATCGCACAGCCTGTTTTACGTAAAATCTGGCGGAACTTGGCTGCCGTCACATCCGTCGAAACACCCGGAATGGCTTCCAGTTTGTCAAGCGTGCCGCCCGTATGACCAAGGCCACGGCCAGAAATCATCGGCACGATCACACCGCAAGCCGCAAGCGCAGGGGCGAGCAATAGCGACACAGGGTCACCAACGCCGCCCGTCGAATGCTTGTCCAGAACAGGGCCGTCTACGTCCCATTTCAAGACCTTGCCGCTATCGCGCATGCCAGTCGTCAGGGCAATGCGACCTGCATCCGACAATCCGTTCAGACAGACCGCCATCGCAAACGCACCCGCTTGCGCATCCGACACTGCACCTGTCGCCAACCCCTTGGTAAACCAAGATAGTTCCGCGTCATCAGGGGTTTGCTTGCGGCGGACCTTGGCAATAATTGCGCGTGCATCCATCGGTTAAACGCGGCTCATATAATCGACGTCAAAACTACCGGGAAGCAGGGCAGAGACAGTCGTCTGCATGATTGCGCCATCGGTTGTGTGCAACGTGACCGTCACATCACCCGCCGCAAATTCCGCGATCTTCTGGCGACAGCCACCGCAGGGGCTGACGGGCTGCGGGCTATCTGCAATGACGGCGATTTCGGCAATCGTGGTGTCACCGCCGGCCACCATCGCGGCAATCGCGCCCGCTTCGGCGCAAGTGCCCTCGGGGTAGGCCACATTCTCCACATTGCAGCCGGCATAAATCTTGCCCGAAGCGGCACGCAGCGCGGCGCCGACCTTGAATTTGGAATAAGGGGCATGGGCATTTTCACGCACGGCGCTTGCAGTTTCGAGTAGGGTCATTTGTGGCTCCTGAGTTCAGTGCAAGTTTGACCGTTTGGTCAACGGTTTGCAAGTCAGGAGACCGTTTCAAACAGACCGGGCAACGAGACCTCAAGCAGCTCAATATCATCACTAGGATCACTATAGCGGGTCAGCATGTGCGGGGGGACCACGAATGCATCACCAGCACTTAGCCGATACGGCTCCTTGCCCTCCCCCTCCAAGGTCATCGAGCCCTCAAGCACAAACGTGAAATGAATGTCCGCGTCATGCTTTGACCAAATAGGGTCGCCCGTGCCACGGCGCACGACCTGCACGCCCGCGACCGCCTTGGTGTTGTTGGAAATCGTTGTGTCACGCGCCTTAAAACCAGCCAGACGGAACGGCGACCAATCCGCCTCAGCGCCGACATTATGCACAAACTTCTGCCCCTGCCATTCCCGCTCGGGGCGCAGGTGTGGCGTTGGCAATGTCATCACATGGTCAATCTCGGTGATATGTTCGGCAGGCACACCGACTTCGATCACCTCGATTCCGTCAGACGCTTCAAGAACGCGGTGCCTGATCTCGGGGGGCTGGATAAAACAGTCACCAGCCGTCAGGCGGATCGGGTCGCCCTGATCCTCGTAAACAACATCCACCCAGCCGCGATAACAATAGATTAGCTGAAATCCGACACGATGAAAGTGCACCATGTCGGGCACGGGACCACCATCAGGAATGCGAATGTGGCTCGCAATAATTGATCCACCAAGGCGCGAGGGAATCAAATCGCGGTAATGCATGCCCGCGCGGCCAATCACCCAAGGCGCCTGATCGGCAAGCCTGCGCACAACAAACGCATGATCGGTCTGCGGCATCACAAGCGGCGGGTTCAGGGGGGCAACATCAACATGCGTGCCACCAGGTGAAACGAGCGGTGTCGCACCCTGCGCAAACGCAGGATCATCCGTCAATATCCGCAGGTGCGCGGCCCCTTTTGGCGCGTCAGCATCCAGACGCACACAAATCCCGTGCCCTGAAAAAACGGCCACCGTTGGATCGTCGGCGGGATAAATCATATCCATCCGCATGCCCAAGGTTTTGCTGAAAAAACCTAGGTCACCACGCAGATCGGTTGTGGCCAGCTGCATCTCGGCGCGAATTTCATGCGTTTGGGTCATGGCACGCAGGGTGTGACGATGTGGTAAGATTTGCAAGAGGCCGTGATACATGCTTAATCATTGGCAGGACTTGCCCTTAAGGCAATAAAGTAGTTTAGCATTAAACTATATTCGATTTCGGGAGATGAAAATGGCTGATGAATCAAAAGACCGCGCGCGACAGGCTGCACTCGACTACCACCAATTCCCCAAACCGGGTAAACTCGAAATTCGGGCAACAAAGCCACTGGCAAACGGACGTGATCTGTCGCGCGCCTATTCACCCGGTGTTGCAGAGGCCTGCCTCGAGATCAAAGCCGACCCCTCAACCGCACGCGACTACACAACGCGCGGCAACCTTGTGGGCGTTGTGACCAACGGCACGGCTGTGCTCGGGCTTGGCAACATCGGCAGCCTCGCATCCAAACCCGTGATGGAGGGCAAGGCCGTCCTGTTCAAAAAGTTCGCCAACATCGACTGTTTTGACATCGAGCTTGACGAAAGCGACCCCGAAAAGCTTGCCGAAATCGTCTGTAGTCTCGAGCCGACATTCGGCGCAATCAACCTCGAAGACATCAAAGCGCCCGACTGCTTTATCGTCGAAAAGATCTGCCGCGAGCGGATGAACATCCCCGTCTTCCATGATGATCAACACGGCACGGCCATTGTCGTGGGCGCGGCGGCAACCAACGCTTTGCGGGTCGCTGGCAAAAAGTTCGAAGATATTAAAATCGTCTCGACCGGCGGTGGCGCCGCGGGCATCGCTTGTCTCAATATGTTGCTTAAACTCGGCGTTAAGCGCGAAAACGTGTGGCTATGTGATATCGAGGGTCTTGTTTACGAGGGCCGCGAAAAGGACATGACCCCGCAAAAGGCGGAGTATGCGCAGGGTAAAACACCTGCGACACTCGGTGACGTGATCAAAGGCGCAGACATGTTCCTTGGCCTGTCAGGCCCCGGTGTGCTCAAGCCCGAAATGGTCGCACAGATGACCAGTGCGCCGATCATTTTTGCCCTCGCCAACCCGAACCCCGAGATTGATCCGGATGCCGCGCGCGCCGTTGCCCCCGACGCCATCATCGCGACGGGTCGGTCGGATTTCCCAAACCAAGTGAACAACGTGCTGTGCTTCCCGTTCATCTTTCGCGGCGCGCTCGATGTTGGCGCGACCGACATCAACGACGAGATGAAAATCGCCTGCGTCGAAGGGATCGCCGAACTTGCGCGCATGACCACCAGCGCCGAAGCCGCCGCGGCCTATACGGGCGAAAAGCTGACATTTGGCCCCGATTATCTGATCCCGAAACCCTTTGATCCACGCTTGATGGGCGTGGTGGCTGGCGCGGTGGCGCGCGCAGCCATTGAAACCGGCGTAGCAACGCGCCCCATCGCGGATCTGGACGCCTATAAGAACGGGCTCGACGGCTCGGTCTTTAAATCGGCTATGATCATGCGGCCAGTGTTCGAGGCTGCAAAAACCGCCAAGCGCAGCATTGTCTTTGCCGAAGGTGAAGACGAACGGGTCTTGCGTGCCGCGCAAGCGATCATGGAAGAAACCGTTGATCAACCGATCCTTATTGGCCGCCCCGAGGTGATCGAGCGGCGGTGCGAACGCGCGGGTCTCAAAATCCGTCCGGGCGTCGACTTCCAGATCGTGAACCCCGAAAACGACCCGCGTTATTACGACTACTGGAACACCTACCACGACATCATGGCGCGCAAGGGCGTGACACCTGATCTGGCCAAGGCGATTATGCGCACCAACACCACGGCTATCGGGGCCGTGATGGTGCATCGTGGCGAGGCAGACAGCTTGATTTGTGGCACGTTCGGCCAGTTTCTATGGCACTTGAACTATGTGTCGCAAATTTTGGGCACGCAAAAGCTGCACCCTGTTGCCGCTTTGTCCTTGATGATCCTCGAGGACGGGCCTCTGTTCATTGCCGATACGCAAGTGCACCCCGAACCATCGCCAGAACAAATCGCAGAAACCGTTATTGGTGCGGCCCGCCACGTGCGCCGCTTTGGCCTTGCGCCCAAGATTGCGCTCTGTTCGCATAGCCAGTTCGGCAATCTTGATTGTGATACGGGCCGCCGCATGCGGGCCGCGATTGCGATCCTTGATAGCCAGCCGCGCGACTTTGATTACGAGGGCGAGATGCATGTTGATGCGGCGCTCGATGTCGAATTGCGCAATCGGGTCTTCCCGAACGCGCACCTGCCCGGCCCTGCAAACTGCCTCGTATTTGCAAATACAGATGCGGCATCAGGCGTGCGCAACATCCTCAAGATGAAAGGCGCAGGCCTTGAAGTCGGGCCGATCCTGATGGGGATGGGGAACCGCGCGCATATCGTCACATCGTCGATCACGGCGCGTGGGTTGCTTAACATGACCGCACTGGCGGGCACGCCCGTCGACCACTACGGCTAACAAGACAGGCGAGCGGGTTGCATTGCAATCGGCTCGCCATTTGGCTTGTCAACAAATTGACTCTGATTTTCCGTTAGCGCCGCAACCACGCTTGCCCAGCATAAATCTCGTGCTTACACATTTCCCTATGATCATTTGGGAGGATGAACGATGGGATATGCAGAAGTCTACAAAAGCTGGCAAGACGATCCAGAAGCATTCTGGATGGCGCAAGCCGATGCAATCTCGTGGGATACGCCCCCCTCAAAGGCACTGTCAGACGACAAAGCCCCGCTTTACGAATGGTTCAAAGATGCGCAAGTCAACGCTTGCTATAACGCCGTTGACCGCCACGTAGAGCAAGGGCGCGGTGATCAAACCGCGATCATCTACGACAGCCCGATCACGGGCACGAAAAGCAAAACCACCTTTGCAGAGCTTCAGACCCAAACCGCCGCCCTCGCAGGGGTGTTGCGCGACAAGGGGATCGTTGCTGGTGATCGCGTTATCATCTACATGCCGATGGTCACCGAAAGCCTCGTGGCCATGCTGGCCTGTGCGCGCATTGGCGCGGTGCACTCGGTGGTCTTTGGCGGTTTCGCTGCGCATGAATTGGCTGTGCGCATTGATGATGCCACACCTAAAGCGATCATCGCCGCGTCCTGTGGCCTCGAGCCAAATCGCGTCGTTGCTTATAAACCGCTGCTTGACGGGGCCATTGACCAATCTACCCACAAACCCGACTTCACGATTGTTTTGCAGCGCGAGCAGTCGCCTTGCGACCTGATTGAAGGGCGGGATTTTGACTGGCATGAGGCGCAAAAGGGTGTTGCCCCCGCCGACTGCGTGTCTGTCTCGGGGGACCACCCCGCCTATATTCTCTATACCTCTGGCACGACAGGCGCGCCAAAGGGCGTTGTGCGTCCGACCGCTGGGCATCTCGTGGCGCTAAACTGGACGATGAGGGCGGTCTATAACGTCGATCAAGGCGATGTGTTCTGGGCCGCATCTGATGTGGGCTGGGTCGTGGGGCACTCCTATATCTGCTACGGTCCATTGATCGCGGGGATCACTACGGTTGTGTTCGAGGGCAAGCCCGTTGGCACACCTGACGCGGGCACGTTCTGGCGTGTGATCGCGGAACATAACGTGCGCTCCTTCTTCACCGCGCCAACCGCGTTTCGCGCGATCAAGCGTGAAGACCCGACAGGGATCGAGATCAAGAAATACGACATCTCCTGCTTGCGCGCCCTTTACCTCGCTGGCGAGAGAGCCGACCCCG
Source organism: uncultured Loktanella sp. (assembly GCA_937132065.1). Classification (GTDB taxonomy): domain Bacteria; phylum Pseudomonadota; class Alphaproteobacteria; order Rhodobacterales; family Rhodobacteraceae; genus Yoonia. The sequence goes on from CAKZNT010000013.1 coordinate 46,151, forward strand.
ACACAATCGAGTGGGCGCAAAAGATCATGGGCGTGCCTGTCTATGACCATTGGTGGCAAACCGAAACGGGCTACACAATTGCGGGCAATCCTACAGGAATCGAGGCGCTTCCCGTCAAGATCGGCTCGCCAACCGTGGCAATGCCCGGATACGACGTGCAAATCCTTGATGAGGCGGGGCATCCGGTGAAAGCTGGCGAACTCGGAGCAATCGCGATCAAGCTGCCCCTACCGCCCGGGACGTTGCCTACGCTGTGGAACGCGAAAGACCGCTTTGTGAAATCCTACCTGACCACATTCCCCGGATACTATGAAACGGGTGATGCGGGGATGATCGACGAAGATGGCTATCTCTATATCATGGCGCGCACCGATGACGTGATCAACGTAGCAGGGCACAGGCTCTCGACTGGCGCGATGGAAGAAGTGCTGGCAGGTCACCCCGACGTGGCCGAATGCGCCGTCATTGGCGTCACCGACACACTCAAAGGGCAACTGCCGATGGGCTTCCTTTGCACCAACAAGGGCACAACCAAAACCGACGACGAAATCAAGGCCGAATGCGTCAAGCTCGTGCGTGACCAGATCGGGCCTGTCGCCGCGTTCAAACTGGTGACTGTTGTGGACCGCCTGCCAAAGACGCGCTCAGGCAAAATCCTGCGCGCAACAATGGTGAAAATCGCCGATAGCGCGGCCTTTAAAATGCCCGCAACAATCGACGACCCCGCGATCCTCGACGAGATCAAAGCCGCGCTGCAACCAATGGGTTACGCCAAGGACTAAACATGGAAAACGCAAAAGACATCATCGACGCCGTCAAAAGCACCGTGCAAGAGGTCAGCGCGACTGTCCGCTTCGTCGGGAAATACGGCGGTGAGGTCTTTTGCACCGATCCCGACAGTGACAAGATTTTCGTCGGCGGGGTCTTTGAAAACAAGGCGCATGTTTCGCTGGAATTTTCCGAAGGCGCGTCTTTTGACGATCCAGCGGGGCATCTCGAAGGACAAGGCAAAAATCGGCGGCACTTGAAACTGACGTCGCTCAACGATGTGACATCCAAGGATGCAAAAGCGTTCTTGGAACAGGCCTTTGCCAATCGACCTTAAGTAAACTGCTCGTTGATCAGCCGCTCTTCCAGCCCGTGACCCGGATCAAACAGAATGCGGTGCGATACCGCAGGTTCCGAGCGGATCTCGACACTGGCGACATCGCGCACGGATTTACCATCCGCATCGGCCATGACAGGGCGTTTGGCGGGGTGGATCACATCAAAACGGACTATCGCGCTTTTGGGTAAAAGAGCGCCACGCCAGCGGCGGGGGCGAAACGCGGACATCGCAGTCAGGGCCAGAACATCCGATCCAATCGGCAGGATTGGACCATGGGCAGAATAGTTATAGGCGGTTGATCCCGCAGGGGTCGCGACAAGCGCGCCGTCACAGACCAGCTCTTTCATGCGCAACTTGCCATCAACAGTAATGCGCAGCTTGGCGGCCTGCGGACCTGCGCGCAATAGGCTCACCTCGTTGATCGCCAGCATCTCGTGCATCGTGCCATCCACACAAAGGGCGGTCATCGTTAGCGGGTTGATCACCTCCTCTTGGGCCTCCGCAAGGCGGTCAGGCAAATCATCCGCATGATATTCGTTCATCAAGAAACCGACCGTGCCGCGGTTCATGCCATAGACAGGCGCAGTCAAATGTTGGGTCGCATGAAGGGTTTGAAGCATAAACCCGTCCCCCCCCAAGGCCACAATCACGTCAGCCTCGATCAGCGGGACATCCCCATGTAACGCCGCCAGATCGCGGTGTGCCTCCATCGCCAAGGGCGCGGAACTGGCGGTAAATGCAATCTTGGTGCGGCCCATTGGCAGTCATTCCTTTGTCAGTCAAACAACTGTCCCAAGATCGGGCAGGAAACGCAAGGCGTGCATCCGGAACACGCAATGACGGGCAAGGTGATCACGGGGTCGCTTTGTTGCTTTTTGCTCGGGCGGACATAGGCTATGAGGACGCAACTGATTGATCATGTGACCAAGGGGGACATCAACATGACTGCTTCTGAGCGCGACACTGGCTTTTTCACCGAAAAACTCGAAACACGCGATCCGGCGATCCATGCGGCAATGAAGGCCGAGTTAGGCCGTCAGCGCAATGAAATCGAGCTGATTGCCTCCGAAAACATCGTTTCTGCTGCCGTCATGGAAGCGCAGGGCGGCGTGATGACCAACAAATACGCCGAAGGGTATCCGGGGCGGCGCTATTACGGCGGCTGCGAACATGTTGATGTGGCCGAAAACCTTGCGATTGATCGGGCCAAAGAGCTGTTCGGCTGTGACTTTGCCAACGTGCAGCCCAACTCTGGCTCGCAGGCCAACCAAGGGGTGTTTCAGGCACTGTTGCAGCCCGGTGATACGATCCTTGGCATGTCTTTGGACGCAGGCGGCCACCTGACCCATGGCGCGCGGCCAAACCAGTCGGGCAAATGGTTTAATGCTGTGCAATACGGTGTGCGCAAGGAAGATAACCTGCTGGATTACGATGAGGTGCAAGCCCTCGCGACCGAACATCAGCCCAAGATGATCATTGCTGGCGGCTCTGCAATCCCGCGCATCATCGACTTTGGCAAGATGCGTGAAATCGCGGATTCCGTTGGTGCATTTCTGTTTGTTGATATGGCGCATTTTGCAGGTCTTGTTGCGGCAGGCCTCTATCCTTCACCGTTCCCGCATGCACATGTGGCAACCACGACGACCCACAAGACCCTGCGCGGACCACGCGGCGGCATGATCGTGACCAATGACGAAGCCATCGCCAAAAAGGTGAACTCGGCAATCTTCCCGGGCATCCAAGGTGGCCCGTTGATGCATGTTATCGCAGGCAAGGCCGTGGCCTTTGGCGAGGCGCTACGCCCTGAATTCAAGGTATATCAACAGCAGGTTGTGAAGAACGCGCAAGCCTTGGCTGATCAGCTGATCAAGGGCGGCCTCGACATCGTTTCAGGGGGCACAGACACGCATTTGATGCTTGTTGACCTGCGCCCTAAAGGCGTGAAAGGCAACGAGACGGAAAAATCTCTGGGCCGTGCGCATATCACCTGCAACAAGAACGGTATTCCGTTTGACCCTGAAAAGCCGACAGTCACCTCGGGTATCCGCCTTGGGTCACCTGCGGGCACAACGCGCGGGTTTGGCGAGGCCGAGTTCCGCCAGATCGCGGATTGGATTGTTCAAGTGACGGACGGCTTGGCCGCAAACGGCGAAGACGGGAACGCGGACGTCGAAGCAAGAGTGCGCGCCGAAGTCGAAGCCATGTGCGAAAAATTCCCGATGTATCCAAATCTCTAACGGGTGCATGGGTTAAAACCCATCCTACGCAAATGCGGGCCATCACAGGGAACTGTGGTGGCCTTTTTAGTTAGACGATCCCGCGTTGCACAAGCACCGTGACCACGATGATGAAAACAACGATAAAGGCAAATGCGAGCGACCCGAGCCAAGCCAGAAACATGCCCTTGACGCGATCGGCAGGGTTCACGCCAGCAAGGTAAGACGTCAGCCGACCGTGAGCCTTTGTGGCCTTGTCCGCATCAATCATGCGATTCAGTTTGGGATGATGCATCACCGTCGCCGCTTGCGCCAGATAGGTCGCGTCACGGCGCAGATTTCGCGGCAAGCGGCGGCCCGCCTTGCGGACCTGTAAATCAAGCGTTTTGCCACGCACCCGCAGACGGGTTTCCATCAGCTTGCGCACTTCGGCCACTTGATTATCGAGCAAATCCCCAGTCATGAAACGACGTTAAACATGTGCACGCGCCGCTCTCAATGGCTCTGGCTTTTCTTGTCTGTGAAGGGTTAGATTAGATGCATGTTAAACACGGTTTTATACGATGGGCCTGCGGGCGTTCCTTTGGTTATCGCGCACGGGCTTTTCGGCTCTGCGCGCAACTGGAATGTTATCGCAAAGCGGCTATCACAATCGCGCCCCGTCATTGCGGTCGATATGCGAAACCACGGCGCAAGCCCTTGGTTTAACACGCAGTCTTATGCAGATATGGCCACGGATCTGGCAGAAGTCATCAACGGCCAAGCCGATATTCTGGGTCATTCGATGGGCGGAAAGGCGGCGATGATGCTGGCGCTGCAACACCCTGAAAAGGTTCGCAAATTGATCGTCGCGGATATTGCGCCTGTTACTTATCAGCATTCCCAGATGGGGCCGATTGATGCGATGCGGGGCGTGGATTTGAGCGATGTGAAAACCCGCTCGGATGTGGGGGCACAATTGAGTGGGTTGGAGGCTGGTGTCGATACGTTTCTGCTGCAATCCCTTGATTTAAAAGAGAAAAAATGGAAGCTGAACTTGGATGTTCTGGCCGATCAGATGCCTGAAATCATTGGATTCCCCGAGGTTTCCGCGCAATTTGATGGACCGAGCCTTTTCTTGTCGGGTGCGGCGTCAGATTACGTGAAAACAGAGCATCGCCCGCGGATCAAAGAGCTATTCCCGCAGGCAAAATTCGCGAAAATCCCGCAGGCGGGCCATTGGTTGCACGCCGAGAAACCGCGCGAGTTTGAGGCGGCGGTTTCGACATTTCTAGCGATGAAATAGCAGCGCTATCTATTTGAAAAGATTGCCTTTGCCACGAAATACGACATTGGCAGCGCGATGATTGCGCCCGCAGCGGCGGCGATCAGGATCGGCTGCAAAGTGTCGTTACCAGTGGCCAATGCGGCCACGATGAAAATGCCGGCCACGCTTGTGCCGATGATCGAATAAAGCATTGCTGCGAACTGGAACATCTGTGTCTCCTCAGGTCTGTTTGAGGCTAATTTAGCCGCGTGCCCTGCCCCGTCCTTGATATGGGTCAAAACGGGGTGTGATTTGCGTGCACGCGGCGTGCACCATGCGTGCACCGCGCGGTCGGGTGAGGGTTTGGCAGGGTTGGTGGACCATAATGCCCTTGAACCTAAGACTGGAGCCACAAATGCCCGCCAAGAAAATGACCCCGACGAACCATGCCCGCTACTCCGAACTTGTGCGGCAAATGTATGAGACCCTCGCCGATTTTCGCCACCCCGCGTTGATGAAATCGATCCTGCCCGCCGAGTGGCGCGAGATATCGGGCGACCCCGTGCCCGAGCGCGTGCGGATCACGCTGCGCGTCGATGCAGATGTGGCGAAGTTTTATCGCAAGCTGGGGCGCGAGTATCAGGCGACGATGAACCGCGTGCTGCGCGCATTTATGCTGGCGCGGCTCACCGAGATGCTAGGCCCGCCCGATCTGGTTGATATCGAGCAGGCGGATGAGTTGGGCGCGGCCACGTTCGAGATGGAAGTGATGCTGCGCGATCAGTTGGAGGAGTTGCGGCGGGGGCGGTTAGGCGCGCGCGGTTAGACGTGACTTAGGGTTCGGCCCGTATAAGAAACTGTCGAGGACAGTTTCAGGCCGAACGCGCGAAGCGCAGGGGGAACGATAGATGCAAGCGGCCCGCTCAGTAATCAGCCCGCGCCCGAACCGAGGGGCTGGTGCGAAGCGCCCGCCCCGTGGGGGCGGTTCGGGCGCTGCCAAATTGGAAATTTGGCAATATCTTACAAAGGATGGTAATTCGCTTCTTATGGTGCGGTAATTATGAAGCTCGGATAATCTAGCGACAAAACCTGATCGCCAGCCGAGTCTCTACGTGGTTCTGTTATGAACTTTATAGAGCTGTAGGGGATAAAGACCGCCCCTACATCAAAGGAAAAGAATTTCCTTTTTCGAAAAATAATACCGCCAGACACGCGATGGAGCGGATAACCATCAAGTCTCGTATCGTCCAGAAACACAACTTGTTTCCAACTATACTCTGGAACTGTTCCAGCCCTCACCTCGCCTAAAACATAGCTGAAACTCAAAAGAAAAACCAACAAAACACTGGTCAGCATTTCGGTTCCGACTTTCCCCCTCCATCGAAGAACCGCAGCAAAAATTAGAGCCACTAAAGGGATAAAAAGAAAATAGGAAGAACTTGCGTATCCGAAGCTCCCCGACCAAAAAGAAAAATTCAAGTACTTGCCCAACGCGTAGTAGAGCGCGAGAATTCCAGCCGCCATGGGCATCCATTTTTGGTATTTTTGCGTGTATTCAAAAAGTCGTCCGACGGTCGAAAATAGAAAAAAGTATAGAGTAAACGAAATTACTAAGCTTATTAAAAAATACAGAATATCAGCTAACAAGTCTGCCGTGACTTCGAGGCCGACAAATGGGCGCATTCCGATTCCCAATTTATGCACATATCCAAACACATGCATGGATAAAATCGTGGACGCAGCAAATCCAAATCTTGCCGCAAAGTACGCAATTGGGTAGTTTTCAGCAAAATCAGCGTGAGCTTTTTGAATTCGGCCAAACCATTCAAAGTCTATCATTCGCACTAACCCTCACCACTCCATCCTCACCGAGTGCGGCCGTGATTGGCTTCGCCATTCCCTTCCCCGCACGCGCTCAAAAAATGGCCAGCTTTTAGCTGTCAGTCAACGCCAAACGCCAACGGAGTGCGGCCGCGATTGGCTGCGCCAATCTCTTTCCCGCACCGCCACTCAACATGGCCAGCCTTTAGCTGTCCATCTTGAGTGCTGAAATAAACGCTTCCTGCGGGATGTTCACTGATCCGAACTGGCGCATTTTCTTCTTACCCGCCTTCTGCTTGTCCAGCAGTTTGCGTTTGCGTGTCGCGTCGCCGCCGTAGCATTTCGCCGTCACGTCTTTGCGCATCGCGGAGAGCGTTTCGCGGGCGATGACTTTGCCGCCGATGGCCGCTTGGATCGGGATTTTGAACATGTGGCGCGGAATCAGGTCCTTCAGCTTTTCGACCATCGCGCGGCCCCGCTGTTCGGCGCGGTCGCGGTGCACCATCATGGAGAGCGCATCGACGGGGTCGTCGTTCACTAGCACCGACATTTTCACAAGCTGGTCCTCGCGGTAGCCGGTCAGCACGTAATCAAAAGACGCGTAACCTTTTGTTACCGATTTCAGGCGATCATAGAAGTCGAACACAACTTCATTGAGCGGGAGGTCATAGACAACCATCGCGCGCGACCCTGCGTATGTCAGGTCCATCTGGATGCCGCGCCGATCCTGGCAGAGTTTCAGCACGTCACCGAGGTAGTCGTCGGGCACAAGGATCGTCGCCTTGATCCGCGGTTCCTCGATGTGGTCCACATGCGTCATGTCGGGCATGTCGGCGGGGTTGTGCAATTCCTGCATCGTCCCGTCCCGCATATGCACGTGATAGACCACAGAGGGCGCGGTGGTGATCAGGTTGATGTCATATTCGCGCTCGATCCGGTCGCGGATCACTTCGAGGTGCAGCAGCCCGAGGAAGCCACAGCGAAAGCCAAAGCCCAGCGCGGCGGATGTTTCCATCTCGTGCGAGAACGAGGCGTCGTTGAGGGCCAGTTTGTCGATGGCATCGCGCAGGTCTTCGAATTCGGCGCTATCCACGGGGAACAGCCCGCAGAACACAACGGGTTGCGCTGGCTTGAAGCCTGCTAGCGGCGTTTCGCAGCCCTTCTTTTCGGAGGTGATCGTGTCCCCGACGCGGGTGTCGCGCACTTGTTTGATCGAGGCGGTGATGAAGCCGATTTCACCCGGCCCAAGTGTCGCGACGTCTTCCATCTTCGGGCGGAACACGCCGATTTTGTCGATCTGGTGCACGGTCCCGTTGGACATGAATTTCACGCGGTCGTTTTTCTTCATGGAGCCATCGATGATCCGCACAAGGACGATGACGCCGAGATAGCTGTCATACCAACTGTCGACCAGCATCGCCTTGAGGGGCGCGTCTGCATCGCCGCTGGGAGCGGGCAGTTTGTGCACGATTGCCTCGAGGGTCTCGACAATGCCGACCCCTGTTTTGGCCGACACGCGGATCGCTTCGGAGGCATCAAGCCCGATCACGTCTTCGATCTGCGCAGCAACGGCCTCGCAATCGGTGGCAGGCAAGTCGATCTTGTTGAGAACCGGCACGATCTCGTGGTCGGCGTCCAGCGCGTGATAGACATTGGCAAGGGTCTGCGCCTCGACGCCTTGGGTGCTATCAACAACCAGCAGCGAGCCTTCAACGGCGCGCATAGACCGCGACACCTCGTAGGCGAAGTCAACGTGACCGGGGGTGTCGATCAGATTGAGCGTATACATCTCGCCGTTCAGCGCCTTGTATTCGATCCGCACTGTGTTGGCCTTGATGGTGATGCCGCGCTCGCGCTCGATATCCATGCTGTCGAGCATCTGCGCCTTCATATCGCGCAGCGCCACCGTGTTCGTCTCTTGGATGAGGCGATCAGCAAGCGTGGATTTACCGTGGTCAATATGGGCCACAATCGAGAAATTGCGGATATGTGCGAGGTCAGTCATGGAGTGCGCGCCTATGGTAATCGGGTTGCGTGTCAATGACGCGAGATTGCGGATTTTGCAAGGGGAATGGTGGCAAACGAGGCGCTGGAGCACAGAGTCTTTCGCCAAGCCTGCGCGCCTTCAAGACTTCAGCCTCAGACATTTACGCAGGATGCATACTAACCTAAAGGTTGAATTTTATCGCCTTCAAATCGGGTACATTTATGAGCGAAACATTTATTCCAGTATTCTTGTTGCTATTTGTCGTTATTATCACCTCCGCAATCCTGAATTCGGCAGGAATGAAGGGGAAAAGGGGGGAAGCGCGTGTCAGGCGATGCCTTGAGCGATCCTTCGCTGCTGATGCAAATACGTTACTGAATGACGTAACACTCCCGACCTCTGACGGGTCGACGCAGATTGATCACATCCTCCTTAACAGATCCGGCATCTTTGTCATCGAAACAAAATTTATGGCAGGTTGGATTTTTGGGACAGCCAAACAGTCAAACTGGACGCAATCAATCTACCGTCACAAAACGCGTTTCAAAAACCCGCTGCATCAAAACTACCGCCACATTAAGGAAATCCAATCACTGCTGAACCTTGACTTGCAGCACCTTCACAACATCGTTGTTTTCGCTGGTTCCGCGACCAAAAAAACCGCCATGCCCGCCAATGTCATTTGGAGAATGCGACACCTAGCCGCCTATATCAAAGGACATGACGACATTATTTTTAGCGATTCCGAGGTTCGGGAATATGCGCAAATTTTACGTGAGACCGCCCTTGCTCCGGGCCGTCAGACCAATCGCACACATGTTAAAAACCTCAAAGCGCGCGAAAAAGCCAAAGCGCACGACCAGAGCGTTTGTCCGCGCTGTGCCTCGGCATTAGTCGAGCGCACAAACAAAAAAACCGGAGACCGCTTTTTGGGATGCACAAATTTTCCGAGTTGCCGCGGAACCCGCCGACCGACCGAACCCACGCCCATTTGATTTGCGCCGCTGCCTGTGCCCTGCTATCTTTCACAAAAGCAGTTCACGCCAGACATCGCAAAAGCGGGGCGGCGGTAAAAATGGTGGCAGGCATGACCAAGTATTTGATGATTTCGACCTTTGTATTTCTCGCGGCATGCGGGGGCGCGCGTGTGACTGGCCCGATCGGCAAGGCCTGCATCGCTGCGGATCGTCGCGCCGCGACTCCAGCCCTTTGTTCATGTGTGCAACAAGCCGCAAGCCGCACCCTGAGCACGTCAGACCAGCGCCGCGCCGCCGCCTTCTTTGACGATCCCCATTCCGCGCAAGAAACCCGCCAGTCCGACAACCGCTCTAGCGAGGCGTTCTGGTTGCGCTACAAGAAATTCAGTTCAACAGCCAAGCGGATGTGCGGTTAACGCAGCACCCCGCGCCGCGTCATTGCGCGCGCATAGAGATAGAGCAAAACCCGCACCACAGCGATTGCCCCCGAGAACGCCAGCATCTCGGGTGGCGTCACCTCTAGCATGGACGGTTTTGCGATCGCGAACCTGTAAACAGACGCGGCAACCAGCCCGAGGAACGAAAACCCGAAGCATGTGCGCGCCAGTCGCGATCTGAACAGCAAGAGCACAGAGCCAAGCACCGAGAACCAGACCCCGATCGCCCAAGCCGCCTCGAACCAGAGCGGGGCCGTGTCGATAAAGGCCTGATGGGGCGGCGGCAACATCGAGATGTAATCCGCGTTCTGGAACTGTAGCATGACGTAGTCGTATCCCCCGCCCGCGTTCCAAAGCAGGGACACTATCCCGACGATCCAAAGATGCACTGGTGTTTTCACGGATGCCTCCCCCTTTGTTTGTTACAAAAAGCCTAGCATCGCCTTGGAAGTTCGCCAAGCTTTATGCGTTTGGATTGCGTGCGCGCCCTGCCCGTCCTAGAACTGGCGATATGACGTATCAGATCGACATCAACGCCCTTGCTGCGCAAGTTGCCGCAGGTGACCGCCGCGCCCTTGCCCGCGCCATCACCCTCGTCGAGAGTGGCCGCGCGGATCATCGTGCGCAGGCGCTGGCCCTGCTTGATACCCTTGGAACTGCCCGCCAAGCCTTGCGCATTGGTCTCTCGGGCACGCCAGGTGTCGGGAAATCCACGTTCATCGAGAGTTTTGGCATGATGCTCACGGGGCTCGGGAAGCGCGTTGCCGTTCTGGCCGTTGACCCCTCTTCGACCCGTTCTGGTGGCTCGATCCTTGGTGACAAGACCCGCATGGATATGCTGGCCCGTCATCCGCTGGCATTTATCCGCCCGTCCCCCAGCCAGACCCAGCTGGGTGGTGTTGCGCGCCGCACCCGCGAGGCCGTTGCGCTCTGCGAGGCGGCGGGCTTTGACATTGTCCTGATTGAAACCGTGGGCGTTGGCCAATCCGAGACCGTTGTCGCCCAGATGGCCGATCTGTTCCTGCTGTTGCTTGCCCCTGCGGGCGGCGACGAATTGCAAGGCGTGAAACGCGGCATCATGGAAATCGCGGATATGATCCTTGTGAACAAGGCGGACGGCGACCTCAAGCCGCAAGCCATGCGCACCTGTGCCGATTATGCTGGCGCTTTGCGGTTGCTGCGCAAACGCCCGCAAGACCCTGAAGGCTTCCCGAAGGCGCTGACTGTCTCCGCATTGGAAACAATAGGGATCGAGGCCGCATGGGCCGAAATGCAGACCCTCATGGCGTGGCGGCGTGATAGCAGCGTCTGGGAAACCACCCGCGCCAATCAGGCCCGCTATTGGTTTGCCGAGGAGGTTCGCTTGCAATTGCTGGCCCGTATTGCGGCTGATCCCGACCTTGGCGCACGCATGACCGCGCTTGAAAAAGAGGTGGCGGCAGGGCGCATGACCCCTGCTGCTGCCGCCGCCGAAGTTGTATCAAAGACATGAGTAGCGAGTGCACAAATGAGTGAAACGGGTGATCTGGTTTTTAGCGGCGAGCATCTGCGTGCGACCCTGTTTAACGGTGACGCCGATCAGCTATTGGTGACGTTCAGCTACCGTGAAAAGGACCGCCGCGACTTTAACCCTGCGCATGCCAGCACCTCTGCGATGGCGCGTGGATTTGCCCAACTTTGCATCGCAACACGGCGCAATGACTGGTTCATCAATGACGATACTGCGGCCCTTGAAGCCGTGCTTAAGGCCTTGTCCCCACACTATAAAACCGTGCACATGATGGGGTTTTCGATGGGTGGTTACGGCGCATTCCGCTTTGCGCGCGCCGCACGCGCCAATTTCGCGCTCGCCGTGTCGCCGCAGTTTTCGATCCATCCCGATGTTGTCCCGTTTGACGGACGGTTTCGCGCGGATGCGCAAGGGTTTGACGCGGTGCTTGGCGACCTTGTGACCTATGCCAAACCCGGGCTGCAAGGGGTGATTGTCGTCGATCCGTTCCGCGATCTTGACCGCATTAACGCGCAGATGATCACCGAGGTGTTTCCCCGCATCAAACTCGCGCGCCTTGGCTTTGGCGGTCACCCCGCCACGGGTCTTTTGCGCAGGGCGGGCAAGTCGGGCGTGGTGCAGCGCATGGCCCTTGAAACGCCGCCCCTCCCTGATCCGATCATTGCCGAACACCGTGACGCGCGGCTCGACGATGCCGACTATCTGCGCGACATGCTAGAGCGGTGGGAAGCGCGGCCCTGAACAAGGATTAGCTCCGATTTGGAAACAATCCAAAGGGGCACTGCAATCCTTGTTTCCCAAAATTCACCTGCTCTGTTAACCTCATCGTAACGAGAAGGAGATATTTCATGGACCTCGGCGCATTCTCAATCAGCCTACCCGTCAAAGACCTTGCCGCATCTGCCGCCTTTTACCGCAAGCTCGGCTTTGTCGATTTTGGCGGCAACATGGAGCACAACTACCTTATTCTTAAGAACGGTGATCATATCATCGGTCTGTTTGAGGGCATGTTCGACCGCCCCATGCTCACGTTTAATCCTGGATGGGACCAAAACGCGCAAGAGCTCGACACATTCACCGATGTGCGCGATCTCAAGGCCACGCTCAAAGCGGCCGATGTGACCTTCGCCCCCGAAGATCAGACACTTAATACCGAATCCGAGAGCGGTCCTGCCAGCTTTGTTGTTGTGGACCCCGACGGGAATCCGATACTGATCGACCAACACCGCTAGCAGCCGTCCGATTTTGGCCGATCTGTTACCGATGCGGGTTGACGCGGGCCGGGAATCCTCCTAAATCGCGATGACCGAATTCATGACCCCGCTTTTGGCGTGGTCTAAGCCCGTGAAAAGGTGTGCAGGTGGCCGATCCACCAAAGCACCCGTTAAGACAAGGATTACAACATGTCGCGCCGTTGCGAATTTACTGGAAAAGGCCCGATGTCTGGCAACAACGTCAGCCACGCCAAAAACCGTACCCGCCGTCGGTTCCTGCCGAACCTGCAGGACGTGACACTGATGTCCGAGAGCCTCGGCCGTTCATTCAAGTTCAAAATCTCCAACGCTGCGCTTCGCACTGTTGACCACCGCGGTGGTTTGGACGCGTTCTTTGCGAAGTCCAAGGACGCCGAGCTTTCCGCTGATGCGTTGAAAGTGAAGAAAGAGATTGCAAAGGCAACTGCGGCTTAAGCCACTTTTGTTTTTGAGAGATGAAGAACCCGATTGCGCAAGCGGTCGGGTTTTTTGGTGTTGGCCGTGGGGCGACGTCCGTCACATATCATGCGCGCTTGCTTGCGCCATGAACCACGCGATTACCGTATCAATGGCCGCGCTTTGCTTGGGTTTACGTAAGGCCAGCAGGTAGAAATCCTGTTTGCCAGAGAGCGATTCTGGCCTGATCTGCACCAGCCGGTTAGCCGCGATATCTGCGGCCACCAGAAAACGGCTTACCAATGCGGCCCCCTGCCCAAAAAGCGCGGCGTCCATTGCAAGCGAGGTTTGACTAAGCCGTAAGCCATTGCTGCGCTCCGCCTTGATATCGCACATCGCAAGGAACGCGGGCCAAAGGTCATGGGTGTCGTGTAGCTTCGGAAGCGCCGCTACGTCATCGGCACTTAGCGGTAAGTCACGCCCGCCAATCAGTCGCGGCGCGGCCACTGCGATGACCTCTTGGCGAAACAAGAGGTGCGCTTGCAAGGCGGCCCCGAAAGGCGGCGTGCCCTGCCGCACCGCGAGGTCAATGCCGTCACTATGAAAGCTCGAAACCTTTTCAGTGGCCAGAATACGCAAGTCGATGTCGGGATGTTTGGCCGCGAGGTCTGGCAAGTTCGGGATCAACCATTTCGCCGCGAATGATGGTGTCACGCTGACCGTAACCTTATCTGGCGTTGGCGTGAGCTGATCGGTTGCAGCGCCCAGCGCCTCGAACGCGGCTGCGACGGACAGGTGATAGCTGCGCCCCGCCGCTGTGAACGCCAGCCCCTTTGGCAGTCGCTCGAACAATTGCACGCCCAACTGCGCCTCGAGCTGGCGCACGTGCTGGGCCACGGCCCCCTGCGTGACGCCCAGATCATCCGCCGCGGCGCGAAAGTTCAGGAACCGCCCTGCCACATCAAATGCGCGCAGACTGTTAAGAGGTGGGAGCTTGGTCATATGACAATAGTATTCCTACACTCAGAAAACATCAATTCTCCATCGCGATTGGGCCAATTTTGTCGCAAAATGGCGCAAATTAAACAATGGAGAATGAAATGTCAGTAGAAAAAGTCGCGCTTATCACCGCAGGCGGAAGTGGCATGGGCGCAGACGGCGCACGCCAGTTGGCCGCTGACGGGTTCAAGGTTGGTATCTTGTCATCGTCGGGCAAAGGCGAGGCGCTTGGTGTGGAATTGGGCGGATTTGGCGTCACTGGGTCCAACACCGATCCCGACGCCCTTGCCGCCTTGGTTGATGGCGCCGTCAAGCGGTGGGGCCGTGTGGATACGCTGGTGAATTCAGCAGGCCATGGCCCCAAGGGACCAGTGCTGGAGATTTCGGATGACGATTGGCACATGGGCATGGAGGTGTATCTGATGAACGTCATTCGCCCCACGCGGCTGGTCACGCCGCTTATGCAGGCGCAGGGTGGCGGGTCGATCATCAACATCTCTACATTCGCCGCCTTCGAGCCTGATCCGCTTTTCCCGACGTCTGGTGTGTTTCGCGCGGGGCTTGCTGCATTTACCAAGCTCTATTCCGACAAATATGCCGCCGATAATATCCGCATGAACAATGTCTTGCCCGGTTTTATCGACAGCCTGCCCGAGACCGAAGATCGCAGGGCGCGTATTCCGATGGGGCGCTACGGGCGCGCGCAAGAGGTCTCTGCGGTGATTTCCCTGCTTGCCTCGGAAGGTGGCGGCTACATGACAGGGCAAAACCTGCGCATTGACGGCGGTTTGACCCGTGCCGTCTGACGCAGCGGTGCAATCCCCGCGATTCGACCGCTGCGTCTTTGCGGTCAAATGGGGCGCGTCGATCATTCAGATCATGGGCTACACGGCCACGGGCTTCGGGTGGACCCCGTGGAACCTTTACCTGTTCCTGATCGGCGTTCTGGGCTGGTTTGCGGTGGGCGCAATGTGGAACGACAAGGCGTTGATGCTGGTGCATCTTGTTGCACTTGGGGCAATGATTGCGGGGATGGTTAGCGGATCATCGTCGTAACGCCCCTTGACCCCGCGCCCCCTTTGGCGTGACACCTGCCTTATGACAGCCCTGCCCATTGATCCCATTCTGCCCGATCTCGTCGCCGCGTTGCGCACCCACGGTCGCGCCGTGCTGCAAGCCCCGCCGGGCGCGGGCAAGACGACCCGTGTGCCGCTGGCCATGTTGGACGAGAACCTGACCACAGGGCGCATCATCATGCTCGAGCCACGCCGCCTTGCCACCCGCGCCGCCGCCGAGCGGCTGGCCGAGACGCTGGGCGAAAAGGTTGGCGAAACCATCGGCTACAGGATGCGCGGCGAAACAGCCGTCAGCAAGGCCACCCGCGTCGAGGTCGTCACCGAGGGCATCCTGACCCGCATGATCCAGTCTGACCCCGAACTGGCGGGCATCGGCGCGATTGTCTTTGACGAGTTTCACGAACGCTCGCTTAACGCTGATCTGGGCCTCGCCCTTGCGTGGGAAATCCGCGAGGCGCTGCGCCCCGATCTGTTGATCCTTGTCATGTCTGCCACGCTTGATGCGGGGCCAGTGGCCGAGATGCTGGACGGCGCGCCTGTGCTGACGTCAGAGGGGCGCGCCTTTCCAGTGAGCACCGTGCACCTGCCCAAGGCCACCCCCAAAACCACCCGCTTTGAGGCCGCAACCGCCGATCTGGTCGTGCAGGCCATCGGTGAGACTACGGGCGGTGTTCTGGTGTTTTTACCCGGAGAAGGCGAGATAAGACGGGTCGAGGCCGCCCTCAAGGGGCGGCTACCTGCCGATTGCACCCTGCGCCCTCTTTACGGCGCACTCCCATTTGCCGCGCAACGCGCCGCAATTGCCCCAAGCGCCACAGGTCGCAAAATCGTGCTCTCGACGTCAATCGCCGAGACATCGCTTACGATCGCAGACATCCGCGTTGTCGTGGATGCAGGGCGTGCGCGGCGCGCCCGTTTTGACCCCGCCTCCGGCATGTCGCGCCTTGTGACCGAACGCGTCAGCCGCGCCGAAGCAACCCAGCGCGCAGGTCGCGCCGGTCGTGTGGCCGAGGGGCACTGCTACAAGCTCTGGACCAAGGGCGAAGATGGTGCTTTGCCCGCCTTCCCGCCCGCTGAAATCGAAGCGGCCGATCTGGCCCCGCTTGCGTTAGAGTTGGCCCAGTGGGGCAGCGACGATCTGGCCTTTCTCACGCCACCGCCCGAGGGCACGCTGGCCGAGGCCCGCCGCCTGCTCGTGTCGCTTGGTGCGCTCGATCAAGGGGCGCGTATCACCGCGCATGGCCGCGCGATTGCCGCCCTGCCGCTTCACCCCCGTTTGGCGCATATGCTTTTGATCGCAGGCGCGCAGGCCGCCCCGCTTGCCGCCCTTTTGGCCGCGCGTGATCCCTTGTGCGGCGCGCCTGTCGATCTGGCCTTGCGGATTGCGGCACTGAAAGGGCGTTATGACGGGCCTGGCCAAATCAACCACGCCGCTGCCGCCCAGATCAAGGGCGAGATTTCCCGCCTTTCCAAAGGGTTGCCAAAGGTCGCCCCCCTGCCCTTGGCCGCGATGGCGGCACTTGCCTATCCCGATCGCGTTGGTTTGCGCCGCAAGGGAAGCGCGCCGCGCTATGTCTTGTCTGGCGGCAAAGGGGCCATTCTTGACGCCGCTGATCCGCTTGCGGGGCAACGGCTGATTGTGGCGACAGACCTTGACGGGGACACCCGCGAGGCCCGCATCCGGCAAGCCGCGCAAATCAGCGAGGCAGCCCTGCGCGATTTGTTTGCCGATCAGATCAGGTGGATCAATGTCTGTGCATGGTCGCGCCGTGACGGCAAGGTTCTGATGCGCCGTCAGGAACAATTCGGCGCGCTTGTGCTGGAGGATCGCCACTGGGCAGATGCGCCCGATGACGCCGTGGCGCGTGCGATGCTTGACGGGGTGCGTCAGTTGGGGCTCAAGCCCTCGCCAGCCGCCAACAGGTTTCGCGCCCGCGTGGCCTTGGCCCAAGAACTGCCTGCGATGGATGACGCGACATTGCTCGCCACGCTCGACGACTGGCTGCTGCCCCATTTGTCTGGCCTGACATCGACAGCCGACTGGAAGGCGTTTGACATTCTACCCGCCTTGCGCGCCTTGCTTGACTGGGACCAAACGCAGCGGCTCGACAAACTGGCCCCTGCCCATTTTACCACGCCGCTGGGGCGCAAAATCCCGATTGATTATGACGGTGAAGCCCCCGCGATCACGCTGCGCCTGCAAGAAATGTTCGGGCAAACGGTGCATCCGACCGTAGGCCAGACCCCGCTGCGCGTGACGCTCTTGTCGCCCGCCCAAAAGCCGGTGCAGGTCACGCAAGACATCGTCGGGTTCTGGGCCAGCTCCTATAGTGACGTGCGCCGCGACATGCGCGGGCGCTATCCACGCCATCCGTGGCCCGAAGATCCGACCCAAGCCGACCCCACTTTGCGCGCAAAACCGCGCGGAACCTGACCCGAGAGGGACCGTGATTTGCCATTCCAGAAACCTTATGTTAATAAAAGTGCAATAAAATAAGACTATTGGCAGGTTTACATGACTTCGATGATCCGATCCTTCTGGTCGGGCGCGCTGCGTCCGATGTTTCAACGCCCTCCCGCGCTGCAGTTGGCCGCGCTTTGTCACCGCACCACGGAAGCGGGCAAAGAGGTGTTGCTGGTGACATCCTCCTCGGGGCGCTGGATCTTGCCAAAGGGCTGGCCAATCGACGGTATGACCGCCGCAGAAGCCGCCGCGCAAGAAGCTTGGGAAGAAGGTGGCGTTAAGGCGTCCAAGGTTGCCAAGTCCTCGCTTGGCTCGTTCTTTTCACGCAAAACATACACCAGTGGCCGCTCCGAACCCTGTGAAACAATGGTTTTCAAGCTGAAGGTCGCAGACGTGGCAAACGACTATCCAGAGGCAGATCGCCGCGACCGCATTTGGGTGTCCCCCGAGAAAGCGGCTGAAATGGTCGATAACTCACAGCTAAAGTCACTTTTGACAAACTTCTAAAGCGTCGCATCTTCGCAGCATTGAAATGCGCAGCAAGGATCGTTACCCCCTCGCCTAACACTGGGAATCCGTCAGGGGGATGACATGAGCAGCAACAAGTCTGATCACAACTGGAAAACGCTTGACCGCGACCTGGGTCGTATCGCGTCATTCGAGTCCGCAACACTTTATGTCGCAAAGCCGATCGTAGGCATCGGCATCGCTATGGTCTTCATCTTGCTGGCAGGCATCGCATCGTCGATGTTTTTCGGCGGAACTTCAACGTCTTACGTGGTTATCGCGGCGGCGGCTGTCGGGGCATATATGGCGGTCAATATTGGCGCCAATGATGTGGCCAACAACATGGGACCAGCCGTGGGGGCCAATGCGCTTACCATGGGCGGCGCGATTGTTATCGCGGCACTTTGCGAAACCGCGGGCGCGTTACTGGCTGGCGGCGACGTTGTTTCGACGATCTCCAAGGGAATCATCGACCCCGAAAGTGTCGCAGGACACAATGTCTTCATCTGGGCGATGATGGCGGCGCTTGTGTCCTCCGCACTTTGGGTCAATTTGGCCACATGGCTTGGCGCGCCTGTCTCAACGACCCACGCCGTTGTCGGGGGGGTGATGGGCGCAGGGATCGCGGCAGCGGGATTTGGGGCCGTAAACTGGCCAACGATGGGCACGATTGCCGCAAGCTGGGTGATTTCGCCCGTGCTCGGTGGCGCGATTGCGGCGCTGTTCCTGTGGTTCATCAAGGCGCAGATTATTTACCAAGACGACAAAATCGCAGCCGCACGTAAATGGGTTCCCGTCCTGATCGGCATTATGTCGGGCGTTTTTGCGACCTACCTTGCCATGAAGGGGCTCAAGAAGGTGATCGTGATCAGCCCACCGATGGCCGTGCTTGTCGGGCTTGCTATTGGTGTCGTCCTCTATTTTGTGTCCGTTCCCTTTGTAAAGCGACAGTCGGAAGGGCTTGAGAACCGCAATAAATCGCTCAAGGTTCTGTTCACAATCCCACTGGTCATTTCTGCCGCACTCCTCTCGTTTGCGCATGGGGCAAACGATGTGGCCAACGCGGTCGGCCCCTTGGCGGCGATTGTGCACGCCGAAGAATTTGGCGAGTTTGCAGGTAAGGTCGAAATCCCGATGTGGGTGATGATCATCGGCGCGCTCGGCATCTCGTTCGGGCTTGTTCTTTTCGGTCCAAAACTGATCCGGATGGTGGGCAACCAGATCACCAAACTCAACCCGATGCGCGCTTACTGCGTGGCGCTGTCCGCAGCGATCACAGTGATTATCGCAAGCTGGCTGGGTCTGCCCGTGTCCTCGACACATATCGCAATTGGTGGCGTGTTTGGCGTTGGGTTCTTTCGGGAATACCACGAGGAACGACGTGCGCGGCTCTCTAATGCAACCCGCGATGTGGCAGAGCGGATCGCACCCGAAGAACGGCGCCGCCGCAAACTTGTGCGCCGGTCACACTTCCTGACAATCATCGCAGCTTGGGTCATCACAGTGCCCGCCGCTGCGTTCATGTCGGGGATTATCTTCCTGATCCTGCACACCGCCTTTGTCTAAAAAAAGCCCCGCCGCAATTCAAACTGCGGCGGGGCTTTCCCATTTTCTATGTCCAATCAAACTCCCGCCGGAGGCCTTCAGTTTTCCTTGGAAACTGAACTAGAGGCCAAGGCAGTGACGCATGATCGCTTTTTGCACATGCAGCCGGTTTTCGGCCTCATCAAAAATCACCGAGTGTTTGCCGTCCATCACAGAAGACGTTGCCTCGTCATCGCGATGGGCCGGCAGGCAATGCATGAATAATGCATCGTCTTTGGCCTTTGCCATCAAGGCATCGTTCACCTGATAGCCGCGCAGCTGGTTATGACGGCGCTCGCGGGCAGATTGCGGATCATGCATCGACACCCATGTGTCAGTGACAACCAGATCCGCGCCCTGCACGGCCTCGTTGGGGTCACGCACTGTCGTATAAAGCCCGTCCAGCGCCCGTTCGGGGTCAAGCGGCTCGGGACCGGTATACACCAGATCGAATTCAAACTGCTTGGCCGCGTGCGCAAAGCTGGCAAAGACGTTGTTGCCATCGCCCGACCAGACAACCTTTTTGCCTTTGATCGGGCCGTTATGTTCCTCAAACGTCATGATATCAGCCATGATCTGACACGGGTGTGTGCGGTTGGTCAGCCCGTTGATCACAGGGACAGATGCATATTCAGCCATGTCGAGCAGCGTTTGTTCTTCAAAAGTGCGGATCATGATCAAATCAACATAGCGGGACAGAACGCGCGCGGTATCGGCAATCGTTTCACCATGCCCAAGTTGCATATCAGCACCCGACAGCACCATGGTTTGTCCACCCATCTGCCGCACGCCCACATCAAAGGACACGCGGGTACGGGTCGATGGCTTTTCAAAGATCAATGCGACCATATGGCCAGCAAGCGGCTGTTCTGCGTCGGGCGTGCCTTTGGGCTTGCCTGCACGGGCGGTTTTCATCGCCTGCGCGTTGTCGATAATGTCGCGCAGGGCGTTGGCAGGCGTCGTGTGTATATCAAGAAAATGGGTCATGCGTTTCGCTTTTTGTTGGGCCGTTCCGGGCCGGTCAGATCAAAGATGTGTCATTACCTGCACGAGACGTCCATCGCGTGCAGTGGCCAGTCGGCGGTTGGCAAAGCCAGCTTTGCGATAGTTGCTGATCGCTTGGACATCCGTTGTTCCGGGGCCCACGGCCACCATAGGGTACTTCACCCGCAGCCGACGGATATGGGCGTCGATGTATCCCACCGAATGGCCCTGCCCCATAAATTCATTCTCGCCAACGAATGACGCCATGGCACGCGCGCCTTGCGGCAGGTCGCCATATTGCGGCATGCCAAATGCGCGCGCGTCATGGTCATGCAGATAGGCAAACGGGTGGTTGATCAGGCTAACCACCCACATGTTCATTGCTGGATTGTTCATGTCTTTTTCCATCACCGCAATCTGCTTGTCCGCCGCGGGCCACCAGACCTTGACGTGCGCTGTGTCGAGCCAGCGGCGCATCAAAGGCAAGTCGGCCTCAGTTAGGGGGCGGAACGAGTAGTTACGCATTGGCCTCAGTCACATGGGACGCCGCGGAATCAAGTGTGTCAGCCGCCAGCCCGATGTCGTCATCGGGGATGTTCAACGCAGGTAGCAATCGCACGACATTATCCGCAGCAGGCACAGTCAACACCCCTTGGGCAAAGCCTGCGTTGACCACATCCATGTTGGCGGCCTTGCATTTCAGCCCCAGCATCAAACCAGACCCGCGTACCGCTTCAAAAACATCCGGGTGCGCCGCCACCAGCCCCTCTAGCTTTTGCCGCATCAGGCCGGCCTTGCGGTTCACCTCGGCCAGAAACGCATCGTCGCCCACGATTTCCATCACCTTGGCACCGACAGCACAGGCCAGCGGATTGCCCCCATAGGTCGATCCATGCGTGCCAGCGGTCATACCAGAGGCGGCGTTCTCAGCTGCTAAAACAGCACCCAAAGGGAAGCCGCCACCAATGCCTTTGGCAACCATCATGATGTCAGGTGAAATACCCGCCCATTCATGCGCAAAAAGCTTACCCGTGCGTCCCATGCCACATTGTACCTCATCCAAAATCATCAGGATGCCATGCGCGTCACACAGATCGCGCAACCCTTTCAGGCAAGCGTCGGGCAGCGTGCGGATGCCGCCCTCACCTTGCACCGGTTCGACCATAATGGCCGCAGTTTTATCCGTGGCCGCTGCATGTAACGCGTCATGGCCGCCAAATTCTAAGTGGGTAAAGCCCGGCAAAAGCGGCCCGAAACCCTTTGTCATTTTTTCAGACCCGGCTGCCGCAATACCTGCGCTTGAGCGTCCATGGAACGAACCAGAGAATGTAATGATCTCGGTCCGATCAGGCTGGCCTTTGTCATACCAATATTTGCGCGCCATCTTGACGGCCAATTCGCAAGCTTCGGTGCCTGAATTTGTAAAGAATACCGTGTCCGCAAAGGTCTTTTCCACCAAAGCATCCGCCAACTGCTGTTGGGCGGGAATGTTATAAAGGTTAGACACATGCCACAGTGCATTTGCCTGCCCTGACAGGGCCGCAACCAAATCTGGATGCGCATGGC
>CAKZNT010000014.1 GCA_937132065.1 uncultured Loktanella sp.
TACGTCGATGCGATTACCCCCGGCATGTTGAGCGATATGACCCTCGCTGATCTGATCCGCAATGGCTATGAGATGCCTGTCTCGGAGCGGGATGCAGAGACCCTGCGCGGGCTGTTTGGCACAACGGTTCTGGTGATGTCTGCGGCCTTTGGCGGCAAGGAAATGACTGTCGATCTGCCTGCGGATGTGCGCCTCGTTACGACGCTGCGCGAAGCGGCACAAATGAACGCGCCCCGCCCGATCACATCCGAAAGCGCCAAGGGCGTTATCACGCCAAAACCCGCTAAAAAGCAGCCATCCGAGGCCGCTATGTCGGGCCGCATCGCCACCATTGCCCTTGTCGGGATGTTCCTGCTGGTGGCGATCATGATCTGGATTGCGGGATGAGCAGCGCGGATTGGGGAAAACACCTTCAAGAGGGCGAGGAAATCGTCTGGCAAGGGCGGCCTGACGTCGCAATTTCACTGGGTGTCAAAGAAATCGGCATGGCGATTTTCGGAACATTCTTTGCGGGTTTCGCACTTTTCTGGATGATTGCCGCTAGTCGCGGGGACGGTGGTTTTTGGATGTTCGGGTTACTTCATTTTTCGGTTGGCGCGTCCTTAGTGGCGTGGAGCATCTTTGGCGGTGCATTTCGCCGCAAACGCACATGGTATACGCTGACCAATCGCCGTGCTTTCATTGCCTCTGACATGCCTATTCGTGGCCGGAGCTTGAAATCTTATCCGATCACACAAAACCTGCCCATCGATTATTTGGACAATGCGGTGCCGAGCATTCTTTTTGCGACCGAGACAAAACGTGGCAAGAACGGCACTCACGATGTTCCCGTCGGATTTGAACGCATCGCGGACGCCCCGCGCGTTCTTGAACATATCCGCAAAATTCAACAAGGTGACGCATGACACAGACTCTCTTTATCAATGCCCGCCTGATTGATCCTGTTGCTCAAACCGATGGCTTGGGTGCGCTACTGGTCAGTGATGGCGTGATCGTGCAGGTCTTTGACGAGGTCGCGCCGCAGGTTGTTGGTGCAACGGTTGTCAATTGTGCGGGCAATTGCCTTGCCCCCGGGATCGTGGATATCGGTGTGAAGGTGTCCGAACCCGGAGAGCGCCACAAGGAGAGTTTCCGCTCGGCGGGGCGCGCGGCCGCTGCGGGTGGGGTGACCACGATTGTGACCCGTCCCGATACATCCCCCGCGATTGATACTCCCGAAATCCTCGAATTTGTTGCTCGCCGCGCCACCCTAGATGCGCCCGTGCGCGTCTTGCCGATGGCCGCCCTGACCAAGAGCCGTGAGGGGCGCGAAATGACCGAGATCGGGTTCTTGCAAGATGCAGGCGCTGTTGCCTTTACCGACTGCGACCGCGTTGTCACCAACACCAAGGTCTTTAGCCGTGCGCTGACTTATGCCAATTCGCTCGGCGC
>CAKZNT010000015.1 GCA_937132065.1 uncultured Loktanella sp.
GCTGAAAACGCAGCAGAAATCGCCGCGGGAAGGCTTGAAGCAAAGCCACAATCCTCCGCCGATTTCATCTTTGCCGCGTCAGGCATAGAGCGCCGCCATGTCCTCAACAAATCAGGCGTCCTTGACCCCACCCGCATGTTTCCCGACCTGCCCGCGCGCGATGACGAGGCGCCGGGTTACATGGCGGAAATCGGCGTGGATGCTTGCAAAAAAGCGTTAAAATCCGCAGGCTTACAAGCCAGCGACATAGACCTCGTGATCTGCGCGGCCTCCAATATGGAGCGCGCTTATCCTGCTGTCGCGGTCGAAATCCAGAGCCTGATCGGCGCTGGCGGCTTTGCTTTTGACATGAACGTGGCCTGCTCTTCTGCGACCTTTGGCATTCAGACCGCAAGCGACATGATCCGCGCAGGGTCCATCCGCCGCGCGATTGTGGTGAACCCCGAGATTTGCTCGGCCCACCTCGAATGGCGCGACCGCGATTGTCACTTCATTTTCGGCGACGTCGCCACCGCGACAATCCTTGAGCGCGACGAAGACCTGACTGCCCCACATTTCAAAGTGAAATCAACACGTTGCGCGACCCTGTTTTCCAACAACATCCGCAATAACAACGGGTTTTTGCGCCGCACACATGACGCAATGGAAGACCAGCGCGACATGCAATTCATGCAGAACGGGCGCAAGGTCTTCAAAGAGGTTTTGCCAATGGTCAGCAAACATATCGCGGAACATATGGACGAAACTGGCGTGCAAGCCTCTGATCTCAAACGGCTTTGGCTGCATCAAGCCAACAAGACGATGAATGATTACATCGGGAAGAAAGTGCTGGGCCGCGTGCCCGAGCCATCCGAGCAACCCAATATCTTGCAAGACTACGCCAACACATCCTCGGCGGGCAGCATCATTGCGTTTGCCCAGAATTCTGGCGACATGCAGGCGGGTGAAACGGGGCTGATCTGCTCGTTCGGTGCGGGGTATTCCGTTGGATCGGTGATCCTCGAAAGGGCTTAACTTCCTGAGGAAACGCGCTTGTGCACGGCCTCTACGGTCTCGACGCGCTCCGAGTAACGATCGGTCAAATCAGGGCGACCACGGGTCAGCAGGGTAAAGCGCACGAGCTCTTCCATGACGTCCACAATCCGATTGTAAAGCGGCCCTGCTTTCATGCGGCCATTCTCGAATTCGGCCCATCCTTTTGGCACAGACGACTGGTTCGGGATGGTCAGCATCCGCATCCAGCGCCCCAAAATCCGCATCTGGTTCACGGTATTGAACGACTGCGACCCGCCAGATAGCTGCATCAGCGCGAGGGTCTTGCCTTGGGTCGGGCGAATGCCCCCGATTGGCGAAAGTGGTATCCAGTCAATCTGGGCCTTCATGATCGCAGTCATCGCGCCGTGGCGCTCGGGGCTGGACCACACCATGCCCTCCGACCACATCACCAGGTCGCGCAGTTCAGCGACCTTGTGGTGGCTCTCGTCGACATCGTCGTCAGGCAGTGGCAGGCCCGAGGGGTCAAACATCCGTGTTTCACACCCCAACGCCCGCAAAATGCGCGCGGCCTCCATTGCCGCAAGGCGCGAATAGCTCACGTCACGTAAAGATCCGTAAAGCAGCAGGATACGGGGCGGATGACCAGAATCACCTGCCGCCTTAAGGGCTGCAAAATCAATCGGATGAAGTGCGTCTGGCGTGATATTTGGAAGGTCGGACAGGTCCACGTGCGCCTACTTGCCTTCTTCCAGATGCAACTTCATATCAAGCAAAACCTTCTGGAGCGCGGTCGTTTCACGCAGCAGCCGCTTTGCTTCGTTCATCGAGATCACACCATCCTCTATGGATTGGTTATACTCGCCCATAAGCATCGCAAACCGCTGGCTCAACTTGATCACATCGGCGTTGATGCCACCTTCGGAGTTGTTGCGCGCCTCGTCATAAGACAATGTTATTCCACGCATTTCTGCCAAGGCAGATGTAACGTGCGGATAGGATGACGCCGCCTCAAGGGCCGCAACCGCATCCACAGGCATAAACCGGTCAGAATGCTCGTCGGCATCCGAATAGTAGCGACCCAATGTTGCTTTTGATTTGCCTGTCAGCTCGCAAGCCGCCTCGATACCGACGTCTTTAACAAGCGCCTCAGTGTGCTTTTTCAGATAGCTACCGTAACCGGCCATGTGCGCTCCTAACCCTGTGCCCCGCCTGTTACGGGGAAAACTCTTACACTCTTCCCATTAGTGGCATGGGCAAAGTTTGTCATTGTTAAAACAGTCTCTTGTATAGGGACATTAACCAGTAGATGCCAACATGCATCGCAGACCCAAGTAAGGTGTGTGCACATTTTGTGTCACTGGCTCCCTCGATCCAGATCACAGTGCGCCACCCCATGTGTATGTAACCAGTTTCTTGCGGGACTGAGTGTTTACTCAATGTGTTGGTTGTTAATCCTGTGGGGTGGTCTTGCCAAAGATCGCCCCGCAGCGATATGACCCCGATATGGCAAAGCTATATTTCAATTACTCGACCATGAACGCGGGCAAATCGACCGTGCTTTTGCAGGCGTCCCACAACTATATCGAACGCGGGATGCAGACCTATCTGATAATCGCGCAGTTCGACAAGCGCGCGGGCGAAGGGCGCATCGGCAGCCGTATCGGCATCGGCGCGGACGCGGACACTTTTGCCGCTGGCGAAGACCTGTTCACCAAGATCAAGGCCCGCTTGGACGCTGGTCCCTGTGCCTGTGTTTTCATCGACGAGGCGCAATTCCTGTCCGAGACCCAAGTCTGGCAACTGGCACGTGCGGTCGATGACCTCGGCGTGCCGATCATGTGCTTTGGGCTGCGGGTCGATTTTCAAGGCAAGCTGTTCCCGGGCTCGGCTGCCTTGCTGGCGCTGGCGGACGAAATGCGCGAGGTCCGCACGATCTGTCACTGCGGCAAAAAGGCGTCGATGGTTGTGCGCAAAGACGCGGACGGCACGGTGCTAACCTCTGGCGATCAGGTCGCGGTGGGCGGCAACGAGCGCTATGTATCGCTGTGCCGCCGTCATTGGCGCGAGGCCGTGGGCGACAGTGCCTAGTTGACCAGTTCGGGCAATGGCATGCCCTCGTCCCACGCGATCAGATTATCAAGCGCCTTTTGCCCCATCGCCTCGCGCACCTCTAACGCCGCCGTGCCCAGATGTGGCAAGAGCACCACGTTTTCAAGGTCGCGCAACTCTTGGGGCACAAGCGGTTCGCGCGCATAGACATCCAAGCCAGCCGCCGCAATCCGCCCCGCAGCCAAGGCCTCGGTCAGCGCGGTTTCGTCCACAACGTCACCGCGCGCCACATTCACAAAAACTGCGGTTTCTTGCATTTCGGCAATCATATCGGCGTCAATCATGTTGGTATTTGCGCCGCCACCTGGAACGGTCACCACGATGATATCCGCTTGGCTCATCAACCCGCTGAGGGTTTCAACCTGCCTTGAGGGCACATCAACCTCTTTTTCGGAGCGGTTGAAATAAATGACAGGCATGTCAAATCCGTAGTGACACCGCTTGGCAACGGCCTGCCCGATCCGCCCCATGCCGACGATCCCGACCCGCTTGCCTGTCACATGTGTGCCAAGCATTTGTGTCGGTTGCCAGCCAAGCCATTGCCCCGAGCGCAGCAACCGCTCGCCCTCGCCCGCCCGTCGGCAAGCCGCCAAGATAAGGGTCATCGCGATGTCGGCCGTGGCGTCCGTAACCACGTCAGGCGTGTTCGAGACCGAGACCCCCGCCTTGCGCGCCGCATCCGTATCAATGTGGTTATACCCAACGCCAAAATTGGCCAGTACCTTGCAGCGCACAGCGCCCGCAAAGGCCTCTGCCGTGAACTGGTCCCCCAAGGTGGGCAAGATCACGTCATAGGTCGCAAGCGCGTCCGCAGCCTCGTCGGGCATCATGCCGACCGTGCTTGTCCGCAATGTCACATCAAACCGCTCGCGCGCCGCTCCAATGGTGGCTTCTGGCATGTCGCGGGTAATCAGTAGCGTTTTCAATGTAGGCGCCCTCCACTTGGCACGTCTTGATCAGGCGCCGCCAAAACGATCGCCCCTTCTGCATCTGGAAAGCCGAGCACAAGCACCTCGGACATGAATTTACCGATCTGGCGGGGTGGAAAGTTGACCACGGCCATCACCTGCCGCCCGATGAGCATTTCAGGGGTATAATGCACGGTTACCTGCGCAGACGTCTTGCGCTCGCCGATCTCGTCGCCAAAATCGACCCACATTTTGATCGCGGGGTTTCGCGCCTCGGGGAAGGCTTCGGCACGCACAACACGGCCCACGCGCACATCTACCTTTAGAAAGTCGTCAAATCCAATCTTATCCACGGGCCAGTTCCTTTGATCTGTCAGTCGCCGCTTTGACCGCGCGCGCAAGGAGCGGCGGGAAGCCTTGCCCCTCGTCCATCAGCACCTCAAGCGCCGCTTGGGTTGTGCCATTTGGCGAGGTGACGTTGACGCGGAGCTGGCCGGGGTCTTCGTCAGCAGCTTCGGCCAACGCACCCGCCCCAGCAACGGTAGCCTTCGCCAATTGCATCGCCATGTCAGCAGGCAGACCTTGCGCCACACCCGCCGCCGCCATCGCTTCAATCAGATGGAATACATAGGCAGGCCCAGATCCCGACACGCCCGTCACAGCATCAATCTGGCTTTCGCTTTCCAGATGCACCACCTGCCCGACCGCCGACAATAGCGCATCGGCAAGGGACATATGGCCCCGCGTGGCCATTTCATTGCCAACAATCGCCGAAATCCCCTTTGCAATCGCGGCGGGGGTATTCGGCATGGCACGGATAATGGGTGTCTTATCCCCCAACACCTCTTCGAACTTGGCAATCGGCGTGCCCGCAGCAACCGACACAAATAGCGTCGCGCCATTGCCCAGCGCCTGCATAGATGGCAAAGCATCCCCCATCATCTGCGGCTTGACCGCGACCAGAACAATCGCAGGATCAGCAGGCACACCTTCATTCAGATGAACTCCCGTCGCCTGCAACCAGTCCGACGGATTGGGGTCCAGCACCCACACCGAAGCCGTCGGCAATCCACCCTCCAGCCAGCCCGCCAACATGGCAGATCCCATCTTACCACAGCCTAACAACACAAGCCCACGTGCGGCCACATCGTCCATCTTCATGAAATCACCTTCTTCTTCCGAGTAGAAATATGCTGGGGGGTCCGGGGGGCTAGCCCCCCGGCGTGGCGATTTGGGCAAAGCCCAAAGCGCAAATCACGCGCGACCGTAAGCGCCACCAATCGCCACCTGCACGGCATCCGCTGGCGTGCGGTCCGCCCAAGTCACCAACTGGATCGCGGGGTAATACTGCTCGCAGGCCGCAACAGCCGCATTGATCATCGTATCGACCTGATCAGGACCAGCCACCTGATCCCCCGCAAGCACAAGCCCATAGCGGTAAACCATCATCTTCTGCTCGTCCCACCACGTGAACGATCCCGCCCAAAGGCGATCGTTAATCGTGTTCAATGTCTCGTAAAGGGCTGGCATCCGCGCGTTTGGCGGCTCCATTTCGAACGTGCAGATCAGGCGAAGCGTCTGGTCATAGGCAGACCACGCCAACGTAATCGCATAGTTACGCCACTGTCCTTCAACGGCCATCGCGATTTGATCGTCATGAATACGGTCAAATTCCCAAGCGTGATGCTCGGCGATATGCTCAACCAAATCAATGGGATGCAAGTCCTCAGCGGACTCAAAGTGCTCAGACAGCGACATTTCTCGGCCTCTTTTTTATAACGTCAGACCACCGGGCAGATCGGTGCTAAGACTAGTTGGCTGCTCTAGGAACGGTATAGTTCTCATGATGTTCCTACCGCATATGGTGCAGGGTCACCCCCCCTGCTGTAAAGCAATTTCTTGGGGATAAGTCGGCATTCGGGCAAATTACATGTGGATAACCATCTGTTTGCCTTCTGCCAAACAGCGCCGCAATATGCGCGCAAAAGGAGAAATTCATGAACACTGATTTACTTAAGCGACTATGCGAGACGGCGGGTGTGCCCGGAAACGAGCACCGCGTTCGCGATCTGATCCTGTCGGAAATCGACGGGTTGTTTGACGAGGTCACCACCGATCCGATGGGCTCGCTTTTGTGCAAACGCAAGGCCGACCGCGCTGATGCGCCCAAGGTTATGTTGCTGTGTCATATGGATGAAATCGGGTTTCTTGTCAGCCACATCAGCAAGGACGGCTACCTTTATATGCAGCCTGTTGGCGGCTTTGACCCGCGCAACCTGTTTTCACGCCGCGTAAAGGTTTGCACTGACGACGGCGACTTTAAGGGTGTCATGAATCCGGGCGGCAAGCCGATCCATATCTCCTCCGCAGAGGATCGTAAAAAGATACCCGAAGTCGGTGAATTCTTTGTTGATCTCGGGATGGGCAAAAAATCTCATGACCACATCAAAGTCGGTGATTTTGTCGTAATGGACGAGCCGTTTTTGGAAATGGGCGACAAGTTTGTGTCCAAGGCGCTTGATAACCGCGTGGCCTGCTGGCTTGGCATCGAGGCGATCCGTGCCTTGGCCGATCAGGGGCGCGGGGCAGAAATCCACGTGGTCTTTACCACTCAGGAAGAGGTCGGCTTGCGCGGTGCGCGCACATCCGCATTCAAGATCCAGCCTGACATCGGGATCGGTATTGATACGACCCTCTCTTGCGACACGCCCGGTATTCCCGACAAGGATGCGACAACCGTGCAAGGCGCGGGCTTTGGCCTGCATGTGCGTGACAGCTCGTTCATCGCCGATCGTGATCTGGTCAAGCAAATCGAGGCGGTCGCGATTGAAAACGACATCCCCTACCAGCGCACTATGCTCGCCGCAGGTGGTCAGGATGGCGCCGCCGCCCAACAGGCCGCCGCAGGCGCACGCGCCGTCGGGATCGTGGTTGGCACACGCTACATTCACACTGTGACAGAGATGGTGGCGCAGTCCGACCTTGCGGCCGCGCGCGATATTCTCGTGGCCTATCTCGCCACGTTCAAGTGATCATCCCCTGCCCGCCATTGGATTAACTCTTTGGCGGGCGGGCATCGCATTATTTCTTGGCTTCAAGCGCCTCGATCCGCGCCAGCAATGATGCGTTCTCTTCGCGGGCCTTTTGCGCCATCGCGCGCACCGCATCAAACTCTTCGCGGGTCACAAGATCGCGATCAGCCAGCCAGCGGTCCATCATGCCGCCCATCGCAGTGCTTGCCTCGTCTTTCGCGCCTTGCGCCACGCCCATAGCGTTCGTCATCAAGGCACTGATGTCGTCGAGAATTTTGTTCTTGGTCTGCATTGCAGTCTCCGATTTCTATCTGCTCCCTATATGGGGTCGCCCCGGCGCGCGTGCAAGCAGTTGACTTCCCCTGCGGGTTTCTCAAGGTAGGCGACATGATAGCAGCCCTTACATTCCCCGACATCTCATCCGAGATTTTCGCCATTGACCTCTTCGGGTTTCACCTCGCGCTCCGCTGGTATGCGATGGGGTATATCGTCGGTATCGCCCTTGGCTGGCAGTTGCTCAAAGCGGCGCTAAACCGTGATCATATCTGGCAAGGCGGCGCACCGATGACGGCGGCAAAGCTTGACGACCTGCTCACCTATATCGTGATCGGTGTCATCGCGGGCGGGCGGCTTGGCTATGTGCTCTTTTATAAACCTGCCTATTATCTGGCGAACCCAATCGAAATTCCGCAAATCTGGACGGGGGGCATGTCGTTTCACGGCGGCTTTATCGGGGTGATCGTCGCGGTCTATATCTTTAGCCTGCGCCACAAGGTCCAGCTTTCCAAACTTGCAGACGGCATTGCCCTTGCGGCGCCACCGGCAATTTTCCTCGTGCGGATCGCCAACTTTATCAACGCCGAGCTTTGGGGTCGTCAGACCGATCTCCCGTGGGGGGTGATTTTCCCAACCGAGGCCGCGCAGACCTGTGCCACCGCCGCCGCGGGCCTTTGCGCGCGCCACCCCTCCCAGCTATATGAGGCGACCCTCGAGGGGCTGCTGCTGGGCACACTCCTGTTCCTCCTCGCGTTCCGCTGGGGCGGGCTCAAGAAGCCTTGGCTGCTGACAGGTGTCTTCTTTACGGGCTACGGTATCGCGCGATTCGTGATTGAATTTGTGCGCCAGCCCGACGCGCAATTCGTGACTGAGGGCAATCCGCTTGGGCTTGCCTACCAGATCGACGGCTATGGCCTCACGATGGGGCAAACCCTGACGTTGCCGATGATCCTGATCGGGCTGGCCGTTATCCGCTGGGCCGCGAAAAAGTGACGCCTCTGCATGCCCTTCTGGCCCAGCGCATTAGCGCGACAGGCCCGATCAGCCTTGCCGACTACATGGCCGATTGCCTGATGCACCCGCAATTTGGCTACTACGCCACCCGTGATCCGTTCGGGGCCAGCGGCGATTTTACCACTGCGCCCGAGATCAGCCAGATGTTTGGCGAGCTGATCGGGCTTTGCCTTGCGCAAACATGGCTTGATCAAGGGGCGCCTGCGCAGATCACGTTGGCCGAAATCGGACCGGGGCGCGGCACACTCATGGCGGATGCACTGCGCGCGACAAAGGGGGTCGCGGGGTTTCACGCGGCGCTGTCGGTGCACTTCATCGAGACCTCGCCCACATTGCGCAAACGCCAAGCACAATCCGTAAAGGGCGCCACTTGGCACGATGACATCAGCACCCTGCCCGATGCGCCGCTCTATCTGGTCGCAAACGAGTTCTTTGACGCGCTGCCCATCCGCCAGTTCACCCGCGACGAAGGGGGCTGGCGCGAACATATGGTCGGGCTAGAGGGGGATAACCTTGTGCTCGGGCTGTCGGCTGCCGCACCGATTGACCTGCTGGCGCATCGGCTCGCGGATACCAAAACCGGCGACATCGTTGAACATTGCCCTGCCCTTGCCAGTATCGTCAGCACGATGAGCGCACAGATCGAGGCACGTGGCGGTGTCGCGCTGATCCTCGACTACGGCGACTGGCGCTCCTTGGGCGACACATTGCAAGCCTTGCAAAACCACGAGGCTGCCAACCCGTTTGCGAATGCAGGCTTGGCTGATCTGACTGCGCACGTTGATTTCGAAGCGATTGCCAAGGCGGCCACCCGGATGACCAAGGTGACACCGCAAGGCGTCTTTCTGGAACGGCTCGGGATCACGGCGCGCGCGCAGGCCTTGGCGCGGGGCTTGACCGACACGGCCCTCGAGGCGCACATTCACGCACATTGGCGATTAACACATCCAGACGCGATGGGGGCATTGTTCAAGGTAATCGGACTTTTCCCCTCGACCAGCACACCACCTGCGGGATTAGAGATATGACACTCGATATTATCACCCATGATCTGCTAGACGGCGTGGCCCACGGATTTTTCACACGGGTTGGCGGCGCGTCCTCGGGGGTCTTTGATGGGCTAAACTGCGGCTTTGGCAGCAGCGACCAACATGACATTGTGGCGATCAACCGCGCGCGGGTCGCGGGGGCAATGGATGTTGAGTCCACCAGTTTGATGGGGGTGCACCAGATCCATTCGGCGGATGTGGTTACCGTAACGCAAGCCAGCGCAGACAAGCCAAAGGCAGACGCCCTTGTGACGGCAACCAAGGGCATCGCGCTCTCGGTGCTCACGGCGGATTGCCAACCCGTGCTATTCGCCGACCGCGAGGCGGGCGTGATCGGGGCGGCCCATGCAGGCTGGCAAGGGGCGCTGAATGGCGTTCTAGATGCAACAATCGACGCAATGGTTGATCTGGGTGCAAACCGCGCGGCAATCGTGGCAGTGATCGGGCCGTCGATCAGCCAAAAGGCCTATGAGGTCGGACCAGAGTTCGCAGAGCGGTTTATCGACGAGGATCACGCCAACGCACGCTTCTTTGCAAACGGGACAGGCGAAAAGATGCAGTTCGACCTGCCTGCCTTTGGCTTGGCGCGATTGCGCGATGCGGGGATCAAAGACGCGGCATGGACGCGGCACTGCACCTATAGCGATCCTGCGCGATTCTATAGCTATCGGCGCAGCTGCCACGTTAAAGAGGCCGACTACGGGCGGTTGATTGCGGCAATCAGGCTCTGACTTGGGCGACAATGGGGCGGGTTCGCGCCTCATTTGCCGAAACAATCACGCTCAATTTGACCCGATTGTTTTTGCTATCGCCCCAAAACCCATATTTTCTTAGCGTTTCCCAATCGGAAACAATGTGGCAATAATTTCTGAACAATTTTCGTAAAAACTGTTTTGCCGCCAAATTCCTGCCGTGCTCACCCAGCAATATGATCCCAACGCCGCCAATCAAGACGGCAAACATGAGGAAGAAAACTATGGGTTCGAGCAAGCGTTGGATCGACAGCACGATCGAAGAAGCAAACAAATGTGAAACGAAAATGCCATGGGAACGTGGGGCGCAACGCCAAGCCATGATCGCACGGCGCCTTGAGCAATCAGACCGTCAGGCAAAGGTATCCCTCCCGCCGATGCCTGCCTTCATGACAATGGCCGTAGGCGCCTAAGTCAGCACTACTTTGGCCCTCGTGGCCCGCTTCCCAAGAGCGCTAAGAACCGTGTGGTCCTCCCCCGCACGGTTTTTTGCTGTCTTGGCCGTCACGATTCGGCGCTGATTCTGCTGAAATGTGGCAGGTTTCTCCACGCCCAGTGAACAATCCCTTGGCATTAACCATGATTGGTGCAGGTTTTGGACCGTTAACCAAAACTCTTTGACAGGGCCGCCACCTTTGCGCCACATTCACTTCAACAGCAATCATCTCCTCAGATGTTGTCGGTGGGGCCGACAGATGATGTGACAAACCGAATGGTGAGACACATGACTTATACGCCCCCCACCACCGCAGGCCTCGCGGTGGAACCCAATACCTCTCTGGCCCAATCGGGTCGGATCGCTAGTCCAAGTGGGCAACTTACGCGCATGATGCCTCTCATGCGAAAATACGAAGTTGCCCACCTGACGCCCTCCCTTGAAATTCATGACGCTATCATTTCAGCCCCCGCAGTGCCGTTGTTTGAAAACGCCTTTGCGGCCTTTGGGCACGGCGCGATTGTGCACACCGAATGCGGCCCGATGGCTGTCGAAGACCTGCTGCCGGGTGATCGCGTGATGACGACCCATCACGGGATGCAAACCCTGATGTGGCGCGGCGCGATGTCCTTGTCACCCAACGATCAAAACCTTGGCACGATGACGCGGATCACCGCCGAGGCGCTCGGCATGGGGCGGCCGTCCCTTGATCTTGTGCTTGGGCCGAGTGCGCGGATTTTGCATCGCTCGCCCGCCGTGCAGGTTCTGACTGGGGCAGCCGAAGCGATGATCCCCGTCAGCGATTTTGCCGATGGGAGCCAGATCATCGCGCTGCGCCCCGTCAGCCGTGTGCAGTTCTATCAACTCGGTTTTGCCAAGCACACAAGCATCAACGTGAACGGCATCGACGTAGAAACCCTACATCCGGGACCGGTGCACACGCTTAAGTTACGCGCTGACATGCAGGCGCATTTTTCAAATCTGTTTGCTCATATGGACAGCCCTGCGGCATTCGGCCCCTTGGCCGCACCGCGCCTGCGCAAAGACGATATTGATCTGGTGATGGCCGCCTAGGCGTTTTGGGCCAAGCGCGCCTCGAGCACGTCAAACGGCACGCCCGGCTCGTCCTTCGCGCCACGGATCACAAGCGAGGTCTTCACGCTGGCCACATTTGTCGCACTGGTGAGGTCTTCGGTCAGGAACCGCTGGAAGGTGCGCAAATCAGGCGCGACGCATTTCAGCACAAAGTCAACCTCGCCATTGAGCATATGACACTCGCGCACCAGCGGCCAGTTCTGGCAACGGTCCTCAAAGGCGGACAAGTCCACTTCGGCCTGACTAACTAGCCCGACCATCGCAAAAACCTGCACTTCAAAGCCAAGCTCGCGCGGGTCCACATCCGCATGATACCCGCGAATAAAGCCTTGCTCTTCCAAGGTGCGCACACGGCGCAGGCATGGCGGCGCAGAGATGCCAACGCGCTTGGCCAACTCGACGTTCGTCATCCGCCCGTCAGCCTGTAGTTCGGCCAGAATCATACGGTCAATTTCATCAAGCTTTGTGCCCGGCATGTCGGTAGATCCTTGTTTGAATTTTCCAAAGACTACGCCGATGACCCCAGCTGCGCAACAATGTTTCAAGCATGCGCAACATAATTCTTGATTCCCGCAAACCCGCGGAAATCGGACGGGGTTTTAACCAAGGCGTTGCGTGGTTATATCCTATGGAAATATCACCTTGAAAGGGGCACATCCCATGTCTGATACCCGTCACACCAAAGTTCTGATTATCGGCTCTGGCCCTGCTGGTTATACCGCTGGCGTCTATGCCTCTCGCGCCATGCTCGAACCGGTCCTCATTCAAGGCATGGAGCCAGGCGGACAACTGACCACCACCACCGAAGTTGAAAACTGGCCCGGTGACACCGAGGTGCAAGGTCCAGACCTCATGGTTCGCATGGAAGCACACGCCAAGGCGATGGGCTGTGACATCGTAAATGACCTTGTCACCTCGCTTGATCTGTCCAAGCGTCCGTTTACGGCGCAAACCGATAGCGGCACAGTTTACACCGCTGACGCCGTGATCTTGTGCACAGGCGCGCGGGCAAAATGGCTCGGGCTGGACACCGAAGAAAAGTTCAAAGGCTTTGGCGTCTCTGCCTGCGCAACCTGTGACGGCTTCTTCTATCGTGGCATGGAGATCGTTGTGGTTGGCGGCGGCAACACGGCCGTTGAGGAAGCACTGTTCCTGACCAACTTCGCCTCCAAGGTCACACTGGTGCACCGCCGCGACGAGCTACGGGCTGAGAAGATCCTGATCAACCGCTTGGAAAAGAACCCCAAGATCGAAACCCTTTGGTTTAACGAAGTGCAAGAAGTCTACGGCACGGATTCCCCGCTTGGCGTCGAGGGTGTGAAGGTCAAGCACACCAAGACAGGCGAGATTACCGATATTCCTGCCAAGGGCGTCTTTATCGCGATCGGGCACGCGCCTGCGTCCGAACTGGTCAAGGACCAGCTTGAGCTACATTCAGGCGGTTATGTGTCCGTCGAGGCAGGCAGCACACGCACCGCAATCCCTGGTGTGTTTGCCGCAGGCGATCTGACCGACCACACATACCGCCAAGCGGTGACCTCTGCTGGCATGGGCTGCATGGCCGCACTTGATGCAGAAAAGTTCATCGCAGAACAAGAATAAGACCCCATTGGCCCGCGAATGCGCATTACTGCGTCACATCGCGGGCTTTTCCCCATAAAAGTCGCGGAAAAATCTTGATTTGCCCCAGTTTTAGGCCCAAGACCCGCACAACACCGCCCATTGTCCGTAAAATAGAGAATAGTTTCATGTCCCAAGACCTTGCACCGATCCCCGAGCTTTATGTCTCCTATGACAGCGCGCAGAAAATGAAGATGGAAGCGGCGTCTTTGACAAGCCACGACCTGACACCACGTCAGATTTGCGATCTGGAATTGCTGATGAACGGCGGGTTCAACCCGCTTAAGGGGTTCATGTCAGAGGCCGATTATAACGGCGTTGTGGAAAACATGCGCACCGAAGACGGCGCATTGTGGCCAATGCCAATCACGTTGGACGTGAAAGCGGATTACGCAGACACCGTCGAGATCGGGCAGGATATTGCCTTGCGCGACCAAGAGGGCGTGATTTTGGCGACGATGACCGTCACCGACAAATGGACCCCGAACAAATCCAACGAGGCGGCCAAGGTGTTTGGCGCGGACGATGCGGCGCACCCTGCCGTGAACTACCTGCACAACACTGCGGGCGAGGTTTACCTTGGTGGCCCGATCACGGGTATCCAGCAGCCGGTTCACTATGACTTCCGCGGTCGTCGTGATACGCCTAACGAATTGCGCGCCTATTTCCGCAAGATGGGCTGGCGCAAAGTGGTTGCGTTTCAAACGCGCAACCCGCTGCACCGCGCCCACCAAGAGCTGACGTTCCGCGCCGCAAAAGAGGCGCAAGCCAACCTGCTGATCCACCCTGTTGTTGGTCTGACCAAGCCGGGCGATGTTGATCACTTTACACGCGTGCGCTGCTACGAGGCCGTTCTTGACCAGTATCCTGCGTCCACAACGGCAATGTCGTTGCTGAACCTTGCCATGCGTATGGCTGGCCCACGCGAGGCCGTCTGGCACGGTCTGATCCGCAAAAACCACGGCTGCACACACTTCATCGTTGGCCGCGACCACGCAGGACCGGGTAAAAATTCACAGGGCGAAGATTTCTACGGCCCGTATGACGCACAAGACCTGTTCCGCACCCACCAAGAGGAAATGGGCATCGAAATGGTCGACTTCAAACATATGGTTTGGGTCTCCGAGCGTGCGCAATACGAGGCGATGGACGAGATCAAGGACAAGGACGACGTCACGATCCTCAACATCTCTGGCACAGAACTGCGCCGCCGTTTGGCCGAGGGTCTGGAAATCCCCGAGTGGTTCTCTTTCCCGCAAGTTGTCGCAGAACTGCGCCGCACCAAGCCGCCACGCGCCAACCAAGGGTTCACCGTGTTCCTCACCGGCTTTTCTGGCTCGGGCAAGT
This sequence comes from uncultured Loktanella sp., assembly GCA_937132065.1. Lineage (GTDB taxonomy): Bacteria > Pseudomonadota > Alphaproteobacteria > Rhodobacterales > Rhodobacteraceae > Yoonia. The sequence goes on from CAKZNT010000015.1 coordinate 14,635, forward strand.
CCACCATCGCCAACGCGTTGATGGTCAAGCTGATGGAAATGGGCGGGCGTCCCGTGACCCTGCTAGACGGCGATATCGTGCGTAAAAACCTGTCGTCCGAGCTGGGCTTTAGCAAAGAGCACCGCGACCTGAACATCCGCCGCATCGGCTATGTTGCCTCCGAAATCACCAAGAACGGCGGCATTGCGATCTGCGCGCCAATCGCGCCATACGCGACAACGCGGCGCGCCGTGCGTGAAGACATCGAAGCCTTTGGCGCCTTCATCGAAGTGCACGTGGCCACATCCATCGAGGAATGTGAACGTCGGGACCGCAAGGGGCTCTACAAGCTGGCCCGCGAAGGCAAGATCAAGGAATTCACAGGCATTTCCGACCCGTATGATGTGCCAGAAAACCCTGAAATGAGCATCGAGACCGAGAACGTCGAAGTGGACAACTGCGCCCACCAGATCATCCTCAAGCTCGAGAGCATGGGCCTGATCAAAGGCTGATCCGCGACACGACCAAAACAAAGCCCGCCATTGGTGATCCAAGGCGGGCTTTTTCGTGGGCGATGCGGATCGGCGGCCTAATGTAGCGGCACGATCTCGACGTTGTTTTCAGCGGCCAGATGGGAGGCGAATGTCAGGTCGGCCACATAAGCCACCTTCTCGCCCTCGCCGTTATGCACTGCAAAAATCCGCTCCATGTCGCCCGCTTGGTCACGGACTTCGTCGGGCAAATCTGCGGTGTTCATCGGCTTGAGATAAACAATGTTTGCGCTCATCTGAGAAAGATCGAATTTCGTGTTCATCGGTTATCCTTTCCGGATGTTGATGGTCTGTATCACGCGCTCGGGAACCGCACGGTTCAAGTCGACGTGGAGCAAGCCGTTTTCGATAATCGCCTCGCCGACGTCAACGCCGTCAGCCAGAACAAACGAGCGCTGGAACTGGCGGGCCGCAATCCCGCGATGCAGGAACACACGGCCCTCGCTATCGTCAACCTGACGGCCACGGATCACCAGCGCATTGTCCTCAACGGTGATCGACAAATCCTCCATGGCAAAACCGGCGACAGCCAAGGTGATGCGATAGGAATGATCAGACGATTGCTCGATATTGTAAGGGGGGTAACCCTCGTTTCCCGATTTCGCCGTCCGCTCGACCAACCGTTCAAGTTGCTCGAACCCCAGCAGGAACGGATGCGTCCCCAAAGCCAATTTTGTCATACGACACGTCCTTTTAAAGCGACATCTCAATTTCGGCCCCGTTTTGGCGACCTCTCAACAAAATATGGGGGCCAAGGGGGCGTTGCGCAAGAGGAACCACTAGGAGGAATCGACCTAATCCCCTATATGAAGAGCAACCGCCGCAACGAGGCCGAGAGACTATGACCACCGCAAAAATGGAACAGATGGACGTGCTACGCGTGGAGCTTGCGATTTTGCGCCAGCAGCACCGCGATCTGGACACGGCAATCGAGGCGCTGCACGAGCGTAATTCAAACGATATGCTGTCGATCAAGCGGCTGAAAAAGCAGAAGCTCGGGATCAAAGACCAGATGACCGCGCTCGAAGACCGCATCACGCCCGATATCACTGCCTGATTGCCGTTGCGCCCCTGCGCGCGCGGGCTATAGTGCCGCTTCCTTTCACCTCGGGGGTAGAGACATGACACAACCACTTGTCGGCATCATTATGGGCAGCCAATCGGATTGGCCCACCATGCGCGAAGCCGCAGAAATTCTGGATGCGCTCGCCATTCCTTACGAGACAAAAATTGTGTCCGCCCACCGGACGCCTGACCGGCTTTGGTCTTATGGCAAAACGGCGGTGGATCGCGGGCTGCAAGTGATTATCGCGGGTGCTGGCGGCGCGGCGCACCTTCCGGGCATGATGGCCTCAAAGACGCGGGTTCCCGTTGTTGGCGTGCCTGTGCAAACCAAGGCGCTCTCGGGGGTCGATAGCCTGTATTCGATCCTCCAGATGCCAAAAGGGTTCCCTGTCGCGACAATGGCCATCGGGGCGGCGGGGGCTGCGAATGCGGGACTTATGGCCGCGGGTATCCTTGCGTTGCAAGACCCGAGCCTTGCGACACGCCTCGACACATGGCGCAGCGATCTTTCCGCCTCAATTCCAGACGAGCCTGTAGATGAATAATGTAAAAACCATCGGTATTCTGGGCGGCGGGCAACTGGGGCGGATGCTCTCGGTTGCGGCGTCACGATTGGGACTTAAAACCCATATTTTCGAACCCTCAGCCAACCCGCCCGCAGCCCACGTCGCAGATGCGGTGACAACCGCATCCTACGCAGATGAGGCTGCACTACAGGCGTTTGCGCAGTCGGTTGACGTGATCACCTACGAGTTCGAGAACATCCCGACATCCGCGCTTGATTTACTCGAAGCCATCAAGCCGATCCACCCGCCGCGCGGCGCATTGGCCACATCCCAAGACCGCTTGGTTGAAAAGAAATTCTTACAAGACCTCGGCCTGCAAACCGCGCCCTTCGCTGATGTGCAAAACGCGGCTGACCTGAGCAAAGCCATTGCCACGATCGGCACGCCCGCGATCCTCAAGACGCGCACGATGGGCTATGATGGCAAGGGGCAATCACGGATCATGTCGCCCGACGATGCGGCCTCTGCGCTCGCTGATATGGCTGGCGCTTCTGCGATCCTTGAAGGGTTCGTCACCTTTAGCCACGAGGTGTCGGTGATCGGCGCGCGGGACGCTGAAGGCGCAGTCGCCTGCTATGATCCGGGTGAAAATGTGCATGTTGACGGTATCTTGCGGACGACCACAGTGCCTGCAAAACTGACGCCAAGCCAGCGGACTGACGCGGTGCTTATCGCCGCGCGCATCCTGAACGCGCTTGATTATGTGGGCGTGATGGGGCTTGAATTATTCGTGACGCCGCAAGGGCTTATCGTTAACGAGATTGCGCCGCGCGTGCATAACTCGGGGCACTGGACCCAGAACGGCTGCACGATCGACCAGTTCGAGCAGCACATCCGCGCCGTTGCAGGCTGGCCGCTCGGGGACGGGGCGCGCCATAGCGATGTCGTGATGGAAAATCTGATCGGTGACGATATGGATAAGCTCCCAGCGCTCGCAAAAACCAGCGCGGCCCTCCATATTTATGGCAAGGATGATGTGAAAGCGGGCCGCAAAATGGGCCACGTCAATCACGTCAAATCATAGACGCCCGTTACTCGGAGCCGAACAACACGTCGTCGATCCCCGCGCCAACCGCATCGCCAAAGCTAAGGGACCGGTCAAAGCGGCCATCCTCGAGGAACGACATGACCTGCGCCATAACCAGCGGATTGTTCATCATGAACGTATGGGTCACGGGCATTTCGATGTGATCAACCTCGCCCAAAAGATGAGTGCTTGCGACGGACACCTTGCCATCATCAGGGCCATCAATCAGCGACGAATAAACAGGGTTCAGCGAACGATTGCCCGCAATGATCCCCACCTCATATTCCGCTAAGCCAAGCTGGTTGGGCAGGCTTTCCGCCTCTGTGCCCAGTTGCAGTCCCGCAGGGCCATTGACCCACAAAAACGGCTCAAAGTCGCCAAACACATCCACAAGTTCCGACCCTGCATTTGGAGGGGCCAACATCACCACGCGGCCCATGTTTGCAGGGCGGTTATTAGCCAGCCACGCACGCGCCAGAATGCCGCCCATCGAATGGGTGACAAAATGCACGCGGGCCTCGCCACAAGCGGCGACATCAGCAGGCAGGTTCTCTTCGACCAACTGCTGGATCGTGGCCTCTGTCGAGGGGTAGCCGCTATTCACAACGCTGTAACCACTGCGCTCAAGCACAACCTGCATCGGCGCAAACGAATATTCCGAACGGGCCAGCCCGTGCAGCATTACAATACAGTCCTGCGCAGTGGCAGCACTTGCAGACAGACCCAGAACAATGGCGGCAATCATATTTTTCATCAGACTGACATAACACCTCGCGGGCGTATTTAAAGACTTTGAAATCTGAACCTTGCGTCTTTTCGCGCAACCCGTCACGCTGGTGATATGAAACGCCCCATTCGGATCGCCACGCGCGCGATCATCCTACATGACAACAAACTCTTGCTTGTGAACGCCTGGAAAGGGCGCAGTGATCTTTGGTGCGCGCCGGGTGGCGGGGCAGAACCGCACAGCAGTCTTCCCGACAATCTCAAGCGCGAGATCATGGAGGAAACAGGGCTAAGCGTTGATGTCGGCGAGGTCTGTCTGGTCAATGAATTCCACGACCCTAAGGGCAGCTTTCATCAGGTCGATGTCTATTTTCACTGCACGATTACGGCGGGCACGTTAAGCGAAACATGGGTTGATCCAGAAGGGGTCGTCACGCACCGAAAATGGGTGACAGAGGCCGAACTTGGGCGGCTGCGTGCGAAACCCGATAGCCTTGCAGGGGCCGCTTGGGGGGGAAGTCAGGCGATCAAATACGACCCGCTGGAGCCCATTTTACGTTAGAGAGTGCGATGCCGCCGATGACCAGCGCGCCCGCAATCACAAGGCGTGCGGACAATGGCTCGCCCAAGAACAGCACGCCCGCAATGACGGCGATGACGGGCACACTAAGCTGCGCCACCGCTGCGACGGTTGTGGCGAGCTGGGGCAAAACACGATACCAGATCGCATAGCCGATGCCCGATGAAAGCGACCCTGCGACAATGGCAGATATGACGCCGCCTTGGGCGAACTCTCCGTCAGTGCCCGCCAAAAGCGCCAGTGCGACAATTGGCAAGCATAGGATGAAATTGCCCGCCGTGGCCCGTAAGGGGTCTCGCGCCCCCTGCCCCAAAATGGTGTATGCCGCCCAGCCGATTGTCGCGACGATCATCGACACCGTGCCAAAGAACGGGACAGAAAACGCTTGGGTCGGCCACAGCAAGACGACCAAGCCGACAATAGCAAAGATCGCACCGATCCAGCGCATCAGCGGAATGGACTGGCCCCGCCAGACCGCCCAGCCAAACATGATGACCTGAAGGACACCAAAGAGGATCAAGGCGCCAAGCCCCGCACCAAGCGAGAGATAGGCCCATGAGAACCCAAGCATATAGATCGCGAGCGCAAGCGCACCGCGCCAGCGGGATGTGATGTCGGTCAGGGGGGAGTTACGGCGCGCGGCGACCAACAAGGCAAGGGTCAAGGCTCCCGCGGCAACACGGATCACCGCAAAGGCGACCGGATCCATTGCATAATGTGCGACACCAACGCGGGTCAGAACCGAATTGGCGGCAAAGGCCATCATGGCCAAGGCAACAAGGATAAACAATTTCATCGGGTTGGCTCGGCTCTCTGTTAGATCGCGCAACGACGTAGGATGGGTTTTAACCCATCACATATCGCGGAAAGCGGAAGGGTAGACGATAGTTTGCACAGGCGCGCCCGTGACGCCAGACACCATCGTGTGAGATCGCGGGTATGGGCTGGTCAGCGTTGCAGCACTTGCAGTCGAAAATCCGGCTTTCTCGTAGAACGCGGGATTACCAACCACGACAATCGGGCTTTGGGTCAGACGGGACCACTCGGTCAACATACCCATCATACGCTTGCCGTAGCCGCGGCGTTGCAGGTCGGGCGCGATCGCAACTGGGGCAAGACAAAGCCAGCCCTTTGGCTTTGTAAGATACGACAGGGCGTAATATCCGACGATACGGCCATCCCAACCGAGCACCTGCTCGCCTGCGATCACCTTGGACTTGCGCAGAGCCGCGACCAGCTTGGCCTCGGCGGGGGTGTCAAAGGCTGCGTGCAACAAGGCCTCGACCTCTGCCTCGTCCGCGCGCTTCATGTCGCGTTGAAAATCGGGCGTGATAAGCATTGATGCGCCTTTCAGGAATGATGGGTTAAAACCCATCCTACGCAGTTGCGCCCGTTCAACAAGCGGCGAAGCAAAAAGGGCGGCCCCGCAATGGGACCGCCCTCGTTTTTGATCGACATTTTCGGCTCTCGGCATTTCCTAGGGAAAGGCCTGCCGTCTTGTCAAAATCGTTTGGGCAAGCCCAAGCCGGTTTTTACATCATGCCGCCCATGCCGCCCATGTCGGGCATGCCGCCGCCAGCTGGACCACCGTCTTTGGACGGACGATCAGCAACCATTGCTTCGGTTGTGATCAACAGGCCAGCAACAGACGCTGCGTCTTGCAGGGCTGTGCGCACAACTTTGGCAGGGTCGATAACGCCGAACTTGAACATGTCGCCATACTCTTCGGTCTGCGCGTTAAAGCCGAACGACTTGTCAGAAGACTCGCGGATTTTGCCAGCAACAACAGAGCCATCAACACCGGAGTTTTCAGCGATCTGACGCAATGGTGCTTCGATTGCCTTGCGGACAATTGCGATACCAACGTCTTGGTCAGAGTTTGCACCCTTAAGGCCGTCAAGCGACTTTCCACCTTGGATAAGTGCAACACCACCACCAACAACAACGCCCTCTTGGACAGCAGCGCGGGTCGCGTTCAAAGCATCGTCAACGCGGTCTTTACGCTCTTTGACTTCCACTTCAGACATGCCGCCAACGCGGATAACAGCAACACCGCCAGCCAGTTTGGCCACGCGCTCTTGCAGCTTCTCACGGTCGTAATCGGATGTTGTTTCTTCGATCTGGCCACGGATCTGAGTGACGCGTGCGTCGATCTCGGCCTTCTCGCCGCCACCATCGATGATGGTTGTGGTGTCTTTGGTGATTGTCACGCGCTTGGCAGTGCCAAGCATGTCGATTGTGACGTTCTCAAGCTTCATGCCGAGGTCTTCGGAGATCACCTGACCACCTGTCAGGATCGCGATGTCCTGCAGCATTGCCTTGCGACGGTCGCCAAAACCAGGAGCCTTAACAGCAGCAATCTTCAGACCACCGCGCAGTTTGTTCACCACGAGAGTTGCAAGCGCTTCGCCTTCAACGTCTTCGGAGATGATCAACAACGGCTTGCCGGACTGGATAACAGTCTCAAGCAGTGGAACCATTGGCTGAAGGGACGACAGCTTCTTTTCGTGCAGCAAGATGATCGCATCTTCCAGCTCGGCAGTCATCTTCTCGGTGTTTGTTGTGAAGTAAGGGGACAGGTAACCGCGGTCAAACTGCATGCCTTCAACAACGTCGGTCTCTGTTTCAAGACCTTTGTTCTCTTCAACAGTGATCACACCTTCGTTGCCAACTTTTTGCATCGCATCAGCGATCTGACGACCGATTTCTGCTTCGCCGTTCGCGGAGATTGTGCCGACTTGGGCAACTTCGTCGCTGTCGTTGACAGGACGGGCTGCCGCTTTGATCGCTTCAACCACTTTCGCAGTCGCAAGGTCGATACCGCGCTTGAGGTCCATCGGGTTCATGCCAGCGGCAACAGACTTCATGCCTTCGCGCACAATCGCTTGGGCCAGAACTGTTGCTGTTGTTGTGCCGTCGCCAGCTTCGTCATTGGTGCGGGAAGCAACTTCCTTAACCATCTGCGCGCCCATGTTCTCGAACTTGTCTTCAAGCTCGATCTCTTTGGCCACGGATACACCGTCTTTGGTGATGCGCGGTGCGCCGAAGGACTTGTCCAGAACCACGTTACGGCCCTTTGGACCAAGCGTGACTTTCACCGCGTCAGCAAGGATGTTCACACCCTTAAGCATACGGTTGCGGGCGTCGGTCCCGAATTTTACGTCTTTAGCAGCCATTTTCATGTGCTCCTTAAATTATGAATTTTGTCTGGAAAACGAATGTGGGATGCCCTTACAGGATGCCCAGAATGTCGCTTTCTTTCATGATCAACAGGTCTTCGCCGTCGATCTTGACCTCTGTGCCGGACCACTTGCCAAACAACACAGTGTCGCCAGCTTTGACGTCCATTGCGATCAGCTCGCCGTTGTCCTTGCGGGCGCCAGAGCCTACGGATACAACTTCGCCCTCAGCAGGCTTTTCTTTTGCGGCGTCAGGAATGATCAGACCGCCCTTTGTTTTCTCTTCGCCTTCGATGCGACGAACCAGAACGCGGTCGTGAAGTGGTGTAAATGCCATCTTGGAATTTCCCCAGTGCGTGTTTCTCTTGTCGTTAGCACTCAAGCGTTGCGAGTGCCAACGCAAGGTAGGTAAGGAACCAAGTGGGCTTCGTCAAGCATCACAAACCCGAGATTTCGCAAAAAAGTGCGGGGGCTAGCCGACGTCGGTTTTTCCACGGCGGTCACCGCGCAGATTTGCGTATAAAACATGGTTGCGCCAGCGACCATCAATCTGCAAATACGACTGGGCTACACCCTCGTATTTGTAGCCACATTTCTCGAGCAGACGGCGCGAGGCTGTGTTTTCCGGCAGGCAGCCCGCCTCGATACGGCTCAGATCAAGCGTGCGAAACGCGTAATGCACCACGGCCTCGATCGCCTCTTTCATATAACCATGACGGGCGTAGGGCTGGCCGATCCAATAGCCCGTTGTGCCCGCTTGGGCGGGGCCGCGTCGAATGTTTGACAGGGTAATCGCGCCAAGCAACACATCGTCAGCACGACGAAACATAAACAACGGCACATCATTGCCATTGGTGATCGACCGCTGCGCCCAGTAAACGCGATTTGTAAACGCCTTGCGAGCAAGATGGTCGGCAGCCCAAGTTGGCTCCCACGGGCTAAGAAACGCGCGGCTGTCATGGCGTAGCGACGACCATGCGCGAAAGTCGCCGTGCATCGGCGGGCGCAAATACATGCGCTCCGTCTCAAGCCGAACTTTCTTGCGCATGCCAAGCATTAAGCGACCATCCGAGCCTTCAATTCGTCCAATGTCGGGGCGGCGTCCGCAGGGCCATATAGGGCCATCGCCGCGCCTGCCTTGCCAGCCATCTGGCCTGCAAATTCCTTGACGTCACCCGTGGTCACCGAATCCACACGCTCGATCGTTTCATCAAGCGACGGGATGCGGCCCCAAATCGACCAGAGGCGGGCCAAACGCTCGGCGCGGCTTGACGGGCTTTCAAGGCCCATCAGCAAGCCGGCCTTCATTTGCGCACGGGCACGGGCGACCTCGGCGGCGGTCATATCACTTGCGGCGCGCTTCATTTCGTCAACCGTAACAGTGGCCAACTCGTCGATCTGCTCGGCACTTGTGCCTGCATAAATCGTGAGCGTGCCCGTGTCTTCATAGGCACCAGCCTGCGCAAACGTGGTGTAGCAAAGCCCGCGCTTTTCGCGGATCTCTTGGAACAAGCGGGACGACACGCCGCCGCCCATCACAGACGCATATATCTGTGCAGTGTAAATCTCGGGGTCGCGATAGTTGGGGCCCTCAAACGCGAGGGCAAAATGAACCTGCTCAAGGTCTTTGTCGCGGCGCACTTCACCGCCGCCAAATTTTGCAGGCTCGATCAATGTCTCGGGACGGATGATCGGGGACAGATGGCCAAACATCGCTTCGGCTTGGGCGACAATCTTGTCGTGGTCAATGCCACCCGCTGCCGCCAAAATCATCTGGCCGGGGCCATAATGTTCGCCGACAAACGCCTTCAGATCATCGCGGTTAAAGCTGGAAACACGCTCGGCTGGGCCAAGGATCGTGCGCCCGATCGCCTGATCGGGATAGGCCACCTCTTGCAACCAGTCAAAGATGATGTCGTCAGGGGTGTCATTGGCTTGACCGATCTCTTGCAAGATCACGCCGCGCTCTAGCTCAACATCCGCAGGGTCAAACACAGGATTGACCAGAATATCCCCGATCACGTCGAGCGCCAGCGGCACATCTTCCTCAAGAACCCGCGCATAATAGGCCGTGTTCTCGCGACTGGTATAGGCGTTCAAATAGCCGCCCACATCCTCGATCGCCTCTGCGATTTGCAGGGCAGAACGGGTCGGCGTGCCCTTGAATGCCATATGCTCTAGGAAATGGGCGATGCCGTTTTGCGCAAGGCGCTCGTGGCGGCCACCCACATCAACCCAAATCCCGATGCTTGCTGATTTCAGGCCGGGCATATGCTCGGTGATGATCTGGAAACCGTTGGATAGGGTGTGCTGTTCAATCGTCAAACTTTGATCCGTTCTTTGATGAGCGCCTGCAAGGTCGCCATGTCATTTGGCACGCGAGTCACGCGTTCGGGGCGGTCATACAGGTCCGCCATGCGCGGGGGAAGTGGGGCCGCGACGCCACTCGCCGCTTTTACGGCATCGGGGAATTTCGCAGGATGGGCCGTGGCAAGCGTGACCATCGGCACAGTGCCCAGATGGTCCTCCGCCACATGCACACCCACCGCCGAATGCGGGCAGAGCAACTCGCCATGATGTGCCAGATAATGCTTGATCGCGGCAGATGTTTCCGCCTCGGAAGCCCTGCCCGACTGAAACGTATCTTTCAGCATCTGATACGCGCCCTGTGAGATATTGAATCCGCCAGACTTCAGGTCATCCATCTGCGCAGCGACCGCCGCACCGTCACGACCGTAGGCGTCAAACAACGCACGCTCGAAGTTCGAAGACACCTGAATGTCCATCGACGGGCTGATACTCGGGACAACACCCTCCTTGGTATAAGCGCCTGTTTGCAACGTGCGGTGCAAAATGTCGTTCTGGTTGGTCGCAACCACCAGATCGGCAATCGGCAGGCCCATCTTCTTGGCGATATAGCCCGCGAAAATGTCACCGAAATTGCCAGTCGGCACAGTGAACGAAACCTCGCGGTGCGGCGCACCAAGGCTGACCGCTGCCGTAAAGTAATAGACAACCTGCGCCAGCACACGGCCCCAGTTGATCGAATTCACGCCCGCAAGACGCACCTCGTCGCGAAATGCAAAGTCGTTGAACATATCCTTGAGCATCGCCTGACAATCATCAAAGTCGCCGTCCATCGCCAAGGCGTGCACGTTGTCCTCGACCGGTGTCGTCATCTGGCGGCGCTGGACCTCTGACACGCGGCCATGCGGGAACAGAATGAACACATCCACATTCTGCAAGCCCCGAAACGCCTCGATCGCAGCAGAGCCGGTGTCACCCGAGGTCGCGCCAACAATTGTGATACGCTCGCCAGAGCGGGTCAGCGCAGCCTGAAACATCTGGCCGATCAACTGCATGGCAAAGTCTTTGAAGGCGAGGGTCGGACCGTGGAACAACTCCAGCAGGAAATGATTGGGGGCAAGTTGCACCAAGGGCGCACGCGCGGCGTGACCGAACCCAGCATAGGCTTTTGCGATCAAATCCTTGAATTGCGCATCAGAGAAGGTGTCGCCGATAAACGGGCGCATGACCTCGAATGCAACGTCTTCATAAGACTTGCCCGCCATCGCGGCGATTTGGGCCTTGGTAAGGGTCGGCACGTCTTCGGGGACGTATAGGCCGCCATCACGGGCGAGGCCAGTCATCATCGCCTCTTCAAACGTAAGGGCGGGGCTCTGGCCGCGGGTCGAGATATAACGCATCGGTTAGGTGTCCTTTTGGCGCAGGGTGCGGGAAATCAAAAAGAGGGTCATAATGGCCCAAACGAAAGCAAGACCAAACCACGTGACCGCATAGCTCCAGTGGTCGTTCTTGATACCAGCGGTGTCCACTGGCAGCGGGATCAGGCGGGGGTCGGCGGGTTGCATTGTGCGGGCCACGACCATCAGGGGATCGGTTGCAAGGGCGGCTGCCATCGCGTCAACATCGCGGCCAAACCAGATGTTCTTGGCCAGATCAGGCGCAGGGGTGGAACTGTTGACATCGTCAGGCCAGATCAACGTGCCCTCGACTTTGGCCCCAAAATCGGTGGAGGGCGTTGCATCATCCAGTTGCAGCAGACCCGCATCAAGCAGAACACGGCGACCGTCAACCAGATCAAACGCGCGAATAACGCGGTAGCCCGTGCCAGCCTGCGTCCCCGAGGCCAGCACATGCAATTCCGGACCCGCGACAGTGCCCGTCATCGACACTGCCATATACTCGTCAGCCGCCTCGGAGGGGGCAAGCGGGAGGGGCACGGGGGCAGAGGTCAGGCGGTCCGTGATATCTGCAAGCACCGCCTCTTTCCAGGCAAGACGGTCAAGTTGCCAGAAGCCGAGCCAGACCAAAACGGCAACGCCGCTGATGCCAAGGATCAAAGGAAATAGAATGCGTCGCACAGGGATCAGGCCTCAACCTTTGCAATGAAAAAGGCGCACGCAGGTGACTACGTGCGCCTTGGTATGTTTTGACAGGGATGATGGGTCAAGACCCATCCTACGTAGGATGCGTTTTAACGCATCGCACCCCGCAATTATCAGCCGCCCCAGATGTAAACAGCTGCAAAGAGGAACAACCAAACCACATCAACAAAGTGCCAATACCATGCAGCAGCTTCAAAGCCGACGTGGCGCTCTGGCGTGAAGTGGCCACGCTGCAAGCGGATCAGGCAAACCAGCAGGAAGATCGTGCCGATCAGAACGTGGAACCCGTGGAAGCCCGTCGCCATAAAGAAGTTGGCGCCATAGATGTTGCCCGAGAAGCCGAAGGACGCGTGGGAATACTCATAGATCTGGAACACAGTGAACAGCGCACCAAGAGCGACAGAAAGGATCAAGCCCCACTTCATGTCTTCGCGGTTGTTTTCGTGAACAAGGGCGTGGTGCGCCCATGTTGCGGCCATACCAGAGCAAAGCAGGATCAACGTATTGATCAACGGCAAATGCCAAGGATCAAAAGTCTCGATGCCCGCAGGTGGCCAGATACCGTCAACAAGCGGCGACGTGCCGTCAGGGTTCATCGGATACATGGCATGTTTGAAGAATGACCAGAACCAAGCAGCAAAGAACATCACTTCGGACATGATAAACATGATGAAGCCATAGCGCAGACCGATCCGCACAACAGGCGTGTGATCGCCAACATGGCTCTCGGCGACAACGTCAGCCCACCACGCATACATGACGTAAAGAACGCCAACAAAACCGATCAAAAAGACATACGGCGTAGAGCCATGCATCCAGAAAACACTCCCGAGGAGCATAACAAAGGCGGCAACAGCGCCAGCCATTGGCCAGATCGAAGGTGGCAAAATATGATAGTCGTGGTTCTTTTCATGCGCCATTGCAGTGGTTCCCTATCGGCTTGGTCGTTAGTTAATGTCTATGGCGACTTGCGGCGCCGTTGTCAAAGTTGTTGGTGTCGCATTCATCGCCTGCACCTCTGTTTCGGGCAGATCGATCTGGTAAAACGTATACCCGAGGGTAATGGTATGCACATACTGACCTTCGCGGTCATTCACGATCGCAGGATCAACGAAGAAAGACACGGGCATCATCACCGTTTCGCCCGGTTGCAACACCTGTTCCGTAAAGCAAAAGCACTCGATTTTATCAAAGAATGCGCCCGCCTCATATGGCGTCACATTGTAGGCAGCTTGGCCCGCGACAGGCACATCCAGCGGGTTGTGCGCCTCGTAAAACGCCAAGCCGGTCTCACCAATGCGCAGGGTCATTTCGCGCTGCGCAGGCTTGAACGTCCACGGCATATCGCGGTCAAGTGACGCATCAAAGCGCACCTTGATCGTTTGATCCAGAATAATGTCGGAACCGGCGTCAGCCGTGTTGGTGATCCCGCCGAACCCTGTGACACGACAGAACCAGTCATAGAACGGCACAGAGGCCCAAGCGAGCGACCCCATCAAAACCACAACGCCAACTGTCTGGAACAATGTGCGCTTGGGGCCCGTGATGTTTGGCAATATCTTCACTGCGTATCCCCTTCCTCGGGGATGATCGCAGGGCGGGCAACGTGATCGAACGTCTCGAACTTCTTGGCTTCGCCCAGTTCCAGAACCTTTACGACAGTCAGTGCAAAGACAAGCCCGACAAAGGCAAGCAACAGGCCCAAAACGCCAAAGTTGCGGCCCTTACGGCGCTCGTGAATTTCGTGCTCGACATGAATAGCCATGTTACCAGCCTCCGTAACCGTAGGGGCGCAACGCCGCCTCGGCCAATAGCGCACCAAAGTGCAAGAAAAGGTAGAACAGAGAAATCTTGAAGACATGTTTCTCGACAGCATAGTTGTCAGCATCTGCCGCAGCATCGTCACGCCGCCAGATGTCATAAGCGCCCTTGACGAACCAGAGGTTCAACAGCACCGAAACCGTCAGGTAGATCGGCCCGCCAATCGACGTGAACCCAAGGCCAATCGCCACGGGCACGAGCAAAACAGCATAGGCAATCACGTGGCGGCGCGTGGTGTCACGGCCATGTGTCTCGGTGAGCATCGGCACGCCTGCATCGCCGTAGTCCGACTTCACAAACAGCGCGAGCGCCCAGAAATGCGGCGGGGTCCACATGAAAATCAACGCGAACATCAGGAACGATTCGATGCTGACCGACCCCGTTGCGACTGCCCAGCCAACCATCGGCGGGAACGCACCCGCCGCGCCGCCAATAACAATATTGTGGGGCGTCGACCGCTTGAGCCACATCGAATAAACCACAGCGTAGAAAAAGATGGTGAATGCCAGCAGACCAGCCGCGAGCATATTCGTCGCAAGTGCCAGCAATACAACGGAAAAACCGGACAGGGCCATGCCAATGCCAAGCGCCTCTCCCGGTTGCACACGCCCCGACGGGATCGGACGCTTTGCCGTGCGCTTCATGACCGCATCAATATCGGCGTCCCACCACATATTAAGCGCACCAGACGCGCCTGCGCCAACAGCAATGCAAAGCACGCCAACAAAGCCGATGAACGGATGCACAGGGACAGGCGCAACCAGCAAACCGACCAGCGCCGTAAAGATTACCAGCGACATAACGCGTGGCTTCAACAGGGCGAAATAGTCGCCCATGCTTGCCTCATATGGGGTGTCGTGCGCGGTCATATCGGTCATTTTGCTTCTCATAGGGTTAGAACAGGTCCGAAAACCTGCCCTCTTCTAAACGGATGTAGCGCGGGGATGAGCCCGCGCCAGTCGCAATTTAGACGCCGTTTTCGATTTTCGCTTCTGCCAACCACGTATCATATGTGGCTTGGCTCACGACCTTAACGGTGATTGGCATATAGGCGTGGTCCTTGCCGCATAGCTCGGAACACTGGCCAAAGTAGATGCCTTCTTTCTCGGCAGCAAACCAAAGCTGGGACAAACGGCCCGGAACGGCATCCTGCTTCACGCCGAACGCAGGGATCGTCCAAGAGTGGATCACGTCCGCGCCTGTCAACTGCATCACGATCGTGGCGCCAACGGGCACAACAACGGCTTGGTCAGTGGCCAGCAGGTATTCATTCTGCGAATAGCCCTTTTCCTCAAGCTCGTCGCGCTGAAGCATGTAGCTCTCGAACGCAACGCCATCATCCACATACTCATAGCCCCAATACCACTGGTAGCCTGTGACCTTGATTGTGATGTCGCCTTGCGGAATTTCCTGCTGCTTGAACAAAACAGGCAACGAAAACGCGCCGATAATAACCAGAATAACAACAGGGATAATCGTCCACGCAACTTCCAAAGGAGAGTTGTGGGTAAACGTGCGCGCCGTTGGATTCGATTTCTGGTTAAACCGCACAACAACCCATGCCATCAGACCAGTCACAAACAGCGTGATGATCGTGATGATCACCAACAGCATATTGTCGAGCCAGTGCACGTCGCGGGCCAATTCGGTCGCGGCAGGCTGAAAGCTCATGAGGCCATCAACTGGGGCACCAATAATTTCAAGGTCTTGGGCCACATCTTGGGCAGAGGCTGCGGACCCTGCTAGGATCAAGCCAGCCGAAGTCCAAAGTGAAGTCGCAATCGTTTTCAAACGCATATCATAACCTGTCTGTCATGGCGCCAAGTGGCGCGTCTCATTGGTGTCGCACCCGAAAGGGGGCGGAATCCCGTTGTATCTATCTGTTCATGTCCCATATCTTGATGAACAACTCAAGAACTGCAATCGCGGTAATCAGCCGCACATACCGAATTTTTTCGCCAGCCGATCAGAAAACGACAGGAATCCAGATGTCCGCAGACCCATTTCGTCCCTTTGAAACCGCTCTCGACCAAGAGACGGCACTTAGCTTGCTGCGCGAGGCGACACATGGCGCCGACGACGGAGAGCTGTTCTTGGAACGGCGCAAGTCCGAAGTCCTGTCATTTGACGACGGACGGATCAAAACTGCAAGCTTTGATGCATCCGAAGGGTTCGGATTGCGGGCGGTGCGCGGCGAAACGGCGGGCTATGCCCACTCCACCACAATTGACGAGCACGCATTGCGGCGCGCAGTGGCAACCGCCCGCCTCGCGGTTGGTGAAGGGGGCGGCACGCTGGCAGTTGGGCCAAAAGGCACGAACGAAAAGCTCTATTCAGACGCCGATCCAATGCTACAGGCCACCTTCCCCGCCAAGATCGACATCTTGCGCGAAATCGACGCATTCGCCCGCGACCTCGATAAACGCGTGGTGCAGGTGTCCGCCACTCTCGCCGCCTCTCACCAAGAGGTGCTGATCCTGCGCCCCGAGGGCACGCTTGTCACCGACACACGCCCCATGTCGCGGCTCAATGTCTCGATCATCGTCGAGGAAAACGGCAAGCGCGAATCTGGCACGTCTGGCGCGGGGGGGCGTGCGGGGCTCATTGGCCTGATCGCCGCCGACCACTGGCAGGCCGCCGCACGCGAGGCGCTACGCATCGCCCTTGTGAACCTCGATGCGGTCCCTGCCCCTGCGGGCGTGATGGACGTGGTCCTTGGGCCGGGGTGGCCGGGCATCCTGCTGCACGAGGCGATTGGCCACGGGCTTGAGGGTGATTTCAACCGTAAAGGCTCTTCTGCATTCGCAGGGCTGATGGGCCAGCAAATCGCCGCCAAAGGGGTTACCGTGCTCGACGACGGCACAATCCCTGATCGGCGCGGCTCCATCACCATCGACGACGAGGGCACGCCAAGCGCCAAGAACACCCTGATCGAAGACGGCGTTCTTGTCGGCTACATGCAAGACCGCCAGAACGCGCGGCTCATGGGGGTCGCGCCCACGGGCAACGGGCGGCGCGAATCTTACGCACATGCGCCGATGCCGCGGATGACCAACACCTATATGCTGGCGGGTGATGCTGATCCGGCTTCCCTTGTCGCCGATCTTAAGGACGGGATTTACGCCGTGGGGTTCGGTGGCGGACAGGTCGACATCACCAACGGCAAATTCGTGTTTTCCTGCACCGAGGCCTACCGCGTCAAAGACGGCATTGTCGGCGCCCCCGTGAAAGGGGCCACGCTGATCGGGGACGGCGCGACCTCCCTCAAGAACATCCAAGGGATCGGCAACGACCTTGAACTCGATCCAGGCATCGGCAATTGCGGCAAGGCAGGGCAATGGGTTCCTGTGGGTGTCGGGCAACCGAGCCTCAAGATCGGTGGGCTGACGATTGGCGGGGCTGGCGGCTAAACCATGCCCTGCGCCCGAATCGATGAACGCCAAACCCCGCCCGATGACAGTCATCGTGGCGGGGTTTTGGTTTTGACAGGTCGGTGCACGCTTGGTGCACGCGCTGTGCACGCAAGTCACACCCCGCAAACGCCTTGTTTTCATAGGTGAAAGTGCGTGCTTTGGATTTGTCGCTAATTTTCTGTTGTTGATTCACCCCTCGTTAACCTCGTGGCTCTTAAGGTTAACGGGCAGCAAGGCGGAGGATAGGATGCCTGTAAAATTAGCAGCTTCCACTCACCCCCCAAGCCGACCCACCACGGAAGACGAGGCGTTCACATGCCTTCGCCTGCTGCGCTCCAAACGTGTTGGCCCCGCGACCTATCGGCGGATGATCCGCGAACACGGAAGCGCCGCCGCCGCCCTTGATGCCCTGCCCGAGGTCGCTCGGGCCGCAGGCGTATCGGATTATTCCATTTGCCCTGAAGCCGTTGTTATCGCAGAGTTAAAAGCGGGGCGCGCCAATAACGCGCGGCTGCTCTTGTCGGGGCAACCTGACTTTCCCGCTGACCTCGACGCCCTCAAGGATGCGCCTGCGATGCTATGGGCGATGGGTGATCTCGGGCTGCTAAACCGGCCCCTTGTTGCAATGGTTGGTGCGCGAAACGCTTCCTCGCTTGGCACGCGCATGGCCAAATCCCTCGCCGCCGAACTGGGCGAGGCCGGGTTCGTGGTTGTCTCGGGGCTTGCGCGCGGCGTCGATACCGCCGCCCACCTCAGCGCGCTGAAAACAGGCACTATCGCGGTGCAGGCGGGTGGCGTTGATACGATCTACCCGCTTGAAAACAAAAAACTTTCCGAAGACATCGCCCGCCAAGGCCTGCGCCTTTCGGAGATGGGAATGGGGCTTCAGCCACAGGCGCGCCACTTCCCTGCGCGCAATCGGATCATCTCGGGGCTGTCGCGCGCGGTGGTCATCGTTGAGGCCGCCGCAAAGTCGGGCAGCCTGATCACCGCACGCACCGCGCTTGACCAATCGCGCGAGGTGCTCGCCGTGCCGGGTCACCCGTTTGATGCGCGCTCTTACGGCTGTAACATGCTGCTGCGCGATGGGGCGACATTGGTGCGCAATGCCGCTGACGTCATCGAGGCGATTGGCCAGTTCACCCCGCCAGTCGTGCCTGATGAACCCGTCATTCCCGCCCCCAAGCCAAAGCAGGACCTGCGCGCGGTGGCACAATTGCACAGTCAGATCCTCGACCGTCTTGGCCCCTCTCCCATCGCAGAAGACCAGCTGATCCGTGACCTCGGCATCGGCCCCCGCGAGGCCGCGCCCGCAATCGTCTCACTTGAACTTGATGGCAAAATTTCGCGCCAGTTAGGTGGACTTCTGGCGCTGCGCACTTAGGTCACTTGCACGGGTGTGATGCAAAATTCTCGAACTTTCCCCTTTGACAATTCCTCGCATTGACATTCCTTTAGCGGCAACCCCATGTTCCGCGATCATAGTCACCGTTTCGTTTTTTGAAGGATTCCCATGCCAGTTGTCGTCGTCGAATCCCCCGCTAAGGCCAAGACAATTAACAAGTATTTGGGGAGCAACTACACAGTTCTCGCCTCTTATGGTCACGTCCGCGACCTCCCCCCCAAGGACGGCTCTGTGCTGCCCGATGAAGATTTCGACATGAAATGGGAGATCGCAAGCGACAGCAAAAAGCACATCAAGGCGATTGTTGACGCGCTCAAGAACGACAACGAACTGATCCTCGCGACCGACCCCGACCGCGAAGGCGAGGCGATTAGCTGGCACTTGACCGAGGCCTTGACCGCCAAAAAGGCGATCAAGAAAGACACCCCCGTCAGCCGCGTGGTGTTCAATGCGATCACCAAGACGGCCGTGCTCAACGCGATGGAAAACCCCCGTCAGGTCGACGTGCCGCTGGTCGATGCCTATCTTGCGCGCCGCGCATTAGATTATCTCGTCGGCTTTAATCTGTCGCCCGTGCTTTGGCGCAAATTGCCGGGCGCTAAATCGGCGGGCCGTGTGCAATCCGTGACGCTGCGGATCATCGTCGAGCGCGAGATGGAGATCGAGTCGTTCCGCAATCAGGAATACTGGACCGTCAAAGCGCAGTTGAAAACCGATCGCGGCCAATCTTACGAGGCCCGCTTGACCACGCTGGCAGGCGAAAAGCTTGAGAAATTCAGCATCTCCAACGCCACGCAAGCAGAGCTTGCCGTGCAAGCCATCAACAGCCGCGACCTGAAGGTCATTGCCGTCGAGGCAAAACCAGGCACGCGCAACCCGTCCCCGCCCTTTATGACCTCAACCCTCCAGCAGGAGGCAAGTCGTAAATTCGGCTTTGGCGCGCGTCAAACAATGTCGGTCGCTCAGCGACTTTATGAGGCGGGTCTGATCACCTATATGCGGACCGACGGCATTGATATGGCCCCCGAGGCCGTGACCTCTGCCCGCGATGCGATCAAGGCGAAGTTCGGTGACAAATACCTGCCCGCCGAGGCGCGCGTCTATAAAAACAAGGCCAAGAACGCCCAAGAGGCCCACGAATGTGTGCGCCCGACCGATCTTATGGTTGGGGCTGACGAGGCCAATATCACTGACGCCGATCAACGCAAATTGTATGATCTGATCTACAAGCGCACGATTGCAAGCCAGATGGCTGGCGCAAAGTTTGAACGCACGGCTGTTGATGTTGGCTCTGCTGACGGACAAGTCATGTTGCGCGCAAACGGTCAGGTGATGACCTTTGACGGCTTCATTGCGATCTATGAAGAAGGCAAGGACGACAGCACCGACGAGGACGACAAGCGCCTGCCCCAGATCACCCAAGGCGAGAAGGCCGAGAAAAGCAGCGTCGATCCAGAGCAGCACTTTACCCAGCCGCCCCCGCGCTACACCGAGGCCACATTGGTCAAGCGCATGGAAGAACTGGGCATTGGTCGCCCCTCCACATATGCCTCGATCGTGACAACCATCCAGGACCGCGGCTACGTCGAAAAAGACAAGAACCGCCTTATTCCACAGGATAAGGGCCGTTTGGTCACCGCGTTCCTGTCGAACTATTTCCGCAAGTATATCGGGTATGATTTCACCGCCGATCTGGAGAACCAGCTTGACGAGGTCAGCGCGGGCAACGCCGATTACAAGAAGGTGCTTGAACGGTTCTGGCGCGATTTCTCTGCCGCAATCGGTGAAACATCCGAATTGCGGATCACCGAGGTTTTGGAAAAGATCAACGAGGTCTTGGAGCCTCACCTGTTCCCGCCCCTTGAAGATGGTGGCGATCCACGGCTTTGCCCCAACTGTGGCAAGGGCCGCCTGTCGATGCGCACCGCCCGTTCGGGTGGCGCATTTATCGGCTGCTCGAGCTATCCAGAGTGCCGTTATACCCGCCCGTTTGGTCCGCCAAACCCCGAGGCAGAGGCGTCTGCGATCCCGCCCGAGGGCAAGTTGCTTGGCACGGATGACGGCGACGAAATCCGCGTTTTCAAGGGCCGCTTTGGTCCCTATGCCCAGCGCGGCGAAGTTACCGAAGAAAACAAAAAGCCACCACGCCAGTCGATTCCAAAGGATTGGGAGCCAGAAGAGCTTGAGCTTGAAAAGGCTGTCATGCTTTTGTCCCTCCCCCGCGAAATCGGCCCGCATCCAGAGGATGGCATCACCGTTTGGGCCAATATTGGCCGCTATGGTCCATATCTTAAGCACGCGCCGTCCACCTCTGATCGGGGGGGCACAAACGCCAATCTTGAGGGCATCGACGATGTCTGGACCGTTGGCATGAACCACGCGGTGCAGCTTTTGGCCGAAAAAGTCGCGAGCCGTGGCCAACGTGGCAAGGCTGCCGTGCCAATCCACGAACTTGGCGAGCATCCCGAAGCGGGCGGCCCAGTAAACATCTACACAGGTAAATACGGCCCCTATGTGAAGTGGGAAAAGATCAATGCGACGATCCCCGACACCATCGAGCCTGCGGACCTGACAATGGCGCAAGCTGTCGATCTGATCGACGAGCGCGCAGCCAAAGCCGGCAAAAAGAAGCCAGCGGCCAAAAAGAAGGCGGCCCCCAAGAAAAAGGCGGCTGCCAAAAAGCCGGCGGCAAAGAAAGCGCCTGCGAAAAAGCCGGCCGCCAAGAAAAAGCCCGCAGCCAAGAAAAAGCCCGCAGCCAAGAAAGCCCCTGCAAAAGATGACGAAGGTGATGTGATCGAATAGCGCGGCGGCCACAAACCGCCGCATTACAACATCCTAACACGTTCGTGACTGCGCCATGATTGACCGCCCATAGGTTCAGCCATACTCAAATGGCTGAATTCTTTATGGAGGTGTAATATGACACATCACATTCTTAACAGGCGCAAGGTGATCTTATCGGGTGCAGCCAGCCTTTTGGCCGCCCCTGCCATTGCCCAAACGCCTTCCGCGACAGCGACCCGCAACATCGCAAGTTTTGTGCAACAGGACTGGCGCGATCACTTTGACACTATGGGAGTCGCGACGATCGTGGCTGATACCGCATCGCGTGCCCTCCACTTCTGGAAGGGAGACATTTATCATGTTTACCCGACATCCGTGCCGATCAGTGAAGAGCTAACCAAACGCGGCTACACCGAGATTGTCCGCAAGCGTGTTGGGCCCGACTGGACCCCGACTGCTTCGCAACGCGAACGGTTTGACTGGGAATACATCCCCCCT
This sequence comes from uncultured Loktanella sp., assembly GCA_937132065.1. Taxonomy (GTDB): domain Bacteria; phylum Pseudomonadota; class Alphaproteobacteria; order Rhodobacterales; family Rhodobacteraceae; genus Yoonia. The sequence goes on from CAKZNT010000015.1 coordinate 36,638, forward strand.
GGTCCCAATAATCCGCTTGGCACACATGCGATGTATCTGTCCTGGCCTGCCTACATTATCCACGGCACGCACGACACCCGCAAGATTGGCCGACCGTCTTCGGATGGATGTATCGGCCTGTATAACGAGACAATCGCTAAATTGTTCGACATTACCCCTATCGGCACGCAGGTGCGGATCATCTAGATCGCCCTTCGCTGCATTGCAGCAAATGCATTGACAATACCCGCGCCACATTTAAGGTTTGCGGGTATTGTTCTTGAAGGGTCCACCATGAAGAAAATCTACCCCAACGCCGCCGCCGCCCTTGACGGGTTGTTGCATGACGGCATGTATATCGCCGCAGGGGGCTTTGGCCTTTGCGGTATTCCCGAGCTACTGCTTGGCGCGATCAAAGATGCGGGCACAAAAGATCTGACGTTTGCCTCTAACAATGCGGGCGTCGACGACTTTGGCATCGGCATTTTGCTGCAAACCAAGCAGGTCAAGAAAATGATCTCGTCATATGTAGGTGAGAACGCCGAGTTCATGCGCCAGTATCTGTCTGGCGAGCTTGAGCTGGAATTCAACCCGCAAGGCACATTGGCCGAACGTATGCGCTCTGGCGGCTGCGGCATCCCCGGCTTTTACACCAAAACGGGTGTCGGCACGGTGATCGCAGAAGGCAAAGAGCACAAGGATTTCCCGACAGGCGAGAACGGCGCGCCCGAGACTTACATCATGGAAGAAGGCATCTTTGCCGATCTCGCCATCGTTAAAGCATGGAAAGCGGACGAGACGGGCAACCTCGTGTTCCGCAAAACCGCGCGCAACTTTAACCCCCCTGCTGCGATGTGCGGCAAGACCTGCGTTGTCGAAGTCGAAGAGATCGTGCCAACAGGCAGCCTTGACCCCGACAGTATCCACCTGCCCGGCATCTATGTGCACCGCATCATTCAAGGTGATCACGAAAAGCGGATCGAGCAACGCACAGTGAGGAGCGCATAACATGTGGGATCGTAACCAAATGGCGGCACGCGCCGCACAAGAACTCCAAGACGGCACATATGTGAACCTTGGCATCGGTATTCCGACGCTGGTGTCCAACTACATTCCAGAGGGTGTAGAGGTCACGTTGCAGTCCGAGAACGGGATGCTTGGCATGGGCCCATTCCCGACCGAGGACAAAATCGACGCCGACCTGATTAATGCAGGCAAGCAGACGATTACCGAGCTACCGCAGACCGCGTATTTTGACAGCTCCCAGTCGTTTGGCATGATCCGTGGCGGCAAAATCGCGATGGCGATCTTGGGCGCAATGGAAGTGGCCGAAAACGGTGATCTGGCGAACTGGATGATTCCGGGCAAGCTGGTCAAGGGCATGGGCGGCGCGATGGACCTCGTGGCTGGCGTGCGCCGTGTGGTTGTTGTGATGGATCACACGTCCAAACATGGCGATAGCAAGCTGCTCAAGGCGTGCACCCTGCCGTTGACAGGTCAAAAGGTCGTGGATCGCATTATCACCAACCTTGGTGTGCTTGATGTGGTCGAGGGTGGCTTGAAGATCGTCGAGTGCGCTGATGGCGTCACCGAGGACGAGCTGCGCGCAGCAACCGAAGCGACTATCGTATAGATAAGGTGGGCGCGGTTCGCTGCGCCCCCTACTCCACTACACGCCGTTATTATGGAACACGCAGCCGTCCGTCATCAACTCTGGTGGCGTTTGACATAGCCCCTTCGCAACCGTCCAAGCGGCAAGAACCTTGGGCACATAGGCGCGGGTTTCTGCGTAGGGTGGCACGCCTTCGTTCTTGCGCACGGCCCCCTCCCCCGCATTATATCCAGCCAGCGCCAGTATGGGGTCATTGTCGAAGTGGTTCATTAACCACGCCAGATACGCGACCCCGCCTTTGATATTGTCGCCCGCGTTCATGCTATCGGTCACGCCAAATCGCGCGGCAGTGGCGGGCATCAGTTGCATTAGCCCTTGCGCGCCTGCGCTGCTTGTCACGCTGGTCTGCCCCGCGCTCTCGACCGAGATCAGCGCAAGCACCAAGGCGGGCGACACATCCGTGCCAACCGTTGCGCGCAAAATATCCAGCCCATGCGCGGTCGCGATTGTCTGAAGCGTTTGAAGACGCGGCACGGGCACGGCCTTGCCTTCGGGCGGATTGGCCATTTCGCGCAGCGCCTGCTCTAACCGCCCCGGTCCTGTGTCCGACAGCTTTGGCGACACTGCGAGCCAGAACCATTCCAGTCCTGTGATTTTCGGGGCCGCGTCAGGGACGGCTGCAACGGCGGTTCCCGCAGCGGCGGGCGCGGACGGGCCACGCGGCGCATTCGGGTCAATCTGCACGGTGATGCGGCGCGTTGTGCCACTGGAGGGCACTGTCACGCGCTTAAAGCTGAAATCGCTTTGCAAGCGCGACGATTCCGCGAATCCTGATGACGCGACAACGGAAAAACACGCAATACATGCGTAGAATGATGATCGAACCATGGGAACACTGCCTGAAACTGCTTTTTATTGACGCCAGCATCGCAGGAATCGGCTTTCAGAGCGATAGTTTTGATTAAAATGGTGTTCATTTGGGGCAGTTTGAACACAATTGCCTCCATTTCATAATGTTCCGTTAAGCAGTTAACGAAATTTATATCACTGTAATTCAATGGGTTAACAATAAATTTCCCGTTAATGTGCCCTTGTCCAAAATTGTGCGATTGGGGTCAAACTCCCGCCCTATTCAAAGTGCAAAACATGTTCAACCAAGACGGGGATTGAGCCAAACAAGAGGCCGGTTCGAAACGATCCGACAAGGTTGAACTGAAAATCTAGCGATACCCTGAGGAGGGACTACAATGCTTAACATGATCAAAAACTTCAAGAAATCCGAAGACGGCGCAGTAACAGTAGACTGGGTTGTTTTGACAGCCGCTATCGTTCTTTTGGGCGCAGCTGTTGGTTCTTCCATCAAGACAGGCGCAACTGGCCTGGCAGCAGACGTTGGCGGCGACATGACCGCTCTTATCACTGAATAATCCATTCGGATTTTGTGATTGGCCGCTGCGCTATGCTGCGCGGCGGCCCTTTCCGTTTAGCTTTGTGGGTAAAGTGACCTCAAAATGAGCACTCCCCCGCCACAACCCCGCCACAAGTTACTGGCAAACGTTGTAGCAGCGAAAATATCCGAAAAGAAAAATTCTTAATTCCAGATATATCCCGAGGAGGGACCACAATGCTTAACCTGTTCAAAACTTTCAAGAATTCCGAAGACGGCGCAGTCACAGTTGACTGGGTTGTTCTGACAGCCGCTATCGTTCTTTTGGGCGCAGCTGTTGGCTCGTCCATCAAGACAGGCGCAACTGGCCTGGCAGCAGACGTTGGCGGCGACATGACCGCAATGATTACTGAATAATCCAACCGGATTATTTAATCGGCCGCTGCGCGTTATCGCGTGGCGGCCTTTTGCGTCGCAGCCGTGCCTTGGGAAATAACCTTGAATTGATCACCTGATCGCCACGAACGTGCCGCAATATCAAGCAACAGTAGGTTTAACGAGTAAGAACTGTAAACAAAGTGGAAACTGAAATGTTGAACCGTATCAAAGATTTTTTCCGCCAGGACTGTGGCGCGATCTCTGTGGACTGGGTCGTTTTGACCGCAGGCATGGTCATTCTTGCAACCGCGGTCGGCGTGTCCGTCCGCGATGGCGCACTGGACGGGGGCGAAGACATTCAAGCCTACGTCGAGTCGCACATCACTGAATAAGTCGCACCCCCTTGCGACGATCACCCGTCAGAGCATCACGCTCTGCAAACGAAAGATAAAGAGGTACGACAATGCGTGCATTATTCGGACTGGTTCTCCTTGTTGGCATGGGCCTCGCAGGCTTTGCCGTCTATATGGTTCAGGGCTTTGTGAGCGAGCAGGAAATGGCGCTGCAACAAGAACGTGCCAAGGCCGCAGAAACTGTGCCAACTGTCAAAGTATACGCCCCCAACCGCATGATCGCTTATGGCGAGCCGGTGACGGAGGCCGATATCACCCTGATCGACTACGCAGTGGCCTATGTGCCCGAAGGGGCGTTCTCCTCTGTGGAAGAATTGTTCCCCGATGGTGTTGATACCCCCCGCTTTGTCTTGCGTCAGATGGAAATGAACGAGCCGATTTTGGCCGCTAAAGTGACAAGTCCTGGCAAACCTGCGGGCATCACGTCCCTTTTGGAGCGCGGCATGCGTGCCTTTACGATCAAGGTTGACGTGGCCAGCGGTGTTTCGGGCTTCTTGCGCCCAACCGACCGTGTTGATGTCTATTGGAGCGGCGCAGTGCGCGGCGAGAATGGCCAGACCTTCACCCAGCTGATCAAATCAGCCGTCGAGATCATCGCGATTGACCAAAGTGCAAACGGCGAAACCAATGGTGCAAACATTGCGCGCACTGTGACTGTGCAAGTCTCCCCTCAGGATGTGGCTGTTCTTGCGCAAGCCCAGTCAACTGGCGCTCTTTCCCTCTCTTTGGTGGGTGACGGTGACGATACGGTTCTGAGCGAAATTCTTGTTGACCAACGTGCGCTACTTGGACTTGCAGACGAGCCAGTGGTTGCCCAAATCGAGGCCGCGCCGATGCAGCAATCTTGCTATATCACCACAAACAAAGGCGGTGATCGGGTTCAGGTCGAGATCCCTTGCACCAACTAAGCCCCTCATAAAATATAGAACTATCGGCACGCATCCCTAATGGCTGCGTGCCTTTTGCATCATTGCCCCCTTGCGCCGCTGTTACCGATCCACATCACATTTGCGCGGCAACTCATTGATTCTTGCAATAATTGTTGTTTCAGGGCAGGGTCTGGGGAATGCGGGCAAAAAGACCCGAAATAAATGAGGCGTGATCGGAGAGGCAGGTCACAATGACATGTACAAAATTTATCAAAGCGGTTGTTGCCAGCTTTGCGTTATCTATAGCCGTGGTTCCAAATATCGGGACGGCGGAAAACTTGCGTGTGATGCGCGGATCGCCATCGACTGCACTAAACGTGCCGATGAACCGCGCGGTCGTCGTCGAGAGCGACACGCCGTTCACCGAGCTTTCGATTGCGAACCCCGGGATTGCGGATATTTCCTCGCTTTCGGATCGCACGATTTACGTGCTTGGCAAGGAACCGGGGCGCACAACGCTGACACTTCTGGGTGGTGATGGCCGCCTGATCACAAACGTCGAGGTCCACGTGACCCCCGACATTGCAGAATTCAAAGAGCGCATCCAACAAATCCTGCCCGGCGAGAACATCGAAATCCGCACCGCGAACAACGGTATCGTGCTTTCGGGAACCGTGAGTTCAATCGCACGTCTTGATCGCGCCCTTGAGCTGGCCGAGCGTTACGCACCTGATCGCGTGTCTAACCTGATGTCCGTTGGCGGCACGCAGCAAGTCATGTTGAAGGTCCGTTTCGCCGAAATGCAGCGGTCTGTCAGCAAATCATTGTCTTCCTCCATCGCCCTTCAGGGGTCGACATTGGGCGGCAACCTTGGCTTGCAGGCTGGCACGAACTCGACGAACAACTCTGGCGCCATTTCCAGCACATTGGACGGCGCAACCCCCGCATCAAACGCAAATAACGGCGCGTTCTTGTTCGGCTTTAACGCAGGTGGCGTAGAAGTCGGCATCCTGCTCGAAGCTTTGGAAGCGCGCGGCGTTGTGCGCACCTTGGCCGAACCGAACCTGACTGCGCTCAGCGGGCAAGAAGCCAAGTTTCTGGCTGGTGGCGAATATCCGATCCCTGTTGCACAAGACGGCGGGTCGATCACAATCGAATACAAACCGTTCGGCGTCGAGTTGAACTTTACACCGCGTGTGATCGACAATGACGTCATCAACCTTGAGCTTTCCGCGGCTGTGTCCTCGCTGGACCCGACCAACGGCTTTACCGCCAACGGCTTTAATGTTGACGCCTTCAAACGGCGCGAAACATCCACCACGGTCGAAATGCGTGACGGCGAAAGCTTTGCGATTGCGGGTCTTTTGCAAGACGACTTCATGGATCTGAACGGGCAAGTGCCTTGGGTTGGTGACATCCCAATTCTTGGGTCATTGTTCCGCAGTGCCGAGTATTCGCGCAAGCAAACCGAGCTAGTCATCATCGTGACGCCACATCTTGTGACGCCGACACGTGGCGAAGTTCTTGCATTGCCAACCGACCGTGTGCAGCCCCCGACCGAGCGTGATTTGTTCCTCTTTGGACGTGTCACCGCCGATAAGGCGCCGCAAACTGGCGGCGCTGGTGAAGTTGCGCGCCAGGACTTTAGCGGCTCATATGGCTATGTGCTGGACGATTGATAGGAAGTTAGGCTGATGAAAAATATTCTGACAGTGACTGCCGCTTGTGTCGTCTTGAGCGCATGTGCCCAAGACAACTCCTTGCGCACAGGTTTTAACAGCGCGGCGGGCTCCCAGCTTGATACGGGTAACTTTGGCGCAGCGACCATGAACAATTCGCTCATCCAGTCGGGTGATGCGGATTACACCATCAATCTCGCGCGCCGGTTTGCACAAGAGGTGAACTCGACAGTCACCTTCCCGTTCAATTCCACAGCACTAGACGAGGCTGCCCGTGCGACCCTGCGCAAGCAGGCAACATGGATCAAGCAGTTCCCTGAGGTGCGCTTTAAGGTGTTTGGCCACACCGATCTGGTTGGCTCGCAATCCTATAACCGCCGTCTTGGCCTGAAACGTGCAGAAGCGGTTGTGCTTTACCTCACAAGTCAGGGGATTAGCCGGTCGCGCCTTGAGGCCGTTGTTTCGTTTGGTGAAACGCAGCCGCTGATCGTCACCGAAGGTATGGAGCGTCGGAACCGGCGCACCGTAACAGAGGTCTCGGGCTTCGTGCAAAATCACCCGATGGTGTTGAACGGTAAATACGCCGAAGTGATCTTTCGCGAGTATATTGGCGCAGCCGATGCACCCGCAACAGTGACCGCGGCAGACGGTTCCTAACCGCAAAAAACAGAGTTCACGCGTATCAAATGCGTGAACAACCCCGCCGAAATGCCGCTATCGTCGCGAATGGCCAAACAATTAAGCTAGTTTTGCCCAAGTCTCGACAACATTGCCCCCCACAAACAGTCCAAAGGGTTAACCACGAATGCCGAGTCGGCGCGCGTGTGAGGCTATTAGGCGGCGTTGACGTGATTTTCACGCATCCCGTTTAAACAATGCCTGCGACCCATAAACAAAGGACGTATGGTGATGAGCAACGCAGTTTTGAAATCAGATGCACAGTCGATCGTGGCGTGCACCATCAGCCGGGATGTGCAGATCTTTGATCTTCTGATCGAGGACATGGAAACCGCACTTGGTGAGAATTGGGGCGACCTTTCCTTTGAGGATGCGGCGGCCTATTTGCAGCAACCAGAGGCATCAGGTCTCCAGTTTGTGACCATCGCAATGGATCACGAGGATGAAGACAACCTCGATCAAATCGCCAATGTCATTGCCGTTGCAAAAGCGCACGACATCAAGGTCATCCTGATCACCGAAGACGTCAGCCCCGCGTCCTTGCACAAGCTGCTGCGCGAAGGCGGCGACGAGTTTATCCCCTACCCGCTTCCCGAGCAGGAACTGGCGAATGCGATCGAGCGCGTTCTGACGCCGCCAGAGCAGACCCCGGTTGCAACTGATAACGAGCCAAAGCTCAAGGCGACGGGCACACACAACGGCGTTGTCATCCCTGTTCAGGGCATGGCGGGCGGCACAGGTGCAACCACATTCGCAGTCAACCTCGCTTGGGAGCTGGCGAACGTCAGCAAATCCGAAAACCCGCGTGTTTGCCTGATCGATCTCGATTTGCAGTTCGGGACGGTTTCAACCTACCTCGACCTGCCACGGCGCGAAACGGTGCTCGAACTCTTGAGCGATACCGAGGCGATGGACAGCGAGGCCTTCATGCACGCCCTTTTGTCGTATGAACAAAAGGTGCATGTCCTGACCGCCCCGACCGACATGATCCCGCTCGATATGATCACCGCAGAGGACATTGATCGCGTTATTGAAACCGCGCGGGCCAACTTTGATTACGTCATCATCGACATGCCATCAACGATGGTTGAATGGTCGCAGTCCGTGCTCGAGGCCGCGCATGTCTACTTTGCAATGATCGAACTCGATATGCGCTGTGCGCAAAACACGCTGCGCCTCAAGCGCGCGCTGCAATCAGAGGATCTTCCCTTTGAAAAGCTGCGCTTTGTGCTCAACCGCGCGCCCGGGTTTACCGACCTAAGTGGCAAGAGCCGTGTGAAACGACTGGCCGACAGCCTTGGCATCGCCATCGAAGTGATGATGCCCGATGGCGGCAAACCAGTGGCACAAACCAACGATCACGGCGCACCGCTTGCTGTATCGCTGCCTAAAAACGCATTGCGCAAAGAGATCGCGAAGCTCGCGAAATCTGTGCACGAGGTCAATCAATCCGAAGAAGCCGCCGTTCAGGGCTAAGGAATTAAACCATGTTTTCGAAATACAAAAAAACTGGTGACGCAGCACCTAAAGCAAGCGCAAAACCGGCACTGGTCGCCACCCCCGCGGCGGCCCCCGCCGAGCCAGCACGCCAATCATTGATGCGCGCGCGCGCCAAGCCACATGCAGAGGCCGCGCCGCAAGACAAAGAAAAGCGGCGCAAGGAACGGCTGGGCGATATCAAACTCGAGCTGCACAAAGCCCTGCTCGACAACCTGAACCTTGCCGCGCTTGAAACCGCGTCAGAGGCAGACTTGCGCGCCGAGATCAACGCGATCGCACAAGAATCCCTTGAGGAACTCGGGATTGTTCTGAACCGCGAAGAGCGCCAGTCACTTAGTCAGGACTTGTTCTTTGAGGTGACGGGTCTTGGCCCGCTCGAAGTGCTTCTCAAGGATGAGACCGTCAACGATATTCTGGTGAACGGGCCGCAACAAATCTTTGTGGAACGCGATGGTAAACTGCAACTGACGGACGTGACCTTTAAGGATGAAAAGCACCTGTTGCGGATCATCGACAAGATCGTGTCGGCTGTTGGTCGCCGTGTTGACGAAAGCAACCCTTATGTCGATGCGCGCTTGGCAGACGGCTCGCGTTTCAACGCGATGGTCGGGCCGATTGCGGTGGACGGTAGCCTCGTTTCCATTCGTAAATTCAAGAAAGAAAAGCTCGGCATCGACGAGCTGGTCAAATTCGGCGCATTCACCGAAGAAATGGCCGCCTACCTTCAGGCCGCCGTTGCCTGCCGCCTCAATGTGATCGTGTCAGGTGGTACGGGTTCCGGTAAAACGACAACTCTCAACGCGCTGTCTTCGTTTATTGATGACGATGAACGCATCCTCACAATCGAGGATACGGCCGAACTCCAGCTGCAACAAACGCACGTTGGCCGGATGGAAAGCCGCCCGCCGAACGTCGAGGGTAAGGGCGCTGTTTCTCAACGCGATTGTCTGAAAAACGCGCTGCGTATGCGCCCCGACCGCATCATCGTGGGTGAGACGCGCGGCGAAGAAGTTATCGACATGCTGCAAGCGATGAACACGGGTCACGACGGATCAATGACCACAATCCACGCCAACTCGGCGCGCGATGGTGTGTCCCGTCTTGAAAACATGATCGCGATGGCCGGGATCGAGATGCCGATCAAGGCGATGCGCAGCCAGATTTCCTCGGCTGTGAACCTGATCGTGCAAGCCTCGCGTTTGCAAGATGGCTCGCGCCGCATGACCTCCATCACCGAAATCACGGGCATGGAAGGCGAGGTGATCTCTATGCAAGAGGTGTTCCGCTACCAGCGCGTTGGCCTGACACCTGACAACAAAATCATTGGCCACTTCACCGCAACTGGTGTGCGTAGCCACTATTCAGATCGCTTTAAGTTGTGGGGCTATGACCTGCCGCCACAAATCTTTGAACCTATGGTCGCGGAGTAAAACATCATGGTTTCTGCAGCGCCTATTATTTATATCGTCATCTTCATCGCCGTTCTGGCGATTGTGCAGGGCGCGTATCTCGTTATTTTTGGCAAATCCATTTCGATGGATGGCAAGGTAAACCGACGCCTTGACCTGCTCGAAAAAGGGGGCGGTCGCGAACAGGTGCTGGAACAACTCCGCAAGGAAATGACCCAGCATATGAAATCGCAAAGCATCCCGCTTTACTCGATTTTGGCGTCCAAAGCCCAGAAAGCGAATATCGCTTTCACACCCGCACAGCTCATTATGATCATGTGCGTGGTCAGCGTTATGGCCTTTGTTGGCCTCACTGTTGGCACAGGCGTTGGCACACAAGTGCGTATCGTGCTCGCCATTTTGATGGGTGTCGGCGGCGTGTTTGTCTGGATCAACGGCAAGGCGAAAAAGCGGATGGCGATGATCGAAGAGCAGCTGCCGGAAGCTATCGAATTGATGGTGCGCTCGCTGCGCGTGGGTCACCCGTTTAGCTCTGCCATTTCCATCGTCGCCAATGAGGTCGCCGATCCGCTTGGCACGGAAATGGGCGTCATCTCGGACGAGGCCGCCTATGGGCGCGATGTCGGCGAATGCCTTAAGGCGATGGCCGAGCGGCTTGATATGCAAGACATGCGCTTCCTCGCGGTTGCCGTGACAATTCAACAGACCTCTGGTGGTAACCTCGCCGAAATCCTTGATGGATTGGCCAAGGTGATCCGGTCACGCTTCCGTCTGTTCCGGCGCGTGGCTGCGATTACTGCCGAGGCGAAGTGGTCTGGCAAGTTGCTCTCGGGCTTCCCGATTGTTGCGATGATCGCCGTGAATGTCGTCGAGCCAACCTATTTTGACGAGGTCATGGAAGCCCCCGTCTTTATTCCTGCCTGTCTCGTTGTTGCGGGTCTGCTGATTGCAAACCTGTTCGTGATGCGCGCCCTCGTGAACATCAAAGTGTAAGGGACCAGATCAATGCAAAAGCTGAACACCATGATCGTCGACCTGCTGGGGCCATTTGGTCCGCTGATGCTCGTCGGGATGCTCGGGGTCTTTATGATCCTGATCGCTCTGCCCTCTTTTATGAAAAACGACGATGATCCGCTTGATCGCCTTAAGGCGGCCCCGCGCAAAGAGATCAAGAAAGGCGAGAAACTGCGTCAGGCGCAGAGCAACGATAAGCTCGACAAATACGCCAACTTTCTTGAGCCGCAAGATGACGAGGAATACTCGGCTGTTAAGCTCAAGCTTGTGCAAGCGGGTTACCAATCCAAGAATGCCGTGCGCTTCTACTACTTCGCGCAGTTTACACTGGGGATCATCGGTCTGGTGCTTGGCGGGTTCTATGCCTTCATCAAGATGCAGCAAGGTGACGTGACCACGCAAAACCTGATCATGATGATCCTTGTGCCTGCGGGTTCTGGTTATTTTGGTCCGAAATACTGGGTCACACGCCGTCAGGCGATGCGCCAGGAAGCGATTACCAACGGTTTTCCCGACAGCCTCGACATGATGCTCGTTTGCGTCGAAGCGGGTCAATCCCTCGACCAGTCCATCATCCGCGTTTCGCGCGAACTGAAATCGGGCTTTCCTGATCTGGCGAGCGAGTTTGAAATCGTCAGCCACGAAATGAAGGCGGGTAAAGATAAAGGCTCTGTTCTCAAAGACATGTCCGAGCGTTGCGGCGTGCAAGACATCAAGAGCTTTGTGACCGTGCTTGTGCAGTCGCAACAGTTTGGCACATCGATCGCTGACGCCCTGCGGGTCTATGCTGCGGAAATGCGTGACAAAAGAGTCATGCGCGCCGAAGAAGCGGCCAACAAACTGCCAACAAAGATGACTTTGGCCACGATGATGTTGACGGTTCCGCCGCTTCTGATCATCTTGATCGGACCGTCAGCATACGCGATTTCGCAAAACCTCTGACGGTGTAAGGAAACTGTCGATGTTGCATAAAAGGGCGCTTTGTCTCTTTGCCCTCATGACCCTTGCCGCCTGTTCTTCGGGCGGCTTTGGGCAATCCAATGACCCGATGTTCGCGCCCAGTGTTGCGGGCGCATCGGATATTGACGGGCTGCTTGTCGGTCATCGGTTGATGGCTGCGGGCGAGCATGAATTGGCCCTCAAGGCCTATACACGCGCCGCCGCCCAACAAGGATTGAACGTCGATACGCTTTCTGCGCTTGGCTCTGCGAACCTGCGGCTCGGGCGGCTTGGTCAGGCAGAACGGCTCTTGCGGCGGGCCACAAAACTCGACCCCACCTTCCCTGCGGCGTGGAACAATCTAGGCGTCATCCTCATGGAACAGCGCAAATATGGCGAAGCGGCGCAGATTTTTCGTCGCGCGTTTGCAACGGATAACGGAAATTCCGACCAGATCCGCGAGAACCTGAGGATATCACTCGCTCTGGTCGAAGATCCATTCTACGATAATTCTCAAAACGAAGACGTAAAATTGGTGCGGCGGGGAACTGGCGATTTTGTCATCCTGACTGCACTTTGAGAATTGAGCAGTAAAGGACGCAGAAAAATGCGCCACCCTATTAGTCTTACGCTGGCTGCGGTTGCAGCCATTGGTCTTGCCGGTTGTGATCAATCCGGAGAGGCGCAAGTCGAGCGCGCTCTGGAAGATATGAATGTCGTGGACGAGACAAACCTCAATGACGTGATGCTGACAATCGGCGATCCAGACGAGGCCGTGAACTATTTTGCAGGGGCAAACACCAATGATCCGGGCCGCATTGATCTGCAACGCGGATTGGCGAAATCCCTCATTCGTGCGGGGCGCGCGGCGGACGCTGTGACCGCATGGCAGGTCGTGACCAAACACGCCGAGGCCAATGACGACGACAGTGTTGAACTCGCAGATGCCTATATTCGCACCAACAAGTGGGATGATGCAGCCGCCACGCTCAACCTGATCCCCCCGACCCATGAAACCTATAAGCGTTACCGCCTTGAGGCCATGGTTGCCGACAGCAAGCAGCAGTGGGACAAGGCCGACAGCTTTTATCAAACCGCGGCGGGGCTGACGACGACCCCCGCTGGCGTGCTTAACAACTGGGGCTACTCCAAGTTGACGCGCGGCAAATATTCCGAGGCCGAGCGCCTGTTTAGCGATGCTCTGCGCCATGACACTGGCATGTTCACCGCCAAGAACAACCTTGTTCTCGCACGCGGGGCACAGCGCAAATACGATCTGCCCGTGATCCCGATGTCGCAAATCGAACGGGCGCAACTGCTCTATACACTCGCGTTGACGGCGATCAAGCAAAACGACGTGACAATCGGCAAAGGCCTACTGCGCGAGGCAATCGACACGCATCCGCAGCACTTTGACGAGGCAAACCGCTCGCTGCGTGCCCTCGAAGACAATGTGACGAACTAGATGTTTGTGCTGCCTGCATCTGCCGCTGCGTGGCTCTTGATTGCCGCGTTGCCGATCTCGATATTTGTCGCGTGGAACGATATGCGCGCCATGAAAATCCCCAATGTCGCTGTTGGCGCCTTGGTGATTGGCTTCGCCGTGCTCGGGCTTATCGCTTTTCCGTTTAGCCAATACCTGTGGCAGTGGTCGCACCTGATCGTGGTGCTTGTGATTGGCTTTGTGCTCAATGTCCTAGGTGTTTTTGGTGCGGGTGATGCCAAATTTGCTGCCGCAGCTGCGCCATTTGTGATGCTTGGCGACCTTGATTTGCTAGGATGGATCTTTATTGCTTGCGTGCTTGCGGGCTACGTGACGCACCGTATTGCCAAACATAGCCCCCTGCGCCGCCTTGTCCCCGACTGGGAAAGCTGGACGTCAGGGCGACGGTTTCCAATGGGGCTGCCCTTGGGAATGACGCTTGTGACCTACTTGTTTTTGGCGGCAACCCAGTCACCCGTTTGATCAACAATGCCTTGAAACCTCGCGGCTTTGTCCATCATTTAGCCATAAAGTTCGCTGATAAACTGCTGTAACGCCGCCCCGATTGCGGCCAGAAACAACAGTCAGGCGAGACACGATGAACATGCACACCTCAAGCGTGATGGCCCCGCCAGCACCAAAAACGATCGCACAAATGCAGTTGCCGGTCGCGATGATGCGCGACATTCTTCTGAAAACGATCTTTCGGATGAACCTGAACCTCGTGTCGGAACTCAGCCGCGTAATCTGCCTGCCAGTGCCCGTTGTGCAAGAACTCGTCGACCTTGCCCGCAAGCAACGCCTCGTCGAGGCAACAGGCACGCTTAGCGCCAGTAGCGGCAACGAGATGGGCTACCAACTCACCGATCAAGGTGCCAACCGCGCGCAGGATGCGCTTAAGCAGTCGGAATATTTTGGCGCAATGCCCGTCCCGCTTGATGTCTACCGCGAGCAAATCAAACGCCAATCAATCCGCAACCTGAACATCACCCGCGACCAGCTGGCCAACGCGATGGGGCATCTGATCCTGCCGCCCACCCTACTGGGAAACCTCGGGCCTGCGGTTGGTGCTGGTCGCTCGATCCTGATGTATGGCCCGCCGGGCAACGGCAAATCGTCCATCTCGAACGGGATTCGCGACGCCCTTGGGGACAAAATCTATGTGCCCCGTGCCATCGAATTCTCTGGTCAGGTGATCACCGTTTATGATCCGATTGTGCATAGCGCCGCCGAAGATGACGTTGATGACCCCACGAGCCTGCGGCGCACGTCAGGGCGCTTTGACACCCGCTATGTGCGCTGCGAGCGGCCCACGGTTATTACCGGCGGTGAACTGACACTCGACATGCTCGACCTTGTCTATAACCCGACCGCGCGGACCTATCAGGCGCCGCTGCAACTCAAGTCGACCGGCGGCATCTTCATCGTGGACGACCTTGGACGCCAGGTTGATCCGCCCCAGACACTCGTGAACCGCTGGATTGTGCCGCTGGAAGAGAACAAAGATATCCTGTCGCTCCAGTCAGGTGAGAAATTCGAAGTGCCCTTTGACACGCTCGTGATTTTCTCGACCAACTTTCACCCGAATGCGATCTTTGATAAAGCGGCGTTGCGGCGGATCTTCTTTAAGATCAAGATTGACGGGCCTGATCAGGCTGACTTCCTCAAGATCTTTGCAATGGTTGCGCGCAAACGGAAAATGCCGCTCGACGAGGCGACATTGATCCACCTGCTCAACAACCGGTATCCAGAGATCGACAATGTCTACGCGAACTACCAGCCCATCTTTTTGATCGACCAGATGATTGCGATTTGCGAATTTGAGGGTATTCCCTATCAAATGACGCCAGAGCTGATTGACCGCGCTTGGGCCAATATGTTCGTCGAAGAAGAAGACATCATGCACTAACCAACCACGTGGGCAGGCAGCTTATTCCAAGTAGCCTGCCGCGACGAGGTTCTGGCGATAGGTCTTGCTGACAGGCACGACATAGCCGTTGGTAAGTTCGGCAACCTCCTTGTTGCCAACCCGCCTGCCCTCTTTGACAAAGGCGCGCGCAACCCAATGCGAGCGGTGCGTGCAATAGCCGTCCGTTGTGTCCATCTCTTTCACCGCATCCGAAAACCGCATCAACAGGCGGTGCACGCTGCCGTCCTCGATTTGCACCTGCACATAATGATCACTGACGGTGATATGCGCAATCTGGAGCGCGAGATCGGCGGGAAGTCTGGCGTATAACCGTGGACGCGCCACCTCTACCACATCAGCCTTTTCGAACACAGGGTTCATCAAGACGATCCACAGCCCCAATATGCCCGCAAAGGCAACTACAGACATGAGAACCTGCCAGAATGGCATGCCATTATCGATTCCGCCCAAAAGCCCCGCGCGCGAAATCAGAAAAACCAAGGGTGCATAGATGATTGCAAAGGCAATGGAAGACAAAATTCCATGCTGATAAAGGCTGTGGGACGGAAACACCCGCTCTTCGATTTCGCAAGCAAAGCCGCCCACGGCAAGCGCCAGAAACGAGAGGGGAACCCAATAGATAATGCGGTCAACAAGCGACATTTCGGCGAACGTCCCGAATGGCCCAGACAGCACAAACACAACGGCGACCAGCAACGTCACAAGAAGCGTTCGGATACGAAACGTCCTGCTGATAAAGTCAGATAAAAAGTCTCTCACGTAAAAATCCGCACTGCAAAATGCCCCAATACCTTTTCACCAAGGTAACGTGAACGGCAAATTGCAGCAAAGGGGAAAAATTGCCTAAAACAACCACTTCCCCCTTCGCCAAGCGCTTGATTTTATACGGTTAAACCTTCCGGCTCAGGAAGGTTGTTGGCACGGCAACACGCTGTGATTGTGTTGGCCAAAAGGCATGCAATCGTCATCGGACCGACACCACCGGGCACAGGGGTGATCGCCCCCGCAACCTGCGCGCAGCTTGCATAGTCGGCGTCACCAACTAACCGCGTGCCGCCCTCTGGCTTTTCGATGCGGTTGATACCCACATCCACGACAGTCGCTCCGGGTTTGATCCAGTCACCGATCACCATTTCGGGGCGCCCAACGGCGGCCACAACAATGTCGGCCTGCCTGACAACCGCGGGCAAATCTTTGGTGCGGCTATGGGCAATCGTGACCGTGCAGCTATCGCCAAGCAGCAATTGCGCCATCGGCTTGCCCACAATATTGGACCGCCCGACGACCACAGCGTTCAAGCCAGACAAGCTACCGTGATGGTCGCGCAGCATCATCAAGCAGCCCAATGGCGTGCAAGGGACCATGCTTTTCTGACCAGTGCCAAGCAGGCCCACGTTTGAAATATGGAACCCGTCAACGTCTTTTGCAGGGTCGATCGCGTTGATAACAAGGTCGCTGTCCAGATGGGCGGGCAGCGGAAGTTGCACCAAGATGCCATGCACTTTGGGATCATCGTTGAGTTGATCAATCAGAGCCAGAAGCTCGGCCTCGGTGATGTCGGTATCGCGCTTGAACTCGAGGCTCTCCATGCCGACTTCGACAGTCTGCTTGCCCTTAGAGCGCACGTAAACCTGACTTGCGGGGTCTTCACCCACCAAGACAACAGCCAACCCCGGGGTGATCCCGTGCTCTTCCTTTAGGCGGGTCACATGGGCTGCCACCTTTTCGCGCACCGTTGCGGCAAAGGCTTTTCCGTCGATCACTTTCGCTGTCATTTTGTCGTCTTTCGAAGTTAAAGATGCCCGCACGGGCGAAAAGCAAAGGCGGAGAACGTATCGCTCTCCGCCTCATGTGTGGTTTAGAACAGGCCTTCGATTTCGCCCGCTGCATTGAGATGGATATTCTCGGCAGACGGGGTGCGCGGCAGGCCGGGCATTGTCATGATTTCACCGCAGATCACCACAACAAATCCAGCCCCCGCAGACAGGCGCACTTCACGCACTGGCACGGAATGGCCTGTAGGGGCGCCGCGCCGCTCGGGGTCGGTTGTGAACGAATATTGCGTCTTTGCCATACAGATCGGCAGGTCGCCATAGCCTTGCGCCTCCCAATCCTTCAACTGGTTGCGGATTTTCTGATCCGCCAGCACCTCGTCGGCGTGGTAGATGCGCTTTGCAATCACGTTGATCTTGTCAAGCAGCGGCATGTCGTCAGGATAGATCGGCGCAAAGTGGGAAACGCCGCTTTCCGCGATCTCGGCAACCTTTTTGGCGAGGTCTTCGGAGCCCTTGGAGCCAAACTCCCAATGCTGGGACAGAACCGCTTCGGACCCTTGGGTTTTGACGTAATCCTTTACCGCTTGCACTTCGGCATCTGTGTCCGTGACAAAGTGGTTGATTGCCACGACAACAGGCACGCCAAACGACTTCAGGTTGCCGATGTGACGGCCAAGGTTGGCACAGCCGGATTGCACCGCCTCCACGTTTTCGGACCCGAGATCGGCTTTTGCCACTCCGCCGTTCATCTTCATCGCGCGCACCGTGGCCACCAGAACCACGCAGTCAGGCGACAGGCCAGCCTTGCGGCACTTGATGTTCAAGAACTTTTCCGCGCCCAAGTCAGCACCAAAGCCGGCTTCGGTCACGACATAATCCGCGATTTTCAGGGCCGTGGTTGTTGCCGTCACCGAGTTGCACCCATGCGCGATATTGGCGAACGGGCCGCCATGCACAAATGCGGGGGTGTTCTCGAGGGTCTGCACAAGGTTCGGCTGCATCGCGTCTTTGAGCAGAACGGTCATTGCGCCGTCTGCCTTGATGTCGCGGCAGTAAACAGGCGAGCGGTCACGGCGGTAGGCCACGATCATTGCGCCCAGTCGCTCTTGCAGGTCCGCGAGGTTTTTCGCCAGGCACAAGATCGCCATGACCTCGGAGGCAACCGTGATATCAAATCCGGCTTCACGCGGGAAACCGTTCGCGACACCACCAAGCGAGACGTTGATCTGACGCAGGGCGCGGTCGTTCATATCCAACACACGACGCCAAGCCACACGGCGGATATCAATCTCAAGCGCATTGCCCCAATAGATGTGGTTGTCGAGCATCGCCGACAGCAGGTTATGCGCCGAGGTAATCGCGTGAAAATCGCCAGTGAAGTGCAGGTTCATGTCTTCCATTGGCACAACTTGCGCCATGCCGCCGCCAGCAGCCCCGCCCTTCATCCCGAAGTTAGGGCCAAGCGAGGCCTCACGGATACAAACAGCGGCCTTCTTGCCAATGCGGTTTAGCCCGTCACCAAGCCCGACAGTCGTTGTCGTCTTGCCCTCGCCCGCAGGGGTCGGGTTGATCGCCGTGACGAGAATCAGCTTGCCATTCGGGCGGTCCTGAACAGAGTCGATAAAACGCTGACTGACCTTCGCCTTGTCATGGCCATAAGGCAAAAGATCATCACTCCCGATGCCAAGCTTCGCGCCGACCTCTTGGATCGGTTGCTTGTTTGCCGCGCGCGCGATTTCAATATCTGTCTTGTAAGCCATTTATTTTTCCCTGTTCTTGGACGCTAAACGCCCATTTCTACTGCGACACTAGCCGCCTGCACCCAGATGGCGAGCCGCGATTGCGACATTTTCGCAGTCGGAATCGTCGGAGGCGGATTTTGACCCGTTCCCTAAGGGAAGCTAACCAAACAAATCAGGGACGCCAAGCCCGTTGATCAGGCACATGCAGGCGCAATGTGTCGCCAACGCGCAGCTCCCCTTCATGTTCGACCCAAGCGGTTACGCCACGCTTGCCCGTTGCGGCCGCTTTGAACGGCTTGCCATGTGTCGGATGGTCCATCTCGATCTCACGCGCAGGTAACACGCAAGGGCGGTTTTCCATGTCGATCACAAGCGTGACCCCGCTTGGGCCTTGCAGGCGCGATGACGGCGGCACATGGGTAAAATCCGAAATGCCGCGCACAATCATCGAGCAGCCAAGAAGTTGTGGGTCAAGCGCGCTCATCCCGCAGTCCTGTGCAATCTCGTCAAGCTCTTCTTGCGACAAAACCGAAAGCTGGCGCACATTACGGATTTCGGTCCCTTGTGGCCACTGGCTTTTGACGCGCGCACATGACGGGCGGGTCAATCCGCTATGGGCTTCACCTTGCGCGCCCGCATAGGTCAGGGTCAGCGTGTCTTGCGCCACAGAGCGCAGGCCACCACCCTCGGGAACAGTCCCCAGCCAGATGATTTCTCCATATTGTTCGGTCGGCGCCAATGCGGGCATGTCATTCTCCTGAAGTTGGTGAACTGGTAACGGCCCACCCTGCGGCAATCAAATCGCAATTTGTGACATCAGACATAACGAAAAACGCCGCCCCGATCAGGAGCGGCGTTTGCTGTTATGGTGATGGCTCTGGCTCTAGCCCGCTATCGGGGGCTTTGGGCTTTTTCGGCTTGGTCTTTGGAATGGCCGTGACCGAGCTGCCGCTTTCTGGGGGCGTGTCATCCGCGTCGTCGCCACGGCTTAGCGCCTCACCCGCGATCACCTTTGTGATCTCGTTGCCAGTCAGGGTTTCGTATTCCAGCAGGCCTTGGGCCAAGCGCTCGAGGTCCTTCGACTTTTCGGTCAAAATCCGCTTTGCGGTTTCATAACCCTCGTCGATAAAGCGGCGAACCTCTTCATCAATCAGCTTTTGGGTCTCGGCAGAATGGCTCGTGCCACCACTATAGCTGCCCAGATGTGACTGCTGCTCGTTGGCGTAGTCGATATGGCCGATCTTGTCGGAGAAACCGAATTGGGTGACCATAGCACGCGCGATGCGGCTCACTTGCTGAATGTCGGATGTCGCACCGGATGTCACGTGCTCTGGGCCAAAGATCAGTTCTTCGGCAACCTTGCCACCCATCGCCATGGCGATCTTGGACGTGTATTTGCGATAGCTGACAGACAGCTGGTCACGCTCTGGCAGTGAAAGCACCAGACCAAGGGCACGGCCACGCGGGATGATCGTCGCCTTGTGGATCGGGTCGTGATCAGGGACGTTTAGGCCCACAATCGCGTGCCCAGCCTCGTGATAGGCCGTCAGCTTTTTCTCGTCCTCGGTCATCACCATCGAGCGGCGCTCGGCGCCCATCATGACCTTGTCCTTGGCGTTTTCGAAATCGATCATCGTCACGAAACGACGACCGATACGAGCCGCAGTCAAGGCGCTCTCGTTCACAAGGTTCGCAAGGTCAGCACCCGAGAAACCGGGTGTGCCGCGGGCAATGATGCGCAGATCAACGTCAGGGCCAAGCGGCGTCTTGCGTGCATGCACGGCCAAAATCTTTTCGCGGCCTTTAATGTCAGGGTTAGGGACCTGCACCTGACGGTCAAAACGACCAGGGCGCAACAAGGCAGGGTCAAGCACGTCAGGGCGGTTTGTGGCCGCAACAATGATCACACCTTCGTTGGCATCAAAGCCGTCCATCTCGACGAGAAGCTGGTTCAATGTCTGCTCGCGCTCGTCGTTGCCGCCACCGTGGCCTGCGCCACGCGAACGGCCAACCGCGTCGATCTCGTCGATAAAGATGATGCACGGCGCATTCTTTTTGCCCTGCTCGAACATGTCACGCACACGCGATGCACCCACACCCACGAACATCTCGACAAAGTCGGACCCCGAAATCGTAAAGAACGGCACGCCAGCCTCGCCTGCAATCGCACGCGCCAGCAATGTCTTACCTGTGCCCGGAGGACCAACAAGCAATGCGCCCTTCGGGATTTTACCACCAAGGCGGCTAAACTTCTGCGGGTTGCGCAGGAATTCCACGATCTCTTCGAGTTCTTCCTTGGCTTCATCAATGCCCGCAACATCGTCAAACGTAACGCGCCCCTGCTTTTCAGTCAGCAGCTTGGCCTTGGATTTGCCAAAGCCCATCGCGCCGCCCTTACCGCCGCCTTGCATGCGGTTCATGAAGTAAATCCAGACACCGATCAGCAACACAAACGGGAGCAACCCGACAAGGAATGTCTGCAAACCAGACTGCTCTTGGGCTTGCGCCACAACTGGCACGCCTTTGGCGATCAACATGTCGGTCACCGCCGCGTCGCGTGGCATGATCGTGACATAGTCCTGACCGTCAGTGCCGCGATAGCGGATCTGCTCGCCGTCAAGCGTCACTTGCGCCACGCTCGATCCTTCTACGGATGTGACGAATTCGGAATAACTCTTGGAATTGCTCATGGTGCTTCCAGCAGAGCCGCTAAACAAATTGAACAGCGCGAGCACCAATAGGAACAAGACAACCCAAAAGACGATATTACGTGTGTTGCCCAAGGGGACACTCCTTTAAAATCGGGGTAGATGAGGCGACAGAGTCGCTTCAGACGTTTTCTTTAAAATAGAGGCAAAAACCTAATCTTCAATGCGCAACCAGCGAAGAATGGAAATCCGCGACAATCCGCGCTGTCCATCCTTGCGAAAATCCGGCCAATGGGGCGCAAACAAGGGTATTGTCGCGCCAAACAGCGGGGCTCGCCATCAGCGACATACGCCCCTGCCCGGTCTCGCGCCAATCAGGACATTGCAAAATGCCTTCGCCCAAGGCGCGGATTTGCAAATCGGGGGCATGCGGGCCGTCCAGCGACCAGCGCCCGTCCCATATTTCATCCGTCTTGCAGACCACTTGGCGCACCGCATTTGGCTCCCGCCCAAAGCGCAGGATACCGTCCTTTAGGGTAACAATCGCGCCCCCCAGCGTATGCGCACCCTCTAGCGAAAGCCCCTCCATAAGATGGTTCATCGAGGTCAGACGCGGCGGATAGGGCATGTGTCCCATCCACTGTATCGCCTTGGCACGCAAGCGGCGCACAATCTCGTCAGGGGCATCAGGTGACAAAGGCATGGTCAGGTCCGCGCCCTGCGCTACGACATGGCGGGCCGCTTCTTGGGCGGTATAATACTCAAGGGCATCACGCGCCTGACGCATCACAATACTGCTATGCTGCAAGGCCTCCGCGCCAAGGCCAAGGCCGTCAAGCGCGGCCAGCGCATTGCGCACGCGGACACGCTCGAAATCAACATCATGGTTTGACGGATCATCGACCCACGCCACAGCGTTACGGTCAAGGTATGCGCGCAGCGCGGCCCGCGATGTCATCCAAAGCGGGCGCACATAGGTCACGCCGTTACGCTCAAACGTTGTGTCCATCGCAGCCAGCCCGTCAATGCCAGCCTTGCGCGACAGGCGCATCACAAATGTCTCGGCCCCGTCATCTTGCGTGTGGCCAACCGCAATGCGGGGCACATCGTGGCGGGCCGCCCATGCGGCCATCAGGCGATAACGGGCATCGCGGGCCACGGCCTGCAAATTGCCGTGCCCGTCCCAGTCCTGCCAAAGCAATGTTTCGTGAGGGATACCGATCTTGGCGCAGAACGCAGCCACTGCCGCCGCCTCGCGGTCTGATCCGTCGCGCAATCCGTGGTCCACAGTGACAGCCGCAATCTTGCGCCCTGCCCCTTGCGCCCATCTGGCCGCTAAATGCAGCAAGGCCATTGAATCGCCACCGCCAGAAACGGCGATCCCGATTGTGCCGGATGTGTCGCGAAACGCACGCGCGATCCAATGAACGAGGCGGATATCGTCACCCGCAGGCGGGGTTAGCTGCATCCGAAGTTTTGCATCGCATCGCGGGCGTCAGCCTCTGCGTCCGTCCCCGGAAAGCGCAGGCCAACTTCGGCCAACGTCACACAGCCGTCTTGGGTCTGACCAATTGAGCCAAGCGAAAAACCGAGCTTGAACAAGGCATCAGGCGCCGATGGGCCAGTTGGATTAGAGGAAAACGCCTCCAGATAAGCACGGGCCGCATTTGTCATCTCGCCAAGACCCTCAAGTGCCTCGCCGCGCAGATAAGCCGCATCCGCCGCTACTGGAGAGCCGGGATAGGTCGTGCCAAAGGCCTCAAGCTGGTCAATGGCGCCGCGAAAGTCACCGGATGCGAGCGCCTCCTGCGCCCGCTGGAAATCTTCGCTTTCGCCAATGGCCAACTGTGGGCCGCTAGATTGTGCCGGTGCAGGCTGGGCCGTTGGCACATTCGCGGCAGAATCGACGCCGCCAAGGCTTGGCGTGTCACCAAGACTGCCGATATCGCAACCCGCCTCTAGCTCGCACAGGCGAAACTCGAGATCACCAATGCGGTTCGTGCCGTCAGTCGTAATGCGGTTCACCCGAAATTCGACCTCTTCGGTCTTTGAAGTGAGGCGAACCAGCTCCGCCTCAATCGCATTCAAACGATCCAGCGGGGTATTGCCCACCGCGCCAGACGTCAACGCACCCGTGGTCGAAAGCTCGGTGCGAAGGCGTTGCACATCCGTGTAAAGCACCGTCAATTGCTGCCTGATATCGGCCAAGGTCTGATCCTGGGCGAATGCGGCAGGTGCGGTGAACCCGAGGGCCACAATGAGGGCAATACGGTGCAACATCTTGGCGGCTCCTTAGCTAAGCGACGCGATCGAGATCACGGTGACAGCGCGGCGGTTCTGTGCATAACAGGACTCCGCAGAACACACCTGAATAGGGCGCTCTTTGCCATAGCTGGTGACGCGCAAGCGGGTCGCAGGGACGCCTTGTGACACAAGGTATTCGCGCACCGCATTGGCACGGCGGAACCCGAGGCCGATGTTATATTCGCGCGTGCCCTGCTCGTCTGCGTGGCCTTCGATAATCGCAAGGTAGTCTGCATTTGTCTGCAACCAACGGGCCTGACCATTCAGAATGGATTTGCCCTCTTCGGTCAGCGTGGATGTGTCAATCCTGAACAACACACGATCACCGATGGTCTGGTTGAAAAACAGCGGGCTGTTAGGATCATTTGCACCTGTCAGGCCAGCCTGCGCATTGGGATCAACCGCGCCAACACCCGCCGCACCGTCACCAGCGCCCGCGCCAAAACGGTCAGGGCGCGTGCATGCCGCCGTCGTCAGGACCAGACCGATCACGGCCACTTTACTCAAAATATTCATTTTTTATTGTTCCATTTCTGCTCTTTTGCGGGGACATTAACACGGAACGCCGCCGCTTGGAAATAACGCGATGTTACGGTTGTAGCGGGCCCCAAGACGGATCGGACGCGCCGCCCTGCACGGGCACAGGCTTTAGGTTCCGGCCCGAAATATCCACGGAATACAGCGACGAAGTGCCGCCCGCACCTTGGGTTTCGCGCATAAACATGATGACGCGCCCGTTGGGGGACCACGTTGGCCCCTCATCAAGGAAGGACGCGGTCAGCAACCGCTCTTCTGACCCATCCGTGCGCATCACGCCAATATGGAAACGGCCCGCGTTCTGCTTGGTAAAGGCAATCAGATCGCCACGAGGGGACCAGACAGGCGTGCCATAACGGCCCTCGCCAAAGGAAATACGGCGCGCTTCGCCGCCATTGCCCGACATAATATATAGCTGCTGGGAGCCAGAGCGATCACTCTCGAACACAATCTGCGAGCCATCGGGCGAGAAACTTGGCGCAGTCTCGATGGACGGGGCTTCGGTCAACCGCACATGTGACCCCGAATTCAGATCAGAACGATAGATGTCGGTGTTGCCGCCATTTGCGAGACTATAGATCACTTGGGTTCCATCGCGCGAGAACCGTGGGCTAAACGCCATTTCGCCCGCAGCCGTGGTCAACTGACGACGACCGACAGTGGCCACGTCCAGCACATTGATCCGCGGAAAGCCCGACTCAAACGTGGTATAAAGCACGCGATCACCCGTGGGCGAGAAACGGGGCGCAAGCACAAGCGAGCCGCTATCGGTTAAAAACTTGAGGTTCGCAGCGTCGTAATCCATAACCGCAAGCCGCTTGAGACGGTTATCCTTGGGGCCACTCTCGGCCACAAACACAACACGACTGTCAAAGTAGCCGCTCTCGCCTGTGATACGGCTATAGGCCGCGTCAGCCACCTTGTGCGCCATGCGCCGCCAGCCATCCGCCGTGCCCGCAAACTGAAGCCCGCCGCCCATTTCTGCGCCCGAGAACGCATCAAACAGGCGGAACTTGACGTTGATCTGGCCACCCGAAACCGACACCGCGCCCGTAATCAGCGCCTGCGCATTGATCGCGCGCCAATCGGCATAAGCAACTGTTTGGGCAAACGCGCTATGCTGGCTGATATAGGCAGAGGCAGGAACCTCGCGGAACAAACCAGTGCCAGCCAGATCTTGGGAAACAAGGCGGGTAATGTCGGCAGCCAGCTGGCTGGCCTCTGCGTTCTCGGCCTCAAAGACGGGCACGGCAAATGGCAACGGCTCGATTACACCGTCCGTAATCGTCAGGCGTAACGGACCGCTTTGCGCCCAAACAGGGCCACCCAGCACCAAAGCCATCATCAAGATCATCAATCGCTTCAACATAACTCGCCTCATTTGTGTCGCGCGGATTTGAAACCGCACATTTTTCTTACCGAACTATTACATAACCCAAAGGGGAATTCACCGCCTTTAAGCGCATACTTGCCTATCGCATTCGCATCCCTGACGGATCAAACGTGATTTCAACATCTTTCCATTGGTCGTATTTGTCAGCGGGAAGCTGATAGCCACCGCTCTGACACCGCAAAATCGCGCGGCGCGCCGCCTGAAATGCGATCTCCGTTGACCCTGTATCGCCCCCAGAGGCAGAGACCTGACGGACATCACTGTTCAAAACCTTGCCCGCACGATCAAGGCTAAAGGCCACCGTCATCGTGACACGGGCGGCTTGCGATCCGGGGTCCACATTCCAACAGGCATTCACAGCTACGCGAAACCCTTCTTTCTCGGAGCCGCTCATCGGTGGGCCAGCGGGCACATCAGGGCTGGAAGCTGCGGCCATCGCGGCAGCCAAAGCGGCCTCGACAGCAGCGTCATCAGCGGCACTCGTGGCATTGTCACTGCTTGCACTTGTGGTCGTCGCAGGCGTTTGAGGCGCAGGACGGCTGGGGCGCGCAGGTGGGCGCGGCGATGTCTCGACCGCACCTGACGGCGCTACATCGGCAATCGCAATCTCGGTCGCGGCTTCCTCAGGGGCTGTAGGTTCAACGGCAGGCTCAACCACCTCGGAGGGCGTGGCCTCATCAGGCACAACCGCATCTTGCACCACCTCCGACACGGCTGCATCGGGCGGTGGCGGGGCGACTGGCGTTGGGGCAATGCGCGGGGTTGGGCGGGGCTGCGGGCGCGGGCTAATCACCACCTCGGGCAACGCGGCAACCTCCGGGGCTGGCGGCGCTGGCTCAACGGGGGCCGTGTCTTCAACCTCTGCTGGGGGCGCAGGCGGCGTCGGGGCAACTGGCGGCGGTGTCTCGTCGGCGGGCTGCTCGGTCGGGGCTGGTGGCGGGGTCACCTCTGGGGCGGCCTCCATTACGGGGGCGTCTGGCGCATCCTCGATCAACGGGGTCGCTGGCGTATCGGGCTGTGCGGTGCTTGGCTGCGGGGTCGTGGCGGCGACGATTTGCGCGTATTCCTCGCCCGTCACCACAGACATCTCCGTGACCTCAAACGGGAACGGATCACTGTCCAATCCCCACCCGAGGATCAGCCAGCCAATCAGCACCGTATGGCCAACAGCAGAAATATAAGTGCCCGGAGTTTGCACGTTGCTACCCGTCACTGCCATTCAAAGCAGGGCCACCGATATCCGTCACCAGACCGATATTCGAGAAGCCACCGGCATTCAGCGCGCCCATTATCTCGGCAACCGTGTTCCAGTCATTTGCCCCGTCAGCGCGCAAGAAGATACGATCAGAGCTGCGCTCGGCGGCGATAGCCTGCAACTTGCCCACCAGTTCATCAGATGCCGTTTCGGTGTTCTGGATCATGATCAAACCATCCACAGTAATCGTCACCGTCAGCGGCTCTTCCTCGTCCGATGGCAGGGCATTTGCAGCGGTTTTCGGCAGCTCGACAGGGACACCCACCGTCATCAACGGGGCGGCCACCATGAATATGATCAACAGAACCAGCATCACATCGACAAACGGCGTGATATTGATCTCGGCCATCACCGTCGAACGACGGCGGCTGCGACGACGACGGCGACCGCCCCCGTCATCACCTGATTTCATGACACCCGCAGCCATTTAGCTATCCAACTGACGGCTAAGGATCGTGGCAAACTCATCAGCAAAACTCTCGTAGCCCGAAACGATACGATCACTGTCTGCCGACAGCTTGTTGTAGAAAATTACCGCAGGGATCGCCGCCAAAAGGCCAAGCCCCGTGGCAAGAAGCGCTTCCGCGATGCCCGGAGCAACAACCGCAAGGTTTGTGTTCTGGGACTGCGCGATCTCGATAAAGGCGTTCATAATCCCCCAGACCGTCCCGAACAGGCCGACAAACGGCGCCGTCGAACCCACGGTCGCCAGCACAGGCAAACCCTTTTGCAGCTTTGCTGATTCCTTCAAAATCGCGACATCCATCGAGCGATCAATGCGGGCCTGCGCGCCTGCAATCAGGCCACCATCCTGCCTGTGCGATCTGCGCCATTCCAGCATGCCGGCTGCGAATACCTTCTGGCTTTGGCCTGTCGGCGTTGTGCCGATCTGGTCAAACAAGGCATCCAACGGCTCGCCTGACCAGAAAGCACGGTCAAAAACCTCTGCTTCGGCGCGGGCTTTGCGATATTGAATGAGTTTGTCGACGATAATCGCCCAACACCAGATGGACGCGGCCATCAGCATCAACATGACCAACTTAACGGTCAAAGTCGCGCGGGCGAACAACGCCCACATCGTATAATCGGTTGCTACTTCCATAATGCCTGCTCTGCCTATTTGGCCCATTTGGGCTCTGATTAGGACCAGATTAGACCATTTGATAGATGAAATCTATCTGCGCAGCACAACTCCGCGTGATATTATGAATTTGCTCGGCGGATGTTTGCCGGAAGACGGGCCGCAGCGCCATTCGCACCAATTGCCACAATCGTGACAAGCGCCTCAAACAGCGGGGCATCATCGCGCAGCACCGTTTGGCGCAGCACCAAACGCGCGCCCGTGGCCTTCTCGGTGACAGTGCGCACAATCAGCGCATCATCATAGTTTGCAGGCATAAAATAATCGGCCTCGACACGGCGGACCGCGAAAACAATGCCCTCGGCTTTCATCGCCACCTGATCAATGCCGATCTCGCGCACCCATTCGCTGCGGGCACGCTCGATGAACTTGAAGTAATTGGCATAATAGACAAAGCCAGCAAGATCGGTGTCTTCATAATAGACGCGAACGGGAAATTCATGGCTCATAATGTGATCCGCGCGCTCAGGCGCATCGCGTGGGTCGGGTCATGGGCCACATCCGGCATCACAGGATCATAGGCGGCGGCGATCACCGCCGCGACCTCGGGGCGCACAACCGCATTGCCCTTGATCGCGGCCAATGGGGGCATCTCGACAAACGCCGCGTCCGACCACAAAAGGATCGACTGCACCGCTTGAGACAACGCCAATGTGTCGGCAGGGACTTCGGCCAAATGGGCATCCATGCGCAAGAACACAAAACAGCCCGTAATCGCGCCCGCTTTATCAAACCGGAACAGGCGATACTGGTTGGCATCCGCAGCCTTCAAGCGGGCGACGAGCGGGCCAATGTCGGGAACCATCTGCTCCAGATGCGGCACGTCGTTGAACTCGTCCCAGTCACGGCAAAAGAACACCATCAGGTTCGCGCCCAAATGCGGGTCGATCTCGGCCATCTTGTGGCCCGCCAAGGTCACAACCGCCTCGATCGCGCCCTTGAACAAGCCAAGCGTCTGATCGTCCACGCCAAACACAACAGGCACAATCGGCACGCCCCAACGGGCAAACACATAGTCACCGTCCGCGCGGGTAAAATACGGGGCCACATCAATCATCAAACAAATCCGCCTTTGAACGGGGGGCGTCCAGACCCAAATGACGCCACGCCGCCTGCGCCAACATGCGGCCACGCGGGGTGCGCTGGATCAAGCCCTTTTGCAACAAATACGGCTCGATCACATCTTCCAGACTGTCGCGGCTCTCTGATAGGGCCGCCGACATGGTCTCGATGCCAACAGGACCACCGCCATAACTCTCGGCAATCAGGCGCAGGTAGCGGCGGTCGGCATTGTCCAAGCCCAGATGATCGACACCCAGACGGGTCAGCGAACTATCCGCAATCTCGCGGGTCACACGGCCATCGCCCTCGACAATGGCAAAGTCGACGACACGGCGCAGCAAACGCCCCGCAATACGCGGCGTTCCGCGTGCCCGCTTGGCAATCTCGCGCGCGCCCAGATCCTCGGCAGGCGCACCCATCATGCGTGCGCCGCGCGTGACAATCTCGTGCAACTCGTCCTCGCTGTAAAACTCCAACCGCGTCGGAATACCAAAACGGTCACGTAGCGGCGTGGTCAACAGCCCCATGCGGGTCGTCGCCCCGACAAGGGTAAACGGCTGCAACTCAATGCGGACCGTGCGCGCCGCTGGCCCCTCGCCGATCACCAGATCAAGCTCGAAATCCTCAAGCGCAGGATACAAGACCTCCTCCACCGCAGGGTTCAGGCGATGAATTTCATCGATAAACAGGACATCGCGGGCCTCAAGGTTGGTCAGGATCGCCGCCAGATCACCCGCCTTGGCCAGCACAGGACCAGAGGTCATGCGAAAGTTGACGCCCAATTCGCGGGCCATAATCTGCGCCAGCGTGGTCTTGCCCAAGCCAGGAGGGCCATGAAACAACACATGATCCATCGCCTCGCCACGCTGCTTGGCACTCTCGATAAACACCTTGAGGTTAGAGCGCGCCGCGCGTTGGCCGATAAATTCATCCAAGGTCTGCGGGCGCAGCGCTCGGTCGGCATCACCAGCCAAAGGCTCGGGGCGGAGTTCGGGATCAGATTCCATGCGCCACCCCTACCCCTTTGGGGCCAACAGCTTCAAGGCCGCGCGGATCAAAGCAGACGTATCAAGATCAGGGTCCGCGCCCATGGCCTCCGCCACAGCGCCCGCCGCGTCACCGGGTGCGTAGCCCAGATTGCCCAAAGCCGACAGCGCCTCGCCCTGCGCGGGGTTCGCCTTGGGGGCAGCGGCGCGTTTCTTGGGCGCAGGTTCGATCACCTCGTCACCAAACGCCTCGGCCACCGTGCCGCCCATCGCCATAACGGACGGCGCTTTGTCTTTGAGTTCAATCGCAACGCGCTGCGCGCCCTTGGGGCCAACACCCTTGGCCTTTGCAATCGCACTCCAGTCGCCCAGCGCAATCGCGCGGCTGACGCCATCCGCACCCAGCGTGCCCAGAATGGCAAGCGAAGCCTTCGCGCCGATGCCCTGCACAGACATCAACAGCCTGTGCCACTCTTTCTCGACAAGCGTGGTAAAGCCGAACAATTGCAGATTATCCTCGCGAACCAGCAGATCGGTATAAAGCGCGACAGGTTCGCCGTTGCTTGGCAGGCCCGCCATCACACGGTTATCAACGTAAACCACATACCCCACACCGCGGACATCAATCAGGATGTGGTCGGTGCTACGGTATTCCAAAATACCCGAAATCTTGCCAATCATGCGGTGGCCTTTGCTAATGCGGCGGTTAATCGGCCCGCGGATTGTGCGTGATGGGCATGACAAATCGCAATCGCCAAGGCGTCAGCGGCATCAG
Source organism: uncultured Loktanella sp. (assembly GCA_937132065.1). Taxonomy (GTDB): domain Bacteria; phylum Pseudomonadota; class Alphaproteobacteria; order Rhodobacterales; family Rhodobacteraceae; genus Yoonia. The sequence goes on from CAKZNT010000015.1 coordinate 67,526, forward strand.
GTCCAGCCAGCGTCACACCGGGCAGTTGCAAACGGACCATATGGTCAATCTGCTTTTTATCAGCATGACCCACGCCAACCACGGCCTTTTTGATCGCATTTGGGTAATATTCACCAATACTCAAACCGGCCTGCGCAGGAACAAGCATCGCGATGCCACGCGCTTGACCCAGCTTTAGCGTGCCCGCGCCATCCTTGTTCACAAACGTCTGCTCAACGGCAGCGGTGTCGGGAGCATAAAGCGCGACAACATCCGTCAACTGTCGATGCAAAGACGCCAAACGCACGCCCAATTCATCCGTGCCAAGTGAGTGACAAACGCCATTCGCGACATGGGTAATGCGAGAGCCCGCGACCTCGATCACCCCCCAGCCCATATTGCGCAAACCGGGATCGATTCCCAAAACCCGCATACTTTGCCCCTGTTCCATTATTGTTATTTTTCTGCTTTTGAAAAATTTAGCACAAAACGCGAACAAAAACCAAGCGGCGTTTTTTCCGTGATATTTTTGCGACCCCTCGCAAGGGGCGGTTAGCGACATTTACGCAGCCCTGAGCGCCATATTTTATTGGGTATCTGGCCAATTCGCCCCAAAACGCGAGGCATGCAAAAACCACATATGAGGCATGTGAAAATATCACTGGTGAAAGCAAATTTGCCATCCTAGATGCGACCTATCAGATCAACGCTGCATGTGCAGCAAAAACAGTAGGAACAAGCCCATGGCCGCATTTGACACATCCGCTCCAGCGGCGACCTTCTCTCAAGGCCGCATCGCACATTTCGCAAAATCCGTGGTCGGTAATTTTGCCGCTTGGAACGACCAGCGCGTGACACGCAAGTCGCTTTCCAAATTGTCCGCGCGCGAGCTTGACGACATCGGCCTGTCTTTTGGCGATATCGAATCCATCGCTAAGCGCATCACACGCTAAATCGCGACCGCAGAATACGACAAAAGGCCACGACCGATGAAACGGTTGTGGCCTTTTTGTTTGCGTGAAAGGTAAGCGGGCGTTAAACGCCCAGCTTTTTCCATACGCCGCTAATGACCATTGTTGCAGGGTCGGGTTGCATGACCCATGCGCCCGCCTTCTCAACGGATGATCCTGCGGACAATTCGGCGACACGTGCGTCATAGACGCCGCCACCCAAGGTCGCATGCAGATACCCCTTAAAGGCAAAGCCAGCCACAACAAGCAGCAGCAGCCCCTTCAACGGGAACCTCGGATTATACAGTCGGGGACGCGCCACGATCAGGCCAGAGCTGTTCACAGAATGAACCGCGCCATTGGCCATGCGGCGGTGTTGGCGAACGATCCGCTTCAAGCGGCGATCGAAAGGCATAGTAGTCAGGGACATAACCAGTCTCCAAGTGAAGCCCCCACCTCACACATCCAAAATCGCGCCCTAATGTGGCAAAACTAAGGCATCCGCCTAAAATTAGCGTTTAAACGTGGCGAATTAAGACAATTTCGAGAGCGTCAGGATCGTCCAGTCAACAATGCTATCGCGATGCTCAAGATTGAACCCGTTTGCGCAATAAACGGCGATCACATCGTCAGCCTGTTCGTTCAGAATACCCGAAAGAATCACATGACCGCCGACCTTTGTCGCGCCTGCCATCTCGGGGGACAGGGCGACCAGCGGCCCTTTCAGGATGTTGGCAAAGATCAGATCATAGGGGGCATTCGCCTTGAGCGCGGGGGCGTCAAAACCAGCGGCGACCACACAGTCAACACGATCAGCCAGCCCGTTGGCCGCCACATTCGCCATTGCAACCTCAACGGCAACAGGGTCGATATCGCTCGCCAAAATCCTCGCGGGCAAAACTGCCGCCGCAGCCATCGCCAGCACAGCCGTGCCGCAGCCCACGTCGATGATCGAGCCGCCGTCGAACCC
>CAKZNT010000016.1 GCA_937132065.1 uncultured Loktanella sp.
GGCTTACCCTGCGTATAGTCGTGATGTGAATTATGGATATATCAGGCAGCCTTATCAGATGACCAGAAAAGTTATTACATACGGCACTTTTGATACGCTGCATTACGGGCATATTTTGCTGTTGAAACGCGCGCGCAGTTTAGGCGACCATCTGACGGTGGCCCTCTCCAGTGACGCGTTCAATGATCTCAAGGGCAAGAAATCCCACTTCACATACGCCGAGCGTCACGCGCTTTTGTCCGCGATCACCTATGTCGACGAGATTATTCCCGAGCATGATTGGGATCAAAAGCGCAGCGATGTGCAAACCCATGCGATCGACGTCTTTACAATGGGGGATGACTGGGCGGGCAAGTTCGATTTTCTGGCCGACCTGTGTGAAGTCACATATCTGAGCCGCACTCCGCGCATTTCCAGCACCGCGATCAAGACGATCCAAGGGGACGGCTAAACCCCATGGCGTGGCGCACTCAGGCCCAGTTCCATGCACTGACCTATTTGACAGCGCGGCACCGGGCGCCGATGCGCGGGCTTATGGCGGGTATCGGCTTTCTCTGTGTGCTGCTGCTGACGGGGCGGTTCGTGCTGGCGCAAGATACCGCGCGGCAGTTCTGGGCCGATGATTTCAAGACCGCGCTGCACCGGTTGGACTGGTTTGCGCATTACGGTTGGGCTGGCCGGTTCCTGACGCGCAGGCCCGCGTTTGATATCAGCCAAGACATGCCAGCGGCGGGTCTTGATGCGCTTGATGCGATGTTGATGGTCAGCGATGCCCCCGAAGTTTTACGCGCCCGCCTTTATCTTGCTGCCCGCCGCGCCACACAGGCCGCGCCGCAAGAACGGGCCGTGCAATTTGAAGCGTATTGCCAAATCGCCGCCCAAGTTGCGGCCCGGATCCCTGCCCCCTCCCCCGAGGAGCCCAAACACGCGCCCGCCTTTACACAACCCCAAGCCCGCGCCGCATTGCAAGCCGCGGACCGGTTGATGCAAGCCCTCGCGATGCCGTGGTATATCGTGTCTGGCACGTTTTTGGGGGCTGTGCGTGAGGGCGACTTTCTGTCCCACGACTATGACATTGATATTGGCGTTCATGCCGAAGACTTTGACCACGAGCGGTTCTTGGCTGGGCTTAGAGTCGATCCTGCGTTTTGTCTGGTGCGTATTGATGATTACGCCGATTTGGTCGGCCCCGACCTGACGCCCGTGCAGGTGCCTGCGCTTTACAAGATCATGCACAGATCAGGCGTCGAGGTGGATATCTTCCTGCATCATCTGAAGGACGGGCAGCGCTGGCACGGCTCGGCCCGGCACCGGTGGTGGAATGTCGCGTTTGATGCGGCGCCTTACGATCTGGCGGGGCTTATGGTGGCGGGACCTGCTGACGCTGAGATATATCTGCGCGAAAACTATGGCGACTGGCAAACGCCGAAAACCGCCTTCGATTGCTCGACAGGCACGCCCAACGTGAGCTTCAATCGCAATCTGGTATCGATTGCGCAATTCCTGACACAAGCACAAGCAGGCTCCGCCGTCGCCCAAAGCGTGCTGACCACCGAAGGTTATGTGCAAGACGGAAAGTTCATCCTGCCCTGGGCTTGAATAGTGGGTCATCTGCCACCTTTCCCCAAAAGCCGCCGATGAATGAAATGCAATGATTGACCCCACATGTTGGGGCGGTATCTTGGGACATACATAATTGTCGATTTCTCAATAAGAATAAGGCCTTGGCCAAAAGAGATTCGATAGCCTGTCCTTTGGGGGGATCATGGGTCTGATATCACTGCGCGGTTTTGGCGCCATTCTTCTTTGCGCCCTTGTCGCCTCATGTAGCGCCGTGCCACGTGGCGCGGGTTTCCAATCCGAAGTGCTGGCGGCCTCTGACACAATGGAGCAGCCCAACGGCGAGCCTGTTTACGGGTTCTCGGTTTTTGAAATCCGCCGCGATATTTTGCCAAGCCTTGCCAACTGGCCCGACAAGGGCGGGCGGCACTATAACTGGATCACCCGACAGCAACAGCCAGCCTCGCTGTTGATTGCGGCGGGTGATGTGCTCAATGTCACAATCTGGGATGCAGAAGAAAATTCGCTTTTGACCAATGCAGGGCAGCGGGTGGCCCAACTGCAAGAAGTTCAGGTGAATTCGGACGGGCGCATCTTTATCCCGTTTGTCGGGAATTTGCGGGTCTCGGGCATGTCGCCCCAAACCGCGCGCGCGCGCATCGAAAGCCAGCTCACCCAGACGATCCCCTCGGCGCAGGTGCAGATCTCTGTTGCACCCGGTCGGGCGAACACGGCCAATCTGGTGGGCGGTGTCAACGCGCCGGGCGTCTACCCGCTGCCTGATCGCAACTACACATTGCTCTCGCTCTTGTCCCAAGGGGCGGGCGTCAGTGGGAGCTTGGAAAATCCGCAGGTGCGCTTGATGCGCGGCTCCAAGATATACGGCATCCCGCTTGCGCGGATTTACGACGATCCCGACCTTGATACGACACTGGTCGGGGGCGACCGTATTATCATCGAAGACGATGACCGCTATTTCCTTTCGCTTGGGGCCACGGGATCAGAGGCGATCCACAAGTTCCCCAAAGAGCAGGTCAGCGCCCTTGATGCGCTTTCTATTGTTGGCGGTGTGTCCGACAGCCGCGCCGACCCGCAGGGCATTTTGATCCTGCGCGAATATAGCGCGTCAGCCGTGCGCGCTGATATTTCGGCAGGGCCGCCACAAACCCGCATTGTCTTTTCCATTGACCTGACCCGTGCTGACGGCCTTTTCAGCGCCGCAAAGTTTAACGTGCAGCCCGGAGACCTGGTCTATGCAACCGAAAGCCCCGTGAACGCGGCGCAAACCGTCTTTGCCATATTTGGCAGCGTTTTAGGCATCACAAGCAGGCTCTAAGCGCGACAATTGGAAACAATTTGTTTCATGTTTCGGGGCAGGTTTCACATTTTGGGCGTAAATCAGCCCCGACCATGACCCAGTAAAAGCGTGTCCTGATCCTTCATCATAAGCCCCGTTCTGCGCGGGGCCCACGATAAGGATTCTGCCATAATGCCGCTTTCTGCTGCCGAACAATATCTACTGGAACTGATCAATCGGGCGCGCCTTGATCCGCTTGGAGAGGCCGCGCGCTATGGCGTTGACCTCAACGAGGGGCTTGATGCGGGCCGTATCGGTGACGCCCCCCTACAGGTGCTGGCCCCGAACGGGTCGCTGTCAGAGGCCGCCGAAAGCCACAGCCTATGGATGCTTGAGACAAATACCTTTGCCCATTCGGGTGATGAGGGCTCGTCCGCAGGTGTGCGGATGCGCGATGCGGGATATGTTTTTGCCGGCGCATGGGAGTGGGCCGAAAATCTGGCATGGGCGGGAACCACGGGAACCATCGACCTTGAGGCCGCAGTCTTGCACCATCACGAGGGGCTTTACCGCTCGTCAGGTCACCGCGCCAATACCTTTTCTGCTAATGTGCGCGAGATCGGTCTTGCGCAGGTCGAGGGCGATTATACGCTCAATGGAACCACCTATAGCAGCTCGATGTTGACCGAGAATTTCTCCGTTTCAGGAGAAGACGTCTTTATCACAGGGGTCGCCTATAAAGACACTGACGGCGACGGGTTCTACTCGATCGGAGAAGGACAGGCCGAGGTCACATTGGCCGTGGCCAGCGCACAGGACACCACAAGCGCGGCGGGCGGATATGCGATTGCAATCGCCCCGCGGGACGCTGCGACAGTGCGCGTTGATATCGGGGGCGAAACTGTTGCCACGGTGCTCATGGATGTCTCGCAAGGCAACGGCAAGCTTGATGTTGTGACGGATACGCGGGGGGATATGTCGCTGAACCTGTCGGTTGATGCCACGTTGTTAAACGGCATCGGTGACGGCACATTGCTTGGCGCAGGAGATCTAAGCTTGCGCGGCAATAATAGCCGCAATGTCCTGACGGGGAACGATGGTGACAACTACCTCACGGGGATGCGCGGGCGCGATTACCTGTATGGCGAGGACGGCAATGACGTGATTGTCGGCGGGCGCGGCAAGGACCGCTTATACGGCGGCGACGGCGATGACGACCTGACAGGGGGCAGTTCGCGTGACCGTCTGTTTGGCCAGTCCGGCGATGATACCCTGAACGCAAGCAACGGGCGCGATGCACTTTGGGGCGGGCGCGGTGACGATGTGCTTGACGGCGGGCGCGGCAACGACAAACTGGTTGGCGGCAGCGGCGCGGATACGTTTATCTTTAACCACGGCGACGACAGGATCACCGATTTTGACGCGGATGTGGATCATATCGAGATCACGGCGCGACTCTTGGGAGATGCGGATTTGCGCGACTTGATGGTCGTCGAGAACGGTGATGTCGTGATATACTTTGACGGCGGGCACAGTCTCACGATTGATGACCATACGAACACATCACTGGTTTTTGACCATATAAGTGTCGCTTAATACTTCTGGTTTAAGCATAATCACGGCCAAATGCCCCGTTTTATCGAAAAGGTGGATTCATCATGACCCTGAGCGCAGCCGAGCAATATCTTATCGAATTGATCAACCAAAGCCGGCTTGACCCGCTTGCGGCGGCCAGCGCGCAGGGCATTTCGCTCAACAACGGTGTGACCGCGGCAATGGGGGGGCCATTGCAGACCACGCCCATGCAGGTGCTTGCCCCGAATGTGCAGCTTGAAGAGGCGGCAAACGCGCAAAGCAGCTATCTGTTGGAAAGCGGCGAATTTGGCCACGCGGGGCGTGGTGGGTCGACCATTCATGAGCGCATCATTGCTGTCGATTACGAAAGCCCGCGCACATTTCGCGAGAACCTGTCGTTTACACAAAACTCGCAAAGCAACATGGCCACAATCGTCGAGGGGCATCATGGCGCGCTTTACGAAAGTGCGCCCCACCGTGCCGCCATCTTTGACGAAAACCAAAGCGATATCGGGATCGGCTTGCAAAGCGGCGATTATCGCGGCCGCGAGACCTCGATGCTTGTTGAGGTTTATGGCGCGCAACGGGGCGGGTCTTATGTCACGGGGGTGGCTTATGCCGATAGGGATCGCGACGATTTCTATTCCCTTGGAGAAGGTATTTCGGGGGTCGAATTCCAAGCGGCAAACGCGCTGGCAAGCAGTGCGGCGGCGGGCGGTTATGCGCTTGATGCAAGCGGCAGTGACACAAGCGTGTCGATCCTTGTGGACGGCACGACCATTTCAACCCTGTCGATTGATACCAGCGACGGCAATGCCAAGCTTGACCTGATCGCCCAGAACGGCGGCGGGTATAGTCTTGCGGTTTCGACCGATACAACGCTTCAAACAGGTGTGAGTGACGCCGTCCTCTTGGGGTCTGGCAATCTGGAACTGACAGGGCACAGCGGCGACAA
>CAKZNT010000017.1 GCA_937132065.1 uncultured Loktanella sp.
GATCACAGACGGTGACGTGGCCGGCGTCATGCACTGCGCCGAAGCCGCGACAACAGGGATCGACATGTATATGGGCAGCGGCGGCGCACCCGAAGGGGTCTTGGCCGCAGCCGCGCTTAAATGCATGGGCGGTCAGATCATGGGACGGCTCCTGTTTCGCAATGACGACGAAAAAGGACGCGCGCGCGCCGCAGGAATCACCGACTTTGACAGGGTCTACCTGCGCGACGATATGGTGACGCAAGACGTGATCTTTGCGGCAACAGGCGTCACTGACGGCTCGCTTGTGGCAGGGATCAAACGAGAGGTCGGCTTTGTGACGGCTGAAACCATCCTGATGCGGTCAAAAACGGGGTCGGTGCGGCGGATGATCTACCGCAATCCCGTCTAAACCAATTTGGGGCGTGGCAATAGCGCGCCCCTGATATATGGTGTGCGGCAATGACACAGACACCAGATAAACCCGCTTTTCTCAATGTTGCCACCTCCGCCACAGGGCGGCGCTGGGTCGGTCCCTCGATCGAGGAGGACCGGCTGGCCGAGGCGATGGCACAGACCACGCAACTGCCCGCCCCGCTTTGCCGCACGCTCGTGAAACGGGGGGTAACAGCACAGGACGCGGCGCAGTTCCTTGCGCCAACGCTGCGCGAGCTGCTGCCAGACCCGCACGACCTGCGCGATATGGAAAAGGCGGCGCGCCGCTTCCTCAAAGCTGTCAAATCCAAACAGCGGATCGCGATTTTTGCCGATTACGATGTCGACGGCGGCACATCAGCCGCGCTTCTTATCTGCTGGCTGCGCGACATGGGGCTGACAGCAACGCTCTATATCCCCGACAGGATCGACGAGGGCTACGGGCCAAACGACGAAGCAATGAGCGCGCTGGCAAAAGACCACGACCTGATCATCTGCGTCGATTGCGGCACTCTGAGCCACGGACCGATTGCGGCAGCCGTCGGGGCAGATGTCATCGTGCTTGATCACCATCTGGGTGGCGAAACCCTGCCCGATTGCGTGGCTGTCGTGAACCCGAACCGTCAGGACGAGACTGGCGATCTTGGGCATTTGTGCGCAGCGGGGGTCGTGTTCCTGATGCTCGTCGAGGCCAACAGGCAAATGAAAACCGAAGGGGCAAAAGGGCCAGACCTGATGTCCGCACTTGACCTCGTGGCACTTGGCACGGTCGCAGACGTTGCGCCGCTGATCGGCGTGAACCGCGCGCTTGTGCGCCAAGGGCTAACCGTCATGGGGCGGCGGCAACGGATCGGGATCACCGCACTTGCAGATGTGGCAGGCATGAACGAGGCGCCCAATAGCTACCATCTGGGGTTCTTGCTCGGACCACGGGTCAATGCAGGCGGGCGGATCGGCAAGGCCGACCTCGGGGCGCGGCTTTTGGCGACAAATGACCAACACGAGGCCACCGCCTTGGCCGAAAAGCTCGACCAACTCAACACAGAGCGGCGCGAAGTTGAAACTGCCGTGCGTGACCTTGCCATCGAACAGGCCACCGCGCGCGGGTTTGACGGGCCGCTTGCGTGGGCGGCTGGTGACAACTGGCATCCCGGCGTTGTCGGCATCGTCGCGTCGCGGCTCAAAGAGGTCTCCAATCGGCCCTCGATCGTGATCGGTATCGACGCGGACGGCATGGGCAAAGGATCGGGGCGGTCTGTCTCGGGCATCGACCTTGGCGCGGCCATTCAGCGGCTCGCCTCCGAAGGTTTGCTCCTTAAGGGAGGCGGGCATAAAATGGCAGCGGGCCTCTCGGTTGAGGGCGACAAGATCGACGCCGCAATGGCCCGCTTGGGTGAATTACTGGCAAAGCAAGGCGCAGACAAAATCGGCCCCGCTGACCTCAAGCTTGATGGCATTCTCATGCCCGGTGCGGCAACAGTCGCGCTGGTCAATCAGATCGAACAGGCAGGGCCGTTTGGCGCTGGTGCGCCCGCACCGCGCTTTGTGTTCCCCGATGTGCAAATCCTGTTTGCCAAGACGGTCGGCGCGAACCACCTCAAGCTGACGTTTGGCGATGGTCTTGGGGCGCGGATTGATTCCATTAGTTTCGGCGCGATGGACGGGCCAATCGGGCCAATGCTGACAAATCACAACGGCGGGCGATTCCATTTGGCCGGTCGGTTGGAAATAAACACATGGCAAGGGCGGCAATCCGTGCAACTGCGGCTCGAAGATGCCGCGCCTGCGGCCTGAAAACCCCAGTAAAACCAGTGCACGCGCGGTGCACGCCTTGTGCACGGGTTGTGCCACATACTTTTTGCACGATTTTGTAAAAACCCTCTTGCCCTTCCTGCGCGCTTTTCCTAAAAGCCCCCTACCAAATGCGGTCCGTTCGTCTATCGGTTAGGACGTCAGGTTTTCAACCTGAAAAGACGGGTTCGACTCCCGTACGGACTGCCATTGGTTCCCCACCCGCATCTCTCGTTGACCGCGCAGTAGGCGTTGATTTGATGGCGGCTTTCCCGCTATACCTTTCACAAATCCGCCAAAGGGAAGCAGCCCCATGACCAAATTGATCACAGTCCTCAACGGGCCGAACCTGAACCTTTTGGGGCAACGCGAGCCTGAGAAATATGGTGCGAAATCGCTCGCGGATGTCGAGGCCGAAGTGACAGAGCTTGCGGGCGAAATTGGCCTTAAGGTGCTGTTTCAACAATCAAATTCCGAAGGTGGATTGGTTGACATGATACATTCTGCGCGCGAAACCAGCGCAGGCATCATCATCAATCCCGCCGCCTATTCGCACACCTCTGTCGCGATCCTTGATGCGCTCAACACCTTTGACGGGCCGGTGATCGAAGTGCATATTTCGAACATCCACAAGCGCGAAGAATTTCGCCATCATTCGTTCGTTTCCGCGCGCGCTCAAGGCGTCATCGCAGGATGCGGAACGCAAGGCTATAGCCTCGCACTCCGCCATATCGCAACGCTGGTTTAACCCATCGCCTGCAATCGCTTGAGAAGCGATGACGTATCCCAACGATTGCCGCCAAGCTTTTGAATATCCTTGTAAAACTGGTCCACCAAGGCCGTCACGGGCAAGCTCGCACCATTCTCGTCCGCCGCATCCAGACAGATGCCCAAATCCTTGCGCATCCAGTCCACAGCAAAGCCATGATCGAATTGATCGTCTAGCATCGTCTTGTATCTATTGGACATTTGCCAGCTACCCGCCGCGCCTTGGCTGATGACTTCGACAACGGCCTCGCCGTCCAGCCCCGCCTTTTGGGCGAAATGCAAAGCCTCTGACAGACCTTGGACAAGACCCGCAATCGCGATCTGGTTGCACATCTTGGTCATCTGCCCCGCACCCGTTTCACCAATGCGGCGGCACATCTTGGCGTAGGCCGTGATCACTGGCTCGGCCCTGTCATAAGCCCCTTGATCGCCCCCGCACATCACCGAGAGTTGCCCGATTTGCGCCCCCGCTTGTCCGCCAGAAATCGGCGCGTCGACAAAGGCGATACCGTTTGCTTTTGCAGCGTCATAAAGCGTTCGGGTCACGGCGGCAGAAACAGTGGTATGATCAACAAAAACAGTATCTTGGCCCATGCCAGCGAAAGCACCATCGTCACCAAGACACACGCCGCGCAGGTCGTCGTCGTTGCCAACGCATGCCATCACCATCTGCGCACCTTGGGCGGCTAGTGCAGGTGTCGCGGCCATTGCGCCACCATGCGCCGCGACCCATGCTGCGGCCTTTGACTGTGTGCGGTTATAGACTGTAACGTCGTGCCCTGCGGCCTGTAGATGCCCCGCCATCGGGTAGCCCATCACACCAAGTCCCAAGAATGCTATTTTGGTCATTTCTCTCTCCACATTGCGTTTTGCGGATGTTGTTTCACATCACTCCCGCAAGACAAGTCAAAAACCCGCTACCCCTATTTTTATTGTATTTTCCCACCTGTTCAGCGTAGGAAGCGGTAACAGTTTTACCAAGGATCATTCCCATGAAGATGCGCGATACATTTATCAAACCAATGCACCCCGAGGGCCGTAAATTTGTCGCCATTTTCGCGGCAATCACCCTTTTGCTTGCGCTCATCTCGTCGTTCCTCGGCTGGATCGGGGTGGGCCTAACTGTCTGGTGCTATTACTTCTTTCGCGATCCAAAGCGTGCAACGCCAACGCGTGAAGGCCTCATCGTGAGCCCCGCAGACGGCATCGTGTCGCTGATCGAAAAGGCAGTGCCCCCCGCAGAGTTGGGCATGTCCGATGCGCCACTTACGCGCGTCAGTGTTTTCATGAGCGTCTTTAATTGCCACGTGAACCGCGCGCCCATCGCAGGGGAAGTCAAATCAATTGCCTATCGCCCCGGCAAGTTTTTTAACGCCTCCCTCGACAAGGCAAGCGCGGACAACGAGCGCAATAGCGTTTGCATCACGATGGCTGATGGCCGCGACCTTGCGGTTGTGCAGATCGCGGGCCTTGTTGCGCGTCGTATCGTTTGTTTCACCACCGTGGGCGCGCCACTCAATACAGGTGAACGTTTCGGGCTTATCCGCTTCGGGTCTCGCTTGGATGTTTATCTGCCTGACGGTGTAAACCCGCTTGTGAACCTTGGTCAGACAATGGTTGCGGGCGAAACTGTGTTGGCTGACCTGACTTCAGACGAGGCCGCACGCGCGACGCGCCTCGCATAAAAGGCAAATCTGATGTTCGATATCGTTCTGATCTGTATTGCCGGTTTTGCGGCGGGCGCCCTTAACGCAGTTGCGGGCGGTGGCACGTTCCTGACGTTCCCCGTGTCGGTCTACTTGGGCATCCCGACGGTTACCGCCAACGCCACCGCAACGCTCACGGCTTTGCCTGGGTATGTGGCAAGCGCATGGGCGTTTCGCGATGACCTGCGCGCGCAAGGCAGCCTTGGGCTCGCGTCAATCTTTGCATTGGCTGTCGCTGGCGGGCTTATTGGAGCGGCCTTGCTGGCTTCAACGTCTGACCAGATATTTTCGGGCATCGTGCCGTGGCTATTGTTGATCGCAACGGCCCTGTTCGCGGCGGGGCCGCATCTAACGGCGGCGCTACGCAAACGCGGCATTGCACAGGCGGGCCCGTCCCTTTCTGTTATCGCGCTTCTGCTGGTGTCGATCTATGGCGGCTATTTCAATGGCGGTTTGGGCATCATGTTATTGGCCGTGTTCGGCCTGTTGGGCTATTGCGATTTGCACACGATGAACGGCCTCAAGAATGTGATGTCGGCGATCCTCTCGCTTGCATCTGCAATCGCGTTTATCGCTGCGGGTCTTATCGCTTGGGAGGCCGCTATCCCGATGGCCATTTCAGCAACGATTGGCGGCTTTTTTGGCGCCCGCATGAGCCGTAAAGTCAGCAATGACACCTTGCTGCGCTTGTTTGTCGTGCTGGTCGGGGTCGTGATGACGGTTGTATTCTTTATGCGCTCATAGCTCTGTGCGCATCTGGTAGCCGGGCGCAAAGAGAATTTGCACCTTGGTCACCGATTGCCCGTTATCCCACGTCAGGCGGTCCATTTTAAACAGAGCGCTTTGGCTGAGGCAGGCCAGAACATCGGCCTCGTCGCGGCTCGCCATCTTGGCGGAAAACGCGATTTCACCGTTGGTATAGGGCACGTTTTGCAACAGCCATTCGTTCGGGCTGCTTGTGTCGAATTTCACGTCCAAGGCCTGTGGGACGACCGCCGTATTGATCCAGCGGTTTTCGAGCGCATAAGGCGCATCATCGGCAAGGTGCAGCGCCATCACATGCAAAAGCGGCTGCCCTGCCCCTGTTTTCATCGCGCCACTAATCGCGGGCGGCGGCACGATGGTGCGGCTTTGCAGGAGTTGATAGCCATACTTCTGGCCCCGATCCGTAATGTCATTGCGAATGATCGCAATATCGAGGGTTGCCTTGGCCACAGGTTGCGCGGCGACCCGCGTGCCTGCGCGGCGCTTGCGATCAAGCAACCCGTTTTGCGCCAGTGACCGCAGCGCGCGGTTCACGGTGGTGCGCGCACAGCCGAACTCGATCGCGAGATCTGCTTCGTTGGGGATCAAATCGCCCGGCTTCCATTCGCGTGCATGAATGCGGCGCAAAACCTCGTCTTGCACACTTTGCCAGTTGCGAAACGAAGGCGCGGTCATAGCGCATCTTTCAGCGCGTCAATCGTGCGCTTGTAGGCGCTTACGATGTTTTCGCGTTTGATATGCATGCCGTCTTGCACCATGTGCCGCCCTGCGGACCAGACATCCGTGACCAGCCTGTCGTCGCCCGCGAAAATCCATGAATCCAGTGCGGTATCGTCTGCCCGCCCCCACATGTGTTCGCTTGTCATATCAAGTGCGAGCATGTCGGCCCAGTAACCTGACGCGATTTGCCCCGATTTGCGCTGTGTTGCTTGCGCGCCCCCGGCAAGCGCCCCATCAAACAGGCGTCGCCCCGTGGAGAAATCAGGTGTTGCAAGGGCGGCCCGTGTCCCGTCGCGGAGCCGCTGCGAGTAGTCCAGTGTCCGCAATTCTTCACTTAGCGAAATACGCACGTTGCTGTCGGACCCGATGGCGAATGCCCCTTGCGATTGCGCCCAGCGCACCCCGTCAAAGATACCATCCCCTAGGCTGCTTTCGGTGATCGGGCAAAGCCCTGCCACCGCGCCCGTTTGTGCCAATGCTACCGTTTCCTGTGGGGTCATCTGGGTGCAGTGGATCAGACACCAGCGCCCGTCAATGTCCATATTCTCAAGCGCCCAATTGACGGGCCGCGCGCCCCAGTGGGCTTCTACTTCCTCCACTTCGGGGATTTGCTCTGCGAGGTGCATGTGGATCGGGCCTGTCGCAAACGCAGCGGCGTAGGATCGCAGGTCTTGTTGCCCGACTGCGCGCAACGAGTGGGGCGCAACCCCGTAGTTTGCATCCCCCCCAAGATTGGCAACCGCGCGCGCCGCCCCTTCGTGCAGCCGTTGGAATTGATCCATATCGTTGCCAAAACGGATTTGGCCCGCAGTCAATGTGCGCTGATCGCAACCGCCGTATTGGTAATGCACTGGCAGCAGGCACAACCCGATGCCTGATTGCGCCGCCGCTGCTGCGACCCGCTCGGACATTTCGGCAAGGTTCGCATATGGCACGCCTCCTGGTTGGTGGTGCAAATAGTGGAACTCTGCGTTTGTGGCGTATCCCGCCTCGAGCATTTCCATTTGCACAAAGGCTGTGATCGCCTCGATATGCTCGGGGGTCAGCCGGTCAAGAAACCGAAACATCAGCTGTCGCCACGTCCAGAAGCTATCGTTAGGGTTTGGGCCGCGCCGCTCGGTCAGACCTGCCATCGCGCGTTGAAAAGCGTGACTGTGCACGTTTACAGGTGCGGGGAGCAACATTTCGACCTGCTTGCCGCTTGCGGCGACACCCTCCTCGACCTTCGAAATACGCCCGCTGGCGTCAACGCTGATCTGCACTGCACTTGCCCAACCTGACGGGAGCAGCGCCCTTTTCGCCCAAACATTTGTCATGATGCCCTCGCTTGACATGCTAATATGTATGCACATAACATCATTAAACACACATTATTGCAAGTGAGTCGTTTTCCATGCTTTTGACCAATGCCACTATCGCCACATTACAAGACGACGAGAGTTTCGGCCTGATCGAGAATGGCGCAATTGCGCTTGAGGCTGACAAGATTGCATGGGTTGGCGCGGCTGATGCCTTGCCCGAAGCCTATCGTTCGCAAGAGGCGCATGATCTTGGCGGGCGGCTTGTGACCCCTGCCCTGATTGACTGTCACAGTCATGTGGTCTTTGGCGGTAATCGCGCAGCAGAGTTCGAATTGCGGCTTAACGGCGCCTCTTATGAAGAGGTTGCAAAGGCAGGTGGCGGCATCGTTTCAACCGTCACGGCCACCCGCGCGGCCACCGAGGCGGACCTGCTCGCGGATGCCCTGCCACGTGTCGATGCCATGATCGCCGAGGGTGTCACCCTTTTGGAGGTGAAGTCCGGTTATGGGCTGGATCGCAATACCGAGCTGAAAATGCTACGGGTTGCCCGTCAGATTGCCGCCTCTCGCCCCATTGATGTGCGCACCAGTTTCCTCGGCGCGCATGCCGTGCCCGCAGAGTTCAGTGGCCGCGCCGATGCCTATATCGATGAGGTCTGTATTCCAACCCTACGGGCGGCGCATGCCGAAGGGCTTGTTGATGCGGTGGATGGGTTTTGCGAAGGTATCGCCTTTGATACCAACCAGATTGCGCGCGTATTTGATGTCGCCAAATCGCTTGGCATTCCCGTCAAGCTGCACGCGGAGCAGCTTTCCAATATTGGCGGCACACAACTGGCTGCAAAATACGGCGCACTAAGCGCGGATCATGTTGAATATGCCAATGCGGCAGACGCCAAGGCGTTGGCCGTTGCAGGCACGGTCGCGGTCATTCTTCCGGGTGCGTTTTATACGCTGCGCGAGACGCAGGCGCCGCCTGTTCAGGCGTTTCGAGATGCTGGCGTGCCGATGGCGCTTGCGACCGATTGCAACCCTGGCTCATCGCCGCTGACATCATTGTTGTTGACCATGAACATGGCCTGCACCCTGTTTCGCATGACGCCGCTTGAGGCCATGCTTGGTGTTACCTGCCACGCCGCGGCCGCCCTAGGCGAGACCGCGCGGGGCCGTATCACTGCGGGCGCGGTTGCTGATCTGTGCACCTGGGATGCCAAGCACCCGGCCGAACTCTCATACCGTATCGGGTTTAACCCGCTTCATTCACGCATCTTTAAGGGGGCACTATGACTGTCACATTGACACCGGGCGCTGCGACACTCGCACAACTACATTCCATCTGGGCGGACAAATCTGCCGTGACCCTGACCAAAGCATCCCACGACGGGATCATGGCGGCACATGCAATGGTCGCAAAGGCAGCCAGTGGCGGTGATGCGGTCTATGGGATCAACACCGGTTTTGGCAAACTGGCCAGCGTCAAGATTGCGCCTGCTGATGTCGCAACCTTGCAGCGCAACCTGATCTTGTCCCACTGTTGTGGCGTGGGTGAGCCGCTGGACGAGGCGACCACCCGTTTGATGATGGTGCTCAAGCTGCTCTCGCTGGGCCGTGGCGCGTCTGGCGTGGCGATGACAACAGTCGAGATCATCGAGTCGATGCTCGCCAAGGGCGTCGTCCCCGTCATTCCGTCTCAAGGATCGGTTGGCGCATCTGGCGATCTCGCCCCTCTTGCTCATATGGCCGCCGCAATGATTGGCGCGGGCGAGGCCACATATGAAGGTGACCGCATGCCCGCGGCCGATGCTCTTGCCAAGGCAGGGCTGACCCCGATTGTGCTTGGCGCGAAAGAAGGTCTCGCGTTGATCAATGGCACGCAATTCTCGACGGCTTGCGCGCTGGTTGGGCTGTGGGGCGCGTGGCAGAACGCGGCGACTGCCGTGCTGACCTGCGCCCTGTCCACTGATGCAATCATGGGGTCAACTGCCCCGTTGCAAGACGCAATTCACACCCTACGCGGTCATGCGGGCCAGATCGCTGTTGCTCGTGCGCAGCGTGCCTTGATGGATGGCTCTCAAATCCGTGAAAGCCATGTCGAGGGTGATACCCGCGTGCAAGACCCCTACTGCATCCGTTGCCAGCCCCAAGTGACGGGCGCGGCGATGGACCTGTTGCATTTCGCAGGCCGCACCCTTGAGATTGAGGCCAATGCGGTCACCGACAACCCGCTTGTTCTGGTAGAGGATGGGCTGATTGTATCAGGTGGCAATTTCCACGCCGAGCCTGTTGGTTTTGCCGCCGATCAAATCGCGGTGGCGGTTTCCGAAATCGGCGCGATTGCGCAGCGCCGTGTGGCCCTGATGGTTGATCCGACGTTGTCGTTTGATCTGCCCCCGTTCCTGACCCCTGATCCGGGGTTAAACTCTGGCCTGATGATCGCAGAAGTAACAACTGCGGCTTTAATGTCTGAAAACAAGCACTTGGCAAACCCATGCACCACGGATAGCACGCCAACCTCGGCCAATCAGGAAGATCACGTCAGCATGGCGGCCCACGCCGCGCGCCGCCTCTTGCGGATGAATGCGAACCTTAATGTGATCCTCGGCGTTGAGGCGATGTGTGGTGCGCAGGGCATCGAGTTCCGCGCGCCCTTGGCGACAAGCACCGCATTGCAAAACGCAATCTCCGCCCTGCGCACGCAAGTCCCAACGCTAGGCGAAGACCGCTATATGGCCCCCTCGATCGAGGCAGCAGCAGCCTTGGTTGCAAATGCGACCCTGACAGGCGCGGTTGACTTGCCTGCATTTGTCAAAGGCCATGCCGCATGATGCCCGTCACGATCACCAAAGGTGTCAGTCCGATTGTGCTCGGCCTGCCCCACACGGGAACGTTTGTGCCAGAGGACGTGAGGGCCAAGCTCAATGGCAATGGCCGCCTTCTGGCCGATACCGATTGGCATATTGACCAGCTATACGATGGGGTGATCGCGGATGTGACGACGGTGAAAGCCAACTTTCACCGCTACGTCATCGACGCCAATCGTGATCCGTCAGGGGCGAGCCTGTATCCGGGTCAGAATACGACAACACTTGTCCCGCTCACCGATTTTGACGGGCTGGATATTTGGGATGTGCCCCCCACACGTGCGGACATTCAAGCGCGGCGCGCCCAGTTTCATGCGCCTTATCATGCCGCGTTGACGGCAGAACTAGCGCGGGTGCGCGAGATAAATGGGTTCGCAGTGCTTTATGATTGCCACTCGATCCGCTCTGACATCCCGTTCCTGTTTGAGGGCACCCTCCCCGATTTCAACGTCGGGACCAATAATGGTGAAACATGTGCCCCCGAAATCGAGGCCGCGACAGTTGCGATTTGCGCTGCGGCGACCGGTTTTACCTCAACGCTGAATGGCCGTTTCAAGGGGGGGTGGACGACACGCCATTACGGCCAGCCCGAAACGGGCGTGCATGCGATCCAGATGGAACTCGCACAATCAACCTACCTGACCAACGAAGCGGCTCCGTGGACCTTTGATCCGGACAAGGCCGCAGCTCTTCGCCCTCACTTGACTGCAATTCTCACAGCACTTGGAGACTACAAATGACCAATTCCCGCCATAACATCCGCGACGTCTTCCCTGCCACGGGCTCCGAGATCACAGCCAAAAGCTGGCTGACCGAAGCCCCAATGCGCATGCTCATGAACAACCTGCACCCCGATGTGGCCGAAAACCCGCATGAGTTGGTGGTTTACGGCGGCATCGGTCGCGCGGCCCGCACTTGGGAAGATTTCGACGCCATTGTTGCGGCCCTTAAGGAACTGGACGATACCCAGACGCTTTTGGTGCAATCGGGCAAGCCCGTGGGCGTGTTTAACACCCACAAAGATGCGCCGCGCGTTTTGATCGCAAACTCAAACCTCGTGCCACATTGGGCGAACTGGGACCACTTTAACGAGCTCGATAAAAAAGGGCTCGCGATGTATGGCCAAATGACCGCTGGGTCGTGGATTTACATCGGCACGCAAGGCATTGTGCAGGGCACATACGAGACATTTATGGAGGCTGGCCGCCAGCATTACGATGGCGACCTCACTGGTCGCTGGATTTTGACAGGTGGTCTTGGCGGCATGGGCGGCGCGCAACCGCTTGCTGCGGTGATGGCGGGCGCGTGTTGTCTGGCTGTTGAGTGCGACGAGACCCGCGCCGACTTCCGCCTGCGCACCCGTTACGTCGATGAAAAAACACATGATCTTGATGAAGCCTTGGCCATGATTGATGCTTGGACGAAGGCAGGCGAAGCAAAGTCCGTGGCCCTGATCGGCAACGCGGCTGACATTTTCCCCGAGCTGGTCAAGCGCGGCATCAAGCCCGACATGGTCACCGACCAGACATCAGCCCACGACCCGATCCACGGTTACCTGCCGCAGGGGTGGACCGTAGCAGAGTGGCGCGCCAAGCAGGAAAGCGACCCAAAAGCCGTTGAAAAGGCTGCGCGCGCTTCGATGAAGGTGCAGGTCGCGGCGATGGTTGATTTCTGGAATGCGGGTGTGCCGACACTCGATTACGGCAATAACATCCGCCAAGTCGCGCTTGAGGAAGGGCTTGAAAACGCCTTTGCGTTCCCCGGTTTTGTCCCCGCCTATATCCGCCCCTTGTTCTGCCGTGGCATTGGCCCGTTCCGCTGGGCGGCGCTCTCGGGTGACCCCGAAGATATTTACAAGACGGATGCGAAGGTCAAAGAACTGATCGACGATCCGCACCTGCACAACTGGTTGGATATGGCCCGCGAGCGGATCGCATTCCAAGGGCTGGCTGCGCGGATTTGCTGGGTTGGCCTTGGTTTGCGCCACAAACTTGGGCTCGCGTTTAACGAAATGGTGCGTAATGGCGAACTGTCGGCCCCTGTTGTCATTGGCCGCGACCACCTTGATAGCGGGTCGGTGGCCTCCCCGAACCGCGAAACCGAAGCGATGAAAGACGGGTCCGATGCGGTCTCCGACTGGCCCCTCCTTAACGCGATGCTGAATGTTGCCAGTGGCGCGACGTGGGTGTCGCTGCATCATGGTGGCGGCGTTGGCATGGGCTTTTCCCAGCACTCTGGCATGGTGATTTGCTGTGACGGGTCAGAGGACGCTGACCGCCGCTTGGCAAATGTGCTTTGGAATGATCCAGCCACAGGTGTGATGCGTCATGCAGATGCGGGCTATGACATTGCGCTCGACTGCGCCCGTGAAAACAACCTCAACTTGCCAGGTATTTTGGGGAGAAAATAACATGTTTCTGAAGAACGCTTGGTATGTCGCCGCGTGGGATCATGAAATCACACGCGATTTGCAGCAGATCATCGTGCTTGGTGAAAAGGTGTGCATTTTCCGCTCCGAGGCTGGCGAGCTGGTCGCGCTCGAAGATGCCTGCCCCCACCGCAAGCTGCCCCTGTCCAAAGGGCGGATCAAGGGAGACACGGTTGAATGTGGCTATCACGGCCTGACGTTTGATTGTGCGGGGCAATGTGTTTGGGCGCCTGGCACGGGCCGCATTCCCTCCAATGCCAAGGTCCGCGCCTATCCCGTGCACGAGAAATACGGGCTTGTCTGGATCTGGATGGGCAATGCCGCCCTTGCGGATCATCTCGATATTTTCGAGATCGAGAATTACGGCGACCCTGCATGGGGCATTAACCGCGGCGCGGCGATGGAGCTGGACTGCAACTACCTGTTGATGTGCGACAACCTGCTTGATCCAACCCATGTCGCTTGGGTGCATCAAAGCAGCTTTGCCACTGACGCCACCAAGGACACGCCGCTGCGGGTGAAAAAGACGGATGATGGCGTGATCGTTCACCGCTGGATGATGGACCACGAGCCTGCACCGTTTTACAAAAAGGTCGTCGAGTTCGAGGGCAATTGTGATCGCCTTCAGCACTATGAGGTTCGCTACCCGTCCCATGCCCTGATCAAGGCTGTGTTCACGCCTGCGGGCACTGGCGGCCCTGATGGTCCTTTGCACGACAAGACCTTTATCATGGACAGTTACAACTTCATGACGCCCACCACCGAAGGGCAGACCCGCTATTACTGGTTCCAGTTGCGCAATATCCGCCCTGACGACGAAGCCCTTTCGGCGATGATGTCAGAGGATGTCCAGCACGCGTTCGAAGAAGACCGCGCCGTCTTGAACGAGGTGCAAAAGGGGATGAGCAACAAGCTCACGCCGCATATTGATTTGCCGATTGACGGAGGCCAGCTACGGTTTCGCCGCCAGTTGCAGGCGATGATCAACGAAGAACAGCAGGTTGATCAACAAATGGCCGAGTAATCAGCTGTTTTAGACGAACAGGCTAATAATCAATGGGGCGATAAGTGCGGTCAAAATCGCATTAAGCCCCATTCCGATTCCCGCAAATGCACCAGCGGTTTCGTTGACTTGAAACGCCCGCGCTGTGCCGATCCCGTGGGACGCAACGCCAAGCGCAAAGCCGCGCGCGCGCCAGTCCGTGATGCCGAGGAATGTCAAAAGCGGTGATCCCATTACCGCCCCCATCACCCCAGTCAAAATGACAAGAACCGCCGTGAGTGTGGGAGACCCGCCGATCGCCTCCGACACGCCAAGCGCAACAGGAGCCGTGACCGATTTTGGCGCAAGTGATAGCAAGACTTCACCGCGCACGCCCATGAGGTAGGCAACTGCCAGCACGCTGATGATCGCTGTCACCGACCCTGCGACCAAGGCCGCAATCATCGGCAAGGCCGCCGTGCGCACCTTATCAAGGTTCATATATAGGGGCGCGGCCAATGCAACCGTTGCGGGGCCAAGCATAAAGTGGACAAATTTCGCGCCCTCAAAGTAGGTCGGATAGGAGACATCCGTGGCCCAGAGCAGCACGGCCAACAAGACGACGGCGATCAAGACGGGGTTCACATAGGGGCGCTTTCCCGACTTGAGAAACAGCGTATCACCGACCGCATAGGCCAGTAATGTCGCGGTGAGCCACAAGAGCGGTTCTTGGGAAAGGTAGGTCCATATTTCTGGGAAATTTGTCACTTGCCACCTCCTACGAGGCGGTTAACCCCGACAAACACGAGTGCCGCAACAGTAATCGCAAGCGCAGTGCTGATACCAAGCGCAATCAGGATCGGAATGCCATCAGAGCCGAGCCGGTCTAGGTGTCCGACAATCCCGACGCCCGCGGGCACAAACAGTAGTGATAAATGCGACAACAACCCAAGCGCAGTTGGCTGGATTGCAGCAGCGATCTTTGGCACGCTGAGAAAGAGAGCAAGGAGAATGATCATGCCCACAACCGGGCCGGGCACAATCAGATCAAGGCTTTGCGACAGGAATTCGCCAGCGAGCTGGCAAAGCAGAATGATGGTGAGATGATAGATCATTCCTGCCTCGTTTTCAGGTCGCTAAGGTGACGCCATTAATGGCTGGCCAACAACATTGGCTCGTCGTTGGTCGCGGCATTATACCACGCACGGATCGCCGCACGCTCTTCGTCTTCCATATAGGTGACGTTCGCTGGAGGCATGGCTACGCTTGCGCCTGACTGGATATAAATCAGGCGGGCATTCTTTGCGATATCGGCTGGGGTCTCGAGAAAGATGCCGCGTGGCGCATGACGGATACCATCATAAAACGGTTCGCGCGCATGGCACATGGAACACCGACCCGGAATGATCGATGTTGCAACTTCAAAGCCCTCAGCGCTGGCGAACACTTGTTCGACAGCGTTGAGGTCACGAGCTTCTGATTGCTCGTATGTGTCCTGCATCATTGGCGCAGTCGAGAGCCACATCACGACAACAAACAACAATGCCGTTGCGAGCCACGTCCAGTGAACGCTTTTGCCCGTTGCATGCAGGGTGTTGAAGTAGTGGCGGATCGTGACTCCCATCAAGAACACAAGTGCAGCAATCAACCAGTTATACTCGGTCGCAAACGCGAGCGGATAGTGGTTGGACAGCATCAGGAAGATCACAGGCAACGTCAGATAGTTGTTGTGGGTCGAACGCAGCTTTGCGATCTTGCCATACTTGGGATCTGGTGTGCGGCCCTCTTGCAGGTCTTTCACAACGATGCGCTGGTTGGGCATAATGATGAAGAATACATTGCCCGTCATGATCGTCGCCGTGAATGCACCGAGGTGAAGCAAGGCCGCACGTCCGGTAAACACCTGATTGTAACCCCACGCCATGATAACGAGCAGCACAAACAGCAGCACCATCAAAACGGTCGGCTGGTTGCCCAGCTTGGACTTGCAGAGGAAATCATAGATCAGCCAGCCCGCAGTCAGTGACCCCGCAGAGAGCAAAATCGCTTGGAAGGTGGAGAGATCAGCCTTGGCCGCGTCGATCAAATAAAGATGCGCCCCGCCCCAATAGACCATCATCAACAATGCAGCGCCCGACAGCCATGTCGTATAGCTCTGCCATTTGTGCCAGATCAGGTGCTCGGGCATGTTCGCGGGCGCCACCAGATACTTCTGAATGTGGTAAAACCCACCGCCATGAACCTGCCATTCTTCTCCACTCGCGCCCTCAGGCATATTGGGGACCTTCTTAAGGCCCAGATCAAGTGCAATGAAAAAGAATGAAGCGCCAATCCACGCCATTGCCGTGACGACGTGTAGCCAGCGCACGGCAAACGCCGACCACTCCCACATTGATGCTAGATCGTGCATGTTTTTCCTCCCATGAAAATCATCTCGCAAGCCTAGACCGCTTTTCCATTATCTTGAATAACGCATAAGGTTCTAGTTGTTTCAAAAATTGCCGAAGAATGGCGCGGCCACTGTTGCGATATGCTAGCCTTAGCTGCCGCGATATGTCGAGAACGCGTAGGGTGAGAGCAAGAGCGGCACGTGGTAGTGCGAGGCCTCGGACATGCCAAATCGAATGGGGATCAGGTCCAGAAACTTTGGCTCGGTCAATGTGATGCCGCACCCGTCAAGGTAGGAACCCGCATGGAACACAAGTTCATATGTGCCAGTTTCGAATTCTGATTCTGGCAAAATCTGGCTATCCGTGCGGCCGTCAGAATTTGTCGTCAGTGTCTTCAAAAGCGTGCGGTTGTCACCGTCGATCTTGAAAAGCTCGATTTTCATATCTGGCGCAGGGCAGCCGCGTGCCGTATCAAGTACGTGGGTTGTCAGGTATCCGGTCATCATCATTTCCTCCGATTTCCTGCCCAGACTGCACGTTTTTCCGGCAAATTGGCAACTTGAACCTGCCGGAGGTTCCTTCAAAAATAATTTGAAAGTTTTTGCCATTCTCTAACGATATACGGGTAAAAAATGGAGTCCCCGACATGAACAGATACCCTCGTGATTTCCGCGGCCATGGCGCCAAGCCTGTTGATCCAAAGTG
The DNA here is from genome assembly GCA_937132065.1 of uncultured Loktanella sp. Taxonomy (GTDB): domain Bacteria; phylum Pseudomonadota; class Alphaproteobacteria; order Rhodobacterales; family Rhodobacteraceae; genus Yoonia. The sequence goes on from CAKZNT010000017.1 coordinate 16,831, forward strand.
GCCCAATGGCGCGAAGATTGCCGTGCAATTCGTCATCAATTACGAAGAAGGCGGCGAGAACTGTGTGCTGCACGGTGACGCGGCTTCCGAGGCGTTTTTGTCCGAGATCGTCGGCGCCGCCGCCTGGCCTGACCAGCGGCACTGGAACATGGAAAGTATTTACGAATACGGCGCGCGCGCTGGGTTCTGGCGGTTGCACGACCTGTTCACAAGCATGAACATCCCCGCCACCGTTTACGGCGTGGCCACCGCTCTTGCCCGCAATCCAGAGCAGTTGCGCGCCATGCAAGCTGCCGATTGGGAAATCGCGAGCCACGGCCTGAAGTGGATTGAATACAAGGACTACGCAGAGGAAGACGAGCGCGCTCATATGGATGAGGCGATCCGCTTGCACACTGAAATCACAGGCGAGCGCCCAACGGGCTGGTATACGGGCCGTTGCTCGGCCAATACCGTGCGCCTTGTCGCAGAAGAAGGTGGATTCGACTACGTGTCGGACGCCTACGCCGATGATCTGCCCTATTGGGAGCAATACGGCGACCGTGACCAACTGGTTGTGCCCTACACCCTTGATTGTAACGATATGCGTTTTGCTACACCGCAGGGTTTCAATTCTGGCGACCAATTCTACGCCTACCTCAAAGACAGCTTTGACGCGCTTTATGCAGAAGGCGAAGCGGGCAAGGCAAAGATGTTGTCTATCGGCCTGCACTGCCGTCTTGTGGGGCGTCCGGGCCGCGTCATGGCCCTGCGCCGTTTCATGGAATACGCGCAGTCACATGCCGACGTCTGGTTTGCCCGCCGTATCGAGATCGCAAAGCATTGGCAGGAAACACACCCGCCGGTTCACTTTGACCGTCCGTCCCAGATGGACAAGGACACCTTTGTCAAAACCTATGGCAGCATATTCGAGCACTCTCCCTGGATCGCCGAACGTGCCTTTGATCTGGAGCTGGGACCAGCACATGATTGCGCAACGGGCCTGCACCACGCGCTGACCCGCATGTTCCGCTCCGCGAGCCACGACGAGCGTTTAGGCGTTTTGACGGCGCACCCTGACTTGGCTGGCAAACTGGCTTCGGCTGGTAAGCTGACGGCAGAAAGCACATCAGAACAGGCGGGCGCGGGTCTTGATAACCTGACGGACGCCGAGCGCGAGATGTTCCAAGGGTTCAACACTCAATACGTTGCCAAACATGGCTTCCCGTTCATCATCGCAGTGCGCGACCACACCAAGGCATCGATCAAAGTTGCATTCGAGCGCCGTATCAACAACGACAGCGAAACCGAATTTGCCGAGGCCTGCCGTCAGGTAGAGCGGATCGGTGAATTCCGCCTGAAGGATACCCTCCCACAATGACACAGACATTAACCGTTAAACTGCTTACCGCCACCGATTTTGCGGCATATGGCGATGTCATCGAAGTGAGCGGCGAACCAGATAAACTCATCAATGCGGGCATGTGTGGCCGCTACCATGACCGCGCAAAAATGGATTTCTCCGATGGCGTGGCTGGGATCAGCATCTTTAATGCAAAAGGCCGCCAGTTGCCGTACGTTGTGGATATGGTCGAGCGCCACCCCGAAGGGAGCCAAGCGTTCATTCCGATGACACAGACCTGCTTTTTGGTTGTCGTTGCAGACGACGACAACGGCACGCCAGTCAATCCCAAGGCATTTCTGACCTGCAAGGGCCAGTCAGTCAACTTGTACCGCGGGGTCTGGCATGGCGTTTTGGCCCCGCTCTATGACGCAGGCCAATACGCAGTTGTAGATCGAATTGGCGCAGGCGCAAACCTTGAAGAGTTCTACTTTGAGACCCCGTTTGTGATCGACGCAGTCCCCGCATAGATCGGCTCAACCGCTCACCTGAAAAGGCGCTCCTGAGGGGCGCCTTTTCATTGCTAGGCGAGCACACCGTAAAGCATCAACATTGCAGGCAACCATGCGGTGAACACGCCCGAAAACAGTGTAAAAGCTGCCGTTAGTCCCGAGATTGGCTTTTGCAGCGTCAGCAGCACAAAGAACATCAACCATAGCACCGCCCAAGCTGCCCATGACAACGCGAGCCATAGATCGAGCATGCTGTCGGCCTGACTAAACTGGTTGATCGCTTCGGGGGTTACGGTGATCGCGACAAACAGACTAAACCAGCCCAGCCCGCGACCATCCGTTCCGGTAAAACGGTTAAAGGCGAACCACATATAGGTTGTCGAAAACAGCAGGGTCAGTGCCGCCGCCTTTACGCCAAGCATATCGGATGCAGTCACCGCGCCGTAAATCGCAACGCCCGCTGTTATCGCGGCGACAATCAAATTGATGATCACGATTTCACGGTCGGCAATGCGGCCCGACTGCCAAATGGCGTTGATCGTTAGAACCGCACCGACAAACAAGAGCGACAGAGGCATGAGCATTTTGGTGTTCCTTGGTAAATGACGTGTGCCGTCAAAAAAAGGGAAAGGCGCGAACACCCTCCCCTTTTCGCTAGTATCAACCTTGCCTGAAATGTCAGGCAGGGCGTTTAGTGACCGCCTTCAGCCGCCATTGCGGATTCTTTCAGCTCATCTTCGTCCGCTGGTGCAGCACCGTTGAAGAAGATGTTCAAAAGGATCGCAGCAAACGCAGCCAGCAAGATACCCGAGTCGATCAGCGGCTCGATAACGTGCGGCATCCACATGTTAAACTTTGGGGCAATCAGTGGGATCATGCCAAAGCCAAGCGAAATCGCAACGATGAACAGGTTGAACTTGTTGCCCTTGAAGTCGACTGCGGACAGGATACGAATACCCGTTGCAGCAACCATCCCAAACATCACAAGACCAGCACCGCCAAGAACGGCTGTGGGCAATGCTTCTACAAGCGTCGAGACCTTTGGTGTCAGCCCAAGAACGATCATGATCGCGCCGCCCATGATGCAGACCCAACGGCTCTTGACGCCCGTTACACCAACCAGGCCGACATTTTGGCTAAATGACGTGTATGGGAATGTGTTGAAGATACCGCCGATCAATGTGCCAAGACCGTCAGTGCGAAGGCCAGCGGACATCATTGGTTGGGTTACTTTCTTGCCTGTCATGTCGCTCAACGCGAGGAACATGCCCATCGATTCAATCATCACAACAACCATAACGAGGGTCATTGTCGCGATCATCACAGGGTTAAAGATTGGCATACCAAAGTAGAACGGCGTGATGATGTGGAACCAGCTTGCGTCAGCCACGTGGCTGAAATCCATCAGGCCAAGCACCGCCGCCAGAACGCCACCTGCAACAATACCGCAAAGCACGGCGATGTTGGAGAAGAAGCCCTTTGCGTATTTTGCAACGAGCAACACAACCGCCAGCACAACAGCTGAAATCATGATGTTTGTCGGGTTCGCGTAGGCTGGGTTGTTTACAGTTGCTGACAGTTTGAAGTTGCCTGGCAGCTCTGGAAGCGTGCCCGCTGGCAGTGCTTTGATCGCGTCAAGGTAAGCCAGATTTGCAGGATCCATGACTTGTGGTGATGTCGGGCCGACAGGCACGCCAAAGATCCACTGGATACCGACCCGCATCAACGTCACACCGATCACAAGGATGATTGTGCCCGTCACAACAGGTGGGAAAAAGCGCAGCATGCGGCTCACGAAAGGCGCAATCAACATACCGATGATACCCGCGCCGATAATGGAGCCAAAGATCATGCGCGCACCATCAACGCCGGGATTGCCAAGACCGATAGAAACCATCGGACCAACAGAGGCAAATGTAACACCCATCATAACAGGCAAGCGAATACCAAAGAATTTGCCGGCGCCGAACGACTGGATAATGGTCACGATACCGCAGACGAACAGGTCTGCGGAAATCAGGTAAGCAACCTGCGTTGGGTCAAGCCCAAGCACGCGGCCAATAATCAATGGAACCGCGATGGCCCCCGCATACATAACCAGCACGTGCTGCAACCCGAGGGTAAACAGTTTTGCGGGTGGTATCATCTCATCTACTGGATGAACTTCTGACGACATTTTGGATCTCCTCCTCTAATCCGTAAAAAATGAACTAAGCAAATTTATTAGCTGTAGCTTTCAACACTTGTCCCCGCCAAGGCTGCGAGGTTCAGCAAACCGCGCACTGTGATCGAGGGGGTCGCAATATGGGCACGGTTGCCCATTCCCATCAAAATCGGGCCAACTTCGATGCCTTCTGCGACTGATTTTAGAATGTTGCGGGTCGCGCCCGCCGCATCAGTGTTTGCGTAAACCAAGACATTGGCCTTGCCTGTCAAACGCCCTGACGGGAACAAACGATTGCGCAATTCTGGATCAAGTGCCGCGTCCGTATGCATCTCGCCTTCATATTCGAAATCAAGGTTTGCAGCATCAAGGATCGCCATTGCGCCGCGCATTACGCGCCCCGAACGGCTATCAAGGTTGCCAAACTGGCTTCCTGAACAAAGCGCGATTTTGGGCGCGATGCCAAAGCGGCGCACATGGCGGGCCGCAGCGATTACGCTCCCTGCCAGTTGCGCGGCGTCGGGTTCGATGTTGACGTGGGTATCGGCCACAAAGAGCGGGCCGTTTTCAAGCAACACCAGCGACATCGCGCCTTCTGGCTTCTTGTCATCATGCGCAAGAATGTGGGTCAGGTGGCGCAGATGCCAACGGTATTCTCCAAACGTGCCGCAGATCATGGAATCCGCATCACCGCGCTGAACGGCAACGGCTGCAATTGCCGTGCTATTGGTGCGCATCATTGCACGCGCAGAATCGGGCGTTGCGCCGTCACGCTGCATGATATCGTGGTAGGTGTTCCAATAATCGCGATAGCGTTCGTCGTTCTCGGGGTTGATCAACTCGAACTCTTTGCCCGCGCGAATTTTGAGACCCGCGCGCTCTAGGCGGCTTTCGACAACCTCGGGGCGACCGATCAAAGTTACATCATCACCGATCTCTTCGGAAATCGCTTGGGTTGCGCGCAGCACCCGCTCATCTTCGCCCTCGGCAAAGATGATACGGCGCTTGGCCGCGCGGGCACTGTCGTAAATCGGGCGCATCACCAGCGACGAACGAATAACCTGACCGCGCAAGCTGCGCTGATAGGCATCAAGATCGATCTCTTTGGTGGCCACCCCGCTCTCGATCGCGGCCTTTGCAACCACATGCGCGATGACTGGCAACAGGCGCGGATCAAACGGCTTCGGGATCAAATACTCAGGGCCAAACGACAGCTCTTCTCCAACATATGCCTGACCAACAGAGGCATCGGCTGTTTCGCGCGCAATGCCAGCAATCGCCTCGGCACAAGCAAGCTTCATCGCCTCGTTGATTTCCGTGGCGCCAACATCAAGTGCGCCGCGGAAAATAAACGGAAAGCAAAGCACGTTGTTCACTTGGTTTGGATAGTCGCTACGGCCTGTGGCAATCAACGCGCCCGGTGACGCCTTGCGCGCCACTTCCGGCATGATCTCGGGGGTCGGGTTTGCAAGCGCAAAAATGATCGGGTTCGGTGCCATTTTGGCAACCATCTCGCCGGTCAACAGACCCGGACCAGACACACCAAGGAACAGGTCAGCACCCGTCATTGCATCGTCAATCGTGCGCATCTCGGTCTTTTTGGCGAACTCGGCCTTTTCGGCGTTCAGGTTGTTGCGCTGGTCGTGCACGACCCCCTTACTGTCGAGCATGGTAATGTTCTCTTTGGGAACCCCCATCACCATAAACATCTTGAGGCAGGCAATGCCCGCCGCGCCCGCGCCAAGTGCAACGACTTTGATCTCGTCGGCCTTCTTTCCCGCAACACGCAGCGCGTTCATCGCAGCCGCGGTCGCAACAATCGCTGTGCCGTGCTGATCATCGTGGAAAACAGGAATGCCCATCCGCTCTTTGCAGAGCTTTTCGACCAAGAAACACTCGGTCGCTTTGATATCCTCTAGGTTGACCGCACCAAATGTCGGTTCCAGCTTACAGATCAGATCGGCAAGCTTCTCGGGATCAGTCTCGTTGACTTCGATGTCAAAGCAATCGACGCCTGCAAATTTCTTGAACAAAACCGCCTTGCCTTCCATCACAGGCTTGGACGCCTGCGCCCCGATATCACCAAGGCCAAGCACCGCTGTGCCGTTGGAGATAACCGCCACAAGGTTGCCTTTGGCGGTATAGCGGGCCGCATCGCTAGGTGTCTTTTCGATCTCGAGGCAGGCATCTGCCACGCCCGGCGAATAGGCATTGGATAGATCACGGCCCGTTGCCATTGCTTTGGTTGCGCGAATTTCCAACTTACCGGGCTTTGGGAACGCGTGGTAATCGAGTGCCTCTTGGCGTGCGGCGGCTTGCTTGTCATCAGATGCAGACATTGGTGCGTTCCTTGTCTTTAAAAGTCGATGTCGAGGGCGATGCCCTTTGCGATGGCCAGATCAACGGCAGCCGAAGCAACCGCCAGATCTTGCAGGCCAACGCCTGTGCCATCAAACAATGTGACCTCTGCGTCACTTGTGCGCCCTGCGTGCACGCCATTGATGACGCTGCCCAGCTCGACGATGTCCATTTCTTTCTGGCTACCGTCGGCAATCGCGTGCTGGCACTCGCCGATCGAAACCGACTGCGCAATTTCATCAGTGAAAACAGTGGCGCGTGCGACCAATGCCGCCTCGACCTCTTGCTTGCCTTTGGTGTCCGTGCCCATGCAGGCGATATGCGTGCCCGCTTTGACGTGAACATCCTTGAGGATCGCCGCGTTGCTTGAGACAATCGTGACGACCACATCAGCCTGCGCGCCAAGCTCTTCAAGGCTGACGGACTCAAATGGCAGGCCAAGCTCTTGGGCGACCTTTTCGAGGTTTGCCAGCTTCTCTGGGCTACGGTTCCACGCGACAATGCGCTCGAATTTGCGTTGCTCGGCCACGGCGCGCAACTGGAATGTCGCCTGATGCCCAGCGCCGACAATGCCCAACACTTTGGAGTCCGCGCGCGCCAGATGGGCCACCGAAACCGCGGCGGCAGCAGCCGTGCGCAGCGCGGTCAACAGATTGCCGCCCACAATCGCGCGGCATTTGCCTGTATCGGCATCAAACAAAAAGATAGTGGATTGATGGTTTGTGAGACCCTTTTCAGCGTTACCGGGCCAGTAACCGCCAGACTTGAGACCAAGGTTTAATGCCTCACGATCAAACCCCGATTTGAACCCGTAAAGCGCATCTGCATGGCCAATAGCCTCGCGAATAACAGGGAAGTTATACGCGGATTTAGCAGCCATCGAAGCAAACACTTTTTCAACAGCCGTAAAGCTGTCTTGACGGCCAATCAGTGCGGCGATTTCTTTTTCGGGAACAATAAACATCAGGGTCTCCAGACATGGGAAAAAGTGAGGGCGCACCACACTGGCGCGTCCCCGATTATCTTAGGTATGGTAATGGTCTGGCTTAGTAGGCCTTGCCGCGTGCAGAGACAGGCCAAACAGTTTCGACCTTGCCGTTGCGCACGCCGACATACCAGTCATGCACGTTGCAGGTCGGATCGCAGTGACCCGGCACAAGGCGCAGTTTGTCATTGACCTTCAAGACGCCGTCAGGGTCACCGACAACACCGTGCTCGTCGGAACACTTGAGGTATTCAACGTCGTTGCGACCATAGATGAATGGCAAACCACTATCGACAGATTGCGCCTTAAGGCCCGCATCAACGATTGCTTTGTCAGCTTTCGAGTGGCTCATAACAGTGGTCAGGATGAACAACGCGTTTTCCCATTCACCGTCATCAATGCGCTTGCCGTTCTCGTCCAGAATGCGACCATAGTCGGCATCCATGAAGGCATAAGACCCGCACTGGAGTTCGTTATAAACGTTCGAGGCGCTCTCGAAGTAGTAAGAGCCCGTGCCGCCACCGCCGACGATATCACACTCAAGACCGTTGCTCTTGAGGCCGTTCACCGCATCACCAACTTGGGCAATCGCCGCGTCGAGCTTTACCTTGCGGTCTGCGTAAAGGTCCATGTGCTGCATTGCGCCTTGGTAGGCTTGGATGCCTGCAAACTTGAGACCCGGAGCCGCGTCGATCAGCTTGGCAATGTTCACAACATCCTGTGTCGTGCTCACACCACAACGGCCCGCGCCGCAGTCGATCTCGACAAGAGCTTCGATCTGCGTGCCCGCAGCCACAGCCGCATCAGACAACGCCTTCACGTTTTCAGGGTCGTCCACACACACCAGAACGCGGCAGCCAAACTTTGGCATTTCTGCCAAACGCTTGATTTTCGCAGGTTCGGTCACTTGGTTGGAGACCATCACATCCTTGATGCCGCCACGTGCAAAGACTTCTGCTTCCGAAACCTTCTGGCAGCAAACGCCGATAGCCGCGCCCATGTCTTGCTGAAGCTTCAACACGTCAACAGACTTGTGCATCTTGCCGTGCGCGCGGTGACGCATGCCGTTGGCTTTTGCATAGTCGCCCATTTTACGCACGTTACGCTCGAGCGCGTCAAGATCAAGGATCAGGCAAGGCGTCTGGATATCTGCCTCGTCCATGCCCGGCTTTGCAGGGATGTCGAAACCGACTTCGAATTCTTCAAGGTTCACTGGTTTGTTCATGAATTTGGTGTCCTTCACTTGAGCCATGGCAGAACGTCAAGATCGACGTTTCCACCCGTGATAATGATGCCGACCCGTTTGCCGACAAACCGTTCTTTGTTCTTCAGTATTGTCGCGAGTGGCACAGAAGAACTCGCTTCCATAACAACCCGCAGGTGCTTCCAAGTCAGCTTCATCGCGTCGATAATTTCTGCCTCGGAGGCAGTCAGAATGTCCGTCACATGGTTGGATACAAAGTGCCAAGTCAGGTCCTTGAGCGGAACCAACAGGCCATCCGCGATGGTTTTAGGCGCATCATCAGCAATGATGTGACCCGCCTTAAAGCTTCTGTAGGCATCGTCCGCTTGTTCAGGCTCGGCTGCAATGATCTGACATTCAGGTGCTTGGTTTGACAACGTCAGGCATGTGCCCGAAATCATCCCGCCACCGCCGATCGGCGCAACAACCATGTCGAGCCCGTCGGTTTGCTCCATGAACTCGCGTGCGCATGTGCCTTGACCAGCGATGACGCGCGGGTCGTTGTAAGGATGCACAAAGTCACCGCCAGTTTCAGCCTGAATACGGGCGAATGTTTCCTCGCGCGACGTCGTCGACGGTTCGCATTCCGTGATCTTGCCGCCGTAACGCGCAACCGTGTCTTTCTTGGCCTGCGGGGCTGTCTTGGGCATCACCACATTGCACGGAATGCCGCGCAGCATGGCGGCATAGCTCAAGCAGGATGCATGGTTGCCAGAAGAATGGGTCGCCACGCCAGCTTTGGCCTGTTTGTCATCAAGGCCAAAAACGGCGTTTGACGCGCCGCGCACCTTGAATGCACCCGGCGTTTGGAAATTCTCGCACTTGAAGAACAATTCCGCACCCGTCAGCTCATTGAGATAAGCTGACGTGCGAACCGGCGTGCGCTGGATATGTGGCGCGATACGGATGTGCGCATCGAGCATGTCTTGATAGGTTGGAATATACATATGGTTTCCTCCTCTAGAGCAAAGGCCTGCGTTAGCTGCCGTGGCGGTAGAATTCTTGTGCCGCGGCAACGCCAGAGCCAAGTTTTACGTCCAGCCCCAGATCAACCATGACCATTTCGGCAGTGGCCAAACCGGATAGCATCATCGCATCTGTCAGCATGCCAAGGTGACCGATACGGAACACCTTTCCTGCGACCTCACCAAGGCCAACACCAAATGCCATGCCATATTTTTCAGCAGCGACAGTGACGATATCGGTCGCGTTAAAACCCTCTGGCGTTTTGATCGCGGAAACGGAATCCGAGTAAACGTCAGGCGATGCAGCACAAAGTTCCAGCCCCCAAGCCTTCACGGCCAGACGGACGCCTTCAGCAATACGGCGGTGACGGGCAAAGACATTTTCTAACCCTTCGGCTTCGATCATCTCTAGCGACAGCTTCAGGCCGTTCATCAGGCCAACAGGCGGCGTGTAAGGGAACGCGTTTGCAGCGTAGCCCTTGGCCATATCGCGCACATCAAAAAAGGTGCGCGGCAAGGTAGCCGTTTCAACTGCTTTCATCGCCTTCTCGCTAAAGCCAACAATGCCAAGCCCCGCAGGCAACATGAAGCCCTTTTGCGAGCCAGTGACCGCAACATCAACGCCCCATGCGTCAAACTGGAAATCCATCGAGCCGATCGAACTTACGCCGTCCACGAACAGCAACGCAGGGTGACCCGCCGCATCTAGCGCCTTGCGCACAGCAGCAATATCAGACTTAACGCCTGTCGCAGTTTCGTTATGTGTCGCAAGAACCGCTTTAATCTTGTGCGCCGTATCCGCCTTCAGGATCTCTTCGTATTTTGCGGCAGGCAGGCCTTCGCCCCAAGGGGTTTCAACAACCTGCACATCAAGCCCGTGACGCTGGCACATGTCGATCCAGCGGTGGCTGAACATGCCGTTGCGCGCCGCCAGAATGCCGTCGCCTGCTGACAATGTGTTGGAAAGCGCTGTTTCCCAGCCGCCGGTTCCTGTGGACGGGAAGATAAAGATATGACCGCTTTCAGATTTCAGAACCTTGCGCACGCCAGCAAGGCAAGGGCGCAGGATTTCACCGAACACCGGCGAGCGGTGGTCAATGGTCGGCATATAGCAGGCCTGACGAATGGCCTCGGGCATGTTTGTCGGACCGGGAATAAACACTGGGTTTTGAAAGCTCATGACAATCTCCTCTTTGGGTTGCCGTGAAGTTACGTTCGCCCTAATTTTTTCACAATTTTTTTGATTGCCCAAATAATCAAACGAAATTTCTATCTTTATTTATCAAAATCAATGTCTTATATTTTTTCATAATATCGGCCAGATTGTATCGACATTTTTGAAGGTCTCGCCGAAAGACCCATTGGAGGCGAAAATGGAAATCGGGAATCGCAATCGGGGACGGCCTAAGAAATTCACGCCGTCCGAGGGCCAAAACATCATCCAGGCCGTTGATCGCGCGATTGAGGTGCTGGATGTGCTTGCAGAGGGCGGCTCGATGACGCTCTCCGAACTCGCCAGTCTTATGGATCAATCACCCGCCACCCTTTATCGCGTGCTCTCGACGTTTCAGGCCCGCGGCATGGTCGAGCAAGATCAGCTTACGCAAGAATGGACAATTGGCGTCAGTGCGTTTCGTATCGGCGCAAAGTTCTTGCGCCGCAGCAATGTCACCACCCGCGCCCTGCCCGCGATGCGCCACCTCGTTGAGGCCACGGGCGAGACCTCAAATCTTGGCATCTCAAAGGCGGGGATGGTTGTTTTCATTAGCCAAATTGAAACCCACGAATCCATTCGCGCGTTTTTTCCACCCGGGACACAAGGGCCGATGCATGCGTCAGGGATCGGCAAGGCCTTGCTTAGCACGTTCTCGGATCAGCAACTGGTTCGGTTCTTCAAGGTCAGCCAGCTCGAAAACTTCACGCCTAAAACCATCTGCACCGCTGACGACCTTATGAAGGACATCGCAATGATAAAATCGCGGGGCTATTCGTTTGATGATGAGGAGAAAGCCCCCGGCATGCGCTGCATTGCGGCGCCGATCTTTGATTTTCAGGGGCAGGCTGTTGCTGGCATCTCGATCTCGGGGCCATCGCACCGCGTGACGCCAGACCTTGTCGGCAAGATTGGTGCGTTGGTGAAAGCCGCGGGGGACGAGGTCTCCCGCAGCCTTGGTGCTGATATCTAGGGCAGGATTACTTCGTGAACCCGCCAGAAAAACGCATGTGACGGTTCACATCCTTGTAGAGCAGGTAGCGGAATGGGCCCGGACCACCAGCGTAACACGCCTGCGGGCAGAAAGCGCGTAGCCACATATAGTCGCCTGCTTCCACTTCAACCCAGTCTTGGTTCAGACGGTAGACCGCCTTGCCTTCCAAAACGTAAAGCCCGTGTTCCATGACATGTGTTTCGGCAAACGGGATGACCGCGCCGGGTTGGAACGTCACAACGGTCACATGCATGTCGTGGCGCATATCGGCCATATCGACAAAGCGCGTGGTCGCCCAAGCGCCGTCAGTTCCCGGCATTTCTGTGGGCGCAATATCGTTCTCGTTTGTCACGAAAGCCTCGGGCGCATCCAGTCCCTCGACGTATTCATAGGCCTTGCGGACCCAATGGAACTTGGCCAAGTTCTTGCTATTGTTGTGAATTGTCCAATTGCAGCTTGGCGGAAGGTAAGCATACCCCCCCTCGCCCATTGTGTGAGCTGTGCCGTCAATCGTTACAGTAATCTCGCCTTCAACGACAAAAAGCACCGCTTGGGCGCTGGCGTCAGTCTCGGGTTTATCAGAGCCGCCACCAGGCTGAACGTCTGCGATATACTGCGAAAATGTTTCAGCAAAACCAGACAATGGCCGCGACAAAACCCAAAAACGCGTGCCAGTCCAGAACGGTAAGTAGCTGGTTACAATGTCGCTAAACGTCCCTTTCGGGATCACGGCGTAGGCTTCTGTGAACATTGCGCGGTCGGTCAAAAGCTGTGTTTGCGGCGGCAATCCACCGTTTGGTGCGTAATAAGTGTTCTTGGACATTGCGGGCCTTTCTGATTGCAACTTTGCTTCTCTATCAAAGCGTTTTTTGCACTATTTTCCAATCTTTAACCGCAGTTGCCAGTCCAAACGGTCTGTCTTGGAAAAATTGATAATCGAGATGATTTCACAAAATCAACGACCGGAACACGCGTGAATCGGGCCGTCGTGCGGGTGTCACAGCGCGTGCACCATGCGTGCACCGCGCGTGCACCGACATGACGGCATCTAGTCCCCCAGATCAATCGGCCCGTGTTCGCCATAGGCATCACCCGGCCCCGGATTGGACGCAGGTGCTGCACCGCCCATATGGTTCATCACGCCCCAAACTGCATTGAGCGCCGTTTGCACAGCCCCCTCGACCCAAGCGGGTGTCCAGCTAATCCCGTCGCCTGCAAGAAACAGGCCACGTTGTTCGACAGGCATGTCGTTTTGCACAAAGTGGCCATACATCCGATGGTTATAGCGATAATGCCCCGGCAAGGCGCCTTTGAATGCGCCGAGGAAGTTCTCGTCACTCTCCCAACTCACTGTGATCGGGTTGCCGACGATGTGTTTGGCGATATCAACATCAGGATAGATTTTGCGCAGAGAATCGAGCGCCAGTTCGACCCGTTGGTCGATCGGCAGCGGCTCCATCTTGAGCGCGTCCGACATCCACGAATAGGTCAGACAAATGACGGCAGGCTCGTCTGGCCCTTCCTCAAACAGATATGTCCCGCGTGTCATACGATCCGTCAGGGTGACGCTCATCACTTCGCGCCCTGTCTGAGGGTCGCGGTCACGCCAGAACGGACGATCAACCATGACGAAGGTTTTGGACGATTGCATGTAGCGCGTGCGGTCAAGCGCCATCCACATTTCCTGACTGAGCAGCCGTTCTTCGAAGTCCATCGAAGTGGTCATCAGCCAGCTTTGGCAGGTGCTGATCACGGCGTCATATTTCTCGATGCGCCCCCAACGATCGGTGATCACGAATTGACCATCTTCGCCCTCGCGGTGGACCTTGACCACGCCCGGCAGCGTGGAGCCGCCATGCAGTTTTTGCAAGGTCATACCCGCTGGCCAATGTTCCATTTTCTCGGGGCTGCGCGCCCAGAGCCCGCGCGGCACTTGTTCTACCCCGCCGACCATAAACCGCTGGTCATCATCAAGCCCGAGCAGATTAACCCGCAGGATTTCGAGCATGGAATTGGGGAAGTCGCTATCCCAGCCGCCCGTGCCAAAGCCGACCTGCCCAAAGACCTCGCGGTGACGGAACGAGAGTTTTTTGAAGGCTTCCGAAGAGGCGATAAAGTCGTAAAAGCTGCGGTCGTCCCAGTCGCGCACGATGGGATCCCATAGCTCTTTGACCTTGGCCGCATCGCGTGCCTTGATCGCCTTTTGCAGCGCCCCGAACTGTGCGTGATCTTCCAGCGCCTTGTTGTAGGCGTCGCTAACTTCGCGAAACAATGTCGGCAGGTCATCAACCGTTTCCGCGTAAAGCGTTTTGCCTGCAAGGTCGATGACGGTGGAGCCAGCGGCCTCGGTTAACGGGTTGGGAAACGGGCGGCTTTCGATCCCGAGCATATCGACATAGTGGTAGAACGCGGTTGAAGAGATCGGGAACCGCATCCCCCCAAGTTCGGCAATTGCGGTGCTTGATCCTTCGAACTTCTGGCTGCGCAATCTGCCGCCGAGCTGCCCTGATTCATAGACAACGGGGTGCAAGCCAAGCTTCATCAATTCATAGGCACAGACGATCCCCGAAATACCTGCGCCGATGATCCCGACCTTGCGCCCGAAGCTATCCTTCGGGACGCTGCCGATCCCTTCGCTGCTTTTGATCCAGTCGTCAAAGGCATAGGTGAAGTCGGGCCCGAAGGCGGTGACATCTGGCGCGGGGCGGTCGTGTTTGGTCATGTCTTTTCAGTCCTGTCATAGATGTCGGGTCGGCGGTCGTTGAGGTAGGAAATGTCGGTTCTGACACGATCAAGGTCAGCGCGCTCAATCGCGCCGATCGTAAGGGACGGCTGGTCCCCTGCCCGCGCGATATCGTGCCCGTCTGGCCCACAGATGCAAGACGCCCCGCAATAGGCAAATGCCCCCTCGTTGCCGCAGTAATTTGCGTAGACGACAAAAATGCCGTTTTCCTCGGCGCGCGTTGGCACGACCCGATTTGCGATGCTGACATAGGGGGTCATGTTGGCGGTCGGGGTCAGGATAATCTCGGCCCCATCAAGCGCGTAGGCTCGTGATAGTTCTGCAAATTCGATGTCGTAGCAGATGGCCAAGGCGACCTGCCAGCCGTTTAGCGTGATCACGGCGCTGCGTGTTGTTCCAGCGCTAAACTGGTCGCGATCCACTTGCCCGTAGAGGTGGGTTTTGCGGTAGTCATTAAGCATGGTCCCCGTCTGATCAATCAGTTGCACGCTGTTGTAAATCTTGTCGCCGTGTCGTTCGGGGTAGCCATATAGGATGGCGAGGCCTGCATCCTTGGCGATAGCGGCGACCGCTTGGGGGTAGTCGCCATCGCGCGGTTGTGCCAAGCGTGCCACGGCGTCAGCCCCGATGTTATATCCTGTCAGATACATCTCGGGGGTGACGAGCAGGTCGCAGCCCGCCTCTTTTGCCTGATGCGCGCTGTGTTTCAACCTTGCGAGGTTGCCTTGCACATCGCACGACAACGGGGCCACTTGTAAGCAGGCGATTTTCATAGTGCCCTCCGGCTTGTTCAGTCAGAGGGTCCGTTGTTTTCGGGAAAGAAGCAAGCCGCCGCGTGCGCTGCTTCTGACAGTTCGGGGCGTGTTGCCCTGCATTTGTCTTGCACCTTCCAGCAGCGCGGCGCGAAGGGGCATCCTTGGGGCACGGCAAGTGGTGACGGCAGTTCGCCTTCCAGCTTGATCCGTTCCTTTTTGGCCCGCGGGTTTGCTTGCGGTGTCGCGGACAAAAGCGCCTTTGTGTAGGGGTGATGCGGGTTTGCAAAGACCTCTGCACGGCTCCCTTTTTCGACGGCGCGCCCCAGATACATCACGATGACCTCGTCTGCGATGTGCTTGACCACGCTCAGGTCGTGCGAGATGAACAGGTAGGCCAGTTGCAACCGTTCTTGCAGGTCGACCATGAGGTTCAAAACCGAGCTCTGGATCGACAAATCGAGCGCGGACACGGGTTCGTCGAGCACGAGCACTTTCGGGTCGAGCATCAGGGCACGCGCGATTGCGATCCGCTGGCGTTGCCCGCCCGAAAACATGTGCGGATAGCGTTCAAAGTGTTCGGGCCGCAATCCAACGAGCCCCAGCATTTCGCGTGCCTTGGCGGTTCTGTCGGCGGCGCTCAGGTCGGGCCGGTTGATTTTCAAGGGTTCTTCAAGGATCGCCCCGATCCGCTGGCGCGGGTTGAGAGAGCCGTAGGGGTCTTGGAATACGATCTGGACGGATTCGCGCAACGATGCCCAATTGTCGGGGATCACGGCGGTGTCTTCAAGCATCAGCGACCCTGCGGTCGGGGCTTCGATCATTGTGACCATCCGCGCGAGGGTCGATTTTCCGCAGCCGCTTTCGCCAACGACGGCCAGCGTTTTGCCTGGAAAGAGTTCGAATTCGACGCCGCCTACGGCTTTAAGGGTTTGCGGCTTGCGAAAGAGTCCGCCGCCGACTTCATAGTGGCGCTCCAGCGCGGTTGCCGTCATCACGGGATTGGTCATGATGCCGCCCTCTTGTTGATATTGAGTGGATAGAAACAGCGCGCGTAGCCGACATCTTCGCCCAGCGCAGCGGGTGCGTTTGCTTTGCAGTTTGCATCCGCAAACTGGCAGCGCGGCGAGAACAGGCAGCCTGCGGGGCGGTCAAATTGCCCTGGCACAACACCCGGAATTGTTGGCAACCGTTTTTCGGTCGCCCGCTCGGGCAGTGCGTCAAGCAGTGCGGAGGTATAAGGATGATGCGGGGTCTCGAAGAGCGGGATCACAGGCTGTTCTTCGATTTTTTGGCCCGCGTATTGCACGCTCACACGCTCGGCGGTTTCAGCAACAACGCCCATGTCATGTGTGATGAGCACAAGCCCCATCCCCGTTTCGTCGCGCAGGGAGGCAAGCAGGTCGAGGATTTGCGCCTGAATGGTCACATCAAGCGCAGTTGTCGGCTCGTCCGCAATCAACAGCTTGGGTTTGCATGCAATCGCCATCGCAATCATGACCCGTTGGTTCATCCCGCCAGACATCTGGTGGGGAAACGCCGAGAGCCGCTTTTCGGGGTCGGGAATGCCGACCTGTTCAAA
>CAKZNT010000018.1 GCA_937132065.1 uncultured Loktanella sp.
GGGCCTGTAGCTCAACTGGTTAGAGCAGAGCGCTCATAACGCTTTGGTTGCGGGTTCAAGTCCTGCCGGGCCTACCATTCCCCCCCGAACCGGTCGCTGAAATCGGCCAGCCGTATACAATCGTATACAAAGCCCCTTTCACCTTATCTTAAAGTGCGGTATGGGATCACTAGATTTCACACCTGACGCGGAGGGACTCATGTCCAAGATTAAGGTAGCTAACCCAGTCGTTGAACTTGACGGCGACGAGATGACACGGATCATTTGGGATTTTATTAAGCAAAAATTGATCCTGCCATACTTGGATATTGATCTGAAGTATTACGACCTTGCCATGGAAGTCCGTGACGAGACCAATGACCAAATCACGATTGATGCGGCTCATGCGATCCAGAAATACGGCGTTGGCGTCAAATGTGCGACCATCACCCCTGACGAGCAGCGCGTCGAAGAATTCGGCCTCAAGCAGATGTGGCGTTCGCCAAACGGCACGATCCGCAACATCCTTGGCGGTGTTGTGTTCCGCGCACCGATCATCTGTTCCAATGTGCCGCGCCTTGTGCCCGGTTGGACCCAGCCGATTGTTATTGGCCGTCACGCCTTTGGTGACCAGTATAAAGCGACAGATTTCTTGATGCCTGGCCCAGGCAAACTGACGATGAAATTCGTTGGTGAAGACGGCACGGTGATCGAGAAAGAAGTATTTGACGCCCCTGCTTCGGGTGTTGCGATGGGCATGTATAACCTCGATGAAAGCATCATCGACTTTGCACGTGCATCCATGAACTACGGCCTCAAGCTTGGCTGGCCTGTTTACCTCTCGACCAAGAACACAATCCTCAAGGCCTATGACGGTCGCTTTAAGGACTTGTTCGCCAAGGTCTATGAAGAAGAATTTGCCGACAAGTTCAAAGCTGCGGGCATCACATACGAGCACCGCTTGATCGACGACATGGTTGCCGCGGCAATGAAGTGGTCTGGTGGCTTTGTCTGGGCTTGTAAGAACTACGACGGTGACGTGCAGTCCGACACCGTTGCCCAAGGGTTCGGCTCGCTTGGCCTGATGACATCCCAGTTGATGACGCCAGATGGCAAGATCGTTGAAGCAGAAGCCGCCCACGGCACAGTGACCCGTCACTACCGCCAGCATCAGGCGGGCCAAGCAACATCGACCAACTCGATTGCCTCGATCTTTGCATGGACTGGTGGTCTTAAGCACCGCGCCAAGCTGGACGACAATGCGCAGCTGATGTCGTTCGCCGAAACACTTGAGAAGGTGATCGTCGACACAGTTGAAAGCGGTCACATGACCAAGGATCTCGCATTGCTTGTTGGTCCTGATCAGAAGTGGCTCACAACCGAGGGCTTCCTTGAGAAGATCGCGAGCAACCTCGACGCTGCGATGTAAATCACGCAGATCAACGACCTAATTCGGGGGGCCGCATCATTGTGGCCCCTTTTTCATTTCTCCAGCTTTTCAGGCACTTAGACATGGCACAAGTAGACGCCCCGACAAAACACACCATAGTTGAAGACATTCAAGGTCTATCGTCGGGGGTCTTTTTCTGCGGGATCGGGGTCCATCTCCTCACGCATTTGGGCCTTTTGACGGGTCAGACGGCGGGGCTGGCGGTGATCATCTCGTATTTGACGGGCTGGCCGTTCGCCCTTGTTTTCTTTGTGGTTAACATCCCGTTTTATGTGCTAGCGTGGGTGCGCATGGGGCCGACCTTCACCTACCGCTCGCTGTTGTCCGTCAGTCTGTTGTCGTTGGTGACCTATCTGCTGCCCTTTGGCTGGACACCCGGCGAAATGAGCCTTGGCCTTGGCGCGCTGATCTGCGGCAGCCTTGTGGGCGCGGGTCTGCTGATCCTGTTTCGCCACAACGGTAGCATGGGCGGATTTGGCGTCTTGGCACTATTGATACAGGACAAAACAGGGTTTCGCGCGGGCTACGTGCAACTCGGTGCAGATGTCGTGATCTTTGGCATCGCCATTTTCATTTTCCCATTGCCGATTGTGCTGTGGTCCCTGATGGGTGGGGTTGTCTTGAACCTTGTGATAGCCGTTAACCATCGTCGCGACCGTTATATCGCGACCTGATTTCAGGAGCCGTGCCATGCCAACGCATTACATCATGTTGTTTTTCGCGATTGTAACCGAGACCATCGGGACGACTGCTTTGCAAGCGAGCGCGCAGTTCACCAAATTCTGGCCCTCGGTCATTGTGGTCGTGTCCTACGGCGCCTCGTTCTATCTTATGGCCATCGCGCTTAAGGTGATCCCCGTGGGGATTGCTTACGCGATCTGGTCAGGGGTCGGTATTGTCATGATTGCGGCGATTGGTGCGGCGGTATTTGGCCAGAAACTCGACTTTCCAGCCATCTTGGGCATGGGCTTTATCTTGGTCGGAATCCTGGTCATTCATCTCTTTTCGGCCACATCCACGCATTAAGCGGTGGCGGCATGCAGCATGCCGTTGCATTTCCCCTTCCCTTTTAGACGATAGCGCGTTATTCGCGCGCAACTTTGGTGCTTTGGCGCCCATTCATTCCCGCAGAAAGCAAAGAGCATATGGAAATCCGTAACGTCGCTATTATCGCCCACGTTGACCACGGCAAAACGACCTTGGTTGACGAACTCCTCAAGCAATCTGGTGTGTATCGTGAAAACGAAGCAACCCAAGAACGCGCGATGGACAGCAACGATATTGAGCGCGAGCGCGGTATCACCATTCTTGCCAAGAACACCTCTGTCGAGTGGAAGGGCGTGCGCATCAACATCGTTGACACCCCGGGCCACGCCGACTTTGGTGGTGAAGTAGAACGCATTCTGTCGATGGTTGACGGCGTTGTTCTGCTGGTTGACGCCGCAGAAGGCGCGATGCCACAGACCAAATTCGTTACATCCAAGGCATTGGCCCTTGGCCTGCGCCCGATTGTTGTGGTGAATAAGGTCGACAAGGCAGACGGCGATCCAGACAACGCCGTTGACGAAGTGTTCGACCTCTTCGCAGCCCTTGAGGCCGACGATGACCAGCTCGACTTCCCGACAATGTTCGCTTCTGGCCGTGCTGGCTGGTGTGATGCGACGCTTGACGGCCCGCGCAAGGACCTTAGCGCATTGTTCGACCTGATCGTGGAGCATGTTCCAACGCCAAAGCAATTGACGCGCCGCGACGAGCCGTTCCAGATGCTCGCTACAACACTGTCCGCTGACCCGTTCATTGGCCGTATTCTGACAGGCCGTGTCGAAGCAGGCACATTGCGCGCAGGCGACACGATCAAGTCGATGACCCGCAAGGGCGAAAAGATCGAGCAGTTCCGCGTCTCCAAAATCCTCGCGTTCCGTGGCCTTGGCCAGCAGGCGATTGACGTCGCAGAAGCAGGTGACATCGTCACTATCGCAGGCATGACAAAGGCAACGGTTGCCGACACCCTGTGTGATCCGTCCATCGACGTGCCCCTGCCCGCACAGCCGATTGATCCGCCGACCATCACAGTCACATTCGGCATCAACGACAGCCCGCTTGCAGGTAAAGACGGCAAGAAGGTGCAGTCGCGCGTGATCCGTGACCGTTTGTTGAAAGAATGCGAAGTCAACGTGGCGATCAGCATCAAGGACACTCCGGGTGGCGACGCGTTCGAGGTCTCTGGCCGCGGCGAATTGCAAATGGGTGTTCTGATCGAAAACATGCGCCGCGAAGGGTTCGAACTTTCGATCTCGCGTCCGCAGGTTATCTTTACGGAAATCGACGGCGAGCGTCACGAGCCCGTAGAAGAAGTCACAATCGACGTTGATGACGAATACACAGGCTCCGTTGTCGAAAAACTGACTGGCCCACGCAAGGGCGAGTTGATGGAGATGAAACCAGCGGGTGCTGGCAAGACACGCATCATCGCGCTTGTCCCATCGCGTGGCCTGATCGGCTATCATGGTGAATTCCTGACCGACACACGCGGCTCTGGCGTTTTGAACCGCCTGTTCCACGGCACAGCCCCCTATAAAGGCCCAATTCAGGGCCGTCGTCAGGGCGTTCTGATTTCGATGGGCAACGGCACGTCCGTTTCCTTCGCACTTTGGAAGCTGGAAGATCGCGGCAAGATGTTCATCGGCGCGCAAGAGCCTGTCTATGAAGGCATGATCATTGGCGAGCACAGCCGTGAAAACGATTTGGACGTGAACCCCCTGAAGGGCAAGCAGCTGACCAACGTGCGTGCCTCGGGCACAGACGAAGCGGTGCGTTTGACAACACCAGTGACCATGTCGCTCGAGCAGGCGATTGCCTACATCGACGACGACGAACTGGTTGAAGTGACGCCAAACTCGATCCGCCTGCGCAAGCGTTATCTTGACCCGCATGAGCGCAAGCGCCAGTCACGCGCCGCAAGCTAAGCGGCAGCGCCAGACATAAAAAAAGGCCGGTTCCCGCGGGAGCCGGCCTTTTTTATTGTGTGGTATAAACCGTCGCTTAAATCTCTTCGACGATACTCAATTCACGCTGGCTTGCCCCCTTGGCAAAGCCGAGCGCCTCTTGATAGGCCGCCGAGTAATAGCAATCATGCGCCGCTTGCAGGCTTGCAAAGCGGGCCACAACATTGCGCGGCCGCACTGGTCCTTCCAGTTGTTCAAACTTGCCGCCGCGGGCCAAAAAGACGCCGCCGTGATCCGCTATCGCGACTGTGGCGCGCTTTGCGTATTCGCTATAAGCGGCCTCATCCGTGACGGTGACGTGGGCGATCCAAAGTGCACTCATGCTTTTCCCTCCAAAAATTTCTCTGCGTCAGCAATGGCTTGGTCGGCATTCTGCGCAGATGCGCCACCGCCTTGGGCCATGTCAGGGCGACCACCGCCCCCCTTGCCACCCAGTGCAGGAACAGCCGCGCGCAAGATATCAACAGCCGAGACCTTCTCTGTCAAATCGCCCGTGACGCCCGCCGCAACGGCCGCTTTGCCGCCCGCATCAGCAATCAATAGAACCGCACCGCTGCCCATCGCCGCCTTCATTTCGTCGATGAGCGCTGGTAGGTCTTTGCCCGTAACGCCCTGCAAAACCTGTGCCTGAAACGGGATACCCGCAATCGTCTTGATCGCCGCTTCGGATTTTGCACCGCCCGACATCGCCAGATCGCGGCGCAATTGCGAGACCTCGTTGGCCAGCGCCTTGCGCTCGTCCATCAATGCCTTAACACGATCAGATAGCTCCGCGACTGGCGCCTTCATCATGCCCGCAATCTCACTCAAGCGTTGGCTCTGCTCTGCCATATACGCCAAAGCGGCCTTGCCTGTCAGCGCCTCGATCCGGCGCACGCCCGCGCTAGACGCGCTATCGCCAAGCAGCACAAACGCGCCGATTTCACCAAGGCGGGTTACATGTGTGCCGCCACAAAGTTCGAGGCTATAGGTGCTGCCGTCGGTCCCCTTGCCAGAGCCTGCGCGCTGACCCATCGAGACCACGCGCACTTCGTCGCCGTATTTCTCACCGAATAGCGCCTGCGCACCAAGCGCGCGCGCATCGTCAGGCGTCATCACACGGGTCTCGACCTTGTCATTCTGACGGATGATCGCGTTCACCTCGTCTTGCACCGTGCCAATTTCATCCGCATTCAGCGCCTTGTTATGGCTGAAATCAAACCGCAGTCGATCGGGTGCATTCAGCGAGCCACGCTGCGAGATATGATCGCCCAGCGTATTGCGTAAAGCCTCGTTCAACAGGTGCGTGACAGAGTGGTTCGCCTGAATGTCATCACGGCGCGTTTTGTCCACGATAAGTTCCGCACCCTGCCCTGTATTGATCTCGCCCTCGGTGACCTCGCCCATGTGGATGAAAACGCCGGCGACTTTCTTGGTATCGGTGATCACCGCTTCGCCTGTGTCCGTGCGCACGATCCCCGTATCGCCAACCTGACCACCCGATTCCGCATAAAACGGGGTCTGGTTCAAAACGATCTCGACCTTGCCGTCTGCCGAAGCTGCGGACGTGCCATCAGCCATGACAAGCGCAAGCACCTGCCCCTCTGCCGTGGTGGTGTCATAGCCCAAGAAATCGGTCGTGCCGTGTTGATCCGCGATATCGAACCAGACCGAAGCATCAGCCGTTTCGCCCGTGCCCGCCCAAGCCGCGCGCGCCTTTGCCTTTTGCGCGGCCATCGCCGCATCAAAACCGTCTGTGTCGACAGCGCGGCCTTTTTCACGCAGGGCATCTTGCGTCAAATCGAGCGGGAAACCATAGGTGTCATAGAGCTTGAACGCCGCTTCACCCGACAGGTTCGCACCGACTTCAAGTGTGCTGACCTCGTCATCAAGCAGCTTGAGACCGCGATCAAGGGTCTGCTTAAAACGGATCTCCTCGTTGAGGAGTGTTTCTTCAATAAGGCTCTGGCCCTGCACCAGCTCTGGATAAGCCACGCCCATCTGCTTGACCAGTTCAGGCACAAGGCGGTGCATCATCGGGTCTTTATTGCCAAGCATATGCGCGTGGCGCATAGCGCGGCGCATGATGCGGCGCAGCACATAACCGCGCCCGTCATTGGACGGCATCACACCATCGGCAATCAGGAAGGAGGTAGATCGCAAGTGGTCTGCAATCACGCGATGACTGGTGTTCATCGGCCCGTCAGGATCGACGCTGGACGCATGGGCGGAGGCTTCGATCAGCGCGCGCATCAGGTCGGTATCATAGTTGTCGTGTTTGCCCTGCAAAAGTGCGCCAATCCGCTCAAGGCCCATGCCCGTGTCGATGGACTGCATATCAAGCGCACGCATCGAGCCATCTTCGAACTGCTCGTTTTGCATAAACACGAGGTTCCAAATCTCGATAAAGCGGTCGCCATCTTCGTCAGCAGAGCCCGGAGGACCACCCCAGATATCTTCGCCGTGATCATAGAAAATCTCGGTGCATGGACCGCAAGGACCAGTCGGCCCCATCCGCCAGAAATTATCGTCCGTTGCAATGCGGATAATGCGGTCGTCAGGGATACCCGCGACCTTTTTCCAGATATTCGCCGCCTCGTCGTCGGTGTGGTAAACGGTCACCAACAGCTTGTCTTTGTTGATCCCGAAGTCCTTTGTCAGCAACTCCCAAGCAAACGGGATCGCCTCGTTTTTGAAGTAGTCACCAAACGAAAAGTTGCCCAGCATCTCAAAGAACGTGTGGTGGCGCGCTGTGTAGCCAACATTATCAAGGTCATTGTGCTTGCCGCCGGCGCGGACACATTTTTGCGAAGTGGTGGCGCGTTGGTAGTCGCCCTGCTCAACACCGGTAAAGCGGTTCTTGAACTGCACCATGCCGGAATTGGTGAACATCAATGTCGGATCATTGCGCGGCACCAGCGGGCTTGAGGCCACGACTTCATGCCCCTGACGTTTGTAGTAATCAAGGAACGTGGATCGGATATCTGACAGGCTGGTCATGGCGGGCACTTTCGGGCGGGTTCATTCAGACAAATGAAATAGCCGCGCCCCTGCCCCAAGTCCACAGGTGCAAACGCAAAAAGGGCGCAAGGTTTCCCATGCGCCCCATCTGCTGGCCTGTGCAGGGCCTATTCTTCTAGCAGTGCATCGTCATCGTTTTCTGGCATGTCTTCCGAGCCATCAAAATCCAGCCCGTGTGCGGCGCGGATTTTATCCTCGATTTCGATCGCGAAGTGCTCGTTGTCCTTGAGGAAGGTTTTGGCGTTCTCGCGGCCCTGCCCGATCCGCTCGTCTCCGTAAGAGAACCACGCACCAGATTTTTCGACCACACCGGCCTTCACACCAAGGTCCAAAAGCTCGCCATTCTTGGAGATGCCTTCGCCATACATGATGTCAAACTCAACCTGCTTGAACGGCGGCGCAACCTTGTTCTTAACAACCTTCACACGCGTGGCGTTGCCTACAACTTCGTCACGATCCTTGATTGCGCCGATCCGGCGGATATCAAGACGGACAGACGCAT
>CAKZNT010000019.1 GCA_937132065.1 uncultured Loktanella sp.
CTTCTACATGCTTATCTAATTCATTTTGTAAGCCATGAAGAAAGGATTTATCTCCAAAGCAAATCCACTGTCCAGCCAAAAATTTTCTCTTGGTTGACCCTTTTTTAGATATTCTAATCCAATATTTATCTCTTGTGATCATTGTTCTTTATTATTAAGCGCACATTAGATTAGATTTTTTTGCTCTGATTACTTCTAACAACAAGATATCATACAAACTATCGATATGCTCACATTGGGCTTCCCTATAAATCTCCAATAAATCAGGTCTCAATGATGTGTCATTGCGGAGAATGGAACAATGTTCTTTGACGTCTACCTTTTAATTTGCGGGATCGCGACTTGGCGATTGAAAAAATACGTTATAGGAAAATGGCCTGATGCAAACTACTCGTTCTTAACATATCTGGCAGGGTCGCTTGCAACGATAGTCACATTGATAATACTATCTACACTCTTGGTTTTTAATTATATATACAGCCCTGATAATTTTGAAGAAAATTTATGGGTTTCTCTAACAATGGCTACGCTTATCTTGCCTTTGAGCTTTATAATTAATCTTTGTGTCGCAATATTTACTAAACCATTTGAATGATTACGTATGGATGTCGTTAACTGATGCCCGCGCTGACCTGGTGGGAACCGGCGCCGGACGGGCTTGCGGTCATGATGCCCGCCGATGGTGAAGTGGTTACGCTCGCCGGGCATCGGCTCGAGGGCGACGGAGTGGTGTTCGTCAAATGCGCCGACTGATAGACGGCGACGCGGTGGGGCGCTAAGCCCGCCTTCATGACCTTCGCCGCGCAGATCATCACGCTTTATCCCGACATGTTTCCCGGCCCGCTGGGGCACAGCCTCGCGGGCCGCGCGCGCGAGGAGGGGATATGGTCGCTCGATACGATCCAGTTGCGCGACTTTGCTACGGACAAGCACCGCACCGTCGACGACACGCCTGCGGGGGGCGGCGCGGGCATGGTGCTGCGGGCTGACGTGCTTGAGGCCGCGATTAACGATGCGCGCGGTGCGGCGCGCGGCGTAATGCCGATCTACTACCTTAGCCCGCGCGGGAAACGGATCGATCAGGAAATGGCGCGCAATCTAGCCACGGCTGACGGCGTGACCCTGCTTTGCGGCAGGTTCGAGGGCGTGGACGAACGGGTTCTGGAACACTTCAACATTCAGGAAATCTCGCTTGGCGACTTTGTGATGACGGGGGGCGAGCTTGCCGCGCAAGCGCTTATCGACGCCACCGTGCGCCTGCTGCCCGGTGTGCTCGGAAACGCAGACTCTGCCGTCGAAGAGAGCTTCTCGCAAGGCATGCTAGAGCACCCGCAATACACCAAACCCGCCGTCTGGAACGACCGCCCGATCCCAGAAGTCCTGCAATCAGGCAATCATAAAAAGATCGCAGAGTGGCGGCGCGATATGTCCGACGAGATTACGAAAACGCGGCGGCCAGATCTCTGGGAAGCGCATCAAAAATCTGATCCGAAAAAGTAAGCCGCGCGATGCCCTCGGGCTAGGTCTTGCGCATACTCGGAATTTTCAGCCCCGCCTCACAAGACTCGATCAAGACCGCCAGTCGCCGTGCGCGGGTGTCTTCACGCTTGGCACTCATCACCCACCAGATCGAGTCGCGCCGATACGATGGCGCGAGATTGTTCAAAAATTCCCAAGCGGGCGGATTGGCCCTGATCTGCGCTTCAAATTCTTCTGACAACGGCACATTGCGGTCGTCAGACGTATATCCCTTAGTGTCGGACCTGTTGTCGAACATATGCATGCCAGCGGGGGTCATTTCGCCAAGGGCGGCTAGTTCTCCCACCTTCTTGACGTTGACGGCACTCCAGACACTGTTGATCTTGCGTGGTGTAAATCTGATCTTGTAGCTTTGGTCATCAATGCTCTTTCGGACCCCGTCGATCCATCCAAAACACAGCGCCACATCAACCGACTCCGACCACGTCAGGCTCGGGCGCTTTGTTGCCTTGCGGTAATATCCGACCCATAGCGCGCTCTTGTCAGTGTTGTCTTGCAACCACGCGCGAAACGCGGCCTTGGTCGTGAAAAAGATGATGTCATCCAATTGAGTGACTCCAGTCAGGGCGCAAACGTCAGCGAAGTCCCTGCGTAACAAGTGCGCGCCGCGATCTCAATGCGCAGGCCGTCACTCTGCCTTGCGCGGATTGTTATCCTGTTGCCAGTTTTCCACCGCATCCATCGGGTAACCTCGTTTGACCCGAGCGCGATAGGAAACCTGCCCCGTTTTTCTGGCGGGTTGCCGTCCGGTGTTTTTCGGATTTTCGGTGCACGCTCTGTGCACGCATGGTGCACGCAAATCACTGGCTCACAAACACTTGCTTGCCACTCGAACTGCGCATATACGCTGCCTACCTTGTCTCCTTATGGATTCGGGGTGATGGTTTATGGAACCACTGGAATACTGCAAGTCTCTTCGTTGAGGCGTGACGCACCAGACAGGCCTGACAACCACAATGAATGATGACGGTATTCTCTTGCGGGCCAAACGGGCGCCGAAAACGACAAAGAGCTCTGCAATCACGCAAACAAGTCTCGGGAAAACCCGTGCTATATCAAGGAGCTATCAGATGAATCTGATTGCACAAATCGAAGCGGACCAAGTTGCCGCTCTGGGGCATAAGATCCCCGACTTTAAGGCGGGTGACACCATCCGCGTTGGTTACAAAGTAACCGAAGGCACACGTAGCCGTGTGCAGAACTACGAAGGCGTCTGCATCGCTCGCAAGAACGGCAAAGGCATCGCTGGTTCGTTTACAGTTCGCAAAATTTCCTTTGGTGAAGGCGTAGAGCGCGTATTCCCGCTTCACTCCACCAACATCGACGAAATCACAGTCGTCCGCCGCGGTAAAGTTCGTCGCGCCAAGCTGTATTACCTCCGCGCACGCCGTGGTAAGTCCGCGCGTATCGCTGAAGTCACAAACTACAAAGCGCCAAAGGCGTAAGGGGACCTGTCATGAAAAAAGATACTCACCCGGATTATCACTCCATCGACGTCAAAATGACCGATGGCACAATCATCAAGATGAAGTCCACTTGGGGCAAAGAAGGCGACGTGATGTCGCTTGATGTTGACCCAACTGTGCACCCGGCTTGGACTGGTGGCGGCACGCGTCTTATGGATGCTGGCGGTCGCGTTTCCAAGTTCAAGAACAAGTATGCAGGCCTTGGCTTCTAAGCCAACCCTCTGTTATCTTAAACAAAACGCCGTCCCTCGGGGCGGCGTTTTGCGTTTCTCAACGCTGTTGTTAGACTGGCACT
This sequence comes from uncultured Loktanella sp., assembly GCA_937132065.1. Classification (GTDB taxonomy): domain Bacteria; phylum Pseudomonadota; class Alphaproteobacteria; order Rhodobacterales; family Rhodobacteraceae; genus Yoonia. Next base: position 3,301 of record CAKZNT010000019.1, read on the forward strand.
ATTCTCAGCACCCAAAGGTAATACGATGGATCATCCCCTTAGCTCATTGATCGACCAGATCATCCAGAAAGCTGAAAAGAATGGTGATTTTGACGATTTGCCCGGCGCGGGAAAACCACTGCCACCTCTACGCAACCCGAGCGATGCTGTGCTCAGCCGCATCATGAAAGAGGCCGATGCAAAAGCCCCTGTTGTGGTGCTGCGCGAACAGGTGCTTGCTGCTTCCGCTCGCCTCAAAACCATCACCGATCCAGAGGCCCGCAAGGCGGAAATGCTTGTGCTGTCAGAGCTACAAACCAAGCTCGCAATCGAGATGGAAGCCTTTCGCAAATACGACTAGTGCGCAACGCGCCCGTCTCCACACCCACCCCATCCATGGCCCGCGTCAGAGCCACATATCGGGAACGCGCAGAGGTCGAAACGCGGCGCCGCTTGCCGAGGGGCGTGGTGGTTCCCGTTAGCGCGGTCCAACTCTTCATTAGGTGTTACGCATGAACGCCACAATTTCAAAAACTAGAATTGCGGCACGCCACTGTTGGCAGCCAACCCATAGGAAAGCCCCTGCCCGATCCGGTGCGCAAGCCGCGACCATGCTTGCGCAAGCGGCTCTGGCAGTTCCGCCATCAGCACCTCGTCAAACAAGCCAAGCCAGATCGGAAAATGCCCGACGGTTACATCGCCCGCCTCTTGGTGCGCCCGCATCGGATTGCCCTCATAAGACCGCTCGCGCAGGATTGCGTTGCGCCAAAACGCGGCAATCTTTTGCTCATGCTCCGGCCAGTCGTCAATGTGGTTGTTAAAGACCGCAGACAATGTCGAATCTTTGCGCACGGCCGCATAGAATTTGGCAACCACGACGTTGATATCCTCGGCGGTCAGGCTCCGTGTCATCCCAATACCGCCCAGACCAAACCGAGCAGAACAAACAAGTAGATCAATGTGTTAAACATCCACCGGATCAATCCTGCGTCCGCATTCGGGTCAATGCCACAAAGTTCGCAAGCCTTGTTTCCCGGCCACAGGAATATCTCAGATAGGGTCATGAACCGTCCTTTAATCCGCATTTGCACTGCGCATTAATTAGCTCTTTTAAATACGCATTTCAATTGCTAATTTTAGATATGCAACTTGATAAATTCACAGATTACGCGCTTCGCATCCTGATGACCTTGGCCGTGCGCGCACCAGACCGCATTCCGACATCGGCGATTGCCGCCGGCTTTGGCCTGTCCGAGCATCACCTGTCCAAGGTTGCCACTGAATTGGTGCGCTGCGGTTTTGTGACGTCCGAGCGTGGTCGCGGCGGCGGCTTGACCCTTGCCCGTCCCGCCGATCAGATCAATGTTGGCAATGTTGTGCGCGCCCTGCGTGGCGACACCCCTGTTGCAGAGTGTTTTGCAGGATCATCCACTTGCCTTGTGTTTCCAGCCTGCGGCCTGCGTGGCCCATTGGCCGAAGCCCAAGAGGCGTTTTTCGCGAGCCTTGACCGCTACAGCCTTGTTGACGTCACCCAGCCGCGCCCTGCTTTGGCTGCGATCCTCGCCTTTAAATAGAAAAAAAGCCCCCGCTTTGATTTAAGCGGGGGCTATTCTAGCTGTTATGAAGAAGCGCTAGGTGAGCGGCCACCGCCGCCGCCACTACGCTTGCGGTTTCCACCCGAAGGCTTGCCCGCGCCGCCGTGCTTGCCTGCGCCACCGCGACCACCGCCGCCATTGCGCGGCGCACCGCGCCCACGACCGCCACCGCCGCCGCCATTTGGCCGCTTCTTCTGACCCGGCAAAATTTCCCATGCCCGCCCTGATGCGACAGGAATTTCTTCCTTCATCGCCTTCTCGATGTCCTTGAGATCAATCATCTCGTCAGGTGCGCAGAACGCAATTGCAGAGCCTTCAGCCCCCGCACGTGCCGTCCGCCCGATCCGGTGAACATAGTTTTCAGCGACGTTCGGCAGGTCAAAGTTATAGACGTGCCGCACACCCGGAATATCGATCCCGCGGGCCGCAACATCTGTCGCGACGAGAACCCGCACTTTGCCTTCTTTAAAGGCCGTAATCGCCCGCTCGCGCTGCCCTTGGGATTTATTCCCGTGGATCGACGCCGCGCCGAACCCCTTGGATTCAAGGAACTTGTAGAGCTTTTCACAGCCATGTTTTGTGCGCCCAAAGACCAGCGCCAACTCGTCGCGGTGTTTGTCGAGCAGCTCGACCAGCAGGTCCGACTTTGCGGCTTGGGCCACGTAATGCAGCGACTGGTTGATCTTCTTGACGGCCTGCCCCGGAGGGTTCACTTGCACGCGCACAGGATCGGTGAGGAACGAGTCTGCGAGTTCGGACATCAGCTTTGGCATCGTGGCCGAGAACATCATTGTCTGGCGTTCTTTTGCAAGCAGCGGCGCGATACGGCGCAGCGCGTGGATAAAGCCCATGTCGAGCATCTGGTCGGCCTCGTCGAGCACCAGATAGATGGTCTCGTCCAAGCGCACGGCGCGGCGATCAATCAAGTCGATCAGGCGGCCCGGCGTGGCGACCAAAAGGTCAACGCCGTTTTGCAAACGCTTCATCTGCGAAGAGATGCCAGCCCCCCCGACCACAAGCGCCACTTTCAAATGGCTGCCCTTGGTATAAGCGGTCAGGTTGTCAGCAATCTGCTTGGCCAACTCGCGTGTCGGCGCAAGGATAAGCCCGCGCGCCGTTTTCGCGTTCGGCTTTACGCCCGCCTTCATCAAGGCGTCGATCATTGGCAGACCAAAGGCCGCAGTCTTACCTGTGCCCGTCTGCGCCAAGCCCATCACATCGCGGCCATTCATGGCGTGCGGGATCGCTTGGGTCTGAATTGGAGTCGGGTCGGTGATGCCCTGTTCTTTGAGAATATTCACCAGTCGGGGCGCAAGGCCCAGCATATCAAAATCCATAAGTCGTCTTTCTGGCGGGGAAACCCCCGCGCATATTTCTGGCCCCCCGCCAAATGCGGACAAGCCAATGCAGGTTGCGCCCATATGCTGACGGCCAAGGCACATGCCCCGACGCCGATCAGGCGCTGGACCCCCTGCGTGATGTGGGAACCGGAAATGTAATCGACGCCTTGCGGACCTAAAGTCTCGCTCTGCACACGCGGCAGGATGCTGTCGGTTAAGGGGCAAATGGACCTTTGTGGCCCTCCTGTCAACCCGACGCATAAAATGCGGGCGGATGTGCGCCATTGCTTCCCCTTCGGCCCTGACCACCATATAGAAGGTTAAGTAATCGAGTGAGGGCAGATCATTGGCGCATATTATCGTAGTCGGTAATGAAAAGGGCGGAGCGGGAAAATCAACCGTTTCCATGCATGTAGCAACCGCGCTTTCGCGGATGGGACACAAGGTCGGCTGCCTTGACCTTGACCTGCGCCAAAAGACGCTTGGCCGTTATATCTCGAATAGAAACAGCTACTTGGAGAAGGCGGGTCTTACTCTTCCGACACCGAGCTACCACGACCTGCCCGAGATTGAGCAATCTGATCTTGAACCGGGTGAAAACCTGTATGATCACCGCTTGTCGATGGCCGTTGCGGGCCTTGAGCCTGAAAGCGATTTCATCCTGATCGACTGCCCCGGATCCCACACCCGCCTGTCGCAAGTCGCGCATAGCCTTGCCGATACGCTGATCACACCGCTGAACGATAGCTTTGTCGACTTTGACCTGTTGGCCCATGTTGATGCCGAGGGCGAAGACATTACTGGCCCGTCTGTCTATTCGGAAATGGTCTGGAACGCGCGTCAGTTGCGTGCGCAGGCTGGACTGCCCCCGATTGACTGGATTGTTGTGCGCAACCGGATGGGCGCACAGGCAATGGTCAACAAGGAAAAGATGGAGCGTGTAATTGCAAAGCTGTCCAAACGGATCGGTTTTCGCACGGCCCCCGGCTTTAACGAGCGCGTGATTTTCCGCGAGCTGTTTCCACGTGGCCTGACGCTTTTGGACCTGAAAGACCTTGGCGTGAAGGGGTTGAACATCTCGAATGTTGCCGCCCGCCAAGAGTTGCGCGAGTTGATCAAATCGCTGAATTTACCAGATGTGACCCCCAACTTTTAAGCTCTTCTTCACCGATATGTGACATCACATCTGGAATGGTCCTTTTGTTATGCGCCGATGCGCCGTAACAATTGTCATTAACCATAACCAATGTCGGGTGCTCCCTTGAAGAAACTTTTGTCACTTGAGCGATACAGCGTTCTAATTGCCGTCGCTATATTGACCGTTATCACCCTGATCGGATCGTTTTGGTCGGGCTGGATGTTCTTTTTCTTTCTGGTCTTTGCGGCGTTTACCGCGCTTGGATTGCGCGACATTTCACAAGATCACCATGCGATCCTGCGTAACTATCCGTTGCTTGGCCATATCCGGTATATGTTCGAGACAATCCGTCCCGAAATCCGCCAGTATCTGATCGAGGGCGATAAGGATGAGCAGCCGTTTAGCCGCGAAACCCGTTCCTTGGTCTATCAGCGCGCCAAAGGTGTCGAAGACAAGCGCCCGTTTGGCACACAAGAAAAGGTGTATGAGGCGGGCTACTCTTGGTTGACCCATTCGGTCGCGCCGGTTCACTTCAAGGACTTTGATTTTCGTGTGCGCGTTGGCGGCCCGAAATGTATGCAACCCTACGAGGCCTCGCTTTACAACATTTCGGCCATGTCATTTGGTGCGCTTTCGGCGAACGCAATTTCCGCGTTGAACAAGGGTGCAAAGATGGGTGGATTTGCCCATGACACTGGCGAGGGTGGCATTAGCCGTTATCACCGCGAGGGCGGTGGCGATCTGATTTATGAAATCGGTTCCGGATATTTTGGTTGTCGCAACGAGGACGGCACATTTTCCCCCGAAAAATTCGCGGTTCAGGCCAAGGCCGATCAGGTGAAAATGATCGAGGTGAAGTTGAGCCAAGGTGCAAAACCTGGTCACGGCGGGATGCTGCCCGCGTCCAAAATCTCCAAGGAAATTGCCGAAGCGCGCGATATTCCGATGGGTCAGGATTGCGAGTCGCCTGCGGCGCACTCCGCGTTTTCGACTCCGATCGAGTTCTGCGAGTTCTTAGGGCAGTTGCGCACTTTGTCAGGCGGCAAACCTGTCGGTTTCAAGCTCTGCATCGGCCACCGCCGCGAGTTTTTGTGCATGGTTAAGGCGATGCTGAAAACGGGTATTGTGCCCGACTTTATCGTCGTTGACGGAACCGAGGGCGGCACTGGTGCGGCCCCACTGGAATTTGCAAACCACGTTGGCATGCCGATGGTCGAGGGTCTGAGTTTCGTCCATAATTCCCTGCGTGGCGCTGGTTTGCGCGACCATGTGCGCATCGGTGCAGCAGGGAAGCTGGTGTCCGCCTTTGATATTGCCCGCGCCATGTCGCTGGGCGCAGATTGGTGCAATTCGGCCCGCGGCTATATGTTTGCGATTGGCTGCATTCAGGCGCAGGCCTGCCACACAAACCATTGCCCCGTTGGTGTCGCAACCCAAGACCCACTGCGCCAGCGCGCCCTGAATGTAGACGACAAAAGCCATCGTGTTGCTCGTTTCCACGCCAACACAATGAAGGCCTTGGGCGAAATGGCAGGCGCGGCGGGCTTGAACAACCCGCGTCACTTCTTGCCTTACCACTTCATGTCACGAAAGGCGGATGGCCAGTTGATCGAGGGCCAAGAGGCCTACCCGTATCTGCCGATGGGATTTCTGCTGACCGAAGATGGCGGCGATTATGGGTATCGCAGCCGCTGGAACCGCGCGACAGCCGAGAGCTTTAACGCTGTGCCGCTGTAACGAGGCGCGCGCGCGGCAGGTCACTTGCCGTGCCGAAATTTTTATCCAGATGGATGACGTCGCTCACGCGCCGACCAACAAGCGTGGCGAGTTGTGGTAGCACCATAAGGTCTGCGGGAACCGTGATCGCCATGCGCAATGCGGCCTCAGGGCTGATCCCGACCTCTGAGATAAGCCGTGCCACGCCTTCAAGCTGGGTGACATGCGCGCCCGCAAGGCTCCCTTCTTCGTTGACCAACTCCCCGTTTTTGAGCGAAATCGTTTGGCCATAAAGATTGAAATGATCTGGCCCGCCCACGGTTGGCATCGCGTCAGACACAAGGAACATGCGATCGCTGACGGGGCGTGCGCGCAAAGCGAGGCCCAGCATTTCATCAGCAACATGAATGCCGTCACAGATCACACCAGCGTAGGCGTCCGAATTAATTGCCGCGCCGACAACGCCAGGCGCACGGTTTAGCATCGGTGACATCGCGTTGAACAAATGCGTGAAACAAGTCGCGCCCGCGTCCAGCGCCGTGCGCGTCAGCGCGGCACTGCCATCGGTATGACCAATCGAAACGATCGCCCCTGTTTGACGCAGTTTTGCGATTTGCGCAGGCGCTGCGGCCTCGGGCGCGACAGTGATCATGACGGCGATGCCCGCTGCGCGCAGTTTGGTGACCTGCGCGATTGTGCCGTCATCAAGCGGGCGAATAAACCGTGCAGCATGTGTGCCACGCCGTGCTTCTGCGATATGCGGCCCCTCGATGTGAAGCCCTGCGATCCCGTCCATTCCCTGTGCGCCAAGAGCCGCATCGACAACCGCCGCGAGAACCTCTGGCGCATCCGTGATCACTGTGGGCAGGATCGCGACCGTGCCAAACTTGCGATGGGCCGCCGCGATTGCTGCCATGCCCTGAGCGGTCGGGTCATAGTTGAGCAACACCCCGCCGCCGCCGTTGACTTGCAGATCAACAAAGCCCGGCGTGATGATGCCTTCGACCCTTTGGCCCGTTGCACCTGCGGGCAGGGCCATTTCAGTCGCGAGAATCTTTGTATCGTCAGCAAGGACACACATGCCGCGGTGCAGCCGCTGCCCATCAAAAACCGCATCAGGGATAATCCAATGTTCCGTCATTTCAATTCCCCAGTTACCGCCGCGCCATCGTCGCTACCTTGCGCCTGCCAAGCCGCAAATGCTGCCCCGCGCGCGCCGCTCGTATCGCCACCTTCGGCCACGTGAACGCTTGCCGTCTCAAACCCGTTAAACTGTATCTGGTCAAGCTTTGCCTGCAATTCATCCGTGACATGTGGAATTTTTGACAACCCACCCCCCAATACAACGACATCAGGGTCGCTAATCCGCGACAGGGTTTGCAAAAGCTCTGCGGTGAGGCCGAGCCAAACATCCCAGACTTTTGCCGCGCCCGCATCCATGTGTCGCTGCTCTGCGATTTCTGGCGCCGAGAGCGCGCGTCCGATCAACGCTTGCGAAAGCCGCGTCATTCCCGGCCCGGCAATGAGTGTTTCGATACACCCGAGCGCCCCACATCCACAGGTGACGATGGGCAGGTCATGCGCCGCGACCAGATGGGCGGGCGCAGACATATGCCCGTATTCGCCACTGATTTGTCGCCCGCTTGGTTGCAATTTCCCGTCGATAGTCAGCCCGCCACCGACCCCCGTTCCCAAGATAAGCCCTGCAACGACGCGGTGACCGCGACCTGCGCCGAATATGGCCTCTGACAAAGCGAGCGCGCGGCAATCATTCATGTAGGTCACGCGCGCGCCCGCCGCTGCCATAACATCCTTGGGAAGCGGCATGCCATTCGCGCAGATATTCGCTGTCAGCGCCAAGCCTGTCGCGGGGTTCACCAACCCTGCGGCCCCGATTCCGACAGGCATGTCGCCATGCGACTTTGCCCATTTGATTTGCTCAGCGAGTGCCGTCACAAGTGCGGGATAGTCCTTTGGTGTTGCAACCCGCTGGCGTGCGACAACATCCCAATTGCGGTCGAAGACCTGTGTTTCGATCTTTGTCCCGCCAAGGTCTATGCCCGCCGCAATCACGCCTTCACCGGATATAGCTGGACGCCTGCAACAACCCGGCTAAGCGTGCCCTGCCCGATAAACGGATCATCAACATTGAGCCCAAGTGCCGCGCACCAGATCACGCCCGCAAGCTGGGACACCACAACCGAAAGCACCGCGCCCCAAGTGTCGCCTGCATGCATGGGCAGGGCGATGTCCCCGCCCGCGCCAACGGTAATCACCTTGGCCGCTGGAAACTGCGCCCGCAGTTCTGCGGCAAGATCGTTATCATATCGCGCCGTATCAGCATCACTGCTGAGGAACACCGTGATAAGCGTGTTGTCGTCGACAAATGATTTCGGTCCGTGCCGGAAGCCGAGGGTGCTATCCCAGAGCGCAGGGATGCGCCCCGCCGAGAGTTCCATCACCTTCAGGGCAGCTTCGCGCGCCGCATAAGTCATCGCCCCAGCGCCGACAAAAACCGCGCGTGCTGGCACATCGGGTATCGCTGATTTCGCCGCGTCAAGGCTGGCGTTAAGTGTCGCGCTGAGCTCTGTCATTGCTTTCACTGGATCGGTTTTGTGGTCAAAAACCGCGAGCGCGGTCAGCAACATTGTCGAGAAGCTGCTCGTCATTGCGAACCCTTCATCGTGGCATGCGTCGGGCAGCAGGACGACCTTCTGCGCCCCTTTTGACATGCGCGTTGCAAGTGCTCCGTCCTTGTTACACGTAATGTTCAATCGCGGCGCTTGGGGTGCAAGTGCATCAAGCGCATCAAGCGCGCCAATGCTCTCGGTGCTGTTGCCAGATCGCCCGAAACTGACCACGAGGGGCCGCTTGCCGTTCAAATATGCCTTGGGCCGGCTGACAAGATCAGTGGTTGCAACGGCGCGCAGACGTGGCCCGTCGTGCCCCTCAAGCCCCGCGCAGATGATCTCGCCGATATAGGCGCTCGTTCCTGCCCCGCAAAACCAAACCTCTGTGACGTTTTGTGCCGCCACCCATTCGCGCAGGCCCGCCACATCAAGTGATTGTGCCCAGCTTGCCCATATCTCGGGTTGCGCATGAATTTCTCGCCAAGTGGCCCATTTTTGAAGGTCAGGGTTGGTCATGTCGTTTGCGTCACTTTTGAAAGAGTTTCGGGGCTGTCGGGGTCCAAGCCAAACGCGAGAGCCACATTCAAGATGATCGGATACATCAGGTATAGTAGATATGCAGCCGCAGCGGCAGGCGTAAAGTCGACTGCCCCCGTATCAGAAGGCCGCAGCCTAATCACTGTGCCCCCAGCATCGCGAAACCGTGCCTCGGCTGTGTCGAGGCTGGCTTGAATGTCGGGCTGCCCGGTATCGAGCATGATAATCAGCAGCGGGTTGGTCACCAGTTGCAAAGGCCCATGCAACACCTCTGACGAGGAATAGGCTTCGGCGTGGATCGCGCAACATTCCTTGAGCTTGAGAGCAACTTCTTGCGCCGCGCCAAAGCCTGTGTCGCGCCCGACCACATAGACGTGATCCGCACGCAGAAGCGCCGATGTGAGCGTCGCCGCCTGCGGGTGCGACTTGCCCTCAAGGGATGCCATCGCCGCGCCCGAGAGCGCCGCACGCCCCTTATAGGTCGGCTTTAGCGCCCCCAAAAGCGCCATACCTGCGGCAATCGATCCAATGACCGATTTTGTCGCAGGCACGGCCAACTCGGGGCCAGCGCCCATTTGTATCGAGAGGTCAGATGCCGCCTCGACGGCTGATCCAGATTGGTTCACCAGGGACACGACCCGCCCGCCAGCACGACGCGCTCCCTGTGCCGTGCGCACAAGGTCGTCGCTCGCACCCGACTGGGACACGATTAGCGAGACAGTATCGACCATCGCGACCCCCGCCCCGACTGAAAAGATAGAGGGTGGCAAAGACGTCATTGGCTTGCCCAATTCGCGCATGAACTCATACGACAACACGTTGGCCGCAGCATCCGATGAGCCACGCGCGACCGTGTAGATCGCCCGACAATCCAAGGCGCCTATTGCCTCAATCGCATCGGTGTAGTCACCCGTGCAGGCCGCCGCAAAGACGCCGGGCGATTGCGCGATTTCAGCCGCCATATGACGCCCGGGCGTCTCGGCTTGTGGTATGGTCATTGTCTTATTTCCTTAGAAGGTAGCTGTCGAATTTTGCCCATGTCTCGGTCAGGTCGACGATTGTGCCAGTGGTGCGCGCCTCGTCCATAGCGAGCGCGGCGAGGCCCGCCTCCAGAGCGTCAACAACGCCAACAGGAAGTGACTGAGTTTCGCCCTTTAGAAAGGCTGCGATGTCGGCAACCATCAAGTGATCCGCGCCATAATGCGCGCTCAAATGTGCGGGATCGCCTTGGGTATAGTCGTGGTCGGCAGCCGTCGTGCCATCCCGCTTGGTGACCTTTAGGTAGCCGCGCATAAAGTCGCCTTCGGCCATCCCGTGCGTGCCCATGACGCAAAAGCGGCGATGCTCGTCAGGGACGTTCAGATTGGTATGGAACGCAAGTGAAGCACCGCTTTCATAGGACAGGATCGCGGTTTGCCAGTCGATGATGTCGCCATCTGAATGGAAGGCATCCGGCACGGATTCCCAAACCGATTTCTTGACATGGAAGATATCGTTTTCCGAATTACTCGCGGGTGCGTTCTCGGGCACAAACGATCTGCGCCCGCCAAAGCTCGCGATTTTGGTGGGCCGCGATCCCGTTACCATATTGTAGATATCAAGATCGTGGCAGCATTTTTCGAGCATGAACCCGCCCGAATAATCTGTCCGCCTGCGCCAATCGCGCATGAAGAACGCACCGTGGTAAGGCCCGATATGCTCGTTTGCCTCGAGTGAGGTGATCGCTCCGAGCGTGCCATCAGCAAGGGCCGCGCGCAGGTCAACCATGTGCTGCGAATACCGTAGCACCAATCCGACCATCACCCGATCTGTGCCGTATTTCGCGAGAAGCTCTGCAAGCGCAAATGTATCCTCGACCGTTGTTACGACTGGCTTTTCGGTGAAAATCTGAACGCCCGCTTCAAGCCCGAGCTTGATATCTTGCAAGTGAAACACATTCGGCGAGCCGACAAAAAACAGATCGGGTTTGGTCGTGTCCAGCATCGTTTTGATGTCATCAAACCGCGGCGTTTCAACCCCGATCCGCTCTAGATGGGTGGGTTGCGGGTCAAAGTATCCCACAAACTCGATTTCGGGCATCTGCTCTTTCATGATTGAAAGAACGTTGCCTGCCCGCAGCCCTATGCCTGATGTGACGACACGCATTTAAGCCACCAATTCCGGTGCGTTCTTGCGGCGCAGCACATTCCCGTCCTCGCCAAATACATGGCAGTCATCAACCGAAATCGAAAGCCTTGCCTGTGCGCCCTCGACCAGCTTTGCATCGCCCCCGAGGGACGCGCAAAACTTGGTTCCGTTGTCGCCGATTTCACCGTAGGTGATTGATGCCCCGCCAAGCCGCTCAAGCACGCGCACCGAAATGTCGATGTTGCCATTGGGATCGAGTTTTACGTTTTCGGGCCGAATGCCGACTTCTACGCGGTCGCCCTTGCTGACGTTTGAACCATCAACAGGCAACACGAGTTTGGCCCCACCTTCCATCGAGACAGCAACCCCGTTGGCATCCACGCCTTCGACGGTTGCAGGCACAAGGTTCATGTTTGGCTGACCGATAAACGACGCCACAAATTTGGTCGCGGGGTGATGGTATAGTTCCATTGGCGCGCCAAACTGTTCAACCCGTCCACCGTTCAAAACGACGATCCTGTCGGCCATGGTCATGGCTTCGATCTGGTCGTGCGTCACATAGACCATTGTTGCGTCAAGTTGGCGATGCAGCTGTGATAGCTCGACACGCATGTCCCCGCGCAAGGCAGCGTCAAGGTTAGAGAGTGGCTCGTCAAACAGGAACACCTTGGGGTTACGCACGATGGATCGCCCGATTGCGACCCGCTGTCGCTGACCACCCGAGAGTTGACCCGGCTTGAGGTCAAGCTTGTCGGTCAGTTGCAGAATACCTGCGGCCCGTTCGACCCGTTCCTTAAGGTCGTCTGCGGCCAGCTTTTGGACCCGCAGCGGAAACGCGATGTTCTCAAAGACCGACAAATGCGGGTAAAGCGCATAGGATTGGAACACCATCGAGATGCCCCGCTCGACTGGATGCGCGCGGCTTACGTCTTCGCCGCCGATAATGATCTGGCCTGATGTCGCCTCTTCCAGCCCCGCGATAATCCGCAAGAGTGTAGATTTGCCGCAGCCCGATGGCCCGACGAAAACGACGAATTCTTTGTCTTGGATCGCAAGATCAATGTCGTGCAGCACTTTGGCCGAACCGAAAGATTTGTTGATCTGATTAAGGTCAAGTGTTGCCACGGGACGGCTCCTAGCGATTGAGGAAAGTTAAGAAAGTTGGGCGGCCCCACCCCGAAAGACAGGGCCGCCCGAGGGAGGAAACCTAGAGCGCGTCTGCCAGCTCTTCGCCAGCGATTGTCACCAGATTATCCACAGTATCGTCCTGAAGGATGATGCCTTGGATCATGTTGGTGAATACCGACTGCAAGGATTTGAAGTCTTCGACAAGCGGCTCTGGGCCACCTGTTGAAATCGACGCCGTGAAGGTCGGCCAAATGCCTTCGTTGTAGTAAACTTCGGTGCGGCCAGCGGCTTCATAATCAAGGATCGGTGTGAGACCCCAAGAGCTATCCAGATCATACTGGCTATCACCAGAGGTAATCTTCTGCGCCAACTCATGAGCCAGATCTTCGTGGCCAGACCCTTTGAACACAACGATAGAGTCGGTGATCAGGATAGAGCCGCTTTCGCCCGATGGACCATGCGGAACGGGTGCAACAAGTTGGTTGATCCCTTCGTTATGCTGCCCGTAACCCCAAGGACCAGAGACATACATCGCGATTTTGCCGTCGTTGAAAAGGTCTTTCAACTGATCACGTTCCCAAGCGGTCGGACCCTCTTGCGCAACATCAACGAGCTTGCCGTAGAACTCGAGCGTTTCACGTGTTTCCTTGCTATCCAGCTTTGCTTCGCCCGATGCAGGGTCGATGACCACGCCACCGTTTGAGTAGAGGTAGTTCAGGAACTGGTGCATCGTGTTGTCGAAGTCTTTGCCCGCAAGGCCAACGCCTGCCGCATCAGTGTTATCAACCACACCTTTTGCGAGCGCATACATGTCGTCCCACGTTGCTGGTGCTGCGCATTCCTGACCAGAGGCCTCGATGAGATCACAGTTCAGATAAAGCGCCTTTGTCGAGAACGCATGTGGGTAGCCCCATGTTTCGCCAGCGATTGTGACCGTGTTCAAAACACCCGGCTGATATGGCGTTGCCGCATCAATGTTGGCTTTCACGATCAGATCGTTGTTGGCCAACTGGCGCAATGTGCGCGAGCCCATGTAAGCGATAGAAGGAGGATCACCCGCCGCAGCAAGTGTCAGCGATTTGTCTTGGCACGTGCCCCAAGGCACAGCTTCGAGGTTGACGGTCACGCCTTCATGGTCGGCGATGAATTGGTCAACAACCGCTTGGTCAGCTTCACGCACTTCGCCACCACACATGATAAAGTGCAGGTCTTGGCTGTGGCTTTCTGCCTGTGCGGACATCGCTGTCCCTGAAAGCAGCAGCGCGCCCAATGTCATTTTTGTTAGTTTCATTTGGTCTTCTCCCTTGGTTATCATTATTCTTTGACCGCCCCAGCCGTCAGGCCAGCGACGAGGTACTTTTGCAGGAACAAGAAGATGACCATGACGGGCAGCACACCCACCAAAGCAGCGGCCATCATTTCGTTCCAAGTCACCGACTGATAGCCGATGAATTCATACAGACCCGCAGGCAATGGCTGCAACTCGCGCGTCTGGTTAAAGGTAATTGCGAACAGGAATTGCTGTGCGTAAGCCCCGATGAACACGGCCACGCCCACAACAATTAGCCCGGGCACGGCGAGCGGAAGAACCACGCGGCGTAGCGTATACATCCGTGATGCGCCGTCGACAAAAGCCGCTTCTTCCAGCTCGACAGGAATTTTCTCGAGGTATGAGCGCAAGAGCCAGATACCCGTCGGGATCAAGAAGGCCACGCCCGGCACGATCATCGCCCAATAGGTGTTCAACAGACCCAGCGTGCGCAAAACGCGGTAGAGCGGGATCAAAAGGACCGCGCCCGTGAACATGTTCACCCCCAAGAAGACGCCCAATGTTGCATTCTTGAACGGGAACTTGAGCCGCGCAAATGCATAGGCCGCAGGGACCACAAAGATCATCGTCAGGAACGTCACCGAGAACGCAATGAAAATCGAGTTAAAGATATAGCGACCCAGAAGGGGGACCGTCACCCACATGTCCGAATAGGCCTGAAAGCTGAAGTCATCCGACCAGAACTGATAGGGGCTACGAAACAGGTGCTCGAGCGGGCGCAGGCTCGCCATGAACATCTCGAAGAACGGCAACAAGATGAAAGTCAGAAAGACAGCAAGACAGGCGTAGATGCCGGCAATCTGCCATTTGGTGTATTTGTCCATCATCTACTTGGTTCCAAACTTGCGGTTAATACGGTTAAGGAATGCGAGGTAGGCCAGTGAGAACGCACCCAAGAGGACCACGATGATCACCGCCCGTGCAGAGCCTTCGCCAAATTTGTAGTTGCCGATTGCGGTCTTGTAGGTGTCGACAATCAGGGTGGTCGTCGCGCCGCGCGGCCCGCCTTCGGTCAGGATCCAGATGATCTCGAAGCTGTTGAAGGTGAAGATCGCAGAAAGCAGCGACATCGAGATAATGACAGGCATGATCTGCGGAATGGTAATGCGGCGGAACCGATACCAGCGCCCTGCCCCGTCAACCCATGCAGCCTCGTAAAGATCGCGGCTGACGCCTTGCATTGCGGCGAGGAAAAACAGTGTGACCATCGGCACGCCAACCCAGACATCCGTGACGACAGCCGAGTAAAATGCAGAGGATTTATAGGCGAGAAATTCGAAAGGACCGTCAGTGATGCCAAGCCGTTGCGCCATGCCAGACAACACACCGAAGTAGCCGTTATAGAGCCACAACCAGCCAATACAGCCAATCGCAATAGGGATCACCCAAGGCGGCATGACAAGCACGCGAAACAACCCCCGCCCGGGCACTGCGGCGTTCAACAGCGTTGCCCCGACAAGCCCTAGCACCAGCTTCAGCGCGACAGAGATAAACATCCAGTAGAACGTGCGTGTGATCGTTTGGTGAAACTTCCGGCTTTCCAACAGGTCTTGGTAGTTCTGCGTGCCGACATATGTCTCGCCCCCCAGATCCGCTTCCATAAAGGATAGACGGATCGTTTCGGCCAAAGGCCACGCCACAATCACAAGAATGAAGATCATCGCTGGTGCAACGAGCAACCATGCGAATAGCCCGACTGGCAACGTCTTTCGGCGCGCGCCCTCAGCCAAGGCTTGCTGATTTGTTAGTTCGATCATTCATCCCCCCGCATCGCGCCTTTACGTCAATTTTGACTATGGCGCCCTTTTGCCCAATCAGGTTAGCAAGGATTCGAATTATTACTACCTAAATAATACCAATAATATGACATTTCTAATAACTTGCTAATTTTACTTGCTAATTTTATCAACACGAATAGTATTTATTGTGATAGGTATTAAAAAAGAAATACCAAAATGAGGGCGACAACAATGGATTCGACGGATATATTTGCACCCTCGGCTTGGTATCGCGAAGGGCAAGGCCCGCGCTACCGCCAGCTATACCGCCACATTCAAGCCGCCATTATGGACGGCTCTTTGACCGCCGAGAGCCAGTTGCCACCCGAGCGCGATCTTGCCCTTTTGGCTGACGTCAGCCGCGTCACAGTGCGCAAGGCCGTTGCCCAACTGGTTGAAGATGGGCTCGTCGACCAGCTTCGCGGAGCTGGATCGTTTGTGCGCTCCACCGCGCAACCGTCGCGCCACCAGCAGTCCCTCTCGTCGCTTGTCTCATTCACTGAAAGCATGGCAGCTCGGGGCAAGACCTCTACCAGCCGTGTTTTGCAACGCGGATTGTTTACACCGTCCCCTGACGAAATGATGGCCCTCGGGATTGCGGCCAACGAAAAAGTGTCACGCATCTCGCGGCTGCGTAGCGCCGATGGCGTGCCAATGGCAATCGAGCGATCATCGCTGCCGCTTGATATTCTGCCCGATCCAAATCGGGTCGAGACGTCACTTTACATCGTCTTGCGCGCGGATGGTTGCGCCCCTTCACGGGCGATCCAGCGTGTGACCGCCATCAACGTGAATGGCGAAGATGCGCAACAGCTCAAGCTTACAGATGGGGCAGCGGTGCTCAAGATTGACCGCACTGCCTACCTTGAAAACGGGCGACCCATCGAATTCACCCGCGGGCTCTACCGCTCGGATATTTACGATTTCATCGCCGAGTTGCGATTGGACGGAGGAAACTAATATGAAATTTCACGCGGCGCTTTCAGGCAAGGATATTGTCTGCGACATCACTTCGGATCGGGCCATGCAAGCTCCCGTGTTTTGCTTTTCGCTCATGGTTCCGCCTGTCGTTATCGAAGGTGGCACTTTGATTACCCAGACCGGCGGTTACGGCGAAGTGCAGCTTCCTGAACTTGCGGCGGGAGAAGCCCACCGCGTTGTGTTGCGTCACGCCAACCCGAGCTTCATCGCAGCCAATCGGGCTTGGCTGCCGCTTGGCGCTTATCTGCGGGACGGGGCCGAAACGATTGCCTTGCCGCGCCTGCCATCGGGCGTTGCAGATACGCCAGATAGTCCCTTTGCGCCTTTCGACGGGTTGAGGCTCGTTCCGCAGCCGACGCAATGGCAACCGACTGGCAGGACAATCGCCGCGACCGGGTTTGTGTGGCACGACACCCCTGCGCTTGATGCGGTCAATGCGCTTGCGAAGCGGCGGCAAATGATCCCGTTTTCGGCTGACGATGGGCTTCCTGTTTCGATCGCGACTGATGCAACCCTCGCGGAGGACGCATATGGTTTGACGATCACGACGTCGGGCGTGACGGTCACAACCAACGGCTATGGGGGCACGTTCAATGCAGGGGTCACATTGCTCTCGCTTTTGATGACGCATGACGGCGAACTGCCACTTGGCCAGATAACCGATGCGCCGCGATTTGACTGGCGCGGTCAGCACCTTGATTGCGCCCGCCACTTCTATGGCGTTGAGACTATTCTCAAGCTGCTCGACCTGATGGCCCTGTGCAAACTCAACCGTTTTCACTGGCATTTCGCTGATGACGAGGCGTTTCGCGTTGAGGTGACTTGCCTGCCCGACTTATGGGAAAAGACCGCGCAACGCGGCGAGGGGCATGTCATACCAAGCGTCTTTGGCGCGGGCATTTCATCAGGCGGCACTTATTCAAAAGCAGATGTTGCAACGATCATCGCGCATGCAAAGGCGCTGAACATCGAAGTGATGCCAGAAATCGAAGTCCCCGCACATGCGCTTGCCTTCTGCCGCATCTACCCCGAAACACGTGACCCAGCAGAGAACGGCCAAGAAACAAGCGTGCAAGGCTATAACGGCAATGCCGCCAACCCGGCAATGCCCGCAACGCTGGAAAAGTTCAAAGCGCTAGCGACAGAAATCGCGAACATGTTTCCGTTTCAGTATCTGCATTTAGGGGGCGATGAGTTGCCTCATGAAACATGGTCTGGCTCACCTGCCGCCCGCAAATTGATGGAGGCAGAGCAGCTAGCGACAACGGATGACCTATTCGGCTGGACGATGGAAAAACTAGGCGCGCATACGGCGTCTCTGGGTCGTCGCCCCGCCGCTTGGGAAGAGGCCGCGCGCGGTAAAAACGGTGGCATTGGCAACGGCGCGCTCTTGTTTAGCTGGACGGGACAAGGCCCGGGCATTGCCGCCGCGCGTGCGGGTTACGATGTGATTATGACGCCAGCGCAGCATGCCTACCTCGACATGGCCCATAGTGAGGGTCAACAGGATTGGGGGGCAAACTGGGCCGCATATATCAGCCTTGAGGACACCGTGAACTGGGATCCCGTCCCTGATGATGCCCCCGACATTGCGCCGCGCATCAAGGGGATCGAGGGCACGTTCTGGTCCGAATTCACCACCCAAGATTGGGAAGTCGAAGCGATGCTCGCACCCCGCATCCTAGGCATTGCCGCAAAAGCATGGCAACCCGCAGGGGCGACGAGCGGCCCACAGATACGGTCGCTTGCTGGGCACTACCGCGCCGTTTTTGACCGCATGGGGTGGGCGCGCAACAAGGCTGCTTAAGGCTTGGACTTGCGGCGCGGCGGGATTATCCCCTTGGCGCGCATCACGAGGCTCACGCGGGGGGTCGTCGCGGTTTCCCCCCGTGATCTGGTGCGCAGAACAGGCGTATTTTGAGACGCGCCCGTGCGGCTTTCGCGCAAGACAATATAGAGACCGCTGGCAATGATGATGCCCGCCCCGATCGCCGTCGGCAGATCAATTGTTTCATCAAAGAACCAGATACCATAACCCGTGGCCCAGATAATCTGGCTATATTGCATCGGCGCAATGATCGCCGCCTCACCACTACGGTAGGCCGTGATCATCATGCGGCTCGCAACCCATGCAAAGACAGCGACAATTGCAAACAACCCCATATGCTCAAGCGGCACAGGCACGTAGACCAACGGCAGCAAGCAGGCCATCACTATGAAGTTAGTGATCATCGGGTAAAGCAGTAAAACAACGGGCCGCTCGTCCTCTCCGATTTTGCGCACGATAATTGAGGCAATCGAGCCACCAAGTGCTGCAATCAATGCGGCAACATGACCAAGAGAAAGATCGGTCGCACCGGGCCGCAAAACGACGATAACCCCGACAAGCCCGACGATAACGGCCGCCCATCGACGCATCCGCACAGTTTCGCCCAAGATCGGGATCGCAAGCACCGTGATCAGCAACGGCGATGCAAACAGGATCGCATAGGTCTGCGCCAACGGAAGCACTGTGAATGCGTAAAACACCGAAATCCCCGTCACCACCGCCGCCACCGTGCGCAGCGCCATCCACCACGGGTGAACAGGAATTAACGTCCCCGAGGTGCTGTCGCGCATCAACATGACAGTCGCCAACGGGAATGTCAGCAAGACAGAAAAGAACAGGATCTGGATCGGGGAATATGCACCGCCAAGAACCTTGATCACAACATCATGTGTCGCGAAAATCGCAAAGGCAGCGATAGCAATAAGAGCACCGCGGGCATTCGGGGACATGGGATTGTTCCTTCTTGATGCTCTGGGTTGGTCGGCGCATGCAAGGGCACGCGCCGACGCGATATCTTAGAGCGAAGCGTCGAGAGCCGCTAGAATAGCGTCACCCATTTCAGTGGTCGAAAGCGGCTTGCCGCCTTCCGGCCCCATCAAATCACCTGTGCGCGCGCCATCTGCGAGCACTTTTTCGATGGCCGCCTCCAAACGTGCGGCCTCATCGCCCTGATCAAACGAATAGCGCAGCGCCATTGCGAATGACAGGATACAAGCGATCGGGTTCGCCTTGCTTTGGCCAGTGATGTCAGGGGCAGAACCGTGAACCGGCTCATACATCGCTTTCGGGCGACCGTTCGCCATTGGCGCACCGAGGGAGGCTGATGGCAACATGCCAAGCGACCCCGTCAGCATCGCCGCGCAGTCGGACAGGATGTCGCCAAAGAGGTTATCTGTGTAGATCACGTCAAACTGCTTTGGCGCACGCACCAGTTGCATCGCGCCATTGTCAGCATACATGTGCGAGAGTTCGACCTCTGGGTAGTCGGCGTGCACTTCGGTCACAACATCGCGCCACAGAATGCCAGATTCCATGACGTTGGCTTTTTCCATCGAGCACAGCTTTTTGTTGCGCTTCATCGCCATTTCAAACGCCGCACGTGCGCCACGCTCGATCTCGGCCTCGGTGTAGCGCTGGGTGTTGATGCCAACGCGCATGTTGTCTTCGATGTGAATGCCGCGCGGCTCGCCAAAATAGACGCCAGACGTCAGTTCGCGCACGATCATGATATCAAGGCCCGCGACCAACTCTTTCTTGAGCGACGAGAAATCAGCTAGCGCATCAAAGCACTGCGCAGGGCGCAGGTTCGCAAAAAGGTCCATTTCCTTGCGCAGACGCAAAAGGCCGCGCTCCGGTTTCACCGAAAAGTCGAGATCGTCATAGGCAGGTCCACCAACAGCACCAAGCAGAACCGCATCAACGGCTTGCGCTTTTGCCATCGTATCGTCGTGCAGTGGCACGCCGTGTTTGTCATATGCGGCGCCACCGACAAGGTCCTCGGAAACATCAAAAGCCAAGTCCCGCTTGTCACCATACCATGTGATGATCCGTTTAACTTGATCCATCACTTCAGGGCCAATGCCGTCACCAGCGAGAATCAGGAGGGAGGGGTTCGTCATGGGGTTATTCCTTGGCTGAAAACTGTTGCCCCCGCACTAGCCGTTTGCAGCTACAGGATCAAGATACCAAGGCATTTTACCATTCCAGATCGACCCAAACGAGGCGATGTGGCCCCGCCGCGGACCCGTCTACGCCAAGAATACTCCGATCACTATCTTCGGGCGCAGGCCAGAACACCCCCGCACCACTGACCCCGATTTCGTGGCTTGGCAGGACATAACTAACCCGCAGATTTCCAGGTATCTCACGATCCCAACTTGCCGTGTCCAGCGCAGGGTCGCCCTGATGTGCGGCATTCGCGCTAAGCCGCCCCCCTTCGCTCTCTGGCCTCACGTTTTGGATGAGCGGACTGCTTAGGAACATCTTCATCGCTTCGCGTTTGCCTTGCCCATCGGCGGGATCAAGGTTCGCATTTCCAAGGACGATGAACGGGTTGGCCGCCCCCTGCGCCAGTACATTCTCCCACATCAAGAGTTCGTCGCGGTTGCGCAACCCGTTGCGGTCTTCGGCCCCGTCAAACACCGGTGGCGTTGCAGACCACGCCATAAGGGTCAGCAGGCCACCCTTCAGCGCGAGCGGCACAATCCAATGCCCAGTAGTCGATAGCTTTTGCACGCTTTGCGCCTCGACAGACGGAAACGGCTTACCGTCAACCATCGGCAGTGTGGCCCCATCCACATCCTTCCAGAGTGTCGCGGACAGGTCTTGCACCAAATCGGTTTCAATCGGGAACCGGGACAGGATCGCCATGCCCCCGTCCCCTGCAAACCGCCCGTATCCTTGCCCATCGCGCGCATCGCCCGTGCGCCCGTTTCCATCCAGATCAATGCCCGTTTGCAACCCCGTGTTCGGGCGCAATGCAAAAAGGTGGGGATAGCCCGGACCGCTTGCATTGAACGCCTCCAGAGCAAGCCCATCAAGGTCATAGTCAAAGTCGGTGAGCAACAGGATGTCGGGCGCGATCCGCTGGATGACCGCCGTGATCGCGGCAAGCTGCGGATCGTCACCCTTGCGGATATCGCGCAGCAACAGACCCGGACCATCGCGACTAAGCGGCGCGGCAAATGTCGCAACACGAATGGTTTCGCTCGCAGCGCTCGTTGCGCCAAACAGGATCAGACAGGCAGCATACCATCGGCTGCTGCCTTGGCATAAGCGCGCTTGCGCTGCACGTAAATCATTTGCGCAACACGGTTCAACGCGACACCGCGCATCAACAGACTGGCTGGCAAGAATGCCCATGCAGTGACCGCCCAAATGAGGGTTTGTGGGTTGTCGAGCGAGAACGGGCCAATCAGGCTCCACGACATCTTCACAATCGCTGGCACCATGAATGGCAGCAAAAACCCTAAGATTAGGTTAATTTGGCTATCGCGGTTCAGCCGGTCAACAACATCACCACCCGCTGTCGGGTCAAATGTTGGCAGGTTTACCCAGACATTGAACGCACCCGTATTGCGCGGCCAGCCTCGCAGCCGCAAGAGGACAACGAAAATTGCAAGCGAGGAGAGCGAGATAAGATAGCTAAGACCGGCAGCCGTTCTAATCCGGTCTAGCGTCTCGGGTGCAACTCCTTCGGGCAACGCAAGCAGCAAGAGCCTGATAGGCGAATACGGGAAGTCGATTGACGCGCCTATCCGCTCGCCGATTGCTTGGAAAAACATGGTAATGGTGCTGGCTTGCGTGTTCTCGCGAAAGATAATCGCAAGGGTTGCGACCGTCAGCAAAAGCGCACCAAACCGTAGGCGGTTAAATGGCGGCGCACTGCGGAATTCAACAAGGCTCGGGCTGCTGGCACTATATTCGACAATCGTAAAGATCGCGGCGATAAGGGCGATGAACGCAACGAATTGCGCCCCATCAGCATTGCCCAAAGGCAACATCACGGATGGCGTGATGATCATAAGCACTACTAGTGCCGCGCGCAAAAGCGCCCCTGGCAGTCGTGAAAACACTGCTACTTCACCCTCAGTTCGGTCGGATGCGATACGATGCCGCGTCCTTGTCCCGTTTTGATCCTGCGCTTGTGCGGCAGGTTGCCTCAATCTTGCCATAGTTCTGCCCACTTTCAGTCTACCCTTCAAGTCTCTGATAAACCTCACCAAATAATCGGGGCAGTTTTGCGGCAGTGGTGGTGCGAGATTGCAACCATTTTGGAACGCACAAGTGGCGATGCTGTGTGTATCTACTAAATGTGGTGGTTTGCTGGAATGACGCCCCCAAGTAGCCTTTAGAGGTTGTTTACCAAGATGGCACAATCACGGGCGCAGCCCACATCTGTGCAATGCCGCCCGCCCCAAAAGGCAGGCGGCAATTTCGTTAGACCCAAGGGCGGGCGGAAGCCGCGGCAGCCTCAAATGTGTCGATTGCAGCAGCCTTTTCCATCGTCAGGCCAATATCGTCGAGGCCGTTCATCAAGCAGTGCTTTTTGAACGCGTCAACCTCAAAGCTGAACACCTCGCCATCCGAAGACGTGATTGTCTGCGCTTCCAGATCAACTTCGATGCGTGCGTTTGCACCCTTCTCGGCGTCTTTCATCAAAACGTCTACTTGCTCCTGTGGGAGCGCGATTGGCAGGATGCCGTTCTTAAAGCAGTTGTTGTAGAAGATGTCCGCGTAAGACGGTGCAATCACGCAGGTGATCCCGAAATCCGCAATCGCCCAAGGCGCGTGCTCGCGTGAAGAGCCACAGCCAAAGTTATCGCCGGCAACAAGAATTTGCGCGTCGCGATATGCAGGCTGGTTCAGAACAAAGCTTTCGATCTCGTTGCGGTCATCATCATAGCGCATTTCGTCAAACAGGTTGACCCCAAGGCCAGAGCGCTTGATCGTTTTCAAGAATTGCTTGGGGATGATCATATCCGTGTCGATATTGACCAAATCCAAAGGCGCGGCGATGCCGCTGAGTTTAGTGAACTTTTCCATGACTGGTGTCCTCTTGTGTCCCTTCCTGCGGCATCTCATCCGTCAGGTCGGGCTCTATTTCATCCGTGGGGGCCGCATCTTGGGCCTCCAAATGGTCGAGCGCTGCTTGCGCTGCATCTTTGATCTTTGTTGCCAATCGGCGGGCCGATGGATCGTAGCTACGCTGGATTGTCGGGTTGATCGCCCGCACCGCACCAACGGCAGACTGCGCGATAGGTTGCACAACGCCAGTTGCCGTCATCTCGCCCATCATCGCATTGGCCTGCACCGCACTTACGCGCAGCTTCGCCATCAGATCGCCCGTTGAAAGTGACGCCCTTGTCCGCGCGTGGAAAACAGCCAGCCCATACATGTAGCGGTTATAAACCGCCGCTGCCGGAGCCGCCGCCGCACGCATCGGTATGGCGGGCGCGACAGCTGCCGCGCCTAACATGCCAAGGAAAGAACGTCGTTTCATCGTCATTGGCTTACATCAAATCCCGCACGTCAGTGAGGTGACCCGTGATCGCAGCCGCAGCCGCCATCGCTGGGGAAACAAGGTGGGTGCGCCCACCTCGGCCCTGACGGCCCTCGAAGTTACGGTTGGATGTCGCCGCACAGCGTTCACCCGGCGCAAGCTGGTCAGGGTTCATCGCCAGACACATCGAGCAGCCAGCGAGGCGCCATTCAAAGCCCGCGTCGATAAAGATCTGCGCAATCCCTTCCTCTTCGGCTTGCGCACGCACAAGACCCGATCCCGGAACAACCATGGCACGCATGCCGTCCTTGATCTTCTTACCTTTGAGGATCGCTGCGGCTGCTCGAAAATCTTCAATGCGCCCGTTGGTGCAAGAGCCGATGAATACAGTATCAATCTTGATATCGGTCAGCTTTTGCCCAGCCGTCAGACCCATGTAGTCAATGGAGCGCTGCGCCGCGCCAGCCTTGCCACCCTGAAAGGAAGCAGGATCAGGCACAACACCGTCGATTGGCAAAACGTCTTCGGGGGAAGTGCCCCAAGTCACGAGCGGCGCGATATCTTCGCCCTTGATCGTCAGAACCTTGTCGAAATGCGCGCCTTCGTCCGTGAAGAGCGTTTTCCAATAGGCAAGCGCCGCTTCCCACTCTGCCCCCTTAGGCGCATGCGGGCGGCCCATGCAGTAATCATATGTTGTCTGGTCAGGGGCGATCAAACCAGCGCGCGCGCCGCCTTCAATCGCCATGTTGCAGACAGTCATGCGACCTTCCATGGACAAGCTTTGAATGGCCTCACCGCAATACTCGATCACATAACCCGTGCCGCCCGCCGTGCCTGTCAGGCCAATCACGGCCATCGTCACATCCTTAGCGGTCACACCGGGGGCAAGTTTGCCGGTGATCTCGACTTTCATGTTCTTGGATTTCTTCTGGATCAGCGTCTGGGTGGCAAGCACATGCTCGACCTCGGACGTGCCAATGCCATGCGCCAAAGAGCCGAACGCACCGTGTGTGGCCGTGTGGCTATCGCCGCAAACCACGGTCATGCCCGGCAGGGTCCAGCCCTGCTCTGGGCCAACGATATGCACAACACCCTGACGGACATCCGTCACAGGATAATAGTGCAGGCCAAATTCCTTGGCATTCTTGTCGAGCGCCTCAACCTGAATGCGGCTGTCTTCGGTCATTGTCGCAGCGTTCGCACGATCAAGCGTCGTCGGCACGTTGTGATCAGGCACAGCGATTGTTTTCTCTGGTGCGCGCACTGTGCGGCCCGTCATACGCAAACCTTCAAAGGCCTGCGGGCTTGTCACTTCGTGCACAAGGTGGCGGTCGATATAGAGCAGGCAAGTGCCGTCATCTGCTTCGTGCGCCACATGGGCATCCCAGATTTTATCATAGAGCGTTTTGGGGGACATGGTCCTCTCCCGTATAAATGTGAATTTTTAGGCGTGTTTGAGCGGAGCGCGGATTAACCCCGTGCGAGAATTGTGCAAGTCGCGCCAAAGAACCGCCAAGGCAGTCGCGCGCGATCATCCATGTCAAATACTGGCTTCATAGCCTTGCAGATATAGATCAAGGGCAGGTCTCGCAAGGGTGTTCGCTTGATAGAGCCCTAACCGCATGCAACAATAGAAGAAAGCAAACAGGACGAGTATGGCCAATCACACCGACATTGCAGCCGAGGGAAATGAAATCATTCCCAACGTGCCGCTGACCCAAATCGTAGAAGTTGGCCAAAACCTGTTTGATCGGGCCGAAATGCTACTGACGACCATGTTTCGGACATGGAACCTGTATCAGGTCGGCATCGCAATTGCGCTCTTTGCTCTTGCCCATATTCTACGCATGATCTTCGGGCCTCGCATCCGTGAATGGATGGCGAGCCGCGAAAACTGGCCCAAATGGCGGATGCGTATCCTTGTTGTGATCCATCAGAGGCTGCGGGCTATTTTCTACGTGGCGCTGATCTGGGGTGCTTATGGCATTATGCGCGAAATCACGTGGCCAAGCCGCAGTTACCTTTTGGGAATTGTCGCGACCTTGGCCCTCGCGTGGTTGCTCATTGTCTTTGTCACCCGACTTATCAAAAGCCAGTTTTTGCGCAAACTCGCGCGCTGGGCTGCGTGGACCTATGTGACGCTCGATGTGCTTGGCCTTTTGGACGATGCTACGGTTTGGCTCGACAATGCTGGCTTCAACATCGGAGACTTCCGCTTTTCGCTGCTGGTTCTCGTACAGGCCGTTGTCATCATTGGCGGGTTAATCGTTCTTGCCCGTTTTGCGACCACAACCACGAGCAGTAAAATTCGCTCGAACGACGAGATCAGCCCGTCGATGAAGGTTCTGATCATCAAGGCGCTACAGATCGGGATGTATGGCTCTGCGTTTTTCATTGGCGTCAAGGCGATCGGAATCGACCTGACCGGCCTTGCGGTGTTGTCGGGTGCGATTGGTGTCGGCCTCGGTTTTGGTCTGCAAAAGGTTGTGTCCAACCTCGTCTCGGGCGTCATCATCCTGCTTGATAAGTCCATCAAGCCCGGAGATGTGATTTCACTGGGCGAAACCTTTGGCTGGATCAATTCGCTTGGCGCGCGCTATGTCTCGGTCGTCACGCGCGACGGCAAGGAATACCTGATCCCGAACGAAGACCTGATTACTGGCCAAGTGGTCAACTGGTCCCATTCCAACGATTTTGTCCGCCTCGACATCCACTTTGGCACGTCCTACGCCGACAACCCGCATGAGGTGCGCAAGCTGGCAATCGCCGCAGCACAGTCTGCGGATCGGGTGTTGTCGACGCGCCCGACCGTCTGTCACATCGTCGGTTTCGGGGATAGCTCGGTCGACTACATCCTGCGGTTCTGGATCAGCGACCCGACAGGCGGCCTGACCAACATTCGCGGCAACGTGTTTTTGGCGCTATGGGATACCTTCGCAGAGCACGGCATCTCCATCCCGTTCCCGCAGCGCGAGGTCAAAATGCTGGGCGACAAAGACCAGCCGATCGTCTAGGTCGCGGCGCTTACCTCCAGAATGTCTCCCGGCTGGCAATCAAGCGCCTCGCAGATTTTTGCCAGCGTCTCGAACCTGATGCCCTTGACCTTGCCTGACTTGAGAAGGCTGATGTTTTGCTCGGTGATCCCGACGATCTCGGCCAGATCACGTGATTTCATCTTGCGCAGGGCAAGCATCACATCAAGACGGACGATGACATGCATCAGACGAACTCCCTGTTCTCGGCTGCAATTTCAGAAGCCTGCAAAAGCGTGCGCCCGATGACGATCAGCAATCCCGCTGCCAGCAACGCACCTGCCATGCCAGACGAAATTGCCACCAACAACGCCCTTGTGCCCACGGGGCCGCCCCAACTCAGGATAACTGACTGCAAGGGGACCAAGGCAAATTGCACCGCAGCAAGAATGACAAACCACCGTCCGGTCTGCCTGATCAGACTGGCTGCCCGCACCGACATGGCATCACCTCGCGCGAATGCAGCAAACAAGCGGCGCATTAGCACCAAGACCCAGACAATGACCGCCCCCGGCAACAAGCCCAGCGCAAACGAAATAACCAACTGTAATCGAGTCGGGTTTTGCGTGACTGCAAGGCCTGTCTCTGCCGCCGCAAACAGCAGTGGATCATCTCGCAGCGCCCATCCCGCAGCGACCAGCACAGGAAAGACCACAATTGCGGCTGTGGTCGCCAAATAGAGAAATCCAGAGAGTGCGTCTTTATGACTAACAAACACTTCATCACCTTTTATATTGCAAATTTATCGTAAAACAATAAACAATGACTGTCAAAGGAGAATCACATGAAACGAATTTTACTCGCCATCGCGGCGGCGGCCTCACTGCAAGCCTGCTCAAGTGTCGTGCTTTCGACTGCGGCAATGTTGAACGCCACCTCCCCGATGGAAGCTGACCCCGCCGGCTTTGAGGTCGCGGTCACTATCCCAGAAGGTGTGGTTGTGCCTAAAGGCGGCGCCACAATGGGGCTCGCCAATGCCAACAGTAAACTTGATCAGGAATTCAACGAAACATACGCCCTGCAACAGCGAACAACCACCGACGGGCAAACGCTCTTTCGGATCGACCCCGCCGATTTGGACAAGGTGCGCGCATTCCAGACCCGCGCGATTGCTTGGGAAACCGACGATCCGGATGCATCGTCAGGCTCGTTCTCGGTCGCGGTGGCGTTTTGCCAAGTGGGCGATGGCCCTGCCCCTGACGACCGGTTCTCGGTATCCATCCGCACCGAACCAGACGGCATATTCTTGCCTTTGATCAGAAATGCAAAAGTAGCCGATGCCCTTGATTTGATCAAAGAAGGCGAAGTGAACACCGAGCCTTCACCGCTTTGCCCGTAAATGTGAAATGGGGCCGCAATTGCTGCGGCCCCTTTCCGACTAGCCGAACATGTCGCTGGTTATGCCTGCATACCAGCCGACTGATTCCTCATAGGTCGCTTGGCGCATTGCATCGGTTTCGCCCGTCGAGGACACAAACCCGTCAACCTTGGCGATTTTCTCGTCCGTTGCCTCGTAAGTGGCCCCCACCTTCACACCATCGTTGGTATTAATGAGCGACCAGCAGGTGTTCGAGAACTTCGCAGGGAAAATCGTGGACCCCGTCAAAGCGCCGCGCACCGCATTGGCACAAACCTTGGCCTGACTGTTGGCCGAAAAGCCCGACTTCGGCATATCGCCCTGCGCGCTGGAATCCCCAAGCACATAGATGTCTGCATCTGCCTTGCTGCTCATGTCAGCGGCGCTCACTGGCGCCCAGTTACCGTCCGTGACGCCCGCCAATTCGGCGATACGACCAGCCTTCATCGCAGGGATCACGTTGCAGACGTCAACCTTTGTCACCTCGCCGTCGATCGAAATCGTCATGGCATCGGGGTCAACCGAGACATTCGCACCGCCAAAGTCGGGGCCAACGCGTTCGACCATACCTGCATAGTGCTTGTTCCAGCCTTCTTCAAATAGTCCCTGTTTGGAGAATGTCTCTTTGGGGTCGGCGATCAAAATCTTGGCCGTTGGATTGGTTTCCTTAAGAAGGTGGGCGACCATCGACACCCGCTCATAAGGACCGGGCGGACACCGGAACGGATTGGGCGGTGCAACCATCGCAAATGTGCCGCCCTGAGGCATTGCAAGCACTTGGGCGCGCAGCAGTTCGGTCTGTGACCCCGCCTTATAGGCATGTGGCATGGCGTTTTGTGCGCTCAAATCCCAGCCTTCAACTGCACCATCAACAAAGTCGATACCGGGGCTAAGGATCAGCTTGTCGTAAGGGACAGACCCGCCACCGGCGAGAGCGACAGTCTTGGCATCGCGATCAACACCCACGGCCCAATCATGCACAACGTTGACCCCGCCAGAGGCGATCGTGCCATAACTATGCGCAAGCGAGCTGATATCGCGGAAGCCACCAAGATAAAGGTTTGAGAAGAAGCAGGTATAATAGGCGCGGCTTGGCTCGATAAGCGTGACGTTAATCTCGCCTTGGCTGTCTTGCGCGATATAGCGGGCGGCAGTCGCCCCACCTGCGCCGCCACCAACGACAACCACATGCGATTTACCGTGTCCCGCCGCGAAGACCATTGGCGCGGCAAGCGATACTGCCGTTGCAGATGCTGTGCCCAAAAAGGCGCGTCTGTTCAGTTTCATGCTGATTTCCTCCCTAAATTGCGACCCCGTTACTCAAGGTCCTCGAAATATGCGGCGAGCGCCGCGATCTCTTCATCCGACAACCGCCTTGCCATCATTTGCATGATCGGGTGCGGGCGTAGCTTGCGCTTGTAGGCATGCATTGCGACCACAAAATCTTCGACAGGCCATTGGGTGATTGCAGGAATACCATCGGCGGCGCCATTTGCTTGATGACAGGTTTTACATTCGCTGGCCAAATACTCCCCGTATTCGGGGTCTCCTTGGATCGCCAGAATTGCGGGGTCTAAATCGTGATCGGTTCCCGTTGCTGTTGGCATCGCCTCTGGAATATCAGACGGGTCTTGCGAGAATTCACGCAGATAGGCCATAACATCCGCCCGATCCTGCGCGCGATCAAGCCCGCGAAAATTCATGCGCGTTTTTGAAACCAGCGACTTGGGGTTTTCCAGATAAATATCGAGGGTCTCGACGGTCCACATAATCCCGTCCACGCCTGCGCGGGTCATGCTTTCGGAATACCTGAAATTTTCAAGCCCGCCAGCTTGACGCCCGAATACCATGTTCAAATGCGGCCCAATTCGATTGACCGCGCCGTCTCCGATCTGATGGCAGGCGGTGCATTGCTTGAAAACCTCCGCGCCGCGGTCTGGATCGCCCAAGCCTTGGGCTTCAAGCGGCGCTCCACTCACCAAAGCCGAACCGAGCAAAACCATCGCGAACAAGTCGCGCCTGATACCTAAGGAAACCAACTGTTGAGCGCCTCCACCACACACATTCATATATTCACGCTAAAGAATGCGGCGAAAAAGTCAACGATCGGGCTGAACACCAAAACCCGCGTTGAAATTACCAGTGTCGATTGCTAACTTGGATCAAGCCTTGCGTTTACCGACAAAACTTGCGCAATACCCCTTTCGCCAGATGTTTGGCCCTATATTCACGGCCGTTATTGCGGCTCATACAGGAACCGCTCCAATGACCACTCGAACCACTGCCACTAGCGAAAGCATTTTGGCTGCTGTCCTGAAATCCCTCGACGACAACAAAGCCGAAGAAATTGTGCAGGTCAGCCTTGCTGGCAAGTCCTCGATGGCAGACCACATGGTCATCGCATCGGGCCGCTCTACGCGTCAGGTGACGGCAATCGCCGAAAAACTGATTGATCAGATCAAGCAGCAGTTCGGTATCGTCTCGAAAGTTGAAGGCCGCACAACGGGCGATTGGGTTCTGGTTGATACAGGCGATGTGATCGTGCACGTCTTCCGGCCAGAAGTCCGCGAATTCTATCAGCTCGAAAAGATGTGGCAGCCTGGTGTCGGCCCCGCCTCGGAAGGCTAATGCGTGTTCATATCTGCGCAGTGGGCCGATTGCGAAAAGGCCCCGAGCGCGATTTATACGACGACTATCTCACCAGATTTGACCGCACAGGGCGCGCCCTTGCGTTAGGTCCGGCCCAATTGATCGAGGTCGAGGACAAAAAGGGAGGCGGCATGCCAGCCGAAGCCGCCCTTCTGGAGCGCGCAATTCCGAACGGCGCGCTGATTTGCATCATGGATGAACGTGGGCGCGTTCAATCCTCGCCTGAATTTGCACAGTCCTTGGGTGGCTGGCGCGACCAAGGCCGCCAAGACGTCGCATTTGTCATCGGCGGTGCGGACGGCCTTGACCCAGCATTGCGCGATCGTGCCGACGCGGCCTTGTCGTTCGGTAAAATGGTTTGGCCACACATGCTTGTGCGGGTGATGCTTGCCGAGCAGCTCTATCGTGCCGCCTCAATTCTGGCGGGAGGCCCGTATCATCGGGTGTAGCCTCCGGCGGGAGTTTTAAGGGACATAGAAAGTTGGGGTGTTCCGTGTTTGCCTGAAATGCGCTAGTTCGGGGCAAAGTATTTTGGAGATCACCGTCATGACCGCACCCAAGCCTGTCGTTCTTTGCATTCTTGATGGCTGGGGTCTGCGCGCCGCGCGCGAAGGAAACGCCCCTTTGCTGGCACATACGCCTCATTTTGACGCGATTATGCAAGGGCCACATGCACAGCTTTTGACCCACGGAAACGATGCGGGGTTACCCGCAGGCCAGATGGGCAATTCCGAAGTTGGCCACACAAACATCGGCGCTGGCCGTGTGGTGGCGATGGACCTCGGACAGATTGACCTGTCGATTGAAGACGGTAGCTTTGCCAGCCAAGAGGCGCTCGTTGCGTTTATTGCCAAAATGAAGACAACGGGCGGCGCAGCGCATCTGATGGGTGTTGTATCGGACGGCGGCGTTCACGGGCATGTTGCCCACATCCTGTCCGCAGCCCAAGCACTCGACGCGGCGGGCATACCTATAGTCGTGCATGCAATCACCGACGGGCGCGATGTGGCCCCCAAGAGCGCCGAAGGCTTCATGGCGCAACTTGAAGCAGGCCTGCCCGCAACAGCAACAATCGCGACTGTTATTGGGCGTTACTATGCAATGGATCGCGATAACCGCTGGGAGCGGGTGCAAACCGCATATGACGCGATTGTTTCGGGCAACGGGCAATCCGCGCAAACGCCGCAGGCCGCAATTGCAGCGTCGTATGCTGACGGCAAAACGGATGAATTCATTCCTGCCACAGTTATTGGCGACTATCACGGGATGACCCAGGGAGACGGCCTCTTTTGCCTCAACTTCCGCTCTGATCGCGCCCGCGAAATCCTCGCCGCGATTGCCGACCCTGCCTTTGAGGGGTTCCAACGCGAGATGCCCGCCTTGGCCGCGCTCCTCGGCATGGTGAGCTACTCGGATGCGCACGATGACTGGTTCGAAACGGTGTTCCCGAAACGCAATATCCCGAATACGCTTGGAGCATGGGTTGCCAAGCACGGGCTGCGCCAGTTCCGCCTTGCCGAAACCGAAAAGTATCCTCACGTCACGTTCTTCCTCAACGGCGGCGTCGAAACGCCCGAGGCCGGCGAAGACAGGTTCATGCCCAAGTCCCCGAAAGTTGCGACCTACGACCTGCAACCAGAGATGTCGTCATCAGAGGTAACGCAGGCTTTTATCGGGGCAATTGCAGAGGGCTACGACCTTATTGTCACCAACTATGCCAACCCCGACATGGTCGGGCACACTGGGATTGTCGAAGCAGGGGTTGCCGCATGCGAGGCCGTGGATCGCGGACTGGGAGAGGTTTTGACCGCCCTTAAGGCTGTGGGTGGCGCAATGATCGTCACCGCCGATCACGGCAATTGCGAGACGATGATTGATCCCGAAACGGGTGGCCCGCACACGGCGCATACGCTGAACCCAGTGCCCGTTGCCTTGGTTGGCGGGCCTGATGGCGTGAGCCTGCGCGATGGTCGCCTCGCTGATTTGGCGCCGACGATCCTTGACCTCATGGGGCTGGAACTACCTCCCGAAATGACTGGGCGCACGTTGGTCGTCAGATGATCCGGCTCGCTTTCCTCTTCGTTCTCGCGGCCAATATTGCAACCGCGCAAGGCGCAGGTGACGCGGCAATTGCAGCTGCCGACCGTTTGGCACAAGCAGCCCAAAGCCTGACCGCTGCACAGTCAGCGAGCGACCGTGTTGCCGCCCTGACCGAAACCGTGCGCGCCTACGAAGACGGTCTCATTGCGATGCGCGACGGGCTGCGACGCGCGGCAATCCGCGAAAGCGCAGTCTCTGCCGAACTCAATGCCAAGTCCGAAGAGGTCGGTCGCCTGCTCGGGGTCTTGCAGGCAATGGGGCGCGCACCTGCGCCGCTGTTGATGCTGCACCCCTCGGGGCCAACGGGAACGGCGCGCTCGGGAATGCTTGTGGCAGATGTGACTCCCGCCATCCAAGGCGAGGTAACAGAACTGCGCGCGCAACTCGACGAAATCGCGACCCTGCGAACACTCCAGCAAAATGCGGCTGACACCCTCGCGGAAGGGCTTGAGGGCGCGCAGGTGGCGCGGGCGGCCTTGTCGCAGGCGGTGTCGGAACGAACAGACCTGCCGCAAAGGTTCACCGAGGATCCCATTCAAACTGCCTTGCTGCTGGCGAGCACTGAGACACTCGAGGCGTTCTCGTCAGGTTTGACGGACGCCTTTATCGTCGGAGAAACACCTGTCGATGCAACGACGCAAAAAGGTGGCCTGCCACTGCCCGTTCAGGGACGCGTATTGCGCACTTTTGATACCGCAGATGCGGCCGGCATTCGCAGACCTGGCGTTATTATTGCCGCGCGACCACGGGCCTTGGTCACAACACCTGCCGCCGCCACGATCCTGTTTCGCGGGCCACTGCTTGACTACGGAAATGTCATCATTCTGGAACCCGCAGCGGATGTGTTGTTCGTGATCGCAGGGCTGGCCGAGGTCTTTGGCGAGGCTGGGCAAGTGATCCCGCAAGGCGCGCCTGTTGGTCTTTTGGGCGGAGATGCGCCCAGCGTTAACGGAAATTTGACTCAAAACGCCACAAACACGGGCACAGTTTCATCGCAGACCCTTTATCTTGAGGTCAGAGAAGGGCAAAGTCCCGTAAACCCAGCCGACTGGTTTGTGCTGGACGTCAGATAGGACACAAAAATGAAGAAGCTGATGATGGCCGCTGGTGGTGGCACACTTTTGGGATTGATCGCAACCACGCAAGTGGCCGGCCCCTTGATCGCCCAAGAAGCAGCAAGCAGCGGCAGCGTCTATGAGCAGCTTGATTTGTTTGGCGATATCTTTGAGCGAATTCGCGCAGGATACGTAGAAGACGTGAACGAAAAAGACCTGATCGAAGCGGCCATTAACGGCATGCTGACATCACTCGATCCGCACTCCAGCTATCTTTCCGCAGATGACGCCGCAGAAATGCGCGAGCAAACGCGCGGCGAATTTGGCGGCCTTGGGATCGAAGTGACCCAAGAAGAAGGCTGGGTCAAAGTTGTCTCCCCGATGGACGGCACGCCAGCTGACGCGGCTGGCATGCTGGCGGGTGACTTTATCACCGCCGTTGACGGCGAGAACGTGCTTGGCCTGACCCTTGATCAGGCCGTCGATCTGATGCGCGGTCCGGTAGGCTCCGAAATTGTCATCACTGTCGTGCGCGAAGGCGAGATCGAACCGTTTGATGTTTCAATCATTCGCGACACAATTAAACTGACGGCTGTGC
Source organism: uncultured Loktanella sp. (assembly GCA_937132065.1). GTDB lineage: Bacteria > Pseudomonadota > Alphaproteobacteria > Rhodobacterales > Rhodobacteraceae > Yoonia. The sequence continues at coordinate 37,702 of CAKZNT010000019.1, forward strand.
GCAGCCGCACCGAAGGCAACGCCGTTGTGCTGCGGGTCGCGACATTCAGTGACCAAACCTATCCTGATCTTGAGTCGGGCTTTAAAGAGCAGGTCGCAGAGGCTGGCGGGCTGGAAAATGTAGACGGGATCATTCTTGATTTGCGCAACAATCCAGGTGGATTGCTAAATCAGGCCATCTACGTGTCTGACGCCTTCCTCGAAGCTGGTGAAATCGTTTCGACCCGTGGGCGCGACGCCTCCGACAGTGACCGTTACAACGCTGCCGTAGGCGATTTGGCAGAGGGCAAACCGATTGTCGTGCTGATCAATGGCGGCTCCGCATCTGCCTCCGAAATCGTAGCGGGCGCATTACAAGATCACCGCCGCGCGATTGTGATCGGGACCAAATCATTCGGGAAAGGGTCGGTGCAAACTGTCGTGCCCCTCAAGGGCGATGGCGCGATGCGCCTGACAACGGCTCGCTACTACACGCCGTCTGGCCGCTCTATTCAGGCCTTGGGCATTTCGCCAGATATCATCGTTGAACAGCCACGCCCGCGCCCTGCCACCGAGGGCGAAGAAGAGGAAACCGCACGCACCACTCGCTCGGAAGCGGACCTGCGTGGCTCCCTGAGCAACGACAGTCTCACAGAAGATGAAATCCGCCAGATCGAAGAAGATCGCGCACGCGTGCAAGAGACTGCGCAGCTTCGCGAGAACGATTACCAACTGGCCTATGCCATTGATATTCTTAAGGGTCTCAACGCGCTTGGCCCCAAGGAATAGGCTATAAACCTGACGAAACGCCGCCCCCGTCACTTGCGACGCGGGCGGCTTTTTTGCTTAATGGCTGTGGCCAAGGTGGGCCTCTTCGCCCCGCCGTTCTGCCAGCGATTGCCTGATAATCTGCACAGACGACGACAAGAACAGCCCCGCCATGATCGCAGCGACGATCAAATCGGGCCAGCCCGTTGATGTTCCCCAGACCCCGAGAGCGGCAATAATAACCGCCACATTCCCGATCGCATCATTGCGGGAACACAGCCAGACAGAGCGCACATTCGCATCCCCATCCTTGTATTTTACGAGGATCAAAACACTGGCAAGATTGGCGGCAAGCGCCAAGAATCCGATACCGCCCATGATCCCCGCCTCTGGCACACCCACGTAAAACACGCGGTAAACCGTCGAGCCAAACACCCAAACGCCCATCAGTAACAGGCTAATGCCCTTTGCCATGGCCGCGTTGCTGCGCACCCGCAAAGAAGCGCCAATTACCGCGAGCGAAATCCCATAAGTGAGCGCATCGCCCGCAAAATCAAGCGCGTCTGCCTGAAGCGCCTGCGATTGTGCAAGTTGCCCTGCCGTCATTTCGACCCCGAACATTACCGCATTGATCGCGATAACGAGCCAGAGCCGCCGCTTGTAATCATCCGAGACGCCGTCAAATTTCGCGTCATGTCCACAACATCCGGCCATGTAAGAATCCCTCTTTGAAGTTTGATTGCACCTGTTATAATTCCTCTAGTCGCTAGAGGTTCAAGAGGTATTTTCATGTATTCGATCGGACAGCTTTCAAAGCGCACAGGCGTCAAAGTTCCGACAATCCGCTACTACGAAGACGTCGGATTGGTCACCGCAGCAGGGCGCACTTCGGGCAACCAGCGCCGCTATGGCCAGCCCGAGCTGGAACAACTCGGGTTTATCAAACACGCGCGCGATTTAGGCTTTTCGATCGACGCCATCTCGTCGCTCATTGACCTTCAATCGCACCCTGATCGCACGTGCCAGGATGCGACCGACATAGCCCGTGTTCAACTTGCTGACGTGCGCGACAAGATCAGGCAGTTGGTCGCGCTTGAAACCGAATTGCAGCGCCTCGCTGACGGTTGTGACGGTGACGGGATCGCTGGCGAGTGCTATGTGCTGGCGGCCTTGGGTGACCACCAGCTATGCGATGCGGACCACGATTAGGCTTTGGCCCGCTCGCCCGTTGGATCATAAAACGGCCTGAGCGAGGCCTCCGCCTTCACCCGCGTGCCCATCACATCAATCTCGTAGGTTGCCCCCAAAACATCCGCGACACTTTCGCCTGCGCAAGGGATATACGCCATGCCCATAGCCGCGCCAACATGGTGACCGTAAACGCCCGATGTCAGAAAGCTGACAACCTCGCCGTTCCGCAAAACAGGCTCGTTATGATAAAGCAACGGCTCCGCGTCCGTTAGCTTGAACTGCACCAATCGACGCGCAAGCCCGCTCTCCTTCTTCGCAAGAACCGCCGCGCGGCCGATGAAATCAGGCTTGTCCGCCTTCACCGCAAAGCCCAGCCCTGCCTCAAGGACGTGATCCTCGCAGGTGATGTCATGGCCAAAGTGGCGGAACCCTTTTTCAATGCGCCCTGCATCCATCATATGCATGCCACATAGCTTCAGGTCGCGTTCCCGCCCCGCTGCGTGCAAGACCTCAAACGCATGGGCCGCCATGTCCGAGGACACGTATACCTCCCAGCCGAGTTCGCCCACATAGGTCACACGATGCACCCGCGCGAGGCCCATCCCAAGCTCGATCTCTTGCGCCGTGCCAAACGGATTTGTTGCGTTCGAGAAATCGTTCGGCGATACCGCCTGCAAGAGCTTGCGTGCGTTTGGCCCCATAACCGCAAGCACACCCTCGCCCGCCGTTACATCCGTGATAACAACGTTGAAATCACCTTGATTGCGGCGCATCCATGTCTCGTCTGCCAAACGTGTTGCGGCTGGCGTGACAACAAGAAACGCCAGTTCGGACAAGCGCGTGACCGTCACATCCGCCTCGATGCCAGCCGTCTTATTGAGGAATTGCGTGTAGACGATTTTGCCAACAGGCACGTCATACTGCCCGCCGCCGACATAGTTCATAAAGGCAACCGCATCGCGGCCCTCAACACGGATTTTGCCAAACGAGGACATGTCATACATGCCGACATTGGTGCGCACCGCATTCAATTCATCCGCAACATTGCCAAAGAAATTCTGCCGCTTCCATGAGTACTCATAGCGCGGCTCTTGTCCGTCCTTGGCAAACCAGTTTGCGCGCTCCCACCCCGCAAGCTCGCCCATGACCGCGCCATTCTGCAACAGCTGGTGATGGAACGGCGTGCGCCGAATACCGCGTGCCGTCTCCTTTTGACGAAACGGGAAATGGTCCGCATAAAGCAGACCAAGCGTTTCCCTGGACCGTTCAAACAAATAGGTCTTGTTGCCTTGAAACGGCTGCATGCGGGAAATATCGACGCCGCCCAGATCAAACGGCTTTTCGCCTGCATCCATCCAGGCAGCCAGCGCCATGCCCGCGCCACCGATTGCCGCAACACCAAAACCGATCCACGCGTTGCCCGTGCCAATCGCGGCAACAAAGCCCAGCACAGACCCCGAAATCATCATCCCCTCAACGCCGAGGTTCAAGACCCCTGCGCGTTCGACAACAAGTTCGCCAATCGCCGCAAGCAGGATCGGAGTCGCAGCCACCATCAGCGAAGCAAGGAGCAGAAGCGGGTCAATCGAGCCGAGGTTCATAGCAAGTCTCCCAGACCGTGAACTGACAAATGGAGCAAGCCCGCAACGATGACCGCACTGGCCAGCATTGTGGTGATATGTGAGACGCTTGGGCGGTGCAGGCGCGCGGTCAGGCGCTGAATGCGGGGTGACCAGCGTGCGCCGATCCAGACTGCCGCAACCGCCACCGCGACCAGCACGACATGCGCGCCTATAAACGCCACAAGGGCCATGGCCCCGATGGATGTGTCTCCCGTCAGCGCGCCGTGCAGCATCCACATCATCATCAGACCCATTGCCGCGCCCATAACGGCCGGCATGGTTTTGCCAGAAATATTCATGCCGCTGCCCCCTGAACGAAGTGCAGGATCAATCCTGCGCAAAGGCCGGCCACCAAGGGCTGCCAGACCCATGTCGGGTAGCCTTCGGAGTCGCCTTCGCTTTGTTCGGTTTTCTTGGTCAACACAGCGTCCAGCCCGAGATGGAACAACAACGGAATTGCAAAGATCAGCAGCA
>CAKZNT010000020.1 GCA_937132065.1 uncultured Loktanella sp.
ACCCCTTTTGGCACGGGATGGCGGTAAACGAGCGTTTCCGGTGTCGGCCCTTTGGCTGCGACATCGAGTTTCGCGCCCAGCTTTTCGGCCAGCTTGATCGAGCGCGCATTGGTATGCCCGATGTAGCTCACGGCAGTTTGCCAGCCGAGCACGTCAAAGGCGTGTTTGATCGCAGCATCCGCGGCCTCTGTGGCGATGCCTTTGCCCTCGATCGAGGTCTCGAACATCATCCAGCCGATTTCGGTTTCCGGCCAGTCGGGGGGCGTCCACGGTCCGACGAGCCCAACGCAGTCGTTGTCCCCGCGCAGGGTGACCGCCCACATGCCGTAGCCGTAGATTTCCCAATGTCCGAGTTCAGCCGCGAAGGTGCGCCAGATTTTGCCAAGATCGCCGTTGCTGCCGAAGGCTGTCGCCCGCTCGGACATCATGAAGTCATGGAAGGCCATCCAGTCGCCCGGCTGTGGGCGGCGCATGACGAGCCGTGGTGTTTGCAGGGTCACGGTCATGGCGTCACCTGCGCAAGCTGTGCCTGAGCGGCGGGATCGTCATGGCCGAGATGCCGCATGATGATGGTCTCTTGATCCTTGAAGGTCATCCGCGATTTTTCGCTAGCCCCAAGCCGTGCGGCGAGCGCGAGGGAGCGCGTGTTGTCGGGGCTGATCATGGAGATCAAAGTGGGCAGTCCGATGGACCCGGCCCATGCGCGCACGGCAACAGCCGCTTCAAAGCAAAGCGATTTGCCTTCAAAGCCGTCGAACATATGCCAAGCCAGTTCGGGGGCTGGCCAGTCGATATGGTTGAGGATGCCCACGCGCCCGATGGGTTGGCGTGTCGCGTTGTCTTCAAGAATGAAGAACCCGTAGCCGTGCCAGTGCCAGTGGCCGATCCCCGAGATCATTGTGCCCCAAGCGTTGCTGGTTGTGCCGTTGCCGCCCATGATCTCCATGCGCTCGGAATTAGTGATCCATTCGGTCAGCGCCGCGAGGTCGGATTTTTGCGGACCGCGGATGGTCAGGTTTTTGGTCACAAGGGTAGGGGCGTTTGTCAGTGTCATGCTGTGCCCCCGTTTGAGAGGTCTTGCAGCCTCCGGCGGGAGTTAGAAAATGGACATAGAAAATCGGGGCCTTGGGAAGCCTGTCCGTGTCCATTATATGCCGCCGAGGTCTGCATTATTTCTTTTTCCCGAAACCGGACAGCCCCGGAGGGAGGGCCGCGCCTCCACCCATGCCGGGGAAGCCAGCGGGCAGTTTGCCTTTGAGTGCTTTTGCGGCCTCGGCCATTGCGGCGGGGTCGTTCATGTCGGGCATTGCGCCGTCGGCCCCTTTGCCGCCGAACATGCCTTTCATGGCTTGTTTCAGCATGCCGCCTTTGCCCATTTTGCCCATCTTTTTCATCATGTCGCCCATTTGGCGCTGCTGTTTGATGAGCTTGTTGAGTTCGGAGACTTCCAGCCCTGCGCCTTTTGCGATCCGCTTTTTGCGCGATGCGGCGAGCAGGTCGGGGTTGGCCCGTTCTTTCTTGGTCATAGAGTTAATGAGGGCGATCTGGCGTGTCAGGATTTTGTCGTCGATCCCTGCCTTGTCCATCTGCCCCTTCATCTTACCCATGCCCGGCATCATGCCCATCATGCCTTCCATGCCGCCCATCTTGATCATTTGCTCGAGCTGCATCTTGAGGTCGTTCATGTTGAACCGCCCCTTCTGGAAGCGCCGCATCATGCGTTCGGCCTGTTCGGCCTCGATGGTTTCTTGCGCCTTTTCCACAAGCGCCACGATGTCGCCCATGCCAAGGATGCGCCCTGCGATGCGCTCTGGCTCGAAGGTTTCGATCGCGTCCATCTTTTCGCCAAGACCGACAAAGCGGATTGGCTTGCCAGTGATCGCGCGCATGGAGAGCGCCGCACCGCCGCGCCCGTCACCGTCCATCCGTGTCAGAACAACGCCTGTCACGCCGATTTTGTCGTCGAATTCCTGCGCCACGTTCACCGCGTCTTGCCCTGTGAGGCCGTCAACAACGAGCAGTGTTTCGCGCGGGTTTGCCACGTCGCGCACTTCGGCGGCTTGCTGGATCAGTTCCGCGTCGATGTGCAGGCGCCCTGCGGTATCGAGCATATAGACGTCATAGCCGCCCATTGACGCTTGTGTCTTGGCCCGCTTGGCGATTTGCACGGGGCTTTCGCCCTTGACGATTGGCAGGGTGTCGACGCCGATTTGCACGCCCAAGATCGCGAGTTGTTCCATCGCCGCTGGCCGGTTGGTGTCGAGGGACGCCATCAGCACCCGCTTGCCTTCGCGTTCCTTGAGCCGTTTCGCCAGTTTCGCCGTTGTTGTGGTTTTACCCGAGCCTTGCAGGCCGACCATGAGGATCGGAGCAGGCGCGTTGTCGATCTTGAGTTTCCCCGGATCACTATCGCCTGTCAGGATGTGTTGCAGTTCGTCGTGCACGATTTTGACGACTTGCTGACCCGGCGTGATGGATTTGGTGACTGCCTGACCCGTTGCCTTGTCTTGCACCGCTTTGACGAAATCACGGGCAACGGGCAGCGAGACGTCAGCCTCCAGCAACGCCACGCGCACCTCGCGCAGTGCCGTTTTCACGTCATCTTCGGACAGCGCACCCTGTTTGGTGAGCTTGTCAAAGACGCCAGACAGGCGGTCGGATAGGTTCTCAAACATCGGCGTGCGCCCTCGTTGTCGTTACAATGCTTCTTATATAGGAAGCGATTGCATAATGCGGTAGCGCCCCCGTGGGCGCAACGCGCTAACGGAGGGCGATCCCTATGAATAGGGACCGGAAAGCTGATGCTATCCGGGTGTTAGCCTGCAATTACTGCGCGCGCAGGGCAGAGTCAACTGTTTACGGGTCCAGTTACCCCTTGCGTTACTGAACGAAATGCCTGCAATTTAGCGCTTATGTTTGTGAGTGCACAGGTGGGGCAATGGACAACTGGGACGAGATTCGCACGGCTTATCAGGTCGCCCGCAATGGCACGGTGTCAGGTGCGGCGGAGGTTTTGGGGGTGCATCATGCCACGGTGATCCGCCATATTGATGCCCTTGAGGCCCGTTTGGGCGTGAAGCTGTTCCAACGCCATGCCCGCGGATACACTGCCACCGAGGCGGGTGCGGACCTGTTGCAGGTGGCCCAAGCCACGGCTGATCAGTTCACCCAGCTTGCGGGTCGTATCAAGGGGCAGGGCGCAGGCGTGTCGGGTGAGTTGGTTGTCACCTCTTTGGCATCACTTTCCCATCTGTTGACCCCCGCGCTAGTCGCGTTTCAGCGCCTTCACCCCGATCTAACGGTTCGCTTTATGACGGATGAGCGCCTGTTCCGACTGGAATACGGCGAGGCCCATGTCGCTATTCGCGCGGGTGAAATGCCTGACCAGCCTGACAATGTTGTGCAGCCGTTTCTGGAGACGCAGGTGCGTCTGGTGGCCTCCAAGGCCTATGTCGCGGCGTATGGTTTGCCTGCGTCCGAGGATGATTTCGCGGGCCATCGCTTTGTCGGGCAAAGCGGCCAGAGTGCCAGAGCACCGTTCAACAAGTGGTTGCTGGACAAGGTTCCTGCCGAACAGTTTACCTTTACCGCGTCCGAGGGGCAGACCCTGATTGATGCTGTGATCAGCGGCGCGGGGATCGGGTTTCTGCCAGAACGCGCCTTGCAGGGGCGCGATGATATGATCGAGGTCATCGCACAGCGGGCTGACTGGATGGCTCCTGTCTGGCTGGTGACCCATGTTGATTTGCATCGCACATCAAAAGTGCAGGCTATTCTTGCCCATTTGAAAGCCGCCGTGAAGGACGTGGCCCCATGACGCCAGCCACCCGTAGCGGCCATTTGGCGATGCTCTTGTTCTCGCTGCTTGTTGCGGGGTCGTTTGCCCTTGGCGTGCTGGCGGCCAATGATATTACGCCGCTTGCCTTGAATGCGGTCCGTTTCTGGATCGCCGCAATTGTGATCGGCATCGCGGTCTGGCTGCGCGGTGGTGTGCCGCGCGCGGCCATGGCGGCCCCTTGGCGCTATGTCGCACTGGCCGTTGTTTTTACCCTCTATTTCGTCTTGATGTTCGAGGGGCTGAAGTCCGCCCCTTCGGTCAGTGCGGCGGCTGTGTTTACGCTGACGCCTGTGATGGCTGCGGGGTTTGGCTGGCTGTTGCTGGGCCAAAAGGTGTCGCGGCGCATTGCCGTTGGGCTGGCGATCGGCGCGGTTGGTGCGATCTGGGTGATCTTTCGCGCCGATGTGCAGGCGTTGCTGCGGTTTGAGATCGGGCGCGGCGAGTTGATCTATTTCGTCGGCTGCATCTCGCATGCCCTTTACACGCCGATGGTCAGGATGCTGAACCGGGGCGAGAGTGCGCTTGTCTTTACGTTTGGCACGTTGCTTGCGGGGGCGCTGATTTTGACGGCGGTGGGCTGGTCGGATTTGGTCGCGACCGATTGGGCCGCTTTGCCTGCGGTGGTCTGGGTCACGATCCTTTACACGGCAATCTTTGCGAGCGCGGCGACGTTTACGTTGCTCCAGTTCTCGGCGTTGCGGTTGCCGTCCTCCAAGGTGATGGCCTACACCTATCTGGTTCCCTCATGGGTGATCGTGTGGAGTGTCGCGCTGGGCGAGCAGGCGCCGCCGCTCTTGGTCTTGGGCGGGATCGCGTTAACGGTGGTCGCCTTGGTTCTGTTGCTGCGCGACGATCCTTAGTCGGGCAATTCTTGCGCCAGAAATGCCTCGAAGGCGTCAAGATCAATCGCGTCCATTTGCCCGAACCCCTGCATCCAGACCGAGGCTGCGCGCAGCGCGTCAGGTTCAAGTTTGCACCATTTGACCCGCCCGTGTTTCTCTTGGGAAATCAACCCGGCGGCCATGAGCACCGAAAGGTGTTTGGAGATCGCGGCGAGTGACATCGCGAACGGCTCTGCGACGTCGGTGACGGCCATATCATCCTCGAGCAGCATCGCAAGGATGGCGCGGCGGGTCGGATCGGCAATGGCCGCAAATGTGGCGTCGAGTTTGTCCATGGTCCTGCCGATTAAGCGCGGTGGCGCGCAAACGTCAACCATTTGGTTGAATAACAATTCAGGTTCATATTGGCGTAATATGAGGAAGCCCAAGCTCTGCGGCGTTTGAAATATCTTTGTTTTACAGTGCGTTAACTGGTCGTTTGGCTTGCTTGACTCATTGCCCCCCTCGGCCTAAACCCTGCACAACACTTTGTGGGATTTGAAACCGATGTCTGACCCGCACGACCCAGAAGATCACGCTGCTCGCCTTCGGGCTTTGGACGCGAAACTGGCGAAGGCGAAGCAGGCTGAATACGTCAAGGACCACGGAGACGAGCACTATAGTCAGGCGCAGCTCGCTTGGCGCATGGTGATAGAATTAGTCGCCGGTCTCGGGATCGGATTTGGCATCGGATATAGTTTGGATCTGTTCTTTGGAACGCTTCCTGTATTTCTGGTGATATTTATTTTTCTGGGCCTCGCGGCTGGTGTCAAAACCATGATGCGATCGGCGCAGGAAGTGCAGAGAAAACAGTTGGCAGCCGCCAACGAACAAGAGGGTGAAAACCGTGGCAACTGAGACAACCGCTGCTGAAGATACCGGGCTGGTTTTCCACCCGTTGGATCAATTCATCGTTAAGCCGTTGTTCGGCGACGGCGCGATCCACTGGTATACGCCAACGAACGTGACGCTTTGGATGGCGATTGCTGTTCTTTGCATCGTCGCGCTGTTTGTTCTGGGCAGCCGTGGCCGCGCGATTGTGCCGACACGTGTGCAGTCCATTGGCGAGCTGATGTATGGCTTCGTCTATAAGATGGTTGAAGACGTGACGGGTAAGGACGGGGTGAAATACTTTCCTTACATCATGACTTTGTTCCTGTTCATTCTTTTCGCGAACTTCCTTGGCTTGATCCCGATGTCGTTCACAACAACCAGCCACATCGCTGTTACCGCGGTTCTTGGTTTTGGTGTGTTCTTTGCCGTCACGATCCTTGGCTTTGTGCTCAACGGTCCCAAGTTCTTGGGCCTGTTCTGGATGTCTGACGCGCCGCTGGTCCTGCGCCCTGTTATCGCGGTGATCGAGCTTATCTCTTACTTCGTGCGCCCTGTGAGCCACTCTATCCGTCTTGCGGGTAACGTGATGGCCGGCCACGCAGTTATCAAAGTTTTCGCAGGTTTTGCTGCCATCGCAGCCATCAGCCCCGTGTCCATTCTGGCGATCACCGCCATTTACGGACTTGAGGTTCTGGTTGCCGGTATTCAGGCCTACGTCTTCACCATTCTGACTTGTGTATATCTGAAAGATGCGTTGCATCCGTCGCACTAAGTTTGATCCACTACTACAACTTTATTCCATCGTAAGGAGAATCTCATGGAACTCGTAGCAGCAGCCGCACTCGGCAAATTCATCGGCGCAGGCTTGGCCGCAATCGGTTCCGGCGCAGCCGCAATCGGTGTTGGTCACGTCGCTGGTAACTACCTCGCAGGCGCATTGCGCAACCCGTCCGCAGCTGCATCGCAGACTGCAACACTTTTCATCGGCCTCGCATTTGCTGAAGCTTTGGGGATCTTCTCGTTCCTCGTCGCTTTGCTCTTGATGTTCGCTGTATAAGTAAAACCGTTATCCTTACGGCTGATCTGCGCGCCACGGCGCGCAGGTCGGTAAAACCACAAGGTATTCGGGGGCCACCATGGCAACAGAGACTGTCGAACACGGGGCGGAAGCGTCTGCGGGTATGCCGCAGCTAGATTTCTCGACCTTTCCGAACCAGATTTTCTGGCTCGTCGTCACCCTAGTGGTGATTTATCTTGTGCTGTCGCGCATTGCATTGCCACGCATTGGCGCGGTGCTTGCCGAGCGTTCGGGCACAATTACGAATGACATTGCTGCGGCTGAAGAGCTGAAGCAAAAAGCCGTTGAAGCGGAAGCTGCATACGATCAAGCGCTTGCTGATGCACGTGCTCAGGCGGGTGCGATTGTCGCAGACGCCAAGGCCGAGATGCAGGCCGAACTTGATGTCGAGCTGAAGAAGGCTGACAAGAAGATCGCGGCGAAATCTGCCGAAAGCGAAGCGGCGATTGCCGAAATTCGCGACGGTGCTGTAAAGAGCGTTACGCAAGTGGCCAAAGACACTGCCAAGGAATTGGTTGCTGCATTTGGTGGCAAGGCCGACGCAAAAACAATCACCGCAGCCGTTGCTGCACGCATGAAGGGTTAAGGACATGAAACATCTGACCGCGACCCTGTTTGCCCTGATGGCATCTCCTGCGTTTGCCGCCAGTGGTCCGTTTGTATCGCTGCGCAACACGAACTTTGTCGTGCTGCTCGCGTTCCTGCTTTTCATCGCGATTTTGGTTTACTTCAAAGTGCCAGGCAAAATCGGCGAGATGCTTGATAAGCGCTCTGCGTCGATCAAGACCGAGCTGGATGAAGCGCGTGCATTGCGTGACGAAGCACAGTCTTTGCTGGCCTCTTACGAGCGCAAGCAAAAGGAAGTGCAAGAGCAAGCTGCCCGCATCGTTTCCTCTGCAAAAGAGGAAGCTGCAACGGCTGCTACGGCTGCGAAGGCTGATATCGCCAGCTCGATCACCCGCCGTATGGCCGCTGCTGAAGAGCAGATCGCAAGTGCCAAGGCCTCTGCGATCAAGGCTGTGAAGGATCAAGCTGTGACTGTTGCTGTTGGCGCTGCTAACGACATCATTGCCGCCCAAATGGACGCGAAAGGTGCGAACGCACTGATTGCCGATGCGATTGCAGAAGTCGAAGCCAAGCTTCACTAACTTCGATATTTTCGTATGAATTCAAAGAGCCCAGCCAATTTGGTTGGGCTTTTTTGTGGCCAATTTGCCAACATCCTGCCTCTTTCAGGGGACTGGTTCAGATTCAATCTACGCAGAATTGCACCCCGCGTGCTACGATCGCCTCAATTCGCCAAAAGTGCGGAAAATATTGAGGTAAATCGCTATGCCCACCACGTTTAACGCGGTGTCACTCGGCCAATTGGCCGACATTGATACCTATGAAGGCAATTACTATTCCGAGAACGCTGGCGCGCTGGTCGGGCTGACCTTTGGTGGGCCGGGTGATCCGTTGCTTGATGATTTCGTCGAATGGTCACGTGGTAGCAACGTTGGCAGCTATTACGATATGGACAACTCCCCCAAGGACAAGTTCCGGATCGACGGTGGCCCCAAGCAAACTTTCGACGGCACGGCGGTCTATAACGCCACCATAACCTACACAGATGGGACTACGGCGAATTTCACCGCCGTAGTCGCGCAGGATACCAATGGGAACGCCTATTTGGTTCCCGAGTTTACCGAGAATGGCGATCAGTCGGCGCTTGAGGCTGGTCCGATCCAATCGGTGACCCTGAATAGCCTGCTGGGCAACAACTATTCTGGTCTGACAGCCTCGCGGGAGACGTGGGATTTTGTCACCTGCTTTTTAAAGGGCACATTGATTGAGACGGCGAATGGACCCCGTCTGATCGAAGCCCTGCAGATTGGTGATTTGATTCCGACGATGGACAATGGCCTACAGCCGATCCGCTGGATTGCATCGTCCCATATTGCCAATAACCCCAAGGTTGCCCCGATCCGTATTCAGGCGGGTGCGTTGGATAATACCCATGATCTTTATGTCTCGCCCCAGCATCGTATCCTTTTGACGGGATGGCGCGCCGAGTTGTATCTGGGCGAAGACGAAGTGCTGGTTCCTGCAATCCAGTTGGTGAACGACCAGACCATCCGTCAGGTCCAACAAGACAGTTTCACCTATTACCATCTGCTGTTTGACACCCATGAGCTGATCTATGCCGCTGGCATCGCCTCCGAAAGCTTTCATCCCGGTGAAAAGGCGATCGGGTCTATGGCGCAGGATGCCCGTGATGAATTGCTGACCATTTTCCCAGAGTTGGCTGACGTAGGCCCGACGGCCTATGGCCCGTCTGCCCGCCCGACATCCAAGTCGTATGAGGCGTCGATCCTGTTCTAGCTACCGGTTGGTTTCGTGTTCGAGCCGCTTCTGTGCGAAGGCCTCGTTCCGATCCGCCTTTTGCTGGTCGAGCAGCGATGTCTCGACAAAATTGAGATGTGTCTCGACCGCCATGCGTGCGCCTGCTGGGTCTCGGGCCTGAAGGGCGGCGTTGATCGCCCTGTGCTGGTCAAGCAGCGTGTCGCGTGTGGTCCGTTGTTTGAACATTACCGTCCGGTTGTAGAACACCCCTTCGCGCAGCAATTCATACATAGATCGCATCATATGCAGCATGATGATGTTGTGGCTTGCCTCGATGATGGCGAGGTGGAAGTCGGCGTCGATGTGCGCCTCTTCTGACGGGTTCCGTTTGGAATGCGCGGTTTCCATTTTGCGAAAGATCGCGTCGATCACCTTTAGGTCCATGTCAGACCCGAGCTTGGCCGCCCGCTCTGCGGCCAGTCCCTCCATGTCGCGCCGAAAGCTGATGTAGTCGAAGACGGCCTCGTCGTGGGAGGCAAAGAGTTTGACCAATGCGGGTGCAAATGCGCTTCCTAAGACGTCAGCCACAAAGACCCCGGCGCCTGCCTTGCTTGCCAGTAGTCCCCGCTCTTGCAGGTCACCCAGTGCCTCGCGCAGAGAGGGTCGCGAGACCCCCATCCGTTCGCTGAGTTCCCGTTCCGAGGGCAGCCGTTCGCCCGGTCGCAAGATCCCCCGCAAGATCAGGTTTTCGATCTGGCGCACCACGCCCATCGATAATTTCTCTTGCTGGATTGGTTCGAATGGCATCAGGCTGCTCCGCTTTGGATTGGTCAAATTCTATGACCAAATCGGAGGGGCGGCAACGAAAAAGGGGCCACTGCTGCGGCCCCTTTTTGCTGTTGTTATGTGCCGTAGATTAATTCGGTGTGATGATGATCTCGACGCGGCGGTTAAGTTGGCGCCCCTGTGCGGTTGCGTTGGTCGCAACGGGTTGATCTTCGCCCCGCCCGATAGAGCGGATTCGCTGAGGCGCGACACCGCTGTTGATCAGCACGGAGCCAACCGCCTGTGCCCGCCGTTGTGACAGGTCAAAGTTGAACGAGGCCGATCCTTGGCTGTCTGTGTGCCCGACGACGTTTACCGTTGTGTCAGGGTAGCGGTTGATAGACCGCGCCAGTGTTGTCAGGTCGGACTGAAGCGCCCCTGACACTGTGGTCGAGTTGGTCGCAAACAGGATGTCTTGTGGCATGGTCACAATCAGGCTGTTCCCGTTGTTCACGATGCCCACGTTGCCGCCCAGTTGCGCGCGCAGTTCTTCCTCTTGTTTGTCGAGTTCGTTGCCGATCCCTGCGCCGATCAGGCCGCCGATGATCGCCCCTTTGGCCGCGTTGCGCCTCCGCTCGTCAGCGTTGTCGCCCCCTGCGATCCCTGCAAGCACCCCAAGCCCTGCGCCGATGGCTGCGCCGTTGCGCGCCTTGACCCCGCCGTTGGGCCCCGTTTCGGTGCAAGCCCCCACGAAGGTCATGCTTGCGGCTGCGATTGCGAGTGGAAGTTTGAACATAGTCATATCTTTGGTTTCCGTCTTTCTAGGATGCGCAAGTGCGCGGATCAGATGCGTTGGATATGACCTACCAACGATTGCTATCCAATATCGTTCCCAAAATTCGTCAAAAACAGGCGGAAATCGGGTGTTATGCCGCGCTGTCGGCTCTGGCTGATTCCCACGCGAGCAGCGCCCGCTTGACAGGCAGCCCCCAGTGGTAGCCCCCAAGTGCCCCCGATTTGCGCAGCGCACGATGGCAGGGGATCAGCAAGCTGACGGGATTGCGCCCTACGGCTGTTCCGACGGCGCGCACCGCTTTGGGTCGCCCGATGCTATGTGCAATTTCGGAGTATGTTGTGACGTGCCCTGACGGGATGCGCAGCAGTGCCTCCCAGACTTGGAGCTGGAACGGGGCGCCGATCATGTGCAGCGCGGTGTCCCCCGACAGCCCGAGCGCCGCCTTGGTCCAGTCGCGAATGGCCGCGGGGTTCTCGATGTAGGTTGCATTTGGCCAGCGTGCTTTTAGGTCGCTCATGGCGATCTCGGGTCCGAATTCGGCGGCAAATGCCAACCCGCAAATCCCCCGATCTGTGCCCATCGAGAGGGCAGGGCCAAAGGGGCTATCAAACCACCCCCAGTTGATCGTCAGCCCGTCACCCGCCCGCGCGAAATCGCCGGGACTCATGGCCTCCCAGCGCACGAAAAGATCATGCAGTCGTCCGCTGCCTGACAGACCGATTGCGTCAGCTGTTTCAAGCGTGGTGAACCTGTCCGCCAGCAGCGATTTGGCGTGATCAAGAGCGAGATACTGTTGATACCGTTTGGGCGAGACCCCGACCCACTGCGAAAAGAGCCGCTGAAAGTGCGCGGGGCTCATGTTCATCTGGGCTGCAAGCTCGCTAAGGGCGAGCGGCCCCTGCGTCGCCCCATCGATGTAATCGATGGCCCGACGCATGGTTTGATAATGATATGCGTTTTCGTGTTCCATTCCCTACCTTAAGCCACCCGCACTGTTGCCCGCGACCCGAAAAATGCGCATACCGACCCCATGGTAAAGCAACTTGATTATAAAACGATCCGCGAAATGTTCGTGCGCTTCCAAGAGGCCGAGGCCGAGCCGAAAGGTGAACTGGAGCACGTCAACGTCTATACTCTTGTTGTCGCTGTCGCCTTGTCTGCACAGGCCACTGACAAGGGTGTCAACAAGGCCACCCGCGGCCTGTTTGCGGTGGCGGATACCCCCGAAAAGATGCTTGATCTGGGCCTTGATGGTGTGACCGAGCATATCAAGACCATCGGTCTGTTCCGCCAGAAAGCCAAGAACGTCATCAAGATGTCCCAGATGCTTGTTGACGACTTTGATGGCGACGTTCCCAATTCGCGCGCCGCGCTTCAGTCTTTACCCGGCGTTGGCCGCAAGACTGCCAATGTTGTTTTGAACATGTGGTGGGGCCAGCCCGCCCAAGCCGTCGACACCCATATTTTCCGCGTTGGCAATCGCAGCGGCATCGCCGTTGGCAAAGACGTGGACGCCGTCGAGCGCGCCGTTGAGGACCATGTCCCCGCCGACTTTCAGCTGCATGCCCATCACTGGCTAATTTTACATGGTCGCTATACTTGCGTGGCCAGAAAACCCAAATGCGCGGCCTGTTTGATCCGCGATCTCTGTATGTTTGAGGATAAAAACCTATGAAAAAGTTTCAGGTCGTTGGTATCGGCAATGCGATGGTTGATGTGTTGGCCCGCGCTGACGACAGCTTTCTTGCGCAGGCCGGCATCGAAAAGGGCATTATGCAGCTTATCGATATGGACCGCGCCGTTGAGCTATACAGCAAGATCGGTCCCGCCAAAGAGGTGTCTGGCGGCTCGGCTGCTAATACAATCGCGGGCATCGCCCATTTGGGTGGTGCGACGGCCTATGTCGGCAAGGTCAAGGATGATCAGCTTGGTGCGATTTTCGCCCATGACCTGCGTGCCCAAGGCGCAGTTTACGAAACCGCCTTTGCCCCCAAAGACGCCACAGACGAGACAGGCCGTTGCCTGATCATTGTGACCCCTGACGGGGAGCGCTCGATGAATACTTATCTGGGAGTCACCGAGTTTTTGACCGCTGCCGATATTGACGAGGCCCAGATGGCGCAGGCCGAGTGGATTTACCTTGAGGGCTATCGTTTTGACGGCCCCGAAAGCCACGCCGCCTTTGCCAAGGCGATTGCGGCTTGCAAATCTGCTGGTGGCCGCGTGTCGTTGACCCTCTCTGATCCGTTCTGCGTGAGCCGCCACCG
This sequence comes from uncultured Loktanella sp., assembly GCA_937132065.1. Lineage (GTDB taxonomy): Bacteria > Pseudomonadota > Alphaproteobacteria > Rhodobacterales > Rhodobacteraceae > Yoonia. The sequence continues at coordinate 12,785 of CAKZNT010000020.1, forward strand.
TGATGCATTTCGCGCGATGATCCAAGCGGATGTTGATCTGTTGTTTTGCAACCGCGCCGAAATGCTGTCGATGTATCAAACCGAGGATTTTGACGCCGCCCTTGCCCAAGCTGCATCGGAGGTGGCGATCGTCGCGTGCACCGATAGTGAGCAGGGCGCACATATCCTATCGGATGGCGCACGGTGGCATGTCCCAGCGGTTCCGACCGAGATTGTCGATGCGACTGGCGCCGGCGATCTGTTTGCAGGGGCTTTCTTGTGGGCCTTATCGGCTGGCTATAGCCTGCCTGACTGCGGTCAGATCGGCAATATCGCGGCGTCCGAGATCATTAGCCACATTGGTGCGCGCCCCGAGGCGGATTTGACGACCCTTATTGCCGCTGCGGGATTGCAGCCCGCCACATAGCATCGAGCGCGTCAATGCGGGTTGGGTCAAACTGGTGTTCACTCTTCCAGTATTCTCCTGACAGGACATAATACCCGATCGCTTTTTCTTGCGCCAAGGCCGCCGCGACTGCCGTGGCTTTGTGTTGCACGGGTCTGTGCGCGGCGGCGGTCAAAGGTGTCGCGCGTGGGAATGGTAATGTGCTTGGGTCTGCGGACAAGTTCACCATCATCCTTCCGCAAGCGGGAAGTGGTCGGGAATATGATGCCTCCGGCGGGCATATTTTTGCTCGGAAGAAACCATTTCTTTACCATAAGCTTGCTAAGATATGCGTGCGGAACAGGCAGGCATGCCGATGGCCGTCGACGAAGAAGCCGCTGCCACGCCCCTTGCGCCGAGCGACTATGGGCTGGCAGCGCAACTTCTTTGCTTCTTCCGAGCGCAAATATGCTGGGGGTGAAGGCCGTAGGCCGAGGGGGCTAGCCCCCTTGACCCGCTCGCCGCAGGCGCACTTATTCCCCGAGTTTTGCGTGCACTTCGCGTAAGTCAATCTCGCCTGTAGGCATTTTGTTTCCAGGATTTTCAAAGTCGTATTTGAAAAGTTGGAAATCCTTTTTGTAGATTTCCCACATCAGGTGTTTGGACAGGTCGTCAAAGTAGTCTTCGACGGGGTGCAGGCGTTTGGGGCCGTGCCCTTCGCTTTCGTTAAAGCGGGGGATTGCGCTGAGGTCGACTTTGTTGGGTGTGTCGATTTTGTCGAGCACCTGTTGCATGCCGTCGTTGAAATCTTCGGTCCAGAAGATTTTGTCGTAGCTGCCGCCGTTCACGATGAAGGTCGAGATATGGCCGGACATGGCTGACCAGTGGATGTCTGGCTCCATTGGGCGCCGCCACCGGATGGTGTCGCGCGCAAACAAGAGGAACCGCCGGAAGGATTTGATCTGGTCAAATTCGAACCCTGTTTCGGGGTCCCCGACTTCGATTCCGTATTTCTGGATCAGCAGTGGCACGAGGTTGCCCCGATACCGCCGCCCGTTGCGCTGGATGCCGCAAATTTTGTCAAAGAACGACGACAGGATTCGTGTGTATGGATTACGCACACAGGTAAACGAATAGCTGTTGTGCGCTTTCACGTTTGTCGTGATCAGCGGCTGGCTCGCGTCCATCGCCCACTTGTGCATTCCGTCGTTGGCATCATGGATATCGCCATCGAAAAATTCACCGTGGTCGGAATAATACATGATCTGACCAATGGTCGAGCAGGCGCATTTCGGAACAACCCGATACACGACGCTTTCGCTTTCCGTCATCCACGTGCCTGGAAAACCCATATTATTCGTCTCCAACTTCCCACACTGCTGCGGAATTTACTTACTTCACCGTCATAGTTGACCCACAAAAGCAAAGAAAGCCTGTATATTCAACGTCTGTTCACGTTATGAGATGTAAGCAACACTTCGGCTATGGGTTTACGATTACTGGTATGGCAAAAATCGCTTTTATTCTGTTGTGTCACAAGGATCCTGACGCAATTATTCAACAGGCCATGCAGCTGACGGCTGTTGGTGACTTTATTGCGATTCATTTTGATGCCCGCGCCCCGATATCTGCGTTTGAAAAGATCAGGACGGCGCTTGCGGATAATCCCAATGTTACCTTTGCTAAAAAGCGCATCAAATGTGGCTGGGGCGAATGGTCGTTGGTGCAAGCCACGCTGCACGCTGTCGAGGCTGCGGTTGATGCATTTCCCCGCGCGACCCATTTTTATATGGTTTCGGGCGACTGTATGGCGATTAAATCTGCGACCTATGCCCATAAGTTTCTGGACGATCATGACTACGATTATGTCGAGAGCTTTGACTATTTCGAGAGCGACTGGATCAAAACCGGCTTTAAGGAAGAGCGCCTGATTTACCGTCACTTGTTTAACGAGCGCACCCAGAAGCGCCGATTCTATTGGTCGTTCTGGTTCCAGCGCCGTTTTGGCATTACCCGCGAAGTGCCTGCCGATTTGCAGATCATGATCGGCTCACAGTGGTGGTGTCTGCGCCGTCGCACGATCGAGTGGATCATTGATTTCACCAAAAAGCGCAAAGATGTGATGCGGTTTTTCCGCACCACGTGGATTCCTGACGAGACGTTTTTTCAAACGCTTGTCCGCCATTTGGTTCCCGGCAACGAGATCCAGACCCGCACGATGACGTTTTTGATGTTCACCGATTACGGGATGCCAGTGACGTTTTACAACGATCACTACGACTTGCTTTTGTCCCAAGACAGTTTGTTCGCCCGCAAGATCAGCCCCGAAGCCCGTGAATTAAAGGAGCGTCTCGGTGTGCTTTATGCGTCCGAGCGCGACGATTTCAAGATTTCAAACGAGGGCCGTGGCCTGTTCAAGTTTCTGACGGGTCGTGGCCGCATTGGCCGCCGCTTTACCAATCGATTCTGGGAAACCGAGACATCACTGGGCCGCGAGCGGGAATTGTTGATTGTTGCCTGCAAAAAGTGGCACGTCGCCAAGCGCCTGCTCGGGTCGGTGCGCGAATTTACTGATATTCCCGTGATCGAGTATCTGTTCAACGAGGAGAACACGGAGCTTCCCGACTTGGGCGGTATCCAGACCAATCTGGGTAAGCGCACCCGTCACCGCCGCGCCCTGATGCGCATGCTGTTTGACTATTACGAGACAGATCGCCTGATCATTTGTCTCGACACGGCCAACCTTGATCTGATGCAGGATTTCTTTTCGGACCGCTCTTCGACCCGTTTGCTCGAAATTGATTGCAACATGACGGACGCCTATCTGGAAGGCCACGCCAAGCGTGTTGGCCTCGCGGGTGAACAGACGTCAGCAGAAACATTGGCCCAGCTCTTGCCGACGATCCGTTACGATATTTTGTTCGAGAGCGACAGTATTCGCGATGCGGGGCTAGAGCATTACAGTCGCATTCGCGAGCTTGCCAGCCCACAAGATAACGCCTCGGCGATCCGCAATTTCCTGTCTGTCGACGATGATACGGCCCGTAAAATCGCCGAAACCCCCTACCTGTTTGTTGACTGAGGTGACCTATGCAATTTGACTATGATGACCAGAACATTTTTGCCAAAATCCTGCGCGGTGAAATCCCGAACGCCACTGTGTTCGAGAACGAGCACGCCCTTGCGTTCAACGATATCGAGCCACAAGCCCCTGTGCATGTGCTGATTATCCCCAAGGGCGCCTATGTCAGCATTGATGATTTCGCCGCCAACGCGAGTGCCGCAGAGCAGGCAGGGTTCTTTGCCGCTGTGGCTGCCGTGTGCGAAGCGACGGATGTTGAAAAGGGCTTTCGCGCTGTTGCCAATACCCGCGCGCATGGCGTGCAGGACGTGCCCCATTTCCACATGCATATCATGGGTGGTCGCGTGCTTGGCCGCATGTTGCCAGACCGCGCCTAAAACCCTGCTAGCTCTTGGTTAACGCCAGGAAGACGTCTTCGAGGTCCGACTGTTCGGTCGTGATGTCGCTGATTTCGATCTTGGCTTTGCGGATCACATCAAGCACCGCATCCGCGCTGGTTGTGTTGGACTGGTAGGTAAAGGCCAGCTTTCCATCCTTGCGCTTTTGCCCTGTGATCGTGTCGGGTAGCGTGGGAATTTCGCTATCGCTGGCGGGTCTGATCACAAGCGTTTTGTGGTCCAGCCGCCCCAAGAGATTGGCCGTGCTATCGCGCACGATTTGCCGGCCGTGGTTGATGATCGCGATTTCGTCGCACATCGCCTCGGCCTCTTCCAGATAATGCGTGGTCAGGATGATGGTCACCCCTTGCTCGTTGAGCTTGCGTACATTCGCCCAAAGCATGTTGCGCAGTTCAATGTCGACGCCCGCGGTTGGTTCGTCGAGCACGAGGATCTGGGGCGAGTGCACAAGCGCCTTGCCCAAGAGCAACCGCCTGCGCATCCCGCCCGAAAGCGAGCGCGCATGTGCGTGCGCCTTGTCCGTGAGCCCGATGATATCGAGAATCTCTGCGGTTTTGCGCTCTGACTTTGGCACGCCGTAAAGCCCTGCTTGCACGTCGAGCGACCCTGCGGGGGTAAAGAACGGATCGAGGTGCGGTTCTTGTGGCATGATCCCGATGGACGCCCGTGACTGGCGCGGGTTCTGGTCCTGATCGAACCCCCAGATTTTCACCGATCCTGCCGACTTTGTCACAAGCCCTGCGAGGATGTTGATCAACGTCGATTTGCCCGCCCCGTTTGGCCCCAAAAGCCCGAAAACAGTGCCGCGCGGAATGTTCAAATCGATTCCGTGCAGTGCGGTTTTGGCTTCGGTGCGCCCTGTGGCGGCATAAGTCTTGGTCAGACCCGCAATTTCGATCGCATTCTGTGTCATGATCGTCTTTCCCATGCCCGTGGCTTTGTGTTAGCTATGATCTATGACGGGCCATGACCCGTGGCAACCAGACAGGACGAGATATGACGACACCGGCCCCAGAAATCCGCATTGTGAATGAATATCGCGTGGCCTGTGACGGCGGCGATGGTGGCTTGGGCCACCCACGTGTCTGGCTGCAAATCCCTGGCGAGCATGGCTGGGTCGAGTGCCCGTATTGCGATGCAAAGCTGGTGCACAAAGACTTTGAAGGTAAGGTATAATCGCTATGAAACGTGTGGTGATTTCAAGCGATCATGCCGATATCCCGCTCCGTCGGGCGATTGCGGCCCATGTCGAGGCGGCCGGTTACGAGGTCGTTGATATCGGACCCAAGACGGATGCCAGCACCGATTACCCCAAGCACGGTCAAGCGGCGGCGCAGATGGTTGCCTCTGGTGACTGCGCCTTGGGCATTGTCATTTGCGGCACAGGTCAGGGCATTATGATGGCGGCCAATAAGGTGGCTGGCATCCGCTGCGGCGTGTGTTCTGATACCTTCTCTGCCCGCATGATCCGCGCGCATAACAACGCGAATATGCTGTCGATGGGCGCGCGTGTTGTTGGCAAGGGGCTTGCGCTTGATATTGTTGACGCGTTTCTGGCGACGGACTTCGAAGGTGGTCGCCATGCCACGCGCGTTGATATGATCGAGCCGTCTTAAGGCTGGCAGCGCGCCGCCATTTCTGGCAAAACCGTTTCTGACGCAATGCGCAGGGGAGCGGTTTTATGACACAGCAATTTGGTAAAGGTCATCATCTGCATTTGATTGATGGCTCTGCGTTTATTTTCCGCGCCTATCATGCGTTGCCGCCATTGACGCGCAAGTCGGATGGTTTGCCTGTAGGCGCTGTCAGCGGCTTTGTGAATATGTTGCAGCGGTATATCGAGACCAACACGGGTGCGGACGCGGCGACCCATGTGGCGGTGATTTTCGACAAGGGCAGCCATACGTTCCGCAATGAGATGTATGACCAATACAAGGCGAACCGCGATGCGATGCCCGAGGATTTGCGCCCGCAGATGCCCCTAACCCGCGATGCGACACGCGCGTTTAACATTGCTTGTGAAGAGATCGAAGGCTTTGAGGCCGACGATATTATCGCCACACTTGCCCATCAGGCCCGCGATGCGGGTGGCCGTGTGACTATTCTGTCGTCTGATAAGGATCTGATGCAGCTTGTTGGTGACGGCGTGGAGATGCTCGACCCGATGAAGAACAAGCGCATTGATCGTGACGGCGTTGTCGAGAAGTTTGGCGTGCAACCCGAGCGCGTTGTCGATGTGCAGGCGCTTGCGGGCGATAGCGTGGATAACGTGCCCGGTGCGCCCGGGATCGGGGTCAAGACGGCGGCGCTTTTGATCAATGAATACGGTGATCTTGAGACATTGCTGGACCGTGCAGGCGAGATCAAACAGCCCAAGCGGCGTCAAACGCTCTTGGATAATCGCGCCCAGATCGAGCTTTCCAAGCGTCTTGTGCAGCTGGATTGCGAAATGGATTTGCCGTTTGATCTTGATAGCCTTGAGGTGCGCGAGCCCGTGGCGGATGATCTGCTGGCGTTTCTGGCCTTGATGGAGTTTCGCACGATAGTGAAGCGCGTGGCAGATCGTTTGGGCGCAAAAGCCCCCGAGATCGAAGCGCCAACTGTCGCGGATGTTGAAGTGGCGCCGTTTGACGCGGCCAAATATGAGAAGGTCAGTGATGCGGCCGCGTTGCAGGTCTGGCTGGATCGCATTTATGCGCGTGGCTATGTGGCCGTTGATACCGAGACCACGGCATTGAATGAAATGCGTGCCGAATTGGTTGGGATTTCGCTTTGCGTTGAGGCGGGGCAGGCCTGTTATATTCCGCTCACCCATAAAGCCGCCGCGCAGGATGATCTGTTTGGATCGGACGCGCGCGCCGAAGGGCAAATGGATTTTGCCGAATGTTTGGCAATGCTTAAGCCAATGCTGGCTGATCCGCAGATCATCAAAATTGGCCAGAACATGAAGTATGATGCCAAGATTTTTGCGCGTCAGGGTGTGACGGTTGACCCGATTGATGACACGATGCTGATGTCTTATGCGATGCACGGTGGTTTGCATAATCACGGCATGGACCTGCTGTCAGAGCGCTATCTGGGGCATACGCCGATCCCGATCAAGCCGCTGCTCGGGACGGGGAAATCCGCGATTACCTTTGACCGTGTGCCGATTGATGACGCGGTGAAATATGCCGCCGAGGATGCGGATATCACGCTGCGCCTCTGGCAGGTGTTCAAGCCCAAGCTGCACCAGTCAAAGGTGACCACGGTTTATGAGACGCTTGAGCGCCCGCTTGTGCCTGTGCTGGCCAAGATGGAGATGGCAGGGGTCAAGGTCGACCGCGACACCCTAAGCCGCATGTCCAACGGGTTTGCCCAGAAGATGGCGGGTCTGGAGGACGAGATTCAAGAGCTTGCGGGGCGCAAGTTTAATGTCGCTTCGCCCAAGCAGTTGGGGGAAATCCTGTTTGACGAATTGGGCCTTGAGATGCCTGACGGCAAGAAGCCCTCGACGGGCAAAACGGGTGCTTATTCAACGGGCGTTGATGTGCTTGAAGACCTCGCGACGATCCACGATCTGCCGCGCCGCATTCTGGACTGGCGTCAATTGGCGAAGTTGAAATCGACCTACACGGATGCGCTTCAGGAGCATATCAACCCCGAGACCGGTCGTGTGCATACGTCCTATTCGATCGCGGGCGCAAATACGGGGCGACTGGCGTCAACTGATCCGAATTTGCAGAATATTCCTGTCAGGTCCGAGGAAGGTCGCCGCATTCGCGAGGCGTTTATTGCGGACGAGGGTAAGGTGCTTGTCAGCCTTGATTATAGCCAGATCGAGCTGCGAATTTTGGCGCATGTCGCGGGGATTGATGCGTTGAAACAGGCGTTCAAGGACGGCGTTGATATTCATGCGCAGACCGCGTCAGAGATGTTTGACGTGCCTTTAGACGAGATGACATCGGATATCCGCAGTCAGGCCAAGGCGATCAACTTTGGTGTGATCTACGGCATCTCTGGCTTTGGACTGGCGCGTAATCTGCGGATTCCGCGGGCCGAGGCGCAGGGATTTATTGATCGTTATTTCGAGCGGTTTCCCGGCATTCGCACCTATATGGACGAGACTGTTCAGTTCGCAAAAGACAATAATTACGTGCAGACCTTGTTTGGTCGCCGCATCAATACGCCCGAGATTAATGCCAAAGGGCCGCAGGCCGGTTTTGCCAAGCGCGCCGCGATTAACGCGCCAATTCAGGGCACGGCGGCGGATGTTATTCGCCGCGCGATGATCCGTATGCCAGCCGCGATTGCGGGGCTGAACGCCAAGATGCTGTTGCAGGTCCACGATGAATTGATCTTTGAGGTCGCAGCCGATGAGGCAGAGGCGTTGATCACTGTCGCGCGCGATGTGATGGAGAACGCGTCTGACCCTGCGGTCAAGCTGGATGTGAAGCTTGCGGTGGATGCGGGGCAGGGCGCGAGTTGGGCTGAGGCCCACTAGCCACGGAACGAACTGCGCCCTGAAGTGTTGGTCTCTTGAAGTAGAACTTAGGAGATCGACCATGACAGATGCAAAGAAAGAGTTTTGGGACCGTTTGGACGACGTGCGCGCGGGCATGTTGGGCCTTGCAGGCGAGCCGACTGTTCCGATGTCGCCAAACCTGTATGAAGACGGCGAAGACGGTGTCATCTGGTTTATCACGGCGCAAGGCACACATCTTGTCACGACATTGACGGGTGGTCCGCAGGACGGACAGTTTGTGGTTTCCGACGACAAAGAGGCCATTTATGCGCACATTGATGGTGTGCTCTCACTGTCGGATGACAAAAGTGTGTTGGATGAGATCTGGTCGCAGATGGCGGCCTTGTGGTTCGAAGATGGCAAGCAGGACGATGACTTGCGCCTGATCCGGTTCGCACCCAAACGTGCGGACGTTTGGTTTAGCGAGGCCAATCCTGTCGCATTTTTCTATGAGGTCGCGAAGGCAAAGATCGCGGACGAAAAACCTGATGCGGGCTGGCAGACAGAGATTAACTTTTAGAAAGCCTGCGACGTAAAAGGGGGGCAAGCCGCATGCTTGCCCCCCATTGTTTAACCTCTAGTTAACCGATTTTTCTTCGATGAGATTGGCATCGGTTTTACGCCCTTTGCTAATCGCGATCTGGCGCGGTTTGAGCGCCTCGGGGACTTCGCGGATCAGGTCGATATGGAGCATACCGTTTTCGTGGCTGGCCCCTGTCACCCGCACATGGTCGGCAAGGTGGAAGCGGCGCTCGAAGGCGCGGGTCGCGATGCCACGGTGCAGATAGGTTTTGGTTTCATCTTCTTCGGATTTGCGTGCGGTCACATGCAAATTACGGTCTTTTACCTCGATCGCGAGGTCGTCGTCACCAAACCCTGCAACGGCAAGCGAGATGCGCCAAGCGTCATCAGCGGTCTTTTCGATGTTATATGGAGGGTAGGCGGCGTTGCCTGCCTCGGACGCAAGTGTGCGGTCCATCAGGTCGGCGATCTGGTCAAATCCAACGGTTGCACGGTAAAGTGGTGTCAGGTCGAAACTACGCATAGTGGTCATCCTTTATCAAGCGATAACAATTGTTTAGCCTTCCGAAACGGACAGGCGGTTTGGTCATGGACCCATGATTGGCGTCCATGATTAAGATGTGGGAATGCGCTGATTTGGTTTCAAGGGCTGCGTCAGGGCTTCACGAATTTGGCGCCTGTGTCGTTGCGCTGCCCGCCGCCGATAAGCCGGTTGCCGTTGCCAGTGCTGTCGCGCGCGAAGGCAGAGAGCAGATAGGCCAGCGGTTCTTGCAATGAGGTTCCGATAGAGATTTTGCGCCCCTCGACCTCTGCCATGGCTGAGACCACGGACACGATCTGCGCTTGTCCGTTCTGGATGGTGAACACCGGCGAGCCAGACGACCCGAAGGTGATTTCGCAACTCATCAAGATCACGCCTTGTTGGCGCTGGATGACGTCGCAGACCTCTTGCAGGCTCGGCGCATTCGCGCGGTCACGCCCGTAAGAAACGATCCCGACTTCATCGCCCGCTTGCGGTTTCTGGGCGATTGGAAAGGGCAGGATACGCGTGTTGCGGATTGGCCGGTCGAGTTCGAGAAGCGCGATGTCATAGGCCACTTCGGCGGTGTCGGTGCTTGGCCCCGTGTGGTCATAATCGGGGTGGGCCAGAATGCGACTGATCCCGCGAGAGGCCTCTGCGCGCCCGTCCCGCAACCCTGCTTCAAATACGAACCTGTCGGGGTTCATCAGCGTGCCGTCAGTGTCGTAGAGGCAATGGGCTGCCGTCAGGATAAGCCTGTTCTGGATCAGCGCCGCAGTGCAAAACCCCTTGTTGATGATGTCGAGCCGCCCGACACCTTCCCAGCCCCGACTGTCATTGCGGGTCTGGAGGGTGACAAGCCCCGATTCTTGCGCGCTTACCGGCCCGCAGATCATCAGTAATATAAGAGCCAGAATGCGCATGTTTACCTCGGTGTTTGGCGCTGTGTATCCAGCCCTTGAGGCAACAATAAGACATTATCGCAGCATTGGAACCTGTGGTTCGCGTTTTCCTGTCGCCGAGAGCGCAGGCGGTTTTGGCCCCCCTGTTGCCCAATCCAGAAGCTCCACGGTATGCACGATTGGCGTGTCCGTCCCAGAGCCGATCTGCATCATACAGCCGATGTTCCCCGCAGAAATGATGTCGGGCGTAAGCGCCTCGATGGTCTGCACCTTGCGCGCCTTGAGCTGTTTGGAAATCTCGGGTTGCATCAGGTTATACGTGCCAGCAGAGCCGCAGCACAGGTGACTGTCTGCGGGCTCCAGCACGGTGAACCCTGCCTTTTTCAGCAGATCCTTGGGGAAGGTTTTGATCTTTTGCCCGTGCTGCAATGAGCAGGCGGCATGATAGGCGACCTTGATGTTTTTGTCGTCACCAACGGGCATGTCGAGCTTCATCAGCACTTCGGAAATATCCACCGCGATGGCCGACACCCGTGCGGCGTCTTGGGCAAGGGCGGTGTGTTTGAACATATGTCCGTAGTCTTTGACCGTGGTTCCGCAGCCCGATGTATTGATCACAATTGCGTCCAGCCCTGCGTCCATTTCGCGGGTCCATGCGTGGATGTTCTTGGCGGCGGTCGCGTGGCTTTCGTCGTCTTTGCCCATGTGATGCGTGAGCGCGCCGCAGCACCCTTGTCCTTCGGGGATCACCACCTCGGCGCCCAGCCGCGTCAAAAGCCGAATTGTTGCATCGTTGATATCAGTGTTGAGCGCGCGTTGCGCACAGCCTGTCATCAGCGCGACCCGCATCTTTTTGTTAGCAACATGGAAGGTCTGCGGATCGTCGTTGCGCGACACGGGCGGGATAACCTTCGGGGCCATTTCCAGCATTGCGCGCAGCCGTGGGTCAGGCATGAACCGCGCAAAGGGCCGCCCCATTTTTGCGCCAAGCAGAGCGATCCTGAACCGCGTGGGGTAGGGCAGAATGCGCGCCAGCACCCAGCGCAATGCCCGATCGGAAAGGGGCCGTTTGTAGGTATCTTCGATGTAGCTGCGCGCTTGGTCGATGAGATGCATGTAGTGAACGCCTGACGGGCAGGTCGTCATGCAGGCAAGGCACGACAGGCAGCGATCAATGTGCAGCACTGTTTTGGCGTCAGGCGTGCGCTCGTTTTCAAGCATATCCTTGATCAGATAAATCCGCCCGCGTGGACTATCGAGTTCATCGCCAAGCACTTGATATGTCGGGCAGGTCGCTGTGCAAAATCCGCAGTGCACACAGGCCCGCAAGATTTCATTGGCACGCTGTGTGCGCGGATTGCTGAGTTGTTCGGCGGTAAAGTTGGTTTTCATTAGCGCATGATCCCCGTGTTGAGAATGCCGCGTGGGTCAAAGCGGTTGCGTAGCCCTTGCGAGAGTGCCGCGAGTGGTGCGGGTTCGGGGTGGAATGCGGGCCCGTTTCCCGTGCCCCGTATCAATGTGGCATGTCCTGCGGTTGCGCCCATTGCGCCGCGCAGATCGTGTCCTTCGGGGCAAAGCGCCCAGATCAGCCCGCCACCCCAGTCGTATTGCACCGCTGTTGCGCCAAGGTTTTGCACAAGGCCTGCGGCCTCTGACGGCTTCACGGAAATGCGCCAGACGTCCCCTTTGGCCGCAGCAAAGGCTTGCACGTCACGGATTGCTGTCCAGTCTGTGTTGGTGTCGCTTCCCTTGCCAAACCCCGCAAGGTGGGTTTGCAGGGCGTCTAACCGATAGGCGACTGACGCCGCGAACCCTTCCAGTCGGAAGTGCGTTTTTGCTGTGCTTGGGTCATGGGCCACACCCGTCACTTCGTAGGGTGAGCCGAGCCCGGCGGACATTGCCTTGACCGCCTGCGCATCATCCAGCCCGTCGAGCGTCAGCGTTGTTGTGGTTTCGACCGATGGCAGCACCTTGAGCGAGACCTCGGTGAGCACCCCAAGTGTCCCGTAGGCGCCTGCCATGAGTTTTACCAGATCGTAGCCTGTCACGTTTTTCATGACCCGCCCGCCGTTTTTGATGATGTTGCCCGCGCCATCGACAAAACGCACGCCAAGCAGAAAGTCCCGACATGCCCCCACCGAAATCCGCCGTGGACCCGAGACATTTGCCGCGACAACCCCGCCAATTGTCGGTGTTCCTTTTGTCCCAAGCAGGGCGCGGTGATCCATCGGTTCAAAGGCGAGCCGTTGGTTGTTTTTGGCCAACAGCGCGTCGATGTCGCCGATGGGCGTGCCCGCCTTTGCCACCAGTGTCAGCGCACCGGGTTCATAGAGCGTGGTGTCGTTGAGCGCGCTGGTTGACAGCACCTCGCCAGCCTGCGCGCCGATAGGTCGCGTGCCGCCGCCTGTGATGCGTAGCGGCCCGTTGGCCCCTTGGATTGTGTCGCTAAGTTCGGTTTCCGAGTGCGGTGTCATGTGTCGTTTTCCTTAGGCTACGCGGCGCGTGGCAGTGGCATCGAGCGGAAACACCTTTGCGGGGTTTAGCAACCATTTCGGGTCAAAGACGTCTTTGACCGCCATCTGGGCCGCAAGGTCGTCTGCGCTGTATTGCACGTGCATCAGGTCCCGTTTCTCGATCCCGACTCCGTGTTCGCCTGTCAGGCAGCCCCCGACCTCGACGCAAAGTTTGAGGATATCGGCCCCGAGTGCCTCGCAAAGCTCCAAGTCCCCTTCCTTGTTGGCGTCAAATAGGATCAGCGGGTGCATGTTCCCGTCACCCGCGTGAAACACGTTGCCCACGTCCAGTCCGTAGTCCTTGGACATTTCGCCAATCCGTTTCAGCACAAAGGGCAGGGCCGATACGGGGATCGTTCCGTCAAGGCACATGTAATCGTTGATTTGCCCCATTGCCCCGAACGCCGATTTGCGCCCCAGCCAGATCCGTCCAGCCTCGTCCGCATCGCGGGCTTCGCGCAGTTCAACGGGGTTATGTTTGCGCGCGATGTCCATGATCAGCGCAAGTTGCGCGTCGATTTCGGCGTCTGATCCTTCGACCTCGACAATCAGCAGCGCCTCGCACATCGGATAGCCTGCATGCGCGAAGTTCTCGGTGGCTTCGATGCAGGGGCGGTCCATGAATTCGATTGCAACCGGCAGCACCCCTGCCTGGATAATGTCGGTGACGACTTGCCCCGCCACTTCGGAGTTGTCGTAGCCCATCAGCACGGGTCGCGCCCCTTCGGGTTTGTGCAAAATCCGCAAGGTCGCTTCGGTTACGACCCCGAGTTGCCCCTCTGATCCGCAGATCACCCCGAGCAGGTCAAGCCCGCCTGCGTCCAGATGCCCGCCCCCGATTTCAACGATTGTGCCATCCATCATGACCATCGTGACCCCCATCAGGTTGTTGGTCGTCACCCCGTATTTGAGGCAGTGCGCCCCGCCCGAGTTCATGGCGATATTGCCCGCAATCGCGCAGGCCAGCTGGCTTGACGGATCAGGCGCGTAAAAGAAGTCGTTTGCCTCGACCGCCCCTGTGACTGACAGGTTGGTGCGCCCTGTTTGCACGCGGATGTAGCGGTCGTCGTAGTTGGTCTCGAGGACGCTGTTCATTTTCGCAACCCCGAGGATGACGCTATCGGCGGTGGGCAATGCCCCTCCCGCGAGCGACGTGCCCGCGCCCCGTGGCACGACAGGCACGCCCATCTCATAGCAGATTGCCAAGACCGCAGCGACCTCTGCCGTATTGGCAGGCAGCACCGCGCAAAGCGGAGGGCAGCGGTATGCGGTGAGCCCGTCACATTCATAGGCCCGCGTTTCGGAGATGTCCGAGATCACAGAGGTTTGTGGCAGCACCTTGCGCAACCGCGCGACGATTGCATCCTTGCGCGTAAGCACGCTGGCATCGGGGACGGGCATTTCCATGGTCGCTGCTCCTTTGGTCGTTTGGTAATATAATATGACCAATTTTTGCAGATAGCAATAATCAATCACCCTCGCTAGGGTATCGCATGGCTTATGTTGATCCCATTTCGATTGCCCGCCGTGCTGTGGCTTCGCTCCTTTTGGTCATGTTTGCGGGGGCTGCGGCCGCCGATCCGCCGCTTGTCACGGCTGTGACCCTGACCCAAGCCCCATCTGGCCAGTGGCGATTTGACGTCACCGTGACCCATCCCGATAGCGGCTGGGATCATTATGCTGACGGCTGGAGGATCGAGGACGCAAGTGGCAACCAGTTGGGCCTGCGCACGCTTGCCCACCCTCATGTGGATGAGCAGCCCTTCACCCGTTCCCTTGCTGGTGTCGCTATTCCTGACGATATCGCGCAGGTCTATGCGCGCGCCCGCTGCAACATTGACGGCTGGTCGGACGCTGTGTTTCAGGTCACCCTGAAGTAGGATGGGTTTTAACCCATGCGCCGTCCTTCGCGTAGCCATGCTCCGATCGTGAGTATCCCTGCCAGTAGCAGCAATGCCCATGCTGGCAGCAGTGGCTTGACGCTAATATCTGCGGTCTCATAGGCGCCCCGTGGCGTGATCCCGATCCAGCCCCGTCCTGCTGCGGGTCGGCCCGCCCGCACGCTGCGAACGCTCAAGGCGCCGTCATCAATTGCCAGAATGCCACCCCGAGTGCTTGCCACGATGGGCTGCATCACGTCGCTGGTCGCAATCGTTTGTTCAAACTCGCGCGGCGCGGCTGGTCCCAGTGCGATGACCGTTTCTACCGTGCCTTCCCGCAAGCGATAAAGCCCGAGCGCTGGCGCTTTCCAAAGTGTTTCGAACCGACCGGGGCTGACTTCCTCAAGCGGGAGCGTCACCTCTGTTCCATCGGGTTGCACCACAGTGACCTCGCCGATTTCGGTCTCGAGGCTGCGGCGGATGATCCGCATCGTCAGTCCGGTCGCCTCGGCCCATAGCGCCTCTTCCTCCAGTTCGGGTTCTTTCATCATCCAATGGGCAAGCCGGCGCAGCAGTTCCAGCTGCGGCCCCCCCCCTTCAAAGCCCCGATCCCAGAGCCAGCTCTGGTCTGATGCCATCAGCGCAACCCGTCCTTCTCCGATCCTGTCCAGCGTCAAGAGCGGGCGATCGTCCAGTCCCGACATCACGGTTTGCGCGCCTTCGGGCACAAGCACATCGACCAGTCGCAACCAGCGTCCCCAAGCAGGCCCGTCCCCTTGCGCATTTGGCCAAAGGTCTTCAAGTCCCTGCGTCACGGGGTGTCTATCACCCAGATCGGTGACCTGCGGCGTGAACCCTTCTTCAAAGACCCGCGCCGTGGGTGCGCCAGGCAAGATCTGCCCAAGCGGCGAGCGATAGATGCTTTCCGCGCTGCCATATTCCGGCCCCGAGGAGATCAGCACAGCGCCCCCTTCGTTCACGTAGTTGCGGATGTTGTCGAGGTATTCCGCAGGCAGGATGCCCCGACGCCGATACCTGTCAAAGATGATCAGATCGAAATCGGTGATTTTCTCAAGGAACAGCTCGCGGGTCGGAAATGCGATGAGCGACAATTCGTCAACGGGCACGCCATCCTGCTTCTCGGGGGGGCGTAAAATGGTGAAGTGCACAAGGTCAACCGCCGCGTCGGACTTAAGCAGGTTGCGCCATGTGCGTTCGCCCGCGTGCGGCTCGCCCGAGACCAGCAACACCCGCAGCCTGTCGCGCACGCCGTTGATCTGCACGACTGCTTCGTTGTTGCGATCGGTCAACTCCCCATCGGCCACGGGGGTCGCAAACTGCACCACGTTCATGCCGCCGTGCGGCAGATCAAGCGGCAGTTCGATGGTTTGCCCGACAGGCACTTGGAACATGAGCGGCGCGTCGCCATCCACCGAGATCGAGAGCGGCACAACCGCGCTTTCTTGAGGGGCCGCCCCTTGATCTTCGATCCGCAGGGTCAGCGTCACCGTTTCCCCGAGGATCGCAAAGGCGGGCGCATTTGACACCACAAGCCGCCTGTCCCAGTCGCTATCATGCCCCGTTAGCAGCGTGTGCATCGGCGCGGGCAGCGTGGGCATCCGCGCGGCGTCATGCACCTGTCCGTCCGTAATCGCGACAATCCCTGCGATGCGGGCTTGTGGCTCTTCTGCCAGCGCTTCAGCGAGCGCGGACATCAACTGTGTGCCGCCGTCATCTTGGGCGTCTGTCATCGTGACGACCCGTAGTTCGGTGTTTGGCAAACGGCTGATTTCGCCAGCCAGCATGTCGAGTGCCGTGCTTGATTGGCCGGGTCTGTCGCTGATCATCTGGCTTGCGGTTTCATCCACCACGGCGATCACGATGTCAGACAGCGGGGCGCGGTCTTCGCGTTGCACGGACGGGTTCGCAATCGCGCAGAGGATCGCCAGCCCCGCCAGCGCCCGCAGCCACCAGCCGCTTAACCTGCGCCAGATGGCGAGGCCGATTAACACGATACCAGCCGCAGCCAGACCATAGAGCGCCATCAGCGGGACGAGCGGGTCAAGGATCAGTGTTTCGGTCATTTTATTGCCCCAACCGGTCAAGCAATGCAGGCACATGCACCTGATCGGATTTGTAGTTGCCTGTCAGCACATGCATGATCAGGTTGACCCCGAAGCGCAGCGCATATTCCCGCTGCTTTTCCCCCGCAGTGCCCCGCCCGACAGGGAACAACCTGTCGCCATTGCGATCAATCGCCCAAGCCCGTGCCCAGTCGTTGCCTCCGATCACAATCGGCGTCACCCCGTCATTGAGATTGCGAAACGGCATCCCGTCAGCAAGCTCTGCATCAACGGGCGCGGCCTCGACCCAGATATCGCGGCTGTTGTAGCGTCCGGGAAAATCTTGCAGCAGATAGAAGGTCCGCGTCAGCACGTGGTCTTGCGGGATCGGTTCAATCGCGGGGATGTCGAGCCCGCGCGCAATTGCTTGCAACTTGCGCCCTTCGGGGCTTCCCGAGCCAAAGCTGGCTTGATCCGCGTCGCGGGTATCAAACAGGATCATTCCGCCCCCATGCAGGTAGCGGTTCAGCTTGCTATAGGCCGTGCGGCTAGGCAGTGGTTGATCAGGTGTCACGGGCCAGTAGAGAAACGGAAAGAACGCAAGTTCGTCGGTGTCGAGGTTCACGCCTGTCGGGGCTGCGGGTTCAATTGAGGTCCGCTGAAACAGGGTCCGGGACAGGCCGCGCAAGCCCGCGGCGGCAATGTCGTCGGTCGTCTTGTCACCTGTCAGGACATGGGCCAGCACCACGTTGGCGGTCGCGGCAATGGCTGCCTCGTCACTTGTTTGCGCCTGCGCATCTGGTGCAAACAACAAGAGCGCCAGCAAGGCGGCGGTAACGTCTGCGCGCGGCCCGCGCAAGCGCCCTCCAACCAGCAAAGAGGCGATGATATCGAGCATGAGCAGCCCCATCGCAGCCACGAGAAGCCAGCCCTTAATCACGGTTTGCCCGATAGTACCCAAGCCCTCGATTGTGATCCGGGCGGGCCATGCCGCGACAGAAAGCAGGCTGTCTTGCGTCATAACGTTCACCGCGATTTGCTGATCGGGGCCGTTATAGAGGCCGGGTTGCAAGTCTGGCCCCGCCACAGGATCAGCGAGCAAAGCGCCATCAATGCCAGCAAGGGCGCCGCCGCCTTGTAGCCGTCCGAACCCGTCAAGAACCGTGCTCGCAAGCCATGTTGTTCCCTCCAGGATTGCCGCATCGGTGGTCGCGGGTCGCGTTGACACAGCGAGCCGCTCAAGCATCTGCACAAATAGGCCCGAGAGCGGCAGGGTTGTCCATTCGGCGTTTGCGGTGACATGCACCAGCACGATTTGCCCCTGTCCCGTTTGCTTGCGTGTGACCAGCGGCGTGCCATCGGCCAGCTGCGCAATTACGCGCGCGGCAAGGGTTGGATCGGGCTGCGCCATGACTTGCGAGGTGACAGTCACATCGTCCGGTATCGAGAGCCCGAAAAAGGGAGACCCTTCTTCAAATGGCGCAAGCGCCTTGGGCTCGCCCCAACTCATCGCGCCGCCAACGGTGCGTCCGCCTGCGCGCAATCTGACAGGCAAAAGCGGGTCTTCGCCCGTGCGCCCCAAGTCGGACGCCGCAAGCCGTGGCCCTGCAAAGCGCAGCAAAAGACCGCCGTTCTCGACCCATTTGAAAACGCCCGTCACTTCGGTGCTTGCAAGCTGGTCGACATCGGCCAGAACGATGACATCGGGATTGGCCAGCAGCACATCTTCAAGCGTGCCGTCGATCAGGTCCGCAGTCGGGGCAAGCGCCTCGCGCAGGTAGTGCAACGGCGACAGCAGGTTGAGCCCTTCGCGGTCACCGCCCCCTGCAATAAGCGCCACTTCGCGCCGCTTGAGGGCATCGTCGGTCAGGCTGATGGCAGCGGCCGAGCGTTGGCCCGTGATCTCGAACCGTGTCACGCGGTTGCGCAGCTCGGGCGGCAGGATCAGCGAGGTTTCGGCCATGGCCTCGCCTGCCGCGAAGTCCAGATCAACAGTCTGCAATTGCCGCTCGACGCCAGCGGGATCAAGCCCGATTGCGGTGACAGGCACAGTTGTGGCCGCCCCGATGGGGGTGCGCACCGCAGAGACTACAATCGCGCCCTCTTCATAGCGCGGCGGTCGCAGGCCGAATGTCGGGCGCGGCGATTGGAACACGGTCACGGGTCCACGGTCTTCAAAAGCGGCCAACAAGGCGCTGCGCCCGTCCCAGTCGATCCCGTCCGACATCCAGTAGGTTTCGAACGGTGCGGTTTGCGCCGTGATCCAGTCAGTCGCGCCTTGGTCGGGTTGCCAAGGCTGGGGTTGCAGGTTCGCGAGCCTGTTTTGCCAATCGCTTGGCGCAGAGAACGGTAAATCACCGACCGGAAGGGCCGCGAGGTTCACGACAGCGACGCGCCGCCCGTTCGCGGCCGCTTCGCTTAATAGCCCGTCAACGCGGTCCATTTGTGCCGTCCAGCTTGGCGCGCCTGCCCATGAGCCGTCGAGTGCGATGACAAGATCGCCCGTTCCACCACGGCTTTCGGTTGGGTTCAGGACCGGCCCTGCAAAGCCGATGATGAGCGCGGCCACTGCGGCGAGCCGTAGAAGTAGCAGCCACCACGGGGTGCGGTCCGATTGGCTTTCGCTGTCGGTCAGCCCCAAAAGGAGCGCGACACCTGGAAACCTGCGCTTGATCGGTGCGGGGGGCACGGCGCGTAGCAACAGCCACAGAATTGGCAGCACGATCAGCCCCAGCAGCAGGAACGGGGCGGTAAATCCGAGAGGACCAAGCGACCACATTAGCGGGTCGCCTGCGATGATGATTGCTGGGTCATACGTGCCTCGCCAATGATTGATAGAGCCACAACAGGGCGTTGGTGGCGGGTCGATCGGTGTGATGCGTGTGGAACTGCCACCCCGTAGTGCGCGCCAGATGCGCCAGCCTGTCCTTGCGCTCGGCCAAACGCGCTAGATAGCGGTCGCGCAAGTCCCCCGCTTGCAGGGTTTCATGGCTTAGACTGCCTGTCATCGACTGAAACACGGTGCGCCCGCTGAATGGAAATGCCTCTTCTTGCGGGTCGAGGATTTGCAGCAGGGCGCCGCGCACCCCCTGATCGGCCGCCTTCAGGAGCGCGGCCTCAACAGCCGTCAGATCGCCCATGAAGTCGCTCACGAATACTGCGCGTCCTTGCGGCAATAGCCCTGCGGTGTCAGGGGAGCCGTAGTCATCGTCGGTGTCCGCGCTCAGATGCTCTGCGATCTTGCTGATCTGGATGTCGCCGCGCCGTGGCGGGAGTTGCCCGCCCGTCAGACCAACCCGTTCGCCGCCGCGGATCAGCAGTATAGCGCAGGCCAGCGCGATGGTGCGCCCCTGCGCGGATTTTGAGGGCAGGGAGGGGTCTGACGTAAACGCCATCGCTGCGGATTGATCGACCCAAAGCATCACGGATTGCGCAATTTGCCATTCTTTATCAGCGACAAAATTGCTGTCGGCACGCGCGGATCTGCGCCAGTCGATGTGACGGAGATCGTCACCCGCTTGGGCGGGGCGGTATTGCCAGAAGGTATCGCCCATGCCTGCGCGCCTGCGCCCGTGTTCACCAAGCAGAACAGTTGACGCCAAGTGTTCGGCCCCCGCCAATAAGGCGGGCAGCGGACTTGCGAGAGTCTCCGAGGTTGCGCGAAGGGTCGTGGCTTGGGTCACGCGGCAGCGGCTTTCACTTTGGTGATGTCGGCGGCCACGGTGTTGATCACATTGGTCACGGTTTCGCCGCGCGCGCGCGCCGCAAAGCTAAGCGCCATACGGTGTTCGAGGACGGGCACGGCCATTGCCATTACGTCTTCGGCGGATGGGGCAAGGCGACCTTCGAGCAGGGCTTGCGCACGCACGGTCAGCATCAGGGCTTGCGCGGCACGTGGACCCGGCCCCCAGCTCACGGCATTGCGCACGATGTCGGCGGCGCTTTCGTCGGGGCGGCAGGCGCGCACAAGGTCAAGGATCATCTCGACGATGTTGTCACCCACAGGCATGCGGCGCAAAGTCGTTTGCGCATCAAGCAATTCAGTCGCGGTGAAAACGGCGCTTGCCTCTTCCTCCTCGGTTCCCGTGGTTGCAATCAGGATGTCGCGCTCGGTTGCGCGGTCAGGGTAGGGCACGTCGATCTGCACAAGGAAGCGGTCAAGCTGCGCCTCTGGCAGCGGATAGGTTCCCTCTTGTTCAATCGGGTTCTGGGTCGCTAGCACGTGGAACGGCACGCCAAGGGGGCGGTGTTCGCCCGCGATGGTCACTTCCTTTTCCTGCATCGCTTGCAGTAGCGCGGATTGGGTGCGCGGCGAGGCGCGGTTGATTTCGTCCGCCATCAGCAGCTGACAGAACACTGGCCCCTCGACAAAGCGGAACGCGCGCGCCCCGTCTTTGCCGGTATCAAGGATTTCAGAGCCAAGAATATCGGCAGGCATCAAATCGGGTGTGAACTGGATGCGATTGCCGTCCAGCCCCATTACCGTGGAGAGCGTATCGACAAGGCGTGTTTTGCCAAGACCAGGCAGACCGACCAAAACCGCATGTCCACCGCAGATCAGCGCCGTCAGCGTCAGGTCCACAACGCGCGGCTGTCCGATGAACCGTTTGCCAATACTTTCGCGGGCGGCGGCCAATTTAGTGCCCAAATTTTCGAGATCGGCGACCAATTGATCGGGGTTTACCATGACAATGCTCCTGTTACGCTTATATGCTTATAACATCAGATTAGCCCGATGACCCCAATGGGAAAAACAATGAGTGGACAAAAGATCGTGACCCCAAGCGCAGAAACCATCGCCGAGGCCGCTCGGGCCGCGAAAAAAGGCGGTTTGCCGCCCGTTCATCTATGGCATCCGCCGTTTTGTGGCGATTTGGATATGCGGATCGCGCGGGACGGGACGTGGTTTTACCTTGGCACGCCGATCGGGCGCTTTGAACTGGTCAAACTGTTCTCAACGATTCTGCGCAAAGACGGCGAAGATTATTTTCTGGTCACCCCAGTAGAAAAGGTGGGGATCAAGGTGGATGACGCCCCGTTTGTGGCCGTTGACTTTAACAGGCGTGACGATGCCCTCGTGTTTGAAACCAATGTCGGGGATCTTGTTGCGGCAGGGCCAGAGCACCCGCTCCGCGTGGTGCGCGACCCTGAAACGGGCGAGCCGTCGCCTTATGTCTTGGTGCGCACCAACCTCGAGGCGCTGATAGATCGCAAATCGTTTTACCGCTTGGTCGAGATCGGAGAAGAGGCGGATGTGGACGGGGTCACGTGGTTTGGCGTGCGCTCGGGCGGCGCATTTTTCCCGATCATCCCAGCGGCGGAATTGCACGCATGAGCAAGTTTTGTGCCAACCTGACCGTGCTCTTTACTGAGCTGCCATTTCTAGAGCGCTTTGGTGCGGCGCGCGCGGCAGGTTTTGACGCCGTTGAGGTGCTGTTTCCCTATGACGTGGCCGTGCCCGAGATGCTTGACGCGCTTGGGACGCATGGGTTGCCGCTTGCCCTGATCAATTGTCCGCCGCCCAATTACACGGGTGGCGCGCGCGGGTTTGCTGCCGTGGTCGGGTCGCGGTTCCAGACTGATTTCAAGCGGACGTTGCGCTATGCAAAGTCGCTTGGCGCGCAGCATTTGCATATTATGGCGGGCGTTGCTGAGGGGCCGCAGGCACGGGCCTGTTTTGTTGAAAACCTGCGCTGGGCGGCGGCGCAATCGCGG
>CAKZNT010000021.1 GCA_937132065.1 uncultured Loktanella sp.
TTTACCGACTGCGACCGCGTTGTCACCAACACCAAGGTCTTTAGCCGTGCGCTGACTTATGCCAATTCGCTCGGCGCATTGGTGATTGCCCACATCCAAGACCCCGGTTTGTCCGAGGGCGCAGCAGTTACTTCGGGCAAGTTTGCCTCCCTGCGCGGGTTGCCTGCTGTGTCCCCGATGGCGGAACGCATGGCGCTGGATCGCGACATTGCGCTGCTTGAAATGACAAATGCGCGCTATCACGCGGACCAGATCACGACCGCCCGCGCCTTGCCTGCGCTGGAACGCGCAAAGCGTAATGGCTTGCGGATCACGGCGGGGATCGGTGTGCATCACCTGACGTTGAACGAGCTGGACGTGGCCGATTACCGCACCTTCTTTAAGCTCAAGCCGCCGTTGCGGTCAGAAGATGATCGCATTGCCGTTGTGCAGGCCGTGGCCGAGGGTTTGATCGACGTTATTTGTTCGATGCACACCCCGCAAGACGAGGAAAGCAAACGCCTTCCCTTTGAGGAAGCCGCGAGTGGCGCCGTTGGCCTTGAGACATTGTTGCCCGCAGCCCTGCGGCTTTATCATGCCGAAATGGTCAGCCTGCCGCGCCTGTTTGCGGCCCTGTCCTTGAACCCGTCCCATCTGCTAAATCTGCCGACGGGTCGCTTGCATGCCGGTGCGCCTGCTGATCTGGTTTGGTTTGATCCTGATGCGCCGTTCCTTTTGGATCGTGCTAAGCTGAAGTCGAAATCAAAGAACACCCCGTTTGACAGCGCACGCCTGCAAGGTGTTGTGCTTGGCACATGGGTTGGTGGAAACCTTGTGAGCGGAGACAGCTGATGCCAGAGATCGTCACGCCTACGGGCCTGTTGTTTATGTGGGCCGCAGCCGGGTATTTGCTCGGTTCGATCCCGTTCGGGATGGTCGTTGCGCATGTCATGGGCCTTGGCAATTTGCGCGATATCGGCTCTGGCAATATCGGGGCGACAAATGTTTTGCGCACGGGCAACAAAAAGGCGGCCGCGCTGACGCTCGCGTTTGATGCTGGCAAGGGAGCGGCGATTGTCCTTTTGGCGCGCGCGCTAGCCGCAGAAGATGCCGCCCAGCTTGCAGGGCTTGCGGCATTTTTGGGCCATTGCTTTCCTGTGTGGCTCAAGTTTCGCGGTGGCAAGGGTGTCGCGACCTACTTTGGCCTGATGCTCGCGTTGTCCCCGTTGGTTGGCGCAATTGCGGGGGCAATCTGGTTGTTTACCGCCGCCGTCAGTCGCTATTCATCGCTTGCTGCATTGATGGCCGCGGGCTGGACGCCGATTGTGGTGCTCTATGTCACCGACGCGCATCTTTTCTTGCTGACCAGCATTTTGGGCGCGCTGATCTACATCCGTCATTGGGGGAATATCCGGCGATTGCGGCGCGGCACAGAAACCAAAATCGGCAAGAAATAGGCGTTACAAAAACGACTTTCCGCCCGCTTGTTTTAGCCACATCAGGAGCGCACCACCGCCCAAGAGTTGCCCGCCCAGCCCGACATCTGTGTCGGTCAGATAAAGCACAAGCACGGTCATCGCGATCAATACGGGCAAGCGGGCCAGTGGCCGCAAGAGTTGCCCGATCGAGCGTAGCCCGATAGCCCACAGAAAGATCATGATCGGCGGCGCGACCAAAAGCGTGCCCGCCCATGCCCCCATGACAAATGCGCTAGCCCCTTGCGGATGCACAACTGCACCGCCAGCCAAAGGCATCCCCACAAGTAACAAAAGCGCGAAGCGCGGGTTCAAGAAAAACGGCATGAAGGCCCCTCCATTGTTTCCGTTTAAAAAACAATGGAGGCGGAATTATGGCAGCGGATTAATAGCTATATTCGTCGTAGATACGGCTAATGTCGCCGTTCCAGTCACCGTGATAGTGATCAAGCAATTCGTCGGCAGGCGTTTTCCCTGTCTCGATGGTTTCCCTCACGGCATTGAGGAAGTGGGTTTCGTCAGGAACCATACCGCCCGCACCCGGCTTGGCGCGCGCCTTGAGACCTGCTTCGGAAATTGCGACAACTTCGCGGGCAAGCTCGTGCATGTTGATCCCGTCAACCTTGGCCTGAAGCCCGTCCACAGAGGCCGCAACCCGCAGCGCGTCCCGCTGTTCGGCGGTCCAGTCTTTGCACAGGTCCCACGCCGCATCGAGTGCGGTTTGGTCATACATCAGGCCGACCCAGAATGCGGGCAAGGCGCATAGCCGCCGCCAAGGACCGCCATCCGCGCCGCGCATTTCGATAAACTGTTTGATGCGCGCTTCCGGAAATACCGTTGTCAGGTGATCTGCCCAGTCCGATAGCGTTGGCTTTTCACCCGGTAGTGCGGGCAGTTCGCCTTTCAGGAAGTCGCGGAACGACATGCCCAGCGCGTTGATGTATTTGCCATCGCGGTAGACGAAATACATTGGCACATCGAGCACCCACTGCACCCAACGCTCAAAGCCCATGCCGTCC
The DNA here is from genome assembly GCA_937132065.1 of uncultured Loktanella sp. Lineage (GTDB taxonomy): Bacteria > Pseudomonadota > Alphaproteobacteria > Rhodobacterales > Rhodobacteraceae > Yoonia. The sequence goes on from CAKZNT010000021.1 coordinate 2,474, forward strand.
TCGAACACCCATGGCAACATGCCCGTGCGATCCGCGTCCAAGTCCCGCCAGATCCGCGCGCGCCATGATTTATGACCATTCAGCTTCCCTTCAAAGAAGGGCGAGTTGGCAAATAATGCTGTCGCTACGGGCTGCAAGGCCAGCGAAACGCGCAGCTTTTGCACCATGTCCGCCTCCGAGCCAAAGTCGAGGTTGACCTGCACAGTGCAGGTGCGGCGCATCATCGCCGTGCCCATTGTGCCAACCTTTTCCATATAGCCGTTCATCAGCTTATAGCGCCCTTTGGGCATGAGCGGCATTTCCTCGTGCGACCATTCGGGGGCCGCGCCCAGACCGATAAACTTCACGCCGATCTCGTCAGAGACGGCTTTGACCTCGCGTAGGTGATCGTTCACCTCGTCGCAGGTCTGGTGGATTGTCTCGACAGGTGCGCCAGAAAGCTCAAGCGCGCCGCCCGGTTCAAGGCTGACATTTGCCATGCCTTTGCTCAGGCCGATCAGCTTGCCGCCCTCTTCGACAGGGGTCCAGTCAAACCGGTCGCGCAAACCAGACAGCACCGCGTGAATAGACCGTTCGCCCTCGTATGGCAGCGGCTTATGTGTGTCCTGACAGTAGCCGAATTTCTCGTGCTCGGTTCCAATGCGCCAGTCTTCCTTGGGCTTGCACCCTTTGGACAACACTTCTGCGAGTTGCTCGTGCCGCTCGATCGGGCCGCCGCCGGATTGTGGAATGGACATGGTGGTGGCTCCGTCTCGTTGATTGGGGTTCGTGTTTATCGGTGCAGTTTTCGCGCGCCAGTGTCAATGCAGCAGCGTGCGTGTTTTCGCCCAGACCTCGACCCGCTGATCAGGTCTGCGTGATAACACGTCTAGCATGACTTCTGTGTCGATCCCGTCAAGGCTTCCGAATAGATCAAACAGCGCATCAGCACCCGTTGCGTTCACAGGGATCGAAAGCGATTGCCCGCCCATCCCTGTCAGCACCCAACTTGGTGTGGGGTAGCTGGACGGGTCGAGATCAAGGCGCGTCATATCGGAAATATCCATCGCGCCGCCCTCGAGCGGACCAAAGTAGGCCAACCTGCGTTCTGCGACTTTCACCACGCCCGGTCCCGTGCCTGACTGGCGAAATCTCGCGCGCTGGATGCCTGCAAGGGCGAGGATGACGGCAATCAGCAGAAAGATAACGCCGATCCAGCGCACCACCCCAAGGCCGCCCCAGACCCACCAAAGCCCGAATATCGCCAATGCAGATGCATAAAGGACTTCGCGCCAACGCCAGAGCGTTGCACGGGCCTCTGGGCGCATAAAGCTAGACATGGGCCACCTGTGGGTTGTGATACATCACCAGACCGAACTCCCCGACTTGGCGAAAACCGATGGCGCTATAGGCTCTTGCCGCCGAAACGTTCGCCGCAGACAGCACTGCCCGCTTCACCCCTTTTAGGTGTGCATCTGCAAGATGAAGTGCAAGAGCCACCTTGGCATAGCCTTTGCCGCGCGCGGCTGCGGGTGTGTAGACTCCGCCGACCATGACTGTTTCGGATAGCACCGCATTGAACCCCGTCATCGCCACGGGTGTGTCGCCTGCCATCAATACGCGGTGGCTATCGTTTGCAACCATCGCGTCGATTGCGCCGTTGGCCTGCACGGCCGCCTCGGTCGGTTCAAGGTTAAGCGCGTCAATGCCGTATTGGGTGCGCCAAACAATAAGCGTTTCCCGCGCGACCGCGGCAACAGGCAGAATCGAGAAACCCTCGTTTGCGGGCATTTGCAGCGCATCGAGTGCAAGCTCGAAGTGCGGTTCAACCCGATCCAGATCGCCCAAAGGCAACCCGAGTTGTTCCTTGACGCTTTGCACGGGGGTATTTTGGCCGATGACCCCCATGATGGATTGCCCCGCCAAAGCGCCCCGCACATCGACATACGCAGACGTGAACACAGGAAGCACAATGCCGCTCTCACTCAGCCCGAGAACATCGGTGATCTGGCCGTTTTCATCATTGATCCAGAATGTCATCGCCTTCGGGTGGCCGCCCGCCATGCCGTGATCGCGCAGGTTCGTGATCGCAAACATCGCAACCGTGGCCCGCGCCAGCAAAAATGCCATGATGCGGGATGCGTCAGCGGGGGTCGCCTTGATCATGCCCAATCGCCGATTGCCTGCTGCCAGAGCGTCAAGGCGGCCACGGCAGCGGTATCAGCGCGCAAGATACGCGGACCGAGGCTGACGGGATGGGCGTAGGGCAAGGCTCGTAGCTGCTCGCGTTCCTTGTCAGAGAACCCGCCCTCGGGACCAATCAGGATCGCCCAAGGCCCGCCTTTGTCTGAAAGTAGAGCGGATGCCGCACCCACCATTGCCTCGTCGCAGAACATCAACTTGCGCGATGTATCCCAGCCGTCCAGCACCTTTGCCAGTTTGGCGAGATCAGTCACCTCGGGCACATAGGTTCCGCCGCATTGTTCCGTCGCCTCGAGCGCATGTGCGCGCAGTTTGTCAACGCGGATGCGGTCGGCGTTATTGGTATAGGCGGTTTGCACCGGCATGATCCGCGCCGCGCCAAGTTCGGTTGCCTTCTCGACAATGAACGCTGTGCGCTCTTTGCGGATCGGGGCGAACATCAGCCAGACGTCAGGGGGCATTTGCAGCGGCTTGGTTTGGGCCGCGCAGACCAGAATTCCGCCCTTCTTGCTTGACTGGGCCACGGTTGCATCCCATTCACCGTCACGCCCGTTAATCAGGGACAGCACAGTGCCTTCGCCCATCCGCATCACGCCAAAAAGGTAATGGGCCTGTTCACGCGTCAGCGGAACCGATTGCCCTACCCCCAATGGGTGCTCTACAAAAAGTCTAACTTTATTTGCCATGGGACCAGACATATGACCGCTAAGGACCAGATGCCAGAGGGTGTTGTCGCTGATAGTGCGAGAAATTGGGTGGACCATTGGGCGCCGCGGATCACGCGGCCCTATTTGCGCCTGTCGCGGGCAGATCGCCCTATCGGGACATGGCTATTGTTTTTGCCCTGCATGTGGGGACTGACCCTCGCGATGCTGGCTGACAATCAGGCGAGCGCGTTTGATATCTGGATCATCGCAGGCAGTGCGATTGGTGCATTTCTGATGCGCGGCGCGGGGTGCACGTGGAACGACATCACCGACCGCGACATCGACGCCCAAGTTGCGCGCACAAGATCGCGCCCGATCCCGTCAGGTCAGGTGACTGTGCGCGGCGCCTTGGCGTGGATGCTGGTGCAAACCCTCGTTTCGCTGCTCATCCTGCTGACATTCCCCACAATCGCAATTTTGCTCGGCTTTGTCGCGGTAATCCCTGTGCTGATCTACCCGTTCGCCAAGAGGTTTACATGGTGGCCGCAGGTTTTTCTGGGGGTCGCGTTTAACTGGGGCGCCCTGTTGATCTGGGCGGCGCATAGCGGCTCAATGGGCTGGACCCCTGTTGTTATCTACGGGGCAGGCATTTTGTGGACCCTGTTTTACGATACTATCTATGCCTATCAGGACGCCGAGGACGATGCGTTGATTGGCGTGAAATCAACGGCCCGCCTGTTTGGCGACAACGCCGCAATCTGGCTGCGGGCGTTTCTGGCGGGGGCGGTTTTGTTTCTCGGTCTCGCGGTTGTCCTTGCCTGCCGCGACAGGTCCATCTTGTCGCTTGTCGTCGCCCTTATCGGGCCTTGGGCGCTGGGCTGGCATTTGTCTTGGCAGTTGATCCGCTTTGATCCGCAAGACAACTTGGGGCTGTTACGGCTGTTTCGATCCAACCGCGATGCGGGGCTCTTGCCTCTGCCATTTTTCGCCGTTGCGATGCTCGTGTGATTGAACCTTCGGACTTCCCAGCCTATTCAAGGACATGAATTCCAATAGTTGATCGGATGCACATGCGTCTTTCCGCCCTTTTCCTTCGTATCGGTGTCTTCGTTTTTGCCGCACTTGTCTCTGGACTGGCCGCGCGGGCAACTGTGGCTGTCGTAGAGGATCGCTCTGTCGTTTCCGTGCGCGAAACCCTTATAGATCGGGGGTATGACTGGACTTCTGTGCTTGGTGACGGGCTTCAGGTGATCCTTGAAGGACAAGCCCCGACCGAGGCCGTTCGGTTCCGCGCAATTTCCGCCGCAGGCAGCATTGTCGATGCCAGCCGCGTGATCGACAACATGACCGTGGCCGAATCAGCCAATATTACCGCCCCCGATTTCGCGATCGAGATCCTGCGCAACGACAGCGGCGTGTCGCTTATTGGCCTGATCCCGACCGCGACCGACCGCGAGGCCTTGGCCGAACGGATCACAAAGCTGGCAGACGGGCAGCCCGTGACCGACCTGTTGGAGGCGGCAGATTATCCGATGCCAGACACGTGGCGTCCCGCCCTCAACTATGCCTTGCGCGCCCTTGAGATGTTGCCCCGCTCAAAGATCTCGGTAAGCGCAAATCATGTGGCCATTAACGCCATTTCCGATAGCGCCGCTGAAAAGGCCCGCCTTGAAACCACATTGGCACGCAACACCCCAGACGGTGTGCGGCTGGCCGTGGCAATTACCGCGCCGCGCCCTGTGATTTCCCCGTTCACCACCCGCTTTACCAAGGATGAGGATGGTGTGCGCTTTGATGCCTGTGCGGTAGATACCCCCGATGCCGAGCGCGAAATCTTGTGGGCCGCGACCAACGCCGGTTTTGAAGGCAAGAGCAACTGCGTGCAGGCGCTTGGCGTGCCATCGCGCACGTGGTCCACGGCTGTCGCCAAGTCGATCAACGCGATTGATGCGCTTGGCGGTGGCACGTTTACCGTGTCTGATACCGACATCACGCTGTCTGCACTGCAAGGGACGGACCAAGGCACATTTGACCTTGTGATCGGTGAACTTGAGAATGCTTTGCCAGACGTCTTTGCCTTGAACGCCGAATTACCCGCGACACCAGAAGCGGGCGCAGTCGGTCCGCCGCAATTCGCGGCCACCCGAAGCCCGGAGGGCGCCGTTCAATTGCGTGGCCGTGTCCCTGATGATCTGGTCAACATGACCGCGGAAAACTATGCCTTGGCAAAATTCGGTCGCTCGAATGTGACAATGGGCACACGTGTCGTAGACGGTCTTCCGACTGGCTGGTCAGTGCGCGTTTTGGCGGGCATTGAAGCCCTGTCCGAGCTTTCGAACGGCTCTGTCATCGTCGAACCCGCGCTGGTGACGATCAAGGGCAACACGGGCAACCCGACGGCGCAGGCCGACATTACCCGACTGCTGATCGACAAGCTGGGCCAGACCGAGGTCTTTGAGATTGATGTTACCTACGTCAAGCAGCTTGATCCGATTGCAGGTCTGCCAACCCCCGAAGAATGTGTCGCCCAGATTGATGAAGTCACGACCGCGCGCAAAATCCTGTTTGACCCGGGCTCTGCGTCGATCACCGTTGATACCCAACCCGTTGTGGATGATATCGCTGAAATCCTCAAGAAATGCGCCAATCTCCAGATCAGGATTGCGGGCTATACCGACAGTCAGGGCGGCGAAGGGATGAACCAGCAGTTGAGCCAACAGCGTGCTGCCGCCGTGCTTGATGCGCTGCGTGTCCGCCGGGTGCCTGTGAGTACCTTTGAAGCGATCGGTTACGGCGAAGCAGACCCTATTGCCACAAATGACACCGAAGACGGGCGTGAAGCCAATCGCCGCATTGAATTTTCTCTGATTGTGCCCGAAACTGCACCCGAAGAGCCGACCACGCTGGAGTCCATTGAAGCGGCCCCAAGCGAATAAGAACGGAACACGACCTTGAACAGAACTGAATTCATCATTGCCACAGCGATCATCCTGTTTGTGGCCTTTGCGTTGGGCTGGTTTGCCAGTTGGCTCGTGAACCGTTTCACCCGCGTGACCAAGGCCGAAATCGGCGAGTTGGACAAGATGGCGCAAGCCCTGCACGAGGCAGAGGAAACCCGCGATCAGGCGATCACTTATCTCCAGCAGCGAGAGGCAGAGATCACCAATCAACTGTCGCAAACAGAAGCCGAATTGCGTGCTGCTATGGACGGGTTGCGCGAAGCCCGCCAAGAGGCGGAAGAACTACGTAGCTACATCGAGCGCCAGCAAGCCTAGGCCCTTGCGCCTATGGGCGGTGGTGCAACATCCGCCCGAGGATGTTTAACAAGAGCTGCGCTGCGAGGATTGATGTGATGTTCCCGTGATCATAATCGGGCGCGACCTCGACAAGATCGATCCCGACGATCCGCTGCCGCTTTGCTACTGCTGCGATGAGTTCCAAGACTTCGTAGTAAAGAAAACCTCCGTGGCTAGGCGTCCCTGTGCCGGGCGCGATTGACGGGTCAAACCCGTCAATGTCGATCGTTAGATAGATGTCCACATCCTCGGGGATCCGCTCCACCACAGCATCAAGCCCTAGCGCCCTGATTTGGCGCACCGACAGGATATCACTGCCCATTTCGCGCGCGGCGTCATAACCGTCCTTGGCCGTCGACGACACGTTGCGAATACCGAATTGGGATAGCCCTGTCACATTGTCTTGTTCTGCGGCGCGCCGCATCGCGTTTCCATGCCCGTTGCGCACGCCGTGCCGCTCATCAACAAAGTCGAGATGGGCGTCAATTTGCAGGATGTGGATCGGCCCGTGATCGTCAAATGCACGCACACATGGAATATTCACGGAATGATCACCGCCAAGAACGACAGGGATCGCCCCCGCTGCACGAATGGTGCGCACCGCCTCTTCAATGCAATCATGGCTTTGCTCTGTGTCGGTGTGGATGATGTCGGCATCCCCGATATCGACGATCCGCGTCCCCTCGCCCAGATATAGCTCATCATCCTCAGGCTCATAGGCGCCACCAAGCCCGAAGGAAAACAGCGTCGAAGCCTCGCGGATAGAGCGTGGCCCAAAACGCGCGCCTGCGCGAAACTGTGTGCCAAAGTCAAAAGGAGCGCCAACAATCGCCACATCGGCATCAATGGCCGACCAGTCTGGTTGGTATTCATACTTTCCGAATGTCGCGATGCCGACGAATGGCAGGTTCAATCGCTTCTTTTTCGTGTGATCTACCATGTTCTGCTCCTGTTAATCGCGCGGTGCGGCGGCGCGCCGCAAACGGTCATTGATCGCCTGCCCTAAACCATGCTCGGGGACCGCCGCGATCGCAATGTGTTTTGCGCCATCCGCGTCAAGTTGGTGCAAAACTTCAAACAGGTTTGCGGCCGCCTCGGTTAGGTCACCGGTCACTGACAGATTGTAGGGCGCATCAGACGGACCGAAGCCGACCCATGTTTCATGGGGTTCTGCGGCCTGCGCATTCAGGCGGACGGTCCCTTGGGGTGCATAATGAGACAGCAATTGCCCCGGAGAGGCTGGCGTGCTCGGGTCACTTTGCCCGCAAGCAGGCGCATACCCCAAGCAAGCGGCAATAGCCTCTGTGGGAATGCCACCTGCTCGCAAAATTACGGCCCGTTCTCCCGTGCAATCGACAATCGTGGACTCCACTCCGACGGCGCAAGCCCCACCGTCAATGATCGCGTCAATCTTGCCAGTCAGCCCAGCGCGCACATGCTCTGCTTTTGTCGGGCTGATCCGCCCCGACGGGTTGGCCGAAGGCGCGGCAATCGGTCCGTCAAATGCGCGCAAAAGTCCCTGCCCCACACGGTGATCAGGCACACGCACCGCAAGTGTCGCAAGCCCCGCCGTGACCAGTTTCGAAATGCCCCCATCAGGGCGCAGTGGCAGCACGAGCGTGATCGCACCGGGCCAGAAAGCGGCGGCGAGTTTGCTTGCGGCCTCTGTTATGACGCAAAATGCACCCACCGCGTCAACATCAGACAGATGGACAATCAGGGGGTTAAAGCTCGGGCGGCCCTTGGCGGCGTAAATTGACGCCACAGCCCGATCGTTTCGCGCGTCCGCGCCCAGCCCGTAAACGGTTTCCGTAGGGAACGCGACCAACCCGCCGTTAGCCAAAAACACAGCCCCCTTTTGAAGCCCGTCAGCATCATCCTTCAAAATGATCGTTTCAATTGCGGTCATGACGCTGCGTTTCTGTTGCTGGGGTGCGAGGCTCGGATACCCTGTTAAAGATTACACAGTGCATACTTGTGGCGTATTCATTTGCCAAGACGCCCATCAAATCCGGAGATTTCCAATGACCTATCGCGCCCCCGTTAACGACTATCGCTTCTTAATGGAAAACGTCATTGGCTTTGCGCAGGTTACGGCAACCGAGAGATTCACCGAAGCAACGCCGGATATGGCGGATGCTATCCTGACCGAAGCGGCCAAGATGTGCGAAGAGGTCTTGGCCCCGTTGAACCGTAACGGCGACTTGCACCCCGCCCACCTAGAGAACGGAACCGTGCGCACCTCACCCGGATTTGGGGACGGCTACAAGGCGATTGCAGAGGGCGGTTGGATCGGCATGTCCGCCAGCCCAGACGTCGGCGGCATGGGCCTGCCGATGACCCTGACGTCGACAGTGAACGAAATGATGTCGGCAGCCTGCCTCGCACTCCAGCTAAATCCGTTGATGTCACAGGGCCAGATCGAGGCGCTTGAGCATCACGGGTCTGACGCGATCAAGGACATTTATCTGCCAAAGCTGATCTCTGGCGAATGGTGCGGCACGATGAACCTGACAGAGCCACAGGCAGGGTCTGATGTTGGCGCTCTGCGCTCAAAGGCCGAGCCAAATGGCGACGGCTCTTATGCAATCACGGGCCAGAAGATTTTCATCAGCTGGGCCGATAACGACTTTTCTGACAATGTCTGTCACCTCGTGCTTGCCCGTTTGCCTGACGGCGTTGCGGGGACAAAAGGGATCAGCCTGTTCATGGTTCCCAAGCTGTTGCCAAACGATGACGGCACGCTTGGCAAGCATAACGACCTGCGTGTGGTGAGCCTTGAGCACAAGATGGGGCTGCACGGGTCGCCCACAGCCGTGATGGAGTATTCAGGCGCGCAAGGTTGGCTTGTTGGCGCGGAACACGGCGGCATGGCTGCGATGTTTACGATGATGAACAACGCCCGCCTCGGGGTTGGCATCCAAGGGATCGGCGCCGCAGAGGGCGCGTATCAACATGCGCTGTCTTACGCGCAGGAGCGCAAGCAAGGTAAAGCTGGCGGATCGGGCACAATCATCGAACACCCTGATGTGCGCCGTATGCTTGCGACGATGAAAGCCGAGGTTTTTGCCGCACGCGCGATTGCAATGATGAACGCCGTGGCCATTGATATGACGACGGCCACTGGCGACAGCACATGGAAAGCGCGCGCCGCGTTCCTGACGCCCATCGGCAAGGCCTTTGGCACAGACGTGGGGATCGACGTTGCGGGGCTTGGCGTGCAAGTGCATGGCGGCATGGGCTTTATCGAAGAAACAGGCGCGGCGCAGTTTAGCCGCGATGTGCGTGTGACGGCGATCTATGAGGGCACAAACGGCATTCAGGCGATGGACCTTGTCGCGCGCAAGATGATGGATGGCGGCGAGGCCGCATTTGCGATCCTTGATGAAATCGAAGCAACGGCGGACGCGGCTAAAGGGGCGCACCCTGCCCTTGCCAAGGCGGTCTGGAACGCCGCAGAAACCCTGCGCGAAACGACAGAATGGCTCGTTGAGCAGGAGATGACCGACCGGTTTGCGGGCGCTGTCCCTTACCTCAAGGCGTTTGCCCGCGTGCTGGGTGGCCATGCGCATTTGTCAGCCGCTGTCGCAGGTGATGAAAGCCGAAAGCGCCTTGCGACATTCTATATCAACCGATTGCTGCCAGAGCATGTCGGGCTATTGGCGCATGTGCGCGAGGGGGCGGATGATCTTTTGGCCATATCCGCTGATGATCTGAGCGCGTAATGGACGGCGATACGACAGGTATCCGCTATCCCTTTGCCACGCCGCCCGTAACGGGTGACGCAATTGAGGTAGCCGCAGGCGTGCTTTGGATGCGCCTTCCGCTGCCAATGGCGCTAGATCACGTCAACGTCTATGCACTTGATGATGGTGACAGCTGGACGGTGATTGACACAGGTTTCAGCTCTCGCAAATCCCGCGCGATCTGGGAAGATTTACTGGCTGGCCCCTTGGGGGGTAAACCCGTGAGCCGTGTGGTGATCACCCACCATCACCCCGATCACGTGGGCCTTGCTGGCTGGTTCGTCGATAAGGGCGCAACGCTGCACATCCCGCGCACCGCATGGCTGACAACGCGCATGCTGACGCTTGATCCACAGGATGTGCCAACGCCTGAAACCCTCGACTTTTATCGCAAGTCGGGGATGGACAAATCTGTTTACGCCAAGCGCGAAACCGAGCGTCCGTTCAACTTTGCAGACTGTGTCGCGCCGTTGCCCCTTGGGTATCAGCGCTTGCAAGAAGGCGGTCAAATCACGATGGGGGGGCGCGTTTGGGATATTCGCATGGGCAATGGCCACGCCCCCGAACACGCAACATTCTGGAGCCGCGACGACAATCTGGTGATTGGTGGCGACCAGCTTTTGCCATCTATCAGCGCCAATATCGGCGTTTATGCAACCGAACCTGACGCTGATCCTGTCTCGGAGTGGATCGAGGCCTGCGAGCGGTTGCAGCAGTTCGCGGACACCGAGCAGCTCGTTTTGGGCGGGCACAAGCTCCCCTTCACGGGGTTACCGCGCCGCATGACACAGATGATCGAGAACCATCATGGGGCACTGGCACGGCTTGAGAAGTTTTTGCAGACGCCCAAACGCGGCGGCGAATGTTTCCTGCCGTTGTTCAAGCGCGAGATCACGGGTGATGCCTACGGGCTTGCCTTGGTCGAGGCGATAGCGCATTTGAACCACCTTCACCAATCAGGGCGGGCGACCCGCAGTCTTGGCGACGATGGCGCATACCTTTGGCAGGCGACCTAAGCGACGAGATCAAGCGAGGGCGTGCCAATGCCCTGTGCGTTTATTTCGAAGACGCGGTTACATGGCACTTCGCTCCAACGTGCGCCGTTCCCGCAAAGAGGTTCGGAGGCAAGTGCGCGTCCACCATTATCCAAAACACCCGAGAAATAGAGTGTCGGACAGTGATCGTCTGATGCATATCGGAACGCATAGAGCGACTTTCCGTCAGAAAACACACATGTCAATCTGATCGGCCCTGCGTCCGTGGCGGGGCCAATCACCTGAAGCATTTCACGCATTGCCGCTGTGGGGTTCTCTTGCAACCCGTTGGCAAGCAACGTCAAAAACATCATTTCGCTATCTGTTGTGCCCCGCCGTGCAGCAAACAGATCGTCAGGTAGCGCCGCCTCCATGCGCCGTCGAATACTTGCAAAATGCGGAATCTGGCCGTTGTGGCAGAATGACCAATTCGCAAAGGTAAACGGGTGACAGTTCACGCGACTTGTTTCGCCCACAGTGCTTGCGCGGATATGGGCGATAAAGTGTGATGACCGCACCATGCGACACAGGCTAAGGAGATTGCCATCAGCCCAAGCGGGCAGGACATCGCGGTAAAGCCCAGGGCGGGTATCTTCGCCATACCACGCGATGCCAAATCCATCGCCGTTAACCGCCAGCTTTGCTTCGGTCGCGTGCTGGCTTTGCGTCAGAAGAGAATGTTTGGGGCGCACAATGATGTTTTCAAGCGGGATAGCGGGGCCAGAATATGCAGCGATCCGGCACATCTTAACAGGGTCTCGTAATAGGAGAGGAGTGCGCCATTGTTTGGTCCCTTTGATGTAGCGGTTTTGAGTGTTTTACGCCATCCAGCAGATCAAAGCGCCCCAAAATCTGCTATGATTGTCAAATATATCGGGATAAAATCCCACCATGCAGTCCGATTTCGACACTATTGGCGGGCGTTCCAGCCCCTGACGCGTTTTACAAGCGACTGACTTCACGAATTTCTGTTTCGGAAATATCGGCAAGTTTTGTTATGGAAGAAATGAAAGAGACAACGGCGGTACCCCTATGACCCAGATCACAAGTCAATCGACGATCCAGACATCGGCAGATGCGATGGAAAATGCACTGCTGCCTGCCCTGCGCGAGGTTCACCTCAAGGACACTGG
>CAKZNT010000022.1 GCA_937132065.1 uncultured Loktanella sp.
ATGGATGACGGCTTTGAAGGCTTCATGTCTCCTCACCGCACACGCGATGGTCGCCCTGTTTGTCACCGTTCCGAAATTTGCGGCGTGATCCCGACGGATCAGTTGTTTGCAACTGACGAGCCTTGGATTGCTGAGTCTGCCAAAGCGGACTTGATGAACTTCTTCAGCAGCACCAATGCGTTTGGCTTCCTGATTTACGGCCACACTGATGCGCGCGCATCCGACGAGTATAACATGAACTTGTCGAACCGCCGTGCAAACATGGTGGCTTCTGTCGCACAGGCCGCTGGTGCTCGTGTTGTTGACGTCAAAGGCTTCGGCGAGCGTCAGCCCCGTGCCTCTGGTAATTCCGCTGCGGCCTTGCAGCAGAACCGCCGCGTCGAAATTTATTGCATTCGCTAAGGAGCAGACGAGATGAAAACGTTGAAAATCACTGCGCTGCTTGTTGCTGGCCTGTCCTTGTCGGCATGTGCTGAAACAATCGTCGGTAGCCTTGAGGGCGGGAACCGTGAAGGTTCAGATCGCTTTGTAGATGCGGGCGACGACAGCAAGCACCTGTCGCAGCTTGTTGCAGGTATCTGGGTTGACCCGAACGGGTGTGACCACTGGATCATCGATGATGGTGTTGAAGGTTACCTCTCCGAGCGCATGACGCCAGATGGCCGTCCTGTGTGTTCGGGCGTTGCGCCACCTAATTCCGCAGTTGGTCCGTTCCGTGAAGGCTCCGACATTCCTGATCCACTCTAAGCGTGATCAAGAGCGAAAATTAGGAAAGGCCGCAGTTTATCCTGCGGCCTTTTCACATTTGATGACCCGCGCACTTGTTACTGTTACATTGACGCGCCACTTTAGGGTAAACCCCATGCCAAAGGAGAGTTGATTGGCCGCAGATCCCACCGATGCCTTGGAAGCAATTCTAGAGTTCCCAGATAACTTTCTCCTGATTGATCTTTGCGGAGAATACGACAGAAACCTCGCCACCATAGAGCAATCCTATGGGGTTCAAATCTTGCGCCGTGGCAACAAGCTTTCGGTCGTTGGCGAAACTGGCCCGCAAGAAGAGGCAATCGCGACGCTAAACGCGCTTTATCAACGCTTGGAAGCAGGGCGATCCTTAGAGCCAAGCGACATTGATCGAGAACTGCGCATGGGTGGCCCCTCTGTCGCGACCCCTCCCGGGCCGAGTGATCAAAAAGAGCTGTTTAAAGGGGACGCGGTCAAACGGGTCGAGATCAAAACCCGCAAGAAACTCGTTGAGCCACGCACCGAGGCCCAAAAAGCCTATGTCGAAAGCCTGTTTGAAAAGGAACTGGCCTTCGGGATCGGTCCTGCGGGCACGGGTAAAACCTACCTTGCTGTTGCTGTCGGCGTGAACATGTTGATTAGCGGTAAGGTTGATAAAATCATCCTGTCGCGGCCTGCCGTCGAGGCGGGCGAGAAGCTTGGCTATTTGCCGGGTGATATGAAAGACAAAGTCGATCCTTACATGCAGCCGCTTTACGATGCGCTGGGCGACTTCATCCCGGGCAAGCAGATGGCCAAGATGATGGAAGAAAAAGTGATCGAAATCGCGCCGCTTGCCTTTATGCGTGGTCGCACATTGTCCAACGCATTTGTCGTGCTGGACGAGGCGCAGAACGCGACCTCGATGCAGATGAAGATGTTCCTGACCCGTCTTGGCGAGGGGTCGCGCATGGTGATCACAGGCGATCGCACCCAGATTGATTTGCCGCGCGGCGTCTCTTCGGGGCTTTGGGATGCAGAGCGGCTGCTCAAGCATATCCCCAAAATCAGCTTCAACTACTTCACCGCCAAAGACGTTGTGCGTCACCCGCTCGTGGCCGCGATTATCGAGGCCTATGAGGCAGAGGACGCGAAAAAGGGATGAGCATCGATTGCATGATCGAAGATCGGCGCTGGGCAGCGGTCCAGCTCGAAACACTGGCCGAGGCCGCAATGCAAGCGACCTGCGCACATCTCGGGCTCGCGGGCTTGGAGGTAAGTGTGCTTGGCTGCAATGACCTGCGCATTGCAGAGTTAAACGCAGATTTTCGCGGTAAACCGACCCCGACCAACGTGCTCAGCTGGCCATCCGAGGAACGCGGCGCAAAAACCGATGGCGGCCAGCCTCGTCCGCCAAACCCCGCCGATCCTGAAATCGGGGATATTGCTATCGCCTATGAAACCTGCGCATCAGAAGCAGAGGCATTGGGCAAACCCATGTCCGAACACACAACCCATTTGATCGTGCACGGCGTGTTGCACCTTTTGGGCTACGACCACGACCGTGACCAAGACGCCACCCTCATGGAGGGCTTGGAAACGCAGATACTTGGCAAAATGGGCCTTAGTGACCCATATAGAGAAGAGTGACGGTCAGTTCTGGCCACTAGTGAGAATTTAGGTAAGGAAAAAATGGGCGACAATAGCGACGGCTCCTCTATCGCAGCGCAAAGCGCGCTAGACGATCAAAACGAGCAACCTAACCGCGGCTTTATGGGCCGTTTGTTTGATGCGCTTAGCCCATCCGACACCAGCGAGGACGAAAGCCACGAGAAACAAGGCCCGCTGATGCCTTCGCCGATGCAGGGCATGTTGAACCTGCGGCGGATGCGCGTCGAGGATGTCTCAATTCCGAAGAACGATATCGTTGCCGCGCCAGTTACGGCCACCAAGGAAGAGCTGATCAAGCTGTTCTTGCAGGCAGGCCTGACCCGTATTCCTGTTTATGACGGCACGCTCGATACACCGATCGGCATCGCCAACCTCAAGGATTTTGCGCTCAAATACGGGTTTAGCGACGAACACAAAGAATTTGATCTGCGTGCCATGCTGCGCCCGCTGCTTTATGTGCCGCCATCAATGCCGCTCGGGATTTTGTTGCAAAAGATGCAGTCGGACCGCATTCACATGGCTTTGGTCATTGATGAATACGGTGGAACCGACGGTTTGATCACCATCGAAGACCTGATCGAGCAGGTCGTCGGCGAGATTGAAGACGAGCACGATATCGACGAGGCCAAAAGCTTCACGCGCGAAAGCGAGGGCGTTTATAACGCGCTGGCGCGAACTGCGCTCGAGGACTTTGAGGCAGAGGTCGGCATGGACCTGACCGCGCATAGCGAGATTGACGAAGAAGAAGTCGACACGCTCGGCGGGCTTGTCTTTATGCTTTCTGGCGCGATCCCTGCGCGCGGTGAGATCATCAAGCATCCCGACGGGACCGAATTCGAAGTCCTTGAGGCCGATCCACGGCGGATCAAGCGGCTCCGCGTGCGGATGCCCGGGTCGAAAATTGACTAGACTGCGCGCACTCGCACCCGCTCTTTTGGGTGTTTTGGTCGCACTCGGACAAGCCCCCCTTGGCTGGTGGCCCGTGTCGCTCCTCGGGCTGGCTGCATGGCTATTGATGCCTGCGACGACGCCAAAACAGGCACTGCGCATTGGCTGGCTCTTTGGGCTTGGTTACTTTGCCGTGAGCCTGCGCTGGATCGTGTCGCCCTTCCTTGTGGACCCTGCGGCAACGGGCTGGATGGCGCCATTCGCGCTGGTGTTCATGGCTGCGGGGGCAGGCTTGTTCTGGGGTGGGGCGCGGTGGATCGCAAAGCGGCTCGCGCCCGACAGCATAGCCATGGTCGGGCTTTGCCTCATGGGGGCCGAGGTCGCGCGCAGCTTGATCCTGACAGGATTTCCTTGGGCGCTTCTGGGGCATATCTGGATCGACACGCCCCTTGCGCAAGCGGCTGCATTTGGTGGGCCGCATCTCTTGACGGCGATAACGGTCGGGCTTGGGCTCTCGGTTGCCGCGCTTTGGCGCAAACGTGCTGCGGGTATCGGCGGACCGCTTCTGGCCGCAATCGCGTGGGTCGTGCTCGCCCCATCTGCGCCACTGCCCAACACAGGGCCAATGGTCCGGATGGTGCAGCCAAACGCGAAACAGATCGAAAAATGGGATCCAGACCACGCGCAGACGTTCTTTAATCGCATGATCGCTTTTACGGGGGATGGCGACGTGCCTGATCTCGTTGTGTGGCCCGAAACCGCGATTTCCTACTTGCTGACCTACGCCGAGCCAGAATTGCAGCAAGCCGCATTTGCGGCACGCGGCGCACCCATCGTGCTGGGCATTAACCGCCAGGAAGGGGCGCGCTACTACAACGCGCTTTTGGTTGTCGAAGACGGGGGCACGGTATCGGAAATTTACGACAAAGCACACATCGTCCCGTTTGGAGAGTTCATTCCAGGCGGGGAGTTGCTGCGTAAGGTCGGCATCGACGCATTTGCGGCCTCGACAGGCGGTGCGTTTACGGCAGGAAACGGGGCGCAAACGGTCAATATTGAAGGGATCGGGCAGGCACGCCCCCTAATCTGCTACGAGGGCATTTTTGCTGAGGAAATCAGCACCGACGAGCGACCGAGGCTGATGATCCTGATCACCAATGATGCATGGTTCGGGGCATCGGCTGGGCCAAAGCAACATCTGGCGCAAGCCAGATTGCGGGCAATCGAGCAAGGGTTGCCGATGGTGCGGGTCGCGAACACGGGGATTAGCGCAATGATCGACGCCAAGGGGCGGATCACGGCGCAAATCGGCATGAACGAAGCAGGATTTCTTGATGCACCCTTGCCTTTGGCCGCGGACGCCACAGTTTACAGTCGGCTAGGGGACATTCCCGTCTTGGTTGTCTTACTTTTGGCACTGACGGGATGTGTCGCAAGGGCACGACGACTTTCGAATTGACCAGCTAACGGCGAACCCCTAAGCGGGATGAAACGCTGCCACAACGGCTTCCTGACGTGGCGGTTTTCTTGAATGGAGCACTATCATGACACGCAAAGACTATGTTTTTACTTCGGAATCTGTATCCGAGGGACACCCCGATAAGTTGTGTGACCGAATCTCTGACGCGGTTCTGGATGCCTTTTTGACCGAAGAGCCAGAGGCGCGGGTCGCTTGCGAGACCTTTGCGACGACAAATCAGGTTGTGATCGGTGGCGAGGTCGGGCTGTCGGATCAAGACAAGCTCAAGGATTACATGGGCCGCGTAGAAGACATTGCGCGGGCGTGCATCAAGGATATCGGTTACGAGCAAGAGAAGTTCCACCACGCGACCTGTGGAATTTCGAACTTTTTGCACGAACAATCCGCGCATATCGCGCAGGGCGTTGATGCCAAAGAGGGCAAGGACGAGGGCGCTGGCGATCAGGGGATCATGTTTGGTTTTGCGACCAACGAAACCGAAGCCCTGATGCCCGCACCGATCCAATATGCGCACGCCGTGTTGCGCAGGTTGGCAGAGGTGCGCAAGGACGGCACAGAGCCAACGCTGCGCCCCGATGCGAAAAGCCAGATTTCCCTACGCTATGTTGACGGTAAACCTGTTGAGGTGACGTCAATTGTGCTTTCGACACAACATGCGCTCGAAACACAAACCAGCGCCGATATCCGTGATATCGTGGAGCCATACATCCGCGAGGTCTTGCCAGAGGGGCTGATCACGGCAGACACAAAATGGTGGGTAAACCCGACTGGCATCTTTGTCATTGGCGGACCTGATGGCGACGCGGGGCTGACTGGACGCAAGATCATCGTTGACACATACGGCGGTGCGGCCCCGCATGGGGGTGGCGCATTCTCGGGGAAAGACCCTACCAAAGTTGACCGCTCGGCTGCATATGCTGCGCGTTATTTGGCCAAAAATGTGGTGGCTGCGGGGATTGCCGAGAAATGCACGATCCAGTTGTCCTACGCAATCGGGGTGGCGCGGCCACTGTCGATCTATGCGGATTTGCATGGCACAGGCGAAGTTGATCCTGCAGCCGTGGAGCGGGCGGTTGATCAGGCGATGGATTTGACGCCACGCGGGATCAGAGAGCATCTTCAGCTGAACAAGCCGATTTATGAACGCACAGCAGCCTATGGCCACTTCGGGCGCGAACCTGATGCGGACGGTGGATTTAGCTGGGAGCGGACAGACTTGGCAGAGGCATTGCGCCGCGCTGTGTAGGAACATGGGTTAAAACCCATCCTACGCAGTCGTTGCCATAGGAACACGGCTTTGCTACAGCCCGCGCATGACTGATACAAAACATCCCTCGGGCGCTCCTTGGCGCAATTTCTATGGCCGCTTTCGGGGCAAGACCATTCGTCCTGCCCAGCATGATTATCTGGATAACGATCTTGAAGGATTGTCACCCGGAGACATCGGCTGGGATGTGAACCCCGATCGCACGCCGATCAACGTCGAAGACTACTTTGGCAAGCGTGAAATCTGGCTCGAGATTGGCTTTGGCGGTGGTGAGCATCTTGTTCACATGGCCAAAACCTATCCGGATGTCGGGATCATCGGGTGCGAGCCATTTGTGAACGGCGTAGCAATGCTGCTTGGGAAAATTCGCAGGGCAGGGGTGACCAACCTTGCGGTGCATCCAGGTGATGCGCGCGACCTGTTTGACGTTTTGCCTGCGGGCACATTGACCAAGGTGTTTCTGAACTACCCCGATCCATGGCCAAAGAAGCGCCACCACCGCCGCCGCTTTGTGACGCAAGAACATTTACGGCCACTCTTTGCGGTGATGGCGCCCAACGCCGAGCTTCGGGTTGCGACAGACATCAAAGACTATGTCCGCCAAACCCTCGAGGAGGTTCCCAAAGCAGGTTTCGAATGGCTTGCCCAAGGACCGACGGACTGGCGCGATCCGTGGTCTGACTGGGTCTCCACACGCTATGAGCAAAAGGCGCTGCGAGAAGGCCGCACGCCCCATTACCTGACCTTTCGCCGTCCCTAAGCTCTGTGCGGGTATTTGAGACAAAGCGAGGCAGGGCGATGGACCCTGCTTGGCTGTTGGTTTATCACGACTTGGAATTGACCAAAGAGTGAGATTTCCATGTCAGGCCACGGCACACCAATCCCGATGACATCCCGCCCCTGCGGCCCCCTCAAGGGCGAGGCCAATGTGCCGGGTGACAAGTCGATCTCTCACCGGTCTTTGATCCTGGGCGCGATGGCCGTGGGTGAAACCCGTATTACGGGGCTGCTTGAAGGCGAAGACGTGCTCGACACTGCCAAGGCGATGACGGCATTCGGGGCAACTGTCACTAACCACGGAAGTGGCGAATGGACCGTGCAGGGCGTGGGTGTTGGCGGTTTCGCCGAACCAGAAGGCGTCATTGATTGCGGAAACTCGGGCACGGGCGTGCGTTTGATCATGGGGGCGATGGCCACATCTCCGATCACCGTGACCTTTACGGGGGATGCGTCGCTGAATGGGCGTCCGATGGGCCGCGTCACTGACCCGCTTGCACTCTTTGGCACGCAGACAGTCGGGCGCAAAGGGGGGCGACTCCCTATGACCCTCGTTGGGGCGGACAACCCGACCCCTGTGCGTTACACTGTGCCCGTCCCGTCAGCGCAGGTAAAATCGGCCGTCTTGCTCGCGGGGCTGAATGCACCGGGCCAGACCGTTGTGATCGAAAAGGAAGCCACGCGCGACCATACCGAGCGGATGTTGGCAGGATTTGGCGCGATAATCTCTGTCGAAGAGACCGACGAGGGACGTGTCATCACGTTGGACGGGCAGCCAGAGCTGACCCCGCAAACGATCATCGTGCCGCGCGACCCGTCTTCGGCGGCATTCCCTGTCTGCGCGGCGATTATCACGCCCGGCTCTGATGTTCTGGTTCCCAATATTGGCTTGAACCCGACACGGGCGGGCCTGTTCACAACGCTGCAAGAGATGGGCGCGGACCTGACTTACGAAAACCTGCGCGAAGAAGGCGGTGAGCCCGTCGCGGACCTGCGCGCAAAGTTCTCGCCAAACCTCAAAGGGATCGCCGTGCCTCCAGCGCGCGCGGCTAGCATGATCGACGAATATCCGGTGCTGTCGGTGGTGGCCTCTTTCGCAAAAGGGGTGACGGACATGCAGGGGGTCAAGGAACTGCGGGTCAAGGAATCCGACAGGATTGATGCGATGGCCAAGGGGCTGCGCGCGGCGGGCATCGACGTGCAAGAAGGCGATGATTGGTGGCAGGTCACGGGGCTTGGCCACGGCAATGTGGTTGGCGGGGTGACTGTGGCCTCGGTGCTGGATCACAGGATCGCAATGGCGTTCATGGTCATGGGCATGGCCACGCAAAAGCCGATGACCGTTGATGACGGCAGCCCGATTGCCACCTCGTTCCCGATCTTCGAGACCCTCATGGGCGACCTTGGCGCACAACTAGTGCGGAACAACAAATGATCTATACTGTTGCAATTGATGGGCCGGCAGCGGCAGGAAAAGGCACGATTTCCAAGGCAGTCGCGGCTCACTTCGGCTTTGCGCATTTGGATACGGGGCTGCTCTATCGCGCTGTCGGGGCAAAGGTGCTGGCCGGGGCGGAACCATTGGCGGCGGCCACATCGCTTGACCCGACCGACCTCGAGAACGACAACTTGCGCACGCCCGAAGTTGCGCAAGCGGCCAGTCAGGTGGCAGTCATCAGCGAGGTGCGCGCCGCGCTCGTGGATTTCCAGCGCGCATTTGCAAAACGCGAAGGCGGCGCGGTGCTTGACGGGCGCGACATCGGCACTGTCATTTGCCCTGACGCGCAGGCCAAATTATTCGTGACGGCTTCGGCTGAATGCCGCGCTGATCGGCGCTTCAAAGAACTGGCAGGCAAGGGGCTGGATGTCAGCGCCGAAGCTGTGCTTGCCGATGTGATGGCGCGCGACAAGCGGGACCGCGAGCGGGAAACTGCGCCCCTGATCGCAGCCGCAGACGCCAAGGAAATCGACACCTCTGACCTGAGCATCGACCAAGCAGTCGCGGCGGCCATTGCCTTTGTGCAAAGCCGGATCAGCTAACTACTGGCGCTGGGTCCATGCCTCATAGGTGAGGCGGATCGACGAATAGTGATAGGCGATGCAGGGTCTGGCTGGTTGGTTCTCGGTCGGGGCCAATGCGCCAGCAGGCAACGTCCAATGTGCAAATGTGCTTGGTGACGTATGCGGGTATGTGGCCCAATCGCGCAACGCCATGCAGGTAAACCTTCCGCGCCAATCAGCGCGGCGGTTAAGCTGATGATGGACCATGTCGATTACGGCGATAAATACCTGATCTTCCTCATCATCGTAGCTGTCCAGCGCGCGGCCCTTTGCCAGCTCCTTTTCGTAATACTGCGGATTACAGGCTTCCAGAATTTGCAAGGCAGTCGCGCGATCACACATAGGATGGGCGAGAATCGCCTCGAAAATCTCGACCTCGGCGGCAATGCCGTGCACGGTGGCAAACTGATGGAGGTCATCTGCGTTACAATGCTGGACAAAGGCGATCACATCCGTTGGATCGTCGCGCAAGACATCAAGCAATTCGCTCGTTTCTTCCCAAGCAGTCGCCTGAGCAGGTGTAATGGTCTGGTGTAAGGTCATGGTGGCAGCCTCTGATCTAATTCGAGACTGGTCTGACAGGTAATCCCGCCCAGATTTGGGCAGGATTATGGAGTTTTGGTAAGATTAGCCCGCAATCACGCCGCGTTCGCCAAAGAGATAGCGCAGAACGTCAACATAATCGAACACCAGTGAGATTGCGGCGACCGTCAACGAGAACATGACGATGCGGCGGGGCCACCCCCTTAGCGCACCATGTTGTAGATTCTGCCACATGACCCATGCAAACGGGGTAAGGAACAGCACATGTGCAATACCCAGCAGGCGCGTGTAGCCTGTGGCCCTGAACATCATGTCAATTGCAACAGCGCCCGCGATCCCCGCAATCAACCCCGCAAGGCCGAGCTTCCTGCTTTCCCGCCAGAAAAGCATGGCAAGCGGCGCGATAAATAGACCTAACATCAATACCTTGAGCCAGATATTGAGCCAAGGTGCGTGAGCAATCATTGCCTCTGGTAGTGTCATGGACGTCCTCCCGATGTGATCTGCATAGCCTAACCAGCGGGCGACAATTAGCAAGCTTTGGGAAAACCGCGCGAAAGGCTTGTGAAACAACGCGATTAGGCCTATACGCCGCGGTGTTGAAGCGTCGATACAGACGCGAGCATGAGAGTTTGAGCGGGGTCGGTATTCATCGGCCCTGTTATTTTATGTTCGCAACCGGCGTGATGACCAATTGAAATCCAAAGACCGGCGGAGACAACCGCGCGGCCCGTATAAAACAACGATTAGGAAATAGACGCCACATGGCTAATACAATGGAAGAGTTTGAAGCACTCTTGAACGAAAGCTTCGAGATGGACACACCTGCTGAAGGGTCCGTCGTCAAAGGCAAGGTCATCGCAATTGAAGCGGGCCAAGCGATCATCGACGTGGGCTACAAGATGGAAGGCCGCATCGATCTTAAAGAATTTGCAAACCCGGGCGAAGACCCGGAGTTGAACGTCGGCGACACCGTCGAAGTGTTCCTCCGTCAGGTTGAAAACGCACGCGGCGAAGCTGTGATCTCCCGCGAGATGGCACGCCGTGAAGAAGCATGGGATCGTCTTGAAAAAGCATACGCTGACGAAGAGCGCGTTGATGGCGCTATCTTTGGTCGCGTAAAAGGCGGCTTCACAGTTGATCTGGGCGGCGCAGTTGCGTTCCTTCCAGGCTCCCAAGTTGACGTGCGCCCTGTGCGTGACGCTGGCCCGTTGATGGGTCTCAAGCAGCCGTTCCAAATCCTCAAGATGGACCGTCGTCGTGGCAACATCGTTGTTTCGCGTCGCGCAATCCTCGAAGAGTCACGTGCAGAACAGCGCGCTGAGGTTATCGGCGGCCTGACAGAAGGCCAGGAAGTTGACGGCGTCGTCAAGAACATCACCGAATACGGTGCGTTTGTTGACCTCGGCGGCGTAGACGGCTTGCTGCACGTCACAGACATGGCATGGCGCCGTGTGAACCACCCATCCGAGATCCTCGCAATCGGCGAGACAATCAAGGTTCAGGTGATCAAGATCAACAAAGAGACACACCGTATCTCCCTCGGCATGAAGCA
>CAKZNT010000023.1 GCA_937132065.1 uncultured Loktanella sp.
ACAGGCATCCCGAAAAAGTTACCAGTATGGTCGCCTTTAAAGTTCCAATGTTTCACCAATTTGTCGCCTTGCCCAAAAATATTAACAATAGAAAATTCTATATTAGAAAATCCTGTGGTGAAATTTGCATAGTAAGCTTTTGCGGCATCTATTCCAACTACATTTTCAGGACTCATAATAAGTGTAATGTTTTCGTTAAAATTTGTAGTGTTGAATAATTCTAGATTTCCGTTATTAATAATACCATCCCAAACATTGGAATACATTGTAATGTTATCTTGCACGTGTTTTTCAGAAGAATTACAAGCGGTCAAAAGTATGATTATTGCTAATGATAGAAGGTGAGTGTATTTTTTCATAATAATTTAGATTATAGTTTTTATTTTAAAGTTTTCTATAGATTTTTCATGTTTTAAAAAGTTTATAAGTTTTATGAAAATTATGGCGAATAGTGGTGATAGCGCAGTAATTAATAAAACATAGTCCCAAGTCATATGGCTTTTAAGGGTTCCAAGTAGGCTAGAACCTGCCGCACGTCCCATATTTGTGAGTGCCATAAAAAGCGTGAATTGTGTTGCTGCAACAATAGACCAACAAAGTCTCATGGCTGCTGCAAATATGGCAATGGTTAAAAACGTGTATAATAAAGAGTATAAAAGGATGAAGCTAAAAATAATGTTATCATTACTCCAAAAACTCTGTATCAAAACGATACCAACAAACAAAAGAATTATACTGATGAGGTAAATAAACATCATGCGTTTTATTCCGAAGAAATCAACCAAAGCACCACCAGCAAACATGCCAAAAAAACCACCAACCAATGTCGTTACCGAAAATACTTCGGAATACGATGTATTGGTCCAACCCAATTCTTGAATAGTGAAAATTGGTAAAAAGGTATCAATGAGCCCAAACATGAGGCCAAGAATAAACACGCCAATTCCTAAGTAAATGGTAGCCGGAAGCATAACAACTTTTAAGAGGCTTTTAAAAATTTCAATCCAACTTTTAAAAACCTTATAGGTTGTCTTTTCCCTCTTGAGGATGATATGGCTTTTAACATCTATTCAGATTTGATTGGTGGTGAGACTTTTAATGTAGTCCCTAGTAAAGTTAAAGAAATTGAAGCAAATGCGGACGAAGGGCGAATAAAATGTGTGGAATTGTAGGGGTCCTTGGCCAGCACGAAGCAGCACCAATTTTGGTTGAAGCCCTAAAGCGACTTGAATATCGCGGCTATGACAGTGCCGGAATTGCCACCATCAACGACAAGTCACTGGATCGCCGTCGCGCGATTGGCAAGCTTGTTAACCTCTCTGATTTGCTGGTGCATGAACCGCTCGCAGGCAAGGCGGGTATTGGTCATACGCGCTGGGCGACCCACGGCGCACCAAACGTCAATAACGCCCACCCCCACCGCACCGCTGGCGTTGCGGTGGTCCACAACGGTATCATCGAGAACTTTCGCGAATTGCGTGCGTTTCTTGCCGATAACGGTTTGGCCTATGAAACCGATACCGACACCGAGACAGTCGCCCTGTTGGCACAATACTTCTTGAACCAAGGGCACCCCCCTTTGGAGGCCGCCAATAAAACGATCCAGAAGCTTGAGGGTGCATATGCGCTTTGCTTCTTGTTTGATGGCGAGGACGATCTGTTGATTGCCGCCCGCAAGGGGTCGCCCTTGGCCATTGGTCATGGTGATGGCGAAATGTTCGTCGGGTCCGATGCCATTGCGCTCTCGCCGATGACCGACCAGATTACCTATCTGGAGGAAGGCGACTGGGCGGTAGTGACCCGCACGTCGCTAGAGATCCGCGATGCGGATGGCGCGGTGGTCGACCGCCCCGTCAAAACGATCCAGATTGATGCGAGCTCGGCTGATAAGGGTGGCTACAAGCACTTTATGGCGAAAGAGATTGCCGAACAGCCGACTGTTTTGCAGGGCGCACTGGCGCATTACATTAACGCGGACGGCACGGATGTTGTTTTGCCCGAAGGCGGCTTGGACTTTGCCCAGATCGAGCGGATGACGATGGTCGCCTGTGGCACGGCTTATTACGCTTGTATGGTTGCTAAATACTGGTTCGAGCAGGTCGCTGGCATCCCCGTCGAGATTGATGTGGCCTCCGAGTTCCGCTACCGCGAGCCCCCTGTGACCAAGGGCACGGTTGCATTGTTCGTCAGCCAGTCAGGCGAGACAGCCGATACATTGGCGGCCCTACGTTACATGAAAGGCAAAGCGGCCAAGATCATGTCCGTGGTCAACGTCCCTGAAAGCTCGATTGCGCGTGAAAGCGACCTTGCCTTGCCAATTTTGGCTGGCAACGAAATCGGCGTTGCCTCGACAAAGGCGTTCACCTGCCAGTTGACCACCCTCGCAATTCTGGCGCTGAAGGCCGCAAAAGACCGCAATGCGATTGACGACGCGACACTGGCACAAAGGCTCGGCGCATTGCGCGCGCTTCCGGGTATTTTCAATCAGGCATTAGCGATTGAAACAAAGACCGCCAGTGTAGCCCGCGCTCTGTCGGAGGCCCGCGATATCTTGTTTTTGGGCCGTGGCGCGATGTATCCTATCGCCCATGAAGGCGCACTAAAGCTGAAAGAAATCAGCTACATACATGCCGAAGCTTACGCGTCAGGCGAACTCAAGCATGGCCCGATTGCCCTTGTGGACAAACATGTGCCAGTCGTCGTAATGGCCCCGCGTGACAAGCTATTTGAAAAGACGGTTTCAAACATGCAAGAGGTGATGGCCCGCGATGGTCAGGTCCTGCTGATCACCGACCAGAAAGGTGCAGACGAGGCCGCGATGGGCGTCTGGGATACGATTATCATGCCAGAGGTCGATGATTTCCTCGCGCCTATTCTTTATGCTGTCCCTGCCCAATTGCTTGCCTATCATACGGCAATCGCCAAAGGCACGGACGTTGACCAACCCCGCAATCTTGCTAAATCGGTGACCGTTGAATGACCCCTGAAACCGCACTCGCGCAACTCGGCGCAAACCCTGACATTGCTGCAAAGCTGGCAAGCCAACACAAGGTCGACCGCCCTTATCTGGGCGCGACAGGTCCGGCGATTGATGCTGCGGTCAAGACATGGCGTGACGCTTTGGATGTTGACCAGCGTTTAGAATTGGCGAGCGCCCTTTGGGACACCAATGTGCATGAGGCCCGCGTTGCTGCCGCCAAGCTATTGACCCAAGCCCGCATTCGCCCCGACGACACTGCCGCTTGGGATTTGATCTGCGCGTGGGTTCCCGCATTCGACGAGCGCGCCATTGCCGACCTCGTTGCAACGGCGGGTCAAAAGCGCCTTGTGGCCGATCCGTCCCGCTTGGATGTGGTCGCCACTTGGATCACGTCAGAGCACATCTGGACCCGCCGCGCCGCCTTCATGATGACGCTCCCGTGGACCAAGCAAAACCACCCCAAGCCGCAAGAGATTGCGGTGCGCGAACGTGTCTTGGAGTGGGCAGAAGAGCTTGTCGCTGACAAGGCGTTTCCTGTGCAAGATGCCATTGCAGGTTGGCTGCGCGATCTCTCCAAGCATGACCATGACCGCGCGGCGCAATTTGTCGACACGCACGGCCTTGTCATGAAGAAGTTTGCCGTAAAAGAAGCCAGCCGTTATCTGGGCTAGCGTCTCAAACGCCGCTTACTTTTTATAGAGCGTCAGTTCCAAAAGCCCAGTGAGCGGTGCGTCAAGCAGGCGCATGGCTGGCAGGCTGATCTGGCTGCCTGACCCCGCTTCGCCGCCGGAGGGGCGCAGCTCGATGTTCACGCTTTTTCCATTGGCCCCGTAAACCGCCCGCCCTGCGACCAGCGATGTCACAAGTGGCGTTTTGATCCAGATGCCCGGATCGGCGGGTGACCCGAGCGTCGCAATCGTCGTGCCCAGCTTGGTTTCGCTTGCAGGTTCGGGCTTCGCAACGGCTGCGGCCCGATCTTCGGCTGTTGTGGTGTCAAACTGCGCCACCGTGCGTGCCTGCGGCGGCGGGGGTGGCGGCGGTGTCGGGTCTAGTGTCTCGACCACGGGTGCTGGCACTGCGGCCTCGACGACAGGCGCGGCGCTATTTGGCGCGGAAAAGATACCTTGCAAGGATGGCGAGGTGCAGCCAGCAAGAACGAAGACGGGGAACAAGACAACATATTTCATAAACGTGACCGTATTGCGGGGATTAGGGCGGTGCAAGATAATCTATGCGCCTTGCGCAGCCTTTCGCACAGCCCTACGTTCCCCCTATGACAATGCCTCTGATTGACCCCTTCGCCCGCACCATTGATTATCTGCGCGTCTCTGTGACGGATCGCTGCGATTTTCGCTGTGTTTACTGCATGTCCGAGAACATGACGTTCCTTCCCAAAAAGGAACTGCTTACGCTCGAAGAACTTGACCGCATGTGCTCGGCGTTTGTGCGCCTTGGCGTCAAAAAGCTGCGGATCACGGGGGGTGAGCCTTTGGTGCGTCGCGGGATCATGACGTTTTTCAAGACAATGTCCCGCCACCTGACGAGCGGGGCATTGCAAGAGCTAACGCTGACGACAAACGGAAGCCAGCTTGAAAAATACGCCGATGAACTGGCTGCATGCGGGGTAAAGCGT
This sequence comes from uncultured Loktanella sp., assembly GCA_937132065.1. GTDB lineage: Bacteria > Pseudomonadota > Alphaproteobacteria > Rhodobacterales > Rhodobacteraceae > Yoonia. The sequence goes on from CAKZNT010000023.1 coordinate 4,614, forward strand.
ATCAATGTGTCGCTCGATACCCTCGATGAAGAAAAGTTCGCCCGCGTCACCCGTTGGGGCCGCCTGCCTCAGGTTTTACGCGGCATCCGTGCCGCACAGGCCGCGGGCATGCGCGTGAAACTGAACGCCGTCGCCCTAAAGGGGTTTAACGAAGACGAGCTGTTTACCCTGACAGACTGGTGCGCCCAAAACGATCTCGACATAACCTTTATCGAGGTAATGCCGATGGGTGATTTGGGCAACGAAGACCGGATCGGCCAGTATTGGTCGCTCAAGGATTTGCGTGCAAAGCTTGCCACCCGTTCTGATCTGACCGAATTGGCCGAGCGCACGGGCGGCCCTGCTCGCTATTTTCGCATGGAGGCCACGGGCCAGAAGATCGGCTTCATTACCCCCCTGTCCCATAATTTCTGCGAAAGCTGTAATCGCGTGCGCATCACATGCACGGGCGAAATTTACACCTGTTTGGGCCAAGAGGGGCACTCTGACCTGCGCGCGCCATTGCGTGCATCCGAAAACGATGCCCAGCTCGAAGATGCCATTCGCGCTGCGATTGCCCTAAAACCAAAGGGCCATGATTTTGACTATTCACGCCAGCAGGTTGACGGTCAGGTCAGCCGCCACATGTCGCACACGGGCGGCTGACCTTTGTTATATCGCGCATCTGCGTAGGATGGGTTTTAACCCATCACGCATTATGCTGCGGGCATCCGTTCTTCCACGATACCAGCCCACCAGCTGCAACCCGCAGGAATTGCTTCGTCGTTAAAGTTATACTCGGGGTGATGCACATCCGCTGAATCGCCATTTCCGACCAGAATATAAGCACCGGGCCGTTCTTCGAGCATATAGGCAAAATCTTCTCCGCCCATGACAAGCGGCGCTTCTTCACAGCCTCCAGAGATTTTGCTCGCCACTGATGCTGCAAATTCGGTCTGCACCTCGTGGTTCACCATGCAAGGATAGCCATGGTAGAACTTCACCTCAGCGACTGCGCCCAATGCTTCGCTGATGCCCTTTGCGATTGCAGTTAGCCGCGCCTCGCCCAATGCCCGCATTTCCTTGGACATGGTCCGGATTGTGCCCTTTAAATGCGTGCGCTGCGCAATGACATTAAACGCATTGGAAGAGCTTTCAATCGACGTAACCGAGACCACAACCTGATCAACAGGGTCAGCATTCCGGCTGGCGATGGTCTGCAACGCGGTGACGGTTTGCGCTGCAACAACGATACTATCCACCGTTTCCTGCGGCTTGGCCGCATGGCCGCCCTTGCCTTCGACAATGATCTCGAACTGATCTGTCGCAGCAAAGAACGCGCCTGAGCGGATTGCGAACGACCCTAGCGGCTTACCTGGCCAGTTGTGCATTCCGTAAACTTCCTGAATGCCGAACTTGTCCATCATGCCGTCTTCGCACATCTCGCGCCCGCCGCCGCCGCCTTCTTCTGCGGGCTGGAAGATAACTACGACTGTCCCGTCAAAGTTGCGCGTTTCCGACAGGTATTTCGCAGCCCCCAACAGCATCGCCGTATGTCCATCGTGACCGCAGGCATGCATCGCCCCGTCCGTTTTCGAGGCATACTCAAGCCCTGTAGCCTCGTGGATTGGCAGCGCATCCATATCCGCACGCAGCCCGATCACCTTGCCAGAGCCATTTGATTTGCCCTTGATAACACCCACAACGCCCGTGCGTCCCAGCCCGGTGACAATCTCGTCGCAGCCAAATTCCTTGAGCTTTTCAGCGACAATTGCAGAGGTGCGATGCGTTTCAAAGAGAATCTCGGGGTTTTCATGAAGGTCACGGCGCCATGCAGTGATCTCAGGCAGAAGTTCAGCAAAACGGTTCTTTACGGGCATTTGAGCGCTCCAAAATGTAAGGGGTTTTGCGGCAGCTTTGCCTAGCCCCGGCCAAAGGTGCAACCCCTGATCACAGATTTGGCCCCAAATGCAGCTTGGTCCCATCCGTAAAGCGCCCGTAGCGGAAACGCTGCAAATCATAGCCCGCAGCCTTTCCCATCACGATCCTTGCGGTGATCCGCCCGAAGGCAGGCCCGATCCCGAATCCGTGCCCGCACATCCCTGTCGCTACGGTCAATCCATCAAGCGGAGCCCGGTCCACGATTGGCACGACATCGGGCATCGTATCAATCATACCTGCCCATGCGGTTTTGATTTTGACCGGTCCCAGTTGCGGGAACGTCGCCGCGAAATCGCGCGCCAGCTTGGCGACCTTGGCCGTGTTTGCGCTCGGGTTCAGGATGCGCATTCGCTCGAAGGGGGCCTGCCTGTCCGCGTCCCATTTGCGCGCGGTCCCCCATGCATCTGGAAAGTGGCGCGGCGCAGCGGGCAGCAATCTGGTTCCCAGCGGGTCGGCAAGCAAAGGTTTGGCATAGCCTGCCAGCGCGCGAAACGCATCTGGTCCAACATAGAGCTCATGAAATCCCTCGGGAGCGAGCGTATAGCCGCCATCTGCCCGCTTGCGAAATGCCAATCGGCTGTCGACCGCCCCCCCTTGGAACACATCACCTAGCGGCTCGGTTGCAGCCACGGTTGCGCGCACCGCAAGTTGCGGGATCGTGAGCCCGTGGCGGCGTAAAAACAACTGCGACCACGCGCCTCCAGCCAAGACGACCTGTTCACAGATGATCCGCCCCCGCTCGGTGATAACCCCCGCAACCTTGCCGCCCGCAAGGTCAAGCGCTCGCACAGCACAACCCTCGATGATCGTCACCCCTGCCCGCACAGCCGCGCGTGCGATTGCAGGCAAAGCAACCCAAGGTTCTGCCTTCATATCCGACGCCGTCCAGAGCGCCCCTGCCCAATTCACCGCCGCATCAGGAATAAGGTCGCGCGTCTGCTTGGCCGTCAAAACAGTCGTATCCAACCCGTGCGCGCGCGCATGCGGCATCCAGCTTTCGTAGCGCCCGATTTCGTTGGCGTCATTGGCCAGATAGCAGACCCCCGATTTGCGCAGACCGATGTCTTCGGGGATCTCCTCGGCCATCGCGCGCCACATCGCTGCGGCCTCTTGCATGATCGGTATTTCGGCAGGGTCTCGCCCCTGTGCGCGGATCCACCCCCAGTTGCGCGAAGATTGTTCGCCCCCGATGCGCCCCTTTTCAAGCAAAACCACGCTCACGCCCGATTTCGCTAGCTCCCACGCCGTCATCACCCCGATGATCCCGCCGCCAATCACGACAACATCCGTCTCTTTGGGGAGCGCCGCGTTATGTTCGGGCGGCATCTGAATTTGGAAAGGAAAGGTCATTCGGCCAACATTTCCACCAAACGCGCGATAAAGGCTTCGCCCTGCGCAAACTGATCGACGGTGATGTATTCGTTGGGCTGGTGCGCCTGCGCAATGTCCCCCGGCCCGCAGACCACCGCCGAATAGCCGCGCTCTTGGAATTGGCCCGCCTCTGTGCCGTAGCTGACAACATGCGTGGCATTGTCGCCCGTCAACCTGCGCGCAAGTTCTTCCGCCGCGCCCATGTTCTCGGGCACAAGCCCGGGCAGCCCGAAATACTGGGTCGCCGTGATCCCCGCCTCGGGGCGCACGGCCTTCATTTCTGCATCAAGTTCGGCAACTTTGGCCTCAACCCGCGCTTTCCATGTCTGCACGTCATCACCTGGAACCACGCGGATATCCAAGCCGAAATGACAGTCCTTTGCGGTAATATTATGGGCGGTTCCGCCACTAATCGTGCCGACATGCAGGGTTGTGTAGGGCGGATCAAAGGGGGCTGCCAAATCGCTTGGTGTCGCCGCTGCGTTGCCCGCGTTCACCTGATTGGCCCAGTCGATAAGCTTGGCGGCCATCATAATCGCGCTGACCCCTTGGTAAGCGATCGAGGAATGCACCTCAAAGCCGCGAAAGTGCATTTTCCAGCCGATGCCGCCTTTATGGCCAGTGACGACCTGCATCATCGATGGCTCCCCGACAAGAACGGTGCTTGCGCGGGGCAGTCCGTGGCTGACCATGTGATCAATCATCGGCGGCGCGCCAAGGCAGCCGACCTCTTCGTCATACGAAAGCGCGATTTGCAGCGGTCGCTTGATCCCGCGCGCAAGTGCGAGCGGCACAGCCGAGAGCGCCAAGGCGTCAAACCCCTTCATGTCGCAGGTTCCGCGCCCGTAAATCTTGCCGTTCTTTTCGGTCACCACAAAGGGGTCGCTGTCCCATGCCTGCCCGTCAACGGGCACAACATCGGTATGCCCCGACAGGACAACGCCGCCTTCGACATCAGGCCCGATATGCGCATAAAGCGCGGCCTTTGTGCCGTCTTCGTTGGGAACCCGCACCGCCGTTACGCCGTGTTCGCCAAGATAGTTTTCGACGAAATCCACCAGATCCAGATTGCTATCGCGGCTGACAGTCGGGAAACTGACCAGCTTTTCCATAAGTTCACGCGCCAATGACATCCGTAGCACCTTCCTAGATAATCCTATTCGGTGCAGCTTTGCCTCTTTGTTTGGATTGCGCAAACAGGAATCGGGTTGCGGTGAAACGAATCCGTGTTACCGTTTGGTCAAAATCGGGGTCTGCCAAAAATTGATACCCAAAAAACAATACCTTAGAACCGACTGGGAGGTTCTCTATGCTTGACCGGGCGTTGCCCGTCTTGGATGTCCAAGGCCTGAAGACTGTGTTTAAGACACGCGGTGGCGAAGTTCACGCCGTTAATAACGTTAGCTTTGATCTGAAAGCTGGAGAACTCCTTGGCGTGGTCGGCGAGAGCGGATCAGGCAAGTCGGTGACGATGATGTCGCTGCTTGGGTTGTTGCCGATGCCCCCTGCCGAAATTCGCGCAGGCTCGGTGATGTTTGACGGGGAAGACCTGTTGAATGTCAGTCAGGAAAAGCTGCGCTCGGTGCGCGGCGGCAAGATCGGGTTTGTGTTCCAAGATCCGATGACCTCTCTTAACCCCGTGTTCCCCGTCGGTTACCAAATCGCAGAGCCACTGCGCAAGCACATGGGTATGTCCAAGAAAGACGCCGCAATTCGCGCAAAAGAGTTGCTTGAGCTGGTTGGCATCCCTGATGCGGACCAACGCTTGCTAGACTATCCGCACCAGTTTTCGGGCGGCATGCGCCAGCGTGTGATGATTGCGATTGCACTGGCGTGCGACCCGCAAGTGTTGATCGCAGACGAGCCGACAACGGCGCTTGATGTGACTATTCAGGCGCAAATACTCGAGCTGATGAAAGAATTGCGCGACAAGCTGGGCATGGCCGTGATCTGGATTACCCATGACCTTGGCGTGATCGCAGGGATCGCCGACCGCGTGATGGTGATGTATGGCGGGCAAGTTGTTGAACATGCGCCCGTGCAAGAACTCTTCACCAACCCGCAGCACCCCTATACCTCTGCTTTGCTCAAAACGATCCCGTCTATTAGTGGCGAGCGGGCCGCGCGCCTGACTGTCATTGAGGGGCAGCCCCCGCTTGTTGTTGGTCCGCCGACCGCCTGCCCGTTTCGGGACCGCTGCGCCAAAGCGATGCCCGTTTGCGCGCTAAAGGTTCCGCCCCGTTACGAGATTGGCGAAGGTCACGATACCGCCTGCTTCCTTGCTGATCCATTGGAGGTCGCCAATGCTGGATAACCCGCAAAAACCACTGGTGTCGGTGCGCGACCTCAAGATGCACTTTCCCATTCATGCGGGCCTTTTGCGCCGCCGTGTCGGGGAGGTTAAGGCCGTTGACGGCCTGACCTTTGACGTCATGGAAGGTGAAACGCTTGGCCTTGTAGGCGAAAGCGGCTGTGGAAAATCGACGGCGGGCCGTGCTGTGCTGCGTCTTTATGACATTACTTCTGGCGAAATTTCGATCGACGGGCGCGAGATCGGTGCAACACCGCAAAGCCAGCTGCGCGATATGCGCCCGACGATGCAAATGGTGTTCCAAGACCCGCAAGCCTCGTTAAACCCGCGCATGACCGTTGAAGCGATTATTCGCGAACCACTGGACGAGCATACAACCCTAAGCCCTGCCGAAAAGCGCGAAAAAGTTGCCGAGTTGATGGATGCGGTTGGCCTGAACCGCAAATTCGCGCAGCGTTACCCGCATGCGTTTTCTGGCGGGCAACGCCAGCGGATCGGGATCGCGCGGGCCTTAGCTCTGAACCCCAAATTTATCGTGTGTGACGAGCCGATTGCGGCGCTTGATGTGTCGATCCAAGCCCAAGTTGTGAACCTGCTCGAAGACCTGCAAGAACAGTTTGGCCTCACCTATCTGTTCATCAGCCACGATTTGTCGATGGTGCGCCATATCGCGACACGCGTGGCCGTCATGTATCTGGGGAAAATTGTCGAGCTGGCAGAGCGCGAAACGCTTTTTGCCGACCCGATGCACCCATACACAAAGGCGCTTTTGTCGGCTGTGCCCGAGCCTGATCCCGCACTTGCCCGCAAAAGCGAGCGGATCATTTTGAAAGGCGATGTGCCCTCGCCATCAAAGCCGCCAAAGGGCTGCAATTTTTGCACGCGCTGCCCAGCGGTGATGGATATTTGCAAGCAGATCGAGCCTGAATATCGCGAGGTCAAGCCGGGCCGCTTTACCGCCTGCCACTTGCATAACGAGACATAAAATAAACCCCTGTCGATGAAACGACGGGACCCGAGGTCAATAATAAGAGCACCAACTAGGAGAATACGACAATGAAAATGAAGACAGTATTGATGGGCGCGGTTGCCTCTCTTGCCTTTGCCCCGGCGGCGATGGCGGAGCGTGGCAGTGACGGCCAACTTAACATCATCTATTGGCAAGCGCCTTCGATCTTGAACCCCTACCTCTCAGGCGGAACCAAGGATCTTGAAGCTGCGTCAATGATCATCGAGCCGCTTGCGCGCTATGACGACACAGGCGCATTGGTTCCATATCTTGCCGAAGCAATCCCGACTGTCGGCAATGGCGGCGTGTCCGAGGATCTGACCTCGATCACGTGGAAGATCAAAGCTGGCATGATGTGGTCTGACGGCAGCCCGGTGACATCTGCAGACGCTGTTTTCACGGCTGAATACTGCATGCACCCAGAAGGCGGCTGTGCGCAGGCGTCCAAGTTTGAAGGCGTGCAATCGGTTGAAGCAATCGACGACCTGACCGTCAAAGTGACGTTCACGGGTCCAAAACCAAATCCATATGGCCCATTTGCTGGCGCACAGTCGCCAATCATCCAAGCGGCCCAGTTTGCTGACTGCCTTGGTGCAAAAGCACCAGAGTGCACAGACGCGAACTTCATGCCAATCGGCACGGGTCCGTTTGTTGTCACTGACTTCCGCACGAACGACGTTATCCAGATGTCAGCCAACGAAAACTACCGTGATCCTGCAAAGCCTGCATTTGCAACCGTGACCTTCAAAGGGGGCGGCGACGCAACGGCTGCGGGTCGTGCGGTCATGGAAACTGGCGAATTTGACTATGCATGGAACATGCAGCTTGCACCTGATGTGCTTGCCGCAATGGCCGAAGGCGGCGTTGGCACACCAGTCTCTGCATTTGGCACACTTGTCGAGCGTCTTGAAATGAACCTGACAAACCCGTCCGCTGACCTGCCCGAGGGCGAGCGAGCAACCGTTGCACACCCGCACCCGTTCTTGTCCGAGTTTGATGTGCGTCACGCATTGTCCATGGCTATCGACCGCGACTTGCTGGTTGAAGTTGGCTATGGTCAGGCGGGTCGCCCGACATGTAACCTCGTGCCTGGTCCGGAAATCTACGCATCCACTGACAACACTGGCTGCTTGACCCAAGACATCGAGGGCGCAAAAGCGCTGCTTGAAGGTGCTGGCTGGACTGACACAAACGGCAACGGTATCCGTGACAAGGACGGCGTTGAGCTGAACATCCTGTTCCAGACATCGACAAACGCTGTGCGTCAGGATTTCCAAGCGCTGATCAAAGAGTGGTGGGGCGAAATCGGTGTTGAAACCGAGCTGCGCAACCTCGATGCATCCGTGTTCTTTGGTGGTGATCCAGGCTCCCCGGACACGTTCCAAAAGTTCTATGCAGACGTAGAAATGTATGCAAACAACTTTGACGGCACAGACCCACAGGCTTACCTCTCCGCATACAAATGCGGCAACGAGCCGCGGCCTGACAGCCAGTGGCAGGGTGAGAACATCAACCGTTTCTGCGATCCTGCATATGACGCGCTGATCGACGAATTGGGTGCAACGGCAGACATCGACAAGCGTGGCGACTTGGCCCGTGAGATGAACAACATAGTCACGCGCGACACGATGACAATCGTGCCACTGGTTGACCGTGGTCGTGTTTCTGCAAAAGCCAACTCACTTGGTGGCGTTGTTCTGAACACTTGGGACTCCGAGCTTTGGAACGTTGCTGACTGGCACCGCACTGAGTAATCGGTAGATTTAACCACTTGAGAGGGCAGGTTTTCCCCTGCCCTCCCTTCCCTCAAAAGCTCTTAACTAAGGCGCCCTAAACATGCTCACCTTCACAATCCGCAGGTTGTTGCTGTCGATCCCGACGCTTTTGTTCATCGCTTTCGTGATCTTTATGTTGCTAGAACTCGCCCCGGGCGATCCGATGGCGCAGATGCCCCTGACGATCCCGCCCGAGGTCAAAGAAAAGATGCGCCTTGCGCTTGGGTTGGGCGAACCGTGGTGGGTGCGCTTCCCGCTCTGGCTCAAGCAATTCTTTATCGTAGAACCGCAATACTGGATCGACGGCATCTTTGGCACGAATTTTGCCGATGGTGCGCAGCGGATCATTTCCTTCCAGTCGCGCTCGCCCGTCTTTGAAACAATCGCGCAGCGGATGCCACAGACATTGTGGGTTGTCGGCATGTCATATGTCGTGGGCGTGCTGATTGCTCTGCCGATCGGGATCATCTCGGCCTACAAGCAATATTCTGTCTTTGACCAAACAGGCACGTTCGTGTCGATGATCGGCTTTTCGGTCCCCCCCTTCTTTAGCGGTGTGCTTTTGATCGTGATCTTTTCGGTGCAACTCAAGTGGTTGCCCTCGATCTATGACACCACCCATCAGGTCACCTCTTGGGATACCTTCCTTTTTCAGCTCAAGCAGATGATCATGCCTGTGATGGTGCTGGCGCTCCAAACCACCGCGCAGGTTAGCCGCTATATGCGCGCCTCGATGCTCGACAACCTTGGTCAGGACTATGTGCGCACGGCCCGTGCAAAGGGCATGACCGAAAGCGTAGTGGTGATGAAACACGTCTTGCGCAATTCGATGATCCCTGTTGTGACAGTGATTGCGCTTGGCATCCCTGCCATCTTTGGCGGCGCGATCATCACCGAGCAGATTTTCAAGGTAAACGGCCTTGGCCAGCTTCTTATCATCGCGCTACAAGGCAATGATATTCCTATGGTTATGACGATCACCTTCCTACTGGCGGTGCTGATTGTGATGATGAACCTGATTGCCGATATTCTATACGGCATACTTGACCCGAGGATCCGCTATGACTGATCAAACCGTGGATATCGCAGCCCCGCAGCGCAATCAGTGGTGGGATGTCTGGGACCAGTTCAAAACCCACAAAGGCGCGGTGTTCGGGCTTATGTTCCTGATCTTTATCACGCTTTTCTGCCTGTTGGGTCCGTGGCTTTGGGGGATTGATCCGGGTAAGCTGGACATCCGCAACAAGAACGTGCGCCCGATTTATATGGCTATTTTCGACAGCGGCGCAAAGGTCAGCTGGGCACGCCCGATGGGCACGGACAACCTTGGCCGCGACATCATGGCCAACATCATGCAAGGCGGACGGATCAGCCTCGCAGTGGGCTGGACTGCAATGGTTCTCGCGCTGCTTATCGGCACGACTGTCGGGGTGCTGGCAGGCTACTTCAAGCGGCTTGATGGGCTTTTGATGCGGTTTACCGACCTTGTGCTTGCTCTCCCGCTTTTGCCGCTTCTGCTGGTTATGATGCTCCTGTTTCGCGACCCGCTGCGCGCCGCGTTCGGGCCTGAGCAGGGTATCTTTATCCTGATCGTGACGGGGATCGGCATCACAAGCTGGATGCAGACCGCACGGATTGTGCGCGGCGATGTTATGGCGCTCAAGGAACGCGAGTTTGTGTTGGCCGCCCGCTCCATCGGGACGCCTGCGCGGCGGATGATCACGCGGCATTTGCTGCCCAATGTGCTCTCGCCAATCATGGTATCTGCGACCCTTGGGCTTGCGACCGCCATCATCACCGAAAGCGCCCTGTCGTTTCTTGGGCTCGGCTTTCCGTCCGACTTCCCGACATGGGGAAAGATCCTGTTTGATAGCGTTGACCGTATGACATCATTCCCCGAGCGGGTGATTTGGCCCGGCCTTGCGATCTCGCTTACGGTGCTATCGGTCAACTACATCGGTGATGGTCTGCGCGATGCGCTCGACCCCCGCATTCGCGGCCTCTAATGCATCTGGCGGTGTATCCGCCGGATTATCAACCAGACCAGCAATAGCACGATAGGCGTAGCCCCTGCCGCAAGGTATGCCTTGCCGATACCCATCGTCTTTTCGACTGGCCCAATCATGTAAAGCACGAGGTTCACGGCGTAATAACTAATCGCGACGACGGACAATCCTTCGACGGTTTTCTGCAACTTGAGCTGCTGATCGGCCCGCTGATCCATGCTTGTCAGCAACAACTGGTTCTGCGCAGAGCGTTCGACATCCACCCGCGTGCGCAGCAAATCACCCGCGCGCAAGGCCCGATCCGACAGCCCCGCCAAACGGGTCTGCGTCGATTCAACCGTGCGCATTGCAGGATCAAAACGGCGCATCATGAATTCGGCAAATGTCTGGCGCCCCAAGAACCGCTCTTCGCGCAGCACCGTGATCCGCTGCGTGACGATTGTCTCGTAGGCCTTGCTTGCGCCGAACCTGTAGGCGGTCTTTGCCACGATATTCTCAAGCTCGGCAGAGATTGCAAGCAGGAGCTTAAGTGTATGTTCTGGCTGCACATCTTCGCTGTTAAGATCAAGGACAAGCGTGGATAACTGCGCCTCGATGCTGGCCATGCGCGGCGACAGGTTACGTGCGGCGGCAAGGCCAAGCATGGCAACCGACTTGTAGGTTTCGATCTCGCAAAGTCGCTGAACCACCCGCCCGATCCGCCGCTCTCCTGTTGTCGAGCGCGCGAAAACGGCCATGCGCATGTGCCCTGCCGGATCAATCCGAAAGTCGCTCGCGACGATGAGTTCATCTTCAAGCACCCGCGAGATTGCGAGGCTTTCCGGCACGAACCACTCATTTGCCTTTGCGATGATGCCTTCGTCGCCATCGTGGCGTTCGATGCGGATCAGCGCACTAGTGATGCGCGTGCCCGGCGCATTTTCGAGCCAGTCCTGCGGGAACATCTGAAAGGTTTGCGCATCAAACGGTTGCGCGGCGGCGCCATCTCCGAAGATCGTATATGTGACGAATTCGGTGTGGCTCTCCCATTTCAGGTGATGCTTGCCAATCTGGCCCGAATAATGCGTGGCATCCGGTTGCGGATGTGCGGCGCCGTAGCGATCCAAGAGCGTAATCAGATGCGCCAGATCGGCGCTTCGGTCGCGTCCAGCGGCGTTGCTGGCTGGCTTGAGCGCAAGAAAGGCCGCGCGTGACGGTGCGCTTAGCTTAGGGAACGGGCGCGCGTGCAATTCGTTGGACATTGCGTAGCGCAACGGGTGATCGGTTATTGGCGGCATGGCAAATCCCTTAACGCTAAGTTAATTGCACACTACCGATCAAATTCCGACTGTAAAGAAATAATCTTTATATTTGAAGGGGTTAGCGGCACACAACGGTATACCGTTTGCCGCTAACCCTTTGGATTTTATCAGATAACGACCACTGCAAGCGGCGGAAAGCCGTTAAAGCAAACCGATGAATAGGTCGACGTATAGGCGCCAGTGTTGCGAATGATCACCCGATCCCCCGCCCGCAAGCTGATCGGCAACAGCATAGGCCGCTTTTCATAAAGAACATCTGCACTATCGCACGATGGTCCTGCCATGATGCATGGACCGGTCGGATCACCGTCGCGCGGGGTCTCGAATTGGTAGCGGATCGCCTCGCCTTCGGTCTCTGCAAGACCCGAAAAACGCCCGATATCGAGATAGACCCAGCGATGCATGTCGCGATCGGATTTGCGTGACACAAGCAGGACTTCGGACACAATGACGCCCGCCTCAGCGACCAAGCCACGACCCGGTTCAGCCATAATACGTGGGACTTTGCCGAAGCGGGAGATGACTTGTTCCATCACCGCAGAGGCGTAGTCTGTCGGGGCTTCTATCGTTTCACCGTAGAACGCAGGAAAGCCGCCGCCGATGTTCAGAAGCGTCAGGTCGTGCCCTGCTGTTTTTGCAGCGTGCCAGATCTCTGCGAGCGCATCCAGTGACGGCCCCCACATCGCCGCTTTGCGTGTTTGCGAGCCGACGTGGAACGAGAAACCGATCGGCTTCAGGCCAAGCGATTTCGCATAGCTCAAGAGCCTGATTGCTGTCGATGAATCGCAGCCGAATTTGCGCGAAAGCGGCCAGTCAGCTTGCGAAATCTCCACGATCAAGCGGATGTAAACCTGCGCACCTGGCGCGGAAACTGCAATCTTTTCAAGCTCTTCCTCTGCATCCGCCGAGAACAGCGTGATCCCTTGCGCATGCGCCCAAGCGATGTCGGAGGATCGCTTGACTGTGTTGCCGAACGAGACGTCATTCGGGTGCGCGCCGTGGCGCAGGCAGAGGTCGATTTCAGCCTTGGATGCCGCGTCAAAATGCGAGCCGAGTTTGACCAGTCGCGCGATGATTTCTTCGGCCGGATTTGCCTTCACGGCGTAGTGGATATCCGCGTGGCCCAGCCCTGCCTTAAGCGCATGATACTGCGCCTCGACCCGCTCAACATCGAGCACGAGGGTCGGCTTATCAAAGGTATTGGCCGCGCAGTAAGCGTCCAAACGTGATGTATTATCAAGGGCTTGCATTGAAGCGCCCGCAGTTTCAACAGTCATCTGTCATCTCCAGTAGACCCGGCCATTGTGAGGGATTTGACCCTTACACGAGACCGCTCAGTTCCAAGGGAGAAGTTACCGTCGCTACGTAAACACATGTGATGACTGTCACCGGCCAGAGGCGCGTGCGTTGGCTTCTATGATGGCTCATTTAGGCCATTGCCGGATTCTTGCAAGAGGAAATCGCGTGGCGTTTGCGGTAAATTGCAAATCACCGCGCGTGCACCATACGTGCACCGCACGTGCACCGCATTTACGGTTTCCCATCGCGCCCGGACCCCGTAATAACGGGTCATGTCACGCACACTTTTATTGAACAAACCTTTCGGCGTTCTGTCGCAGTTCACAGATGTGAAAAGCCCGACCGCCCGTCCGACACTGTCTGCCTATGTGGATGTGCCCCGCGTTTACCCTGCGGGTCGTCTTGATCGTGACAGCGAGGGGTTGCTTATTCTAACGGACGATGGCCGCTTGCAGGCCCAGATCGCCGACCCTGCCCATAAGATGGCCAAGACCTATCTTGTGCAGGTCGAGGGGGCGCCAACGGACGCCGACCTTGCGCCGCTGCGCAAGGGTGTGACCCTGAAGGATGGCATGACCCGCCCCGCCGAGGTCGCATTGATTGATCCGCCACAGTTGTGGGAGCGTGATCCGCCCGTGCGGTTTCGCAAGTCCGTGCCTGATGTCTGGATCAGCGTGACACTTCGCGAGGGCCGCAATCGACAGGTGCGCCGCATGACGGCCCATATCGGGTTCCCGACCCTGCGTTTGGTGCGCTGGTCAATCGGCGATTGGTCCCTAGAGGATATTCCCCTAGGGACGTGGCGAGACGCCTAGTTCTCGCCGTATAGCTCGAGGGAAACGAACGCCTCGTTGGTTTCGTATTCACCGTTGATCGTTGCAAAGCCGTCATCGCTCTCGCCGATGATGCCGCGTGCGGGGCTTTGGCCGTTGCTTGGATTGGCGCGTGTGCCAACGAATTGCCCGTTGATGCCGCCTTCGACCTCATAGCTGTCCCCGTTAAAGCCGATGTTGCCATAGTAATCTGCATACCAGTCATTTGGTCGGTTGGTGAAGTTGTCGTCTTCGTCGTCGCCAACGATCGAGGTTGATCCACCGATTTCGATTTCACCGGTTACATCTGCGATATCCGCGTCATTCTCGGTGATATTGGTCGCCCCGACCATGTTGTCGATAGTGCCGGTCATGGTTCCTGCACGGAAGTTGGCCGTGATGTCTGTATCCCCAAGGATCAGGATATCGTCGAGGTCGTTTGTGTCATCACGGTCGATCAGGATAACCGCGCCGCCGTTGTAGTTGGCTGATCCGTTCGCAGGCATCGCGTTCCAAGCGGTCCCTGGCGTGTTAAAGAGCGCAACGCCCTTTTCAAGATCCGCCTCATAGCGTGCCTCGTATTGATCTAATGCCGACCCGCCCGCGCCGCCACAGGCAGAAAGAGCTGTAAGGATCGCGACTGTCGCGGAAATCTGAACCGTTGAATGCATTGTGTTTCTCCAATTGTGTTAAGGCAAATTAACGATGATGCCTTTGCGGCGATAGCCTAATTGGCGCAGGATTTGGAAACACTGTGTTCACAATGCAAAAGGGCCACGCGGTTGCGCAGCCCTTTGTTGCCTATTTGATCTGCCCCTAGTCGATTTTAGGCAGCAGTTCATCGAGCGATTTCTTGGCGTCACCATAGAACATGCGCGTGTTCTCTTTGTAGAACAGCGGATTTTCGATACCCGAGTAGCCTGTCCCCTGCCCGCGCTTGGATACAAAGACCTGCTTTGCCTTCCAGCATTCAAGCACTGGCATCCCTGCGATGGGCGAGTTCGGATCGTCTTGTGCTGCGGGGTTCACGATGTCGTTGGACCCGATCACGATTGCGACGTCCGTTGAGGGGAAGTCGTCGTTGATCTCGTCCATTTCCATGACGATGTCGTAAGGCACTTTGGCTTCGGCCAAGAGCACGTTCATGTGACCCGGCAAGCGACCTGCAACAGGGTGGATCGCAAAGCGCACCGTCTTGCCCTTTGCGCGCAGTTTGCGCACCAGTTCCGCCACAGAGGATTGCGCCTGTGCCACGGCCATGCCGTAGCCCGGGATGATGACCACGCTGTCGGCCTCGTTGAGGGCCGTTGCCACACCATCGCTGTCGATTGCGATTTGCTCGCCCTCGACGGCCATCTGTTCGCCTGCTGGTCCCCCGAAGCCGCCCAAGATCACCGAGATGAACGACCGGTTCATCGCCTTACACATGATGTAGGACAGGATCGCCCCCGAGGAGCCGACCAATGCACCGACCACGATCAACAGATCATTGCCAAGGCTAAAGCCGATCGCCGCTGCCGCCCACCCCGAGTAGGAGTTGAGCATGGAAACAACCACGGGCATATCCGCCCCGCCGATCCCTGTGATCAGGTGGTAGCCGATAAACAGCGCCGCCAGTGTCATCAGGAACAGTGGGAAAAGCCCGCCAGTGTTGAAATACCAGATCAAAGTCAGCACCGAGATTGCGGCTGCTGCGATGTTGAGCAAATGCCCACCCGGTAGCTTTTTGGCCGCGGAATCGACTTTGCCTGCGAGCTTCCCGTAGGCGATGATTGACCCCGTGAAGGTGATCGCCCCGATGAAGACCCCGAGGAAGAGCTCGACCCGCAGGATATTGATCTCGACGGGTGACTTATGTGCAATCATGGCCGCGAATGTGCCAAGGTCGCCGCCAGCTGCCGCGTTGCCGATTTCAAAATGCGCGATGTAGCCCACGAAAACCGCTGCGAGACCGACAAGGCTATGCATCGCTGCAACCAGTTCCGGCATCTGCGTCATCTGGACCTTGGTGGCCAGTTGGTAGCCGATCACGCCGCCCCCTGCGATGAGGATCAGCGATAGGAGCCAGAGCCCTGAGGCTGGACCCATGAGTGTTGCCACGACCGCGAGCGCCATGCCTGCGATCCCATACCATACCGCGCGTTTTGCGCTTTCTTGTCCAGATAGCCCCCCGAGCGAGAGGATAAAGAGAACGGCTGCGACCACGTAAGCCGCTGTTGTAAATCCGAATTCCATAATTCTAACCCCTTAAGATTTCTGGAACATGGCGAGCATGCGCCGTGTCACGAGGAAACCCCCGAAGATGTTGATACCCGTCATAAAGATCGCGAGTGCGGCCAGAAGGATCACGAGGAATGACCCCGATCCGACTTGCACGAGTGCGCCCAGAATGATGATCGAAGAGATCGCATTGGTCACGGCCATGAGAGGTGTGTGCAGCGAATGTGCTACGCCCCAGATCACCTGAAAGCCGATAAAGACCGACAGCACAAACACGATAAAGTGTTGCATGAAGCTTGCGGGTGCGACCAGACCAATGGCCAAGAGAAGTGCGCCGCCGATGGCGAGAAGCCCGACCTGATTGCGGGTCTGGGTTTTGAAGGCTGCGGTTTCGGCTGCCTTTTTCTCCTCGGCTGTCAGCTCTTTTGGCGCGGGTTTTTTGGCCACGGCGGCAATCGCTGCGATCTTTGGTTTGGGCGGCGGGAAAGTGATTTCGCCCCCATGTGTGGCCGTGGCCCCGCGGATCACATCGTCGTCCATGTTGTGATGTGGTTTGCCGTCCTTATCGGGCGTCAAATCGGTCATCATGTGGCGGATATTGGTCGCATAAAGCGTGGAAGACTGCGCGGCCATACGTGACGGGAAGTCGGTGTAGCCAATGATTGTGACGCCGTTATCTGTCACGATCTTTTCGTCCATCACGGTCAGTTTGCAGTTACCGCCGCGCTCTGCTGCGAGGTCGATGATAACCGAACCCGGCTTCATGCTTTCGACCATGTCTTTGGTCCATAGCTCTGGCGCATCGCGCCCCGGAATGAGCGCGGTGGTGATCACGATGTCCATGTCGGGTGCGATTTCGCGGAATTTGGCAAGCTGTGCTGCGGCAAATTCTGGCGAGGACACGGAGGCGTAGCCGCCCGAGGCGGCACCGTCTGCCTGTTCTTCTTTGAAGTCGAGGAAGACAAATTCGGCGCCCATGCTTTCGACTTGCTCGGCCACTTCAGGGCGCACGTCAAAGGCGTAGGTGATTGCCCCGAGCGAGGTCGCCGTGCCGATGGCGGCGAGCCCTGCGACCCCTGCCCCGACCACAAGCACCTTGGCTGGTGGCACTTTGCCCGCAGCGGTGATCTGCCCTGTGAAGAAGCGCCCGAAGTTGTTGGAGGCCTCGATGACGGCGCGGTAGCCTGCGATGTTGGCCATGGACGACAGTGCATCCATTTTCTGCGCGCGCGAAATGCGTGGAACCATGTCCATTGCGATCACTGTCGCGCCCTGCTTGTTGGCCAGCCCCATCAGTTTATCGTTCTGGGCCGGATAGAAGAAGGAGATCAGCGTTTGCCCTTCACGCAGCCGTTTGGTTTCGGCGTCAGACGGCGGGCGCACCTTGGCGATAATGTCGGCAGCTTTGAACAGGGCGACGCCCGTTTTCACGACCTCGACCCCTGCGTCCTGATATGATTTGTCGCTGAATCCAGCGGCAATGCCTGCACCGGATTCGATAACGCAGTCGTATCCGAGTTTTTGCAGATCCTTGGCGGACGCGGGCGTCATTGCCACGCGGTCCTCGCCTTGGAAAGTTTCTTTTGGTGTCCCGATTTTCATGGGCAGTCCCCCTACGCGATTTTGCAGTAATATTGACCTAACCCGCGACATTTTATTTCACAAGCGGGTAGCTGAACGAAATAACGATACTAACGGAAGGTCGTTAGACCCATCGCCGCGTCTTTTGCTCATAGCGCGCGTAATCCGCCCGAAACTTGCGCCGCAGCATGTTTTCTTCGGGGACGATGAACCGCCGCTCGATGATCCAGATGAAAACGGGAATGAGCACCAGCGCGAGCGGTGCGTCCCACCGCAAGATGAACCCTGTCAGGATCATCGCATCCGCGAGGTAGATCGGGTTGCGGCTTCGTTTGAATATACCAGAGGAGACCAGAGTTGTGGCTTCGCTATGCGGGATCACGGTTGTGCGTTGCTTGCGCATTTCCATGAAGGCCAAGAGCATAAGGATCACCCCGCCCCCGACAAGAAGCCCGCCTGCAAGTTGCAGCACGGCGAAATCCAGAGACAGCCCAAAGGGCCGCGCGATACTAATCTGCCACGCAATCACAAGCGCAGCAATCAGCCAGACGGGGGGTATATCAATCCATTTCATGCCCTAAGTGTTCCTTGTCGTTGTGCCCTTGTCACGCGCAATCGCTGCGATACGATGCCGCAAGGGAGAAATATCATGGAACACACAGGCAAACATGCCTTGGTCACAGGCGGTGGCACAGGTATTGGTGCGGGGATCGCGCGCGCATTAGCCGATGCAGGTGCGCAGGTCACGATCACGGGGCGGCGCGCAGCGGTGCTTGCCGACTTTGCCGCCACCCATCCCAATCTCCACGCCTTACCGATGGATGTTGCGGATGAACAGGCAACCCGCGCGGGGATTGCAGAGGCAGCAGCCGCCCGTGGTCCTGTCCAGATTTGTGTTGCCAATGCGGGTATCGCTGTCGGTGGCCCGTTCGAGAAGGTCCGTTTGGAGGACTGGCGTGCCATGATGGCGATCAATCTGGATGGTGCGTTTGTGACCTTGCAAGCCGCGTTACAGACGCTGCCCGCTGATACCCCGGCCCGCATGATTGTGATCAGCTCGATTGCGGGCGTCAAAGGGCTGAAGGGCGCGGTTCCCTATACTGTGTCCAAACACGGTGTCATCGGTTTGGTCCGTGGCCTGTCAGAGGAATACATGGGCTCTGCGATCACCTTTAATGCGATTTGCCCGGGCTATGTTGATACCGATATTGTCCGCGCCCAAATTCCCAGCGTGATGCGCCGTTATGAAACGGACGAAGCGGGCGCGTTGGCGGTGATGGCCAAGGGCAACCGCCATGGCCGCCTGCTTGGTGTGGATGAGATTACTGCATCTGCGATGTGGCTTTGTGCGCAGGCCGCGGCCTCGGTCAATGGCCAAACGATTGAAATTTCTGGAGGACAGACCTGATGTTAGCTACCCTTTTGACCGTGATCGTCGCCCTGATCCATTTCTATTTCCTCTATCTTGAGATGTTCGCGTGGGAAGCCCCCCGCACGCGCAAGGTATTTGGCATGACCGCCGATCTTGCCGTTCAAACGCGTGTCATGGCAGCCAATCAGGGGCTTTATAACGGCTTCATTGCTCTTGGCTTGCTGATTGGCCTCATCACGGGGAACCCGTCGATGGTCGTTTACCTGCTCTGCTGTGTGGTGGTTGCGGGGGTCTATGCGCTATATTGCGGCATTCGCTCTGCGCTTTACGTGCAGTCTGTTCCCGCGCTCCTCGCGCTTGTTTTGACATGGTTAACACTCTGATGACCGATTTCTCGACAACCAAGCCGATGTTCGCCCTGCCTGAAGGCATGGTTTATCTTGATGGTAATTCGCTCGGCCCATTGCCAAAGGCGGCAGCAGAGCGCGTTGCCAAGACTGTCTCGGGTGAATGGGGCGAGATGTTGATAACGGGGTGGAACAAGGCGGGCTGGATGGCCCAGCCTGTTGCTATCGCGGATCGCATTGGCCGCTTGATCGGCGCTGAGGCGGGTCATGTGGTGCTGGGCGACACGTTGTCGATCACAACGGCTCGCCGCAAAGATTCGAAAATGAATCGTCTTGAAATCGATTGGAGAGACTTCGAAGACGTCAACAAAATGATTGAGGACATCGACATCGAGCCGCGCACCTACGGTGCCAAGCCGTCGAAAACTTACTCTGGAACGACCCTCACAATTTCGCAACTCAGTGCGGATTGGAGCGAGGATCGCGTGAAGCAGTTAGCAGCGAACGAGTTTGCCTTTCTTAACAACCCGCTGCTGGATATCAAGAATCGTCCTCGGATCGCATTGTTCTGGAATGGCGAGAGGATCGCCATCCCTTTATTGGGAAAGAAGTTTCTCGATTTGTCGCATGCGAGCATCCACGGGGAGTATAGCGTTGGAAAATCCGGTCCAGAACTCACTCTCAAGATAAAAATCAATGACCTCGGATTTGATCACCCTATCATCGAAGAAGAGCTTCGCTTCGGGAAGATGGATCTAGTCGCAATGGTACGCGGCAGAGGCGAGGGAATTCCGGAAGATGCATTGACTGATCTGGGTCGTTTCTCGTTTGAAGCTCACTGGTACAACCGTAGGCGAATAAAAGCAGCCGGTGGGATGGATCGAGAACAGATCCTGAAGCTCCACAGGCAATGGGCGGGTATCCGCATGTATCGCGACGACTTTCGCGTGTACCCCTATGGACAAGAAAAGGATGATTGGCTTGAGCTCGATAGAACGGCGCTGATGTCAAAGGGATACTTGCTCAACAAAATCCAACTTGTCGGTCAGGTTAATATCAGCCGCAGTGCCAATCCCGGCTTGGTCGATCAGACCAATCGAGAGGGGTTGCGGGAAACCCATGAACAGCAGGCCATGCTTAGGATCGTACAGTTATCCATCCAGGATCAGCTGCGCAGTGCTATGAAACGGGCTGAGACCAAATACAAACCGAAGAGAGCGAAGCCGGTTAAAGCCAAGACCGAGATTACAAGACTCAAGACGCGCGCACAAAAGGCTATCAGTAATCTGCGTGCGGTCACGCCTCGTAAAGATCAGGAGAAGATTGAGGAGCTACAACAAACGTTGCATGAACTCACCGAATTGGCAAAAATCCTTCGTGAGAGGAACGCCGAGGTAGAAGGTGATGCAAAGCTCATGCAGGATATGGCCGGCATCGGGCTTTTGGTGGAGATAGTAGCTCACGAGCTCGCGCGAACCTCGGAACACGCTTTGGACCGTATCAGAGAAATTCAAAGCACTGCCACGTCGGACGAAGTTGTTGCCGGGCTCGAGACTGGCGCCGTCGGTGACGATGGTGTGGACGGCGAGCACGGCGTTCTTTTTAAAGGTCCGGGTCTGGGGGTTCCACAGTGACTCGACGAGGCGAACGGATCGGGGTCGACCGATGGTGAGCCGCAAAAGCGATCCTG
>CAKZNT010000024.1 GCA_937132065.1 uncultured Loktanella sp.
CCAAAGAAAGACGACGATATGACACAAGCAAAAGCAGGCGACACAATTCGCATCCACTACAAGGGCACGCTGCAATCTGGTGAGGTGTTTGATAGCTCTGAAGGACGCGACCCGCTTGAGTTTACGCTGGGTTCAGGCATGATCATCACAGGACTGGACGCCGCCATCCACGGCATGACCGAGGGCGAAAAGAAAGTGGCCGAAATTCCATGCGTGGAAGCCTACGGCCCGATCAATCCGGCCGCGCGCCAGCCCGTGCCGCGCACAGAGTTTCCAGATGACATCCCAAAGGAAGTCGGCACACAGTTGCAGATGCAAAGCCCCGAGGGCCAAGTCATTCCCGTGACAATCGTTGAAGTCTCGGACACCGAGATCACGCTCGACGCCAACCACCCGCTTGCGGGTCAGGACCTGACCTTCGATTTTGAAGTTGTCGGTATCGACGCGGCTTAAATCAGCTCTTGTTCGGGCTCATCGCAATGGGCCCGAACAATCCTATAGGTTTTCGGACTGCGGCATGCCTAGCACGTGATAGCCGCCATCCACGCGGATGATCTCGCCCGTTGTGCAAGCACCAGCATCTGACGCCAGATAAACAGCCGTGCCGCCGACGGCCTCGAGGGTCGCATTTGCGCGTAGCGGAGCATTCTCGCCCGTGTGCTTATAAGTCTTGCGCGCGCCACCAATGGCCGCCCCTGCAAGCGTCTTCATCGGGCCCGGTGAAATAGCGTTCACGCGAATTTTGTCAGGGCCGAGGTCATTGGCCAGATAGCGCACCGCGCTTTCGAGTGCGGCCTTTGCCACGCCCATGACATTGTAAAACGGTGTGACCTTGTTTGCGCCCTGATAGGTTAGCGTCAGGATCGTGCCGCCATTGGGCATCAACGCCATTGCGCGCTTGGACACATCAATCAGCGAATAGCACGAGATCACCATCGAGTTCTTGAAGTTTGACACACTCGTGTCAGAGATACGGCCCGTCAACTCATTCTTGTCGGAATAAGCGATGGCATGCACGACAAAATCAATCGTCTCCCAGCGCTCGCCAAGGGCCGCAAAAGCAGCATCCATCGAGGCCTCGTTGGTCACATCCACATCAACCATGAAGTCGGAGCCAACGCTTGCCGCGAGCGGCTCTAATCGCTTGCCAAATGCCTCGCCCTGATAGGTGAACGCCAGTTCCGCCCCAGCCTCGGCCATAGCCTTTGCAATCCCCCAAGCAATAGAGCGCTCATTGGCAACCCCCATGATCAACCCGCGTTTGCCTTGCATAGAAATGGTCATGTGACGTCCTTTATTGGTTTCATTCTAGGTGAACGGTTTGGGACGTGACGTCAAGTTTTGCCGATGCGGCCCAAATGGGTCAAACCAAACCCTTGGCTCGACTTTAACCCGTATCCCAACATGCGATCAAACCCGACATGGGCAAACATTAGAAGCCCGATTGCACTTAACGTGCCTGGCAATGTCGTCATGCCGAGCACAAGGAGGATCAGACCAAACCCGTAGATGTGCACCAGATTATAGATAGCCGCTCCCACCTTCGGGCCAAACAAATAGGCCAAAAAGCTCAAATCCGCGGCAAAGAAGACCAATAGGGTCACCCACCATGAAAACGCGTCTTCCATCATGAAGTAGAGGAAAAGGCCAACTGCGAAACATATGGCCCCTTCGATCTTTTGCCAGAGGATCATGCCTTGCATGGCAGCACCCTCGTCTTACCCCGTAAACTTGCTCAACAACATCGACCCATTCGTCCCGCCAAACCCGAACGAGTTCGTCATGATTGTGTCCAGTCCTGCATTATCCACGCGGGCGGTGGCAATCTCGGCAGGGTCCAAATTCGGGTCTAGGTTTTCGACGTTGATCGAGGGTGCGATGAAGTCGTCTTGCAGCATCAGCAGGCAATAGACCGCCTCGGACGCGCCAGTGGCCCCCTGAGAATGCCCTGTCATTGACTTGGTCGAGGACACAGGCGGTGTGGAGCCTTGGCCGAACACACGGCGGACCGCTTCGATTTCGCCCACATCACCTACGGGCGTCGATGTGCCATGCGCGTTGATGTAGCTGACCTTGCGGCCCTCGGGCAGGGTTTCCAGCGCGAGACGCATCGCACGTTCACCGCCTTCACCAGACGGGGCAACCATGTCGTGACCGTCCGACGTCGCGGCAAAGCCTGTGACCTCGGCGTAAATCTTCGCGCCGCGCGCTTGGGCATGCTCAAGGGATTCAAGCACCAGCATCGCGCCGCCGCCTGCGATGACAAAGCCGTCACGGTCGGCGTCAAATGCGCGGGATGCCTTTTCTGGCGTGTCATTATATTTGGACGACATCGCGCCCATCGCGTCGAACAGGCAGGACAACGTCCAATCCAGTTCCTCAGCGCCGCCCGCAAACATCACGTCCTGCTTGCCCATCATGATCTGCTCGGCAGCCGAGCCGATGCAATGCAGCGAGGTCGAGCACGCAGAGGTGATCGAATAGTTGATGCCCTTGATTTTATACTGGGTCGAAAGGTTGGCGGAAATCGTGGACGACATGCACTTTGGCACGGCAAAGGGGCCAATCCGCTTGGTCGCGCCAGTGTCTTTCACGACGTTATGCGCGGTCAGCATGGCAGAGGTGGACGGGCCACCAGAGCCAGCGATCAGACCTGTGCGCACGTTGGAAACAGTCGCCTCATCCAGCCCCGCATCGGCAATCGCCTGACCCATCGCGATA
Source organism: uncultured Loktanella sp. (assembly GCA_937132065.1). Lineage (GTDB taxonomy): Bacteria > Pseudomonadota > Alphaproteobacteria > Rhodobacterales > Rhodobacteraceae > Yoonia. Next base: position 2,722 of record CAKZNT010000024.1, read on the forward strand.
TAGGCATAAGCCGCACCCGGACCCATGAACCGCAACGCGCGCTTTTCAACATGCTCGGTTATATCCAGCTTCACAGTGCCCGCGATCTGGGAACGAAAACCATGCTCGGCCATCTCTGGACTGGCCACAATCCCCGACTTGCCCGCCTTCAGGCTCTCGGCCACCTCAGCAACATTATTCCCGATAGGGGATACAATTCCGAGACCTGTGACAACGACACGACGCATGAGCGCACTCCTGTATTAGTGTTGGTTCTTTGTAGGATGGGGAGGGGCGGGGGTGCAAGTGGGTAGGGGGGGGGAGTTCTGGGCACTTCATAAAGGTGTATTTCTGGAACTACTTCTTTGAAGCATTTATATCTATTTCCATTTCGACGATTCTTTCAGAAACAGACCGCTTATCGACGCTTCTGAAGCATGGTAAATTATTGTTGGTCATTAAGGCCAAAATTGCACGATATGATACTAGCATCAGCGGCCCGTGATGTCTGTTGTCATAGAACTCGTATTCAAGCGCTTCGTGAGGGCTGGCCAACTCTCCATTGTTACTATCGCTTTGTTGTTTCAATGCGCTTATGAAAGCATTCGCCTCTCTTTCGTTGTGGGCAAAGTACTTCATAACCAGACGTCCAATCTGTTTCAGATCTTCATCCGTTCGAGCATGTTCAGCATCGTCGTCCGAGATATCAGCACGCCATGGCAGTTCGAGCCCATGGGCAAAATACCGATACTCACCTCGAAAGATGGGTTCGAGGAGCGCGGTCATAACATCGCTTCGTTTCGATGAGTTTCCGCGTTGGTAACCAGACCAAGCGACCCAACAAAACCAGATGACTAAGGACACCCCGAAAGTTGGCCATGCCAGAAATAGTGCTATGAGAAAACTGAGGCCCAAAACCTCAACTCTCGCTCAGTGCAACCTTCATATCCTTCACCTCGTAGATCACCTCACCGTCGGCTTCTACAATCCCGTCAGCTACACCCATGGTCAGCCTGCGGGTCTGGATCGCCTTGGTGAAGTCGATCTTATAGGTCAGCATTTTGCGGTCAGGGCGGACCATGCCTTTCAGCTTCACTTCGCCAACGCCAAGCGCGTAGCCGCGACCCAGCCAGCCGCGCCAGCCGAGGTTAAAGCCAGTCAACTGCCAGAGGCCATCAAGGCCAAGGCAGCCGGGCATGATCGGGTTGCCGGGGAAGTGGCAGTCGAAAAACCACAGGTCAGGCGTGATGTCGAACTCGGCCAAGATGTGTCCCTTGCCGTGGGCGCCACCGTCAGCGGAGACTTCGGTGATGCGGTCCATCATGAGCATTGGCGGGGCAGGAAGTTGGGCGTTGCCCTCTCCGAATAATTCGCCACGGGCGCAAGCAAGCAACCCTTCTTTGTCAAAACTGCTAGGGTAGTTGGCCATTTGTGCCGCCTTCTTATTGCATGGTTTCAATTGCCTATCAGTTGTTTAGCATCGTGTTTGCAGTCGGAGCAAGGCGGTGATTTTGCGTTTTCAATTGATCCTGCCCCGATTTTCCCCATATGAAGGGTAGGAAAGTAAGGGCTCTCATGGTTGATATTGCGATTTCGCGAAGCACAAACTGGCTGGCTGGTGTCGGGCTGCGGCCCACGCGGCAACGACTGACGCTTGCAAGCTTGCTTGTGGGTGACGGGCAGGATCGACATGTGACGGCTGAAGGGTTGTTTGATGCGGCCTCCGGCGTGGGCGAGAAGGTCTCGCTTGCCACGGTCTATAACACCTTGCGTGCATTTCGGGATGCAGGGCTGCTGCGCGAGATCATTGTTGACGGCTCAAAAAGCTACTTTGACACCAACATGACGGACCATCCCCACTTTTATTGGGAGGACACAGCCGAGTTGACCGATGCGCCTGCCCAACAACTTGTGATCAGCAAGCTGCCGAATGTGCCTGATGGTGCGGAAATTGCTTCGGTTGACGTTGTCATCAGGCTGCGGCGCAATTGAACGGGTGATGGGTTAAAACCCATCCTACATATGGCCGCTGTTCAACATTTGTTTACCTTGAAGCGCAACACTTTGCGGCATGACAGCATATCGCCGCAGATTCGTTCCGTCTGGAACCTACTTTTTCACCGTCAATCTGGCGGACCCGACGTCGAACCTGCTTGTCGAGCGGGTTGACCTGTTACGCGCAGCGGTGCGCCTGTGCAAAAAGAACCAGCCGTTCGAGATTAACGCCGCTGTGATTTTACCGTCCACACTTCATATGATCTGGACACTCCCTGAAGGGGATAGCGGCTATAGCGCGCGCTGGCGGCACATCAAATCCACGTTCTCGCGCCACGTTCCCGCAGCCGCGAACAGATGCGCCAGTATGCGGGCGCGGGGCGAAAAGGGGATCTGGCAAAGACGGTTCTGGGAACATCAGATCAGAGATCAGGATGACTATGCGCTACACGCGCACCTGATCGCGACAGCGCCGCTTAAGCTGAACCTCGTTCGAAATCCGGCTGATTGGCCGCTCTGCTCGGCACATAAGCGCAAGACGTCAGGACGATTGGCCACGCGGGCAAATGTGAACGCGGCCTAAAACCACTGACCAGGTTCCATGAGGCCCAAGTCTAGCAACTGCTGCGAGTGCCACTCAAAGGGAGCGGAGTTATGCCAGCGAAATGTCTTGATTTCTGCGGAACTGACGGGGTTACGCTTCAGGGCTTTGGCCGTGCGAAACGATCCAAGAGCGGCGGTAATCGAGTTGTGCCAAGGACAGGCGTAGGTATTGTATTCGGGGTCGTTGAAAGTGTGGTCAGCGCGCAGGCGTAATCCCGGCTTGGCGCGGAAAATCGAGATGCGATCAATGCGGCGGCGCGGCAGCGGAACATGTTCCTCGAACCGCCAGCGCAGCCCGCCAAAGAAATCAAGCTGGCGTTCGGCAAAGTCATCGACCGTATCCTTGCGGGCAAGCGCGTAATACCCTGACTTGTCCATATGCGCGTCGTCCAGACTTACCGCATTGGGAGAGGCGTCCAGATCACCAGCATATAGATCAACAACATATGTCAATACGGCGTCGCGGCGCTCTTCTGTGTGAAAGGCAAGCATCTCGCCAATCGCGCGATGTTCGCAGAACGGATAGAAAATATACTCGGTGTTGTATCCGTAATAGATCCACTGGGCTGGGGCCAATTCGATGACACTGTTCACAACCTTTAGCAGGGCATCCTTGCTCGCCATGTCAAAATCGACATTGTGGACGTTGGCAGGCAAGTTATCAGGCAAGCGGATGTCAGGAACCCCGAAGGTGATGACAGAGCGAAAGCCCGCATCAAGATGATGGCGCACCGTGCTGCCCACCTCGACGTCATCCTCAAGCAGGATCAACGCAATCGGACCCTTGGCAAGGGCTGCTTTCCCATCGGTCAAGAATGCTGCGAGACTAGGATAATGCATGAACTGGGGTCGCTACTTTCGGTTCTGGGTTGGATGCTTGATAGGGCGAATTTGCTTTGAACGCTACCTCCATTGCAAGCATGCGCCAACAGGGCTAAACCCCCACCTTGTCCGAAATTCTGCGCAATGGTGTTCCATGTCCGATCCAAAGAAGCTGTTTATCAAGACCTACGGGTGTCAAATGAACGTGTATGATAGCGAACGCATGGCCGAGGCGCTGGGCGGTAAGGGCTATGTCGCGACTGACACGCCTGACGATGCGGACATGATTTTGCTCAATACCTGCCACATCCGCGAGAAAGCGGCGGAAAAAGTGTATTCCGATCTCGGGCGTCTCAAGCCGTTCAAGGACTTGAACCCGAATGTTAAGATCGGCGTCGCTGGATGTGTAGCACAAGCGGAAGGCGGCGAAATCATGCGCCGCGCGCCGATGGTTGACCTTGTTGTCGGTCCGCAATCCTACCACAGGTTGCCTGCGATGGATGATGCTATCCAGACAGGTGCAAAGGCGCTTGATACAGAATTCCCCGAGGACGACAAATTCGAGACCCTTAAGGCACGCAGCAAAGCCAAGCGCGGGCCAACCGCGTTTCTGACTGTGCAAGAGGGCTGCGACAAATTCTGCGCGTTCTGTGTTGTTCCATATACACGCGGCGCCGAAGTGAGCCGTCCCGCAGATCGCGTCATCCGCGAGGCGCAAGAACTTGTCGAGGCTGGAGTGCGCGAAATCACCTTGCTTGGCCAGAATGTGAACGCCTACCACGGCCATGAGGGCGGGCTTGCTGGCTTGATCTGGGCGCTCAACGAGGTTGATGGCCTCGAGCGGGTGCGTTTTACGACCAGCCATCCCAACGACATGGACGATGCCCTGATCGAGGCGCACGCGAGCTGCCCCAAGCTGATGCCATATCTCCATTTGCCCGTGCAATCCGGCTCCGACAAAATCCTCAAGGCGATGAACCGCAAGCATACGGCTGCGGGTTACATCAAGCTGATCGAGCGCATTCGCGCCGCGCGGCCCGACATTTTACTGTCGGGTGATTTTATCGTGGGCTTCCCTGGTGAAACAGAAGAAGATTTCGAGCAGACCTTGGATTTGATCCGTGAAGTAAACTACGGTCAGGCCTATTCGTTTAAATATTCGACACGGCCCGGCACGCCCGCCGCGGAAAAGCCGCAGTTGCCCGAGGACGTTATGAACGATCGCCTACAGCGGTTGCAGGCGCTTTTGACCGAGCAACAGCGCGCGATCCAGCAATCTATGGTAGGCCGCGAGGTCAAGGTTCTCTTTGAGAAGGTTGGCCGCACCGAGGGTCAAATGATTGGAAAGTCAGACTATTTACACGCTGTCTTTGCCGACGCGCCACGCGATGTGATCGGTCAGGTGCGCCGCGTAAGAATCACAAATGCGAGCACAAACTCTCTTGGGGGCGTGCTCGTTTAAGCTGGCAAATCGGTGAACGGCTTTGCACCTTTAGGCTGACTTGGCGCGCCAATGGCGAACCAGTTTGACGCAAATCGCAAGAGTGTTTCCGATTGAGACACAATATGTAGCGATTTTGCCTTTCATTGCTGACTAAACTTGCTAAGATTGCAGAAACGTATTTGACAAAGTGCCGCTACGTTAGGTGACGGGTGGCTTTGGTAAACGAGGGAATGGAAGTGGCAACATCATATAAAGATAAGTTGCGCGGCGTGGCTGGCGGTCTGGTCGCAGGCGCATTGTCGTTGACTTTGGTCGCGGGGACTGCGCAAGCGCAAACGCGGACAATCGTCGGTGAGGAATACACACCAACAATCTGGATTGATCCGGATGGCTGTGAGCACTGGGTTATGGATGACGGCTTTGAAGGCTTCATGTCTCCTCACCGCACACGCGATGGTCGCCCTGTTTGTCACCGTTCCGAAAT
>CAKZNT010000025.1 GCA_937132065.1 uncultured Loktanella sp.
AAGGCCCGCAAGCATCCCGATCCACAACACCATCGCAATCATCGCCCAGAGCGCAGCAAGCAAGAACAAGGGTCTAAACCCGAAGCTCAATATTGCGGGGCCAGTCCATGCCCGCATTTGGGATGCTGTCGAAGATTTCATAGTCGTTTCCCCACGGGGGTTGTCGAGGACGAGAGCACAGTGCCATCGTCCAAACAGGTCAGCCGTAGCCGTTTCTGGTTGTAGTAGAATGTCAGCCGAAACCGCCCGGCGTCTTCGCCAACGCCTGTTGCGAACTGGCTCGTGATCTCTCCGTCGCGCATGAGGGCAGGGACTTGGGCGGGCGGCACATCAAGGAGTGGCCCGAGGTCAACGGCGTCAACTGTGGCCTGCCCGTCAGTGAAGATGACTTTCATGGTGTCGTGTCCTGTTCTGCCTCGTCCATCAGCCGTCTGATATGGCGGGCGAAAGCAATGGTGGCTGGCACAGCAATGATACACCCCAACCCGATTGACCAGACCGCGTTCAAGACGGGTCCGCCAAGCCAGCTTGTTATCAGTGAGGCGAAGAAGACATTAACCGCCGCCGCACCTACCCCGAAAGGGTAGAGTGCCAACGCGATTTGCCCTGATGTCCAGCCGCGTGTTTTCATTTTCGCATGACCAGACGGTGCACGAGAAAGAGGGCCGCAACCAATGCCAGCGATGCAACCGCGAACCAGATTTCAGCCGTGGCCGACTGTGCCTGAGGGATCGGACGGTCAAAGGATTCTGCAATTGCGGGTGAGGCCAAGAGCAGCATGAGGGGGGTCAGTAAGCGCATTTTAAGTCTCCTGCGTCAGTGAACGGTAAATGTCGGGAAGGGCGCGGGTCAGGCGCGCAGGGTTGGGCAACAAGCTAAAGCCGCCCCGCCCAAAGATACGCGCGAACCAGTCTTGCCCGTCTTCGTCGATGATGACCCCGTGCAACGACTGGCCCGCACGGCGTGCCTCGCGAACGGCCATGCGGCTGTCCTCGATACCGTGCTGCCCCTCGTAGTGATCAAGGTCGTTTGGCTTGCCGTCTGTCAGCACGATCAACAACTTGCGGGTCGCCGTTTGCTCGGCCAGCATTGCCGAAGTGTGCCTGATCGCGGCGCCAAGGCGGGTATAGTGACCCGGGCGCAGCGCGCAGATATTGGCGGTCACCTCTGGTCCCATTTTTGTCTCGAACCCCTTGCAGCGCGTCAGAAACACGCGATCACGGCGCAAGGACGAAAAGCCCCAGATGCCCAGCTGATCACCCGCGGCGTCGATCCCTGTAGCAAGCGCGCTGAGCGCTTCGCGGCTGACATCTATGACGGATGTGTCGCCCACGGCGGCCTCTGTGGATCGGGAGGTGTCGATCAGGAACGCCACAGCAAGGTCGCGTTCGATCTGGCGTGAGGACTGCCAAATCCGGTCGCTACCGTGCCCTGTTGCGATCAGATCGGCTTGTGCTGTGATCAGCGCATCAAGGTCAAGCTCGGTTCCGTCGATCTGGCGTGGCCGCAGCACACGGCGCGGCCTAAGTGTCTCGAATTGGCGGCGCACTTCGCGGGCACGGGCGGCATTGGGAATGAAGGTTTCGTCCTCGCGCGGGTGCGCGGGCGCGTCCAGCACACGGCAGTGGCCGTCCATATAGCTGCGGCTTTGGTGGTTCCATTCGGGGTAGATGAATTTGCCTGCCAGTTTTTCATGGTCGGCGTCAGCGGGCGACAGGTCGAGGTGCAGTCTGAGGCGGGTAGCGGCCCGCTTGTCGACTTTGGACAAGGTGATGTTGTCCATATCGTCGGCTGCCTTTTGGGCGTTTTCGTCGTCGTTGTCGTCAACGCTACGGTTCAGGTTCATCGACTCGACCCACGACAGGATCGATTCAAACCTGTGCAGAATGAAACTGTCTTTGCGATTTGCTTCGCCGCGATCCTTACGCAACCCGAGTTTGCGCTCGGTTGTGGCGGCGGCGGGGGGTGGCCCGTTGGTCTCTTCACCGGCTTGCGCGGCTTCGCCTGCAATCGGCGCGCCAAAGTGCAACCAGAATGGCACGGGTGCAAACGGCATGTAGTGGCGGTCGCTGGCGTGATCCTGCTCGGGGGGCGTTGTGCCGCAGAGCTGGTCGCGCACAGCCTGTTCCATCGCGGCCTCGCGCGCGGGAAGGCGCATCGTCGGGCGGGCGGCATGGGCAAGTTTGCACATCTGCATATAGGCTTCACGCAACCCTGGACAGCACGCGTAAACGGCATCAGCGGCGGTGGCATTTGCCTGGATCAGGCCGCAGTCAAGTGCGCGCAGATTGTCAGATTGAAGTCGGGCGGGGGCATGCACGGCGAGGGCCGTCAGCCAGAAATATGCGGCCTTGTTAAGCGCCTTGTCGGGAAAGGCGGCCATAACAGGAGGCAGTCGGAGCCGCGTGCCGTCAAAGCTGGCGACCCATTCCTTCTCGCGCTCGGAGCCGAGTTTGCGGTGGCTGGCGCGGCGGTGGGCGACGAGCGTGGCAGGGGCTTCGCCCAGCTCAACGCCGCCGTCACCACCCAAGGCCCGAAAGAGCACGGCAAGGCTGGGGCGCACATCGGCAAGGGTCACAGCCGCGTCAGGATAAACCTTTGCCGCGCCAAGCCCGTTGGCCATATCGTGCCAGAGGTTCCCAACGGTCTCCTCTGGCTCCATCAGATCTAGCAGATGCATCGCCCCGCTCCCTTAACCGTAAACCGTGGCAACCAAGTCGCGCAGGGCTGTTTGCACGTCTTCGTCGTCGCTCAGTGGTTCGATAATCGCGGCCTCAATGGCTTGGGTGATCCCCATGCCACTGTTGATCAGCGTGGCCGCATAGATCAGCAGGCGCGTCGAGACGCCTTCTTCAAGGTCCATGCCAGAGAGCGCACGGATATGCCCGCCAAGGCGCACAAGTGATGCGACCTTTTTAACGTCCAGTCCGCTTTCTTGTGCAACAACGGCTGTCTCAAGCTCGGGCTTGGGAAAGTCGAAGGTGACAGAAAGGAACCGCTGGCGTGTTGACGGTTTCATCCGTTTCAACACGTTCTGGTAGCCAGGGTTATAGCTGGCAACCAGCATGAATTCAGGCGGCGCCACGAGTTCTTCGCCCGTGCGGTCAATCATCAATGTGCGGCGGTTGTCGGTCAGCGGGTGCAAGACCACGGTGACGTCTTTGCGCGCTTCGATGATTTCATCAAGGTAGCAGATCGCCCCCTCGCGCACGGCCCGTGTCAGTGGCCCGTCAACCCAGACCGTTTGCCCGCCCTTGAGCAGGTATCGCCCGATCAGGTCAGCCGCAGAGAGGTCGTCGTGGCAAGCCACAGTGTAAAGCTTACGGCCAAGTTTCGCGGCCATATGCTCGACAAAGCGGGTTTTACCGCAGCCGGTCGGCCCCTTCAAAAGAAGGGGCAAACCGTTGTTTTGTGCCGTTTCAAACAGCTCGCATTCGCGGCCCGAAGGCTGGTAGTGCGGTGTTTGTGTGACGCTATCTTTCATCACTTATTCTCCTGGCGCGGTCACGTTTGGACCGGGTTCGATGATCTCGCGCTTGCGCACAACCATCTGGGAATAGATGAACAGGATCGCACCGATCACCACGGCAAGACCCGCACCAAAGCGCATCATGTAGAAGATCGACAAGCTGTCTTGCACGTCCATGAAGTAGTCACCGACAACTCGCTGCATGTGCGTCTGGATTGTGCCTGCGAAGGTCAAAACAAACGTCATGAACGCCATACCACCCGTCATGAGCCAGAAGCTGACCATGTTGAGCACTTGGTTGTAGGGCTGACGCTCGCGCAGCATTGGCATCGCATAGCTAAAGATCGCGAGGTTCAGGGCCACATAAGCGCCGTAGAACGACAAGTGACCGTGTGCCGCTGTGATCTGCGTGCCGTGGCTATAGAAGTTCACGCCGTGCAGTGTGTGCAAGAACCCCCAGACGCCCGCGCCAAAGAAGGCGACCGTGCTGGACCCAAGTGACCACAAGAGGGCCGCTTTGTTGGGGTGGTTACGCTTGCCCTTCCAGACCATGACGAAAGCGAACGACATCATCAGGAAGAATGGCACAACTTCAAAGGTCGAGAAGATCGAGCCGATCCACTGCCAATACCCCGGCAAGCCGATCCAGTAGAAGTGGTGACCCGTGCCAAGAATGCCCGAGAACAGCGCCGTAGCAACGATCACATAGAGCCATTTCTCAACAACCTCGCGGTCCACACCTGTCAGCTTGAGCAGCAGGAATGCGAGGATCGCGGCCATGACAAGTTCCCAAGTTGCTTCCACCCAAAGGTGCACAACAAACCACCAGTACATTTTGTCCAGTGACAGGTTGTCCGGGTTGATGAATGCAAAGATCCACAAGAGCGACAGCAACCATAGGCCCATCAACAGCACGTTGGTAATCGCGGTTTTTTTACCCGCCAGAACCGTCATGGAAATGTTGAAGAGGAAGATGAGCGCCGCAACGAGAATGCCGAATTTGACCCAGAGCGGTTGCTCTAGGAATTCGCGCCCACCGTGGATGCCCATAAGGTAGCTCCCAACAGCGCCAAGCGTGCCGACCATCAAGAGGATCAGCTGGATATACGCCAGTTTGACCGAGTAAATCTCGCGCTCGGATTCTTCGGGCACAAGGAAATACGCCGCGCCAAAGAAGCCAAGCAAAAGCCAGACAATCAGCGCATTGGTGTGGATCATACGGATGATATTGAACGGTAGAAGTTCAGACAGGAAGTTAGGGGAGACATAAATCCACCCTGCGATAAGACCGCCTAGCACCTGAATTCCGAAGAGCGCCATCGCGCAGACGAAATAGGCATAGGCTACTTTTTGGGATTGATATTTCATAGGTTGTTCTCCTTATCCCGCGTCATTGGGCGGCCAGCCCTGTGTGTCGGTTTGGTCTGCCCAGCGCAGGAACTCGGCAAGCCCGCGAATGTCTTCTTCGGACAGGTCAAAGTTTGGCATTTGGCGACGGCCTTCGATGCCGCTTGGCTGTGCTTCCATCCACCCTTGCAGGATTTCAAACGCACCTTCAGGGTCGTCTTGCACGCCCCAACGGGTCATGACGTTGCCAACTTCGGGTGCGAAATACGCGCCTTCGCCGTGCAGCGTGTGACAGTTGATGCAGGAATGCTTTTCCCAAACATGTTTGCCGTGAACGACCTCTTCACTAAGCGGCATGCCAGATGTCGAGACCTCCACAACGTATTTGTGACTGTTGTAAGAGAGGACGCCGAAAACGATTACGAAGAATATTGATCCGCCGTAAAACACGTTTCGCGCCCGTGATTTTGTTAAGAATTCTGCCATTTTGAGGCCCCCATTCGTCCATAGATGGGGACTTCCTAAGGGAAACGGAGTGGTAGAAGTTTGCGCCAGCGCAATGTTCTTGGCGGTTCAGCCACATAGATTGAAGATGTAATAAGTAGAAATGCCGAGGTACGTTATGAAGCGCCCGAACCTGCAAGACCCCGATCTACCGATCGAAGACCTGATGTCGAAGTGGCCTGAAACGGTCGCGGTTTTTATGCGCCACAAGATGCTTTGTGTCGGCTGTTTAGTGAACCCGTTTCACACAGTGCTTGATGCCTGTGCAGAATACGGTTTGGACGTCGAGGCGTTTTATCTCGAGCTAGCTGCGAGTATCAGTTCTTCCCAGCACACAGCATAACGAGTTGGTGCGGGTCGGTGACCACGATCCTTTTGCGCCCGCTCTTGATGTAACCCAGCTTTTCCCAGCTACTTAAAACGCGGCTCACTGTGTGGAGCGTTGTGCCTGTCATCTCTGATAGATCCTGACGGGTGATCGGAAAATTGATCTCGATCCCGCTGTCGACCTTATGCCCTGTCTGGTTGATCAGACGTAGCACGGCGTTGGCGATCCGTTGTTCGACTTGCTGGGTTGCCATTTCAACCATGCGGTTATTGATTTCACCCATGCGCCCGCCGACAGTTTTCATCGCCTGCGCGCCAAAACCGATATGGGTGTCTACAAATTCGTTCCACAGGCTGCTTGGCCACGACAGCGAGAGCGACTCGGTCGCGGTCATTGCGGTGGCAGGATAGGTGTCGCGCCCCAAGGCAACCGCAATGCCAAACAATTGCCCCGCCGGAATGTGGTGCGCAATGACCTGTTCCCCATCAGGCGTGATCCGCACAACACGGATATAGCCATCCAGTAGCATATAGAAGCGGTCCGCCTCGCGCCCTTCTTCAAAGATGGCAGTGCCCGCATCATGGCGCCGCGAAGTGGCCTGCTTGAGGATGTCACTGATCGCTTCGCGGCTAAGCTTGGCGAAGGGGGGCAGGTCCGCAATGAGGCTCTCATCGAGTCGGGGACGTAAATTCTGGCGCGATTTGGTTTTCATGCGCGCAGAGTCGCATACTTAATGCCCCAAATCCATGCGATTTGATCTGGATCAATAAAAATAGCTGTTTTGCCTTGTGCCAGCACAAAGAACGGGTCGGTCAATGCGTTAATTTGATCTCAATCGAACTCGAAAGGAAAACAGATGTTTCGAATGATCGCCTCCAGTCTCGCACTTAGTGTTGCTTTTTCAGGTGCTGCTATTGCCGAAGACTTTGAAGTCAAAATGCTGAACCGCGGCGACGCGGGCACAATGATTTTTGAACCCTCTTTCTTGCGGATCGCTGCTGGCGACACAGTCAAGTTTATCGCTGAAGATCGCGGCCACAACGCAGAATCCATCCCCGAGATGATGCCTGAAGGCGGAACCGAATTCGAAGGCAAGATCAACGAAGAAGTCGAAGTGACTTACGACGTTGAAGGTCTCTACGGCGTGCGCTGCAAGCCGCACTATGCAATGGGCATGGTGATGACAATTGCAGTTGGCGACATCGCAGAAGCGCCAGAGGGCTACATGGAAGGCCGCATTCCACGCGGTGCATCCAAGCGCTTTGAAGAGCAACTTTCTAACCTCTGATTTTATCCGGTTCAGGGCCGGTTCGCGGCCCTGACCACCAATCCTACTTAGGAGACGACCATGACCAAGTTCATCAACCCTGGCCTTATGCAAACCAGCCGCCGCAATGTTCTGCGCGGCTCCGTTCTGGCGAGTGCCGCCGCGATGACAGGGACCGCTGCATTTGCAGGCGCCCGCCGCGGCCCTGCGCCTCGCGCCCATGCGCCAACTGCACAAATTTTCAACGCTGCGGAAACCATGACAAAGGCCGAGGCTGCGCCCGCTGATTTGTCTGGATACACCCGTGTAAAGCAAGAGCTTGTCGCGCCGCCCTTCGCCCCCGCTCACGAGCAGGTTGCAACTGGTGGCCCCAAGCTTATCGAAATCACAATGGATACAACCGAGCGTTTGATGGTTGTGGACGAAGACACTGGCGCGAGCGTCTGGGCCTTGACCTATAACGGCTCTGTGCCCGGCCCGCTGATCATCTGCCACGAGGGTGATATGGTCGAGCTGACTTTGCGCAACCCGCATGACAGCCAGATGGAGCACAACATCGACTTCCACGCATCCACTGGTGCGCTGGGCGGTGGTGGCCTGACCCACGTTTACCCTGGCGAAGAGACTGTGCTGCGCTGGAAAGCGACCAAGCCTGGCTGCTTTACATATCACTGCGCCCCGGGTGGTGCGATGATCCCTTACCACGTCACCCACGGTATGAACGGCGCGGTGATGGTATTGCCACGTGACGGCCTGAAGGATGCAGAAGGTAACGCGCTCAAGTATGACAGCATCGCCTACATCGGCGAGCAGGATTACTACCTGCCAAAAGACGAATACGGCGACTACAAGACTTATGAAGTTGCTGGCGATGACTACGCCGACAGTCTTGATGCGATGCGCACTTTGACACCGACACACTCGGTCTTCAACGGTGCGGTAGGTGCCCTGACTGGTGAGGCCGCATTGCGGGCCAAGGTGGGTGAAACTGTCTTGATGATCCACAACCAAGCGAACCGCGACAGCCGTCCGCACTTGATCGGTGGCCACGGCAACTATGTTTGGGAAACATCCTTCAGCACACCACCGCTAAAAGACGTCGAAACATGGTTCGTGCGCGGCGGCACTGCAATGGCCGCAATGTATACCTTCGAGCAGCCAGGTGTTTACGCCTACGTGAACCACAATCTTATCGAAGCCGCTCTCTTGGGTGCAACTGCGCACTTTGTTGTCGAGGGCGAGTGGGACAACAATCTGATGGAACAGGTTGTCGCGCCACGGGCATTTGAAGCCTAACCGGAGTTAAGACCATGAAAACCGTCACCACCAAACTCATCTCGCAAGACAACGGACTGACAAAGTCTTTGTTTATCGGGTTGGCTGCGGTGGTGGCGATCGGGGCTGTTCTGACATGGAATCGCCCCGATCTGGAGGTTCTGCCGCAGATGGCAGAACACGCCGTAGAATTTCCTGATGGTAGCGAGCTTTACGTGCAAAAGCACGAAGTCACTGTCGCCGAATGGAACGTCTGTCACGCCGCTGGCGCTTGCAAACTTGCGCTGCGGGTTGCGGGCAACAAGGTTGAGGCCGAAATGCCAGCGACAGGCCTCTCATACACCGATGTCGGCGAATACCTCGCTTGGATCAACAAGGCGACAAAACGAAAATTCCGCCTTCCCAGCTTGCAAGAGTGGGAGTTTATGGCCGCTGAGGTTCTTCCTCACGTGGTTGATCCTTTCTTTACCGATCCTAGCTTGTCGTGGGCCTCTTCGTATTTGCTTGAGCCACAGACAAAACGAACATTGCTGCCCCAAGGCGCGTTTGACACCACATCCCAAGGGATCGTTGATTTGAATGGCAGCGTTTGGGAATGGACCAGCGAGTGCTATGCTGGCGCTGCCGAGGGTGACATCAACCCCAGCCGCTGTCCTGCATTCTATGTCGGTGGCGAACATGTCGCCGCCGTGCCATATCTGGTGCGCGACCCCGCGCGCGGCGGCTGCGCAGTCGGATCGCCGCCCGCCCACCTTGGCATGCGTCTGGTTTCTGACCGCAGGGTCTAAGGGGCTAGCCCTCTTGATACCCTGCCGCTTCGAAATATCGCTTCACGCAACGCTGGATATGCCCTTGCATAAGTTGCGCCGCATCCGTCGGGATTGTGCCAAACTCCAACCCCATGAATGCCTGTGATACCAATGTTTCGGGTAAAACAACGCCGTCAAGCCGCGCAAGCAGGGCTTCCAGCGACTTGGCAACCTCTGGGTCGGTCCAGTAATACCTGATCCGGTCGCTATAGCTAAAGGTGCGCAACTGCGTGACCTGCATCTGCGTGCCCGAATAGTAGTCCTGCCAATAGGCGGGGCTTTCGGTCATTCGGGTTGTGACCACATCGCGCACATCTTCTGCATTCGCGGGGTCCAGATTTTTGGCAACCTCGGCCAAGGCCCAAACCGCCTCGCGGAAGCGGAAAGTTAGCTCTGGCCCGACTTTCAAAAAGAAGAAGTGCTGGGCTACAAGTTCCCCCAAGGCTTCGGTGGTCTGGTAGTCGGTTGAGTGCGCCTCAAACGTCAAACCGTCTTCGGTCAGAATGGATTGGCTCAGGTCTGCGGCTTTCTCGGGCACAAACGGGAAGATCGAGGTATGACCGAAATCGACACCAGGTTGCGTGACAACAGAGGCAATGCGGGGCCAGACGGCTTCGAGGTTGCGCGCCGCAAATGCGGTGCGGTGGGTGGAAATCGTGTCTTTGAAACGATCCACAGACGTTACATCAAGCGCGTCTGGCTCTTCGGTTTCGCCCCCCGGAATAGGGACTTCAGTGCCGATAATATAGAATAGCTGTTGTGGATCAGGCGCGTGGGTCTCTGCAACGGCGCAAAGATCAGCGGCACGTTCGGCGATTTGCGCAAAGCTGGGGTTTGGCTCTCCGCCACAGGCCATGCTTGTGTCGATGTGTATCTTTTTAAAACCGGCTTGCACGTATTGTTTGACCAATTCGCGCGCCTTTTCCATTGCTGTGTCAATCGGCTCGTTTTTCCACGGGTTCGGCCCCAAGTGATCGCCACCGAGGATCAGTTGATCCATCTCGACGCCCGCTTCACGCGCCATGCCAGAAAGCCACGTCATGAAATCCTGAGGCGTCATGCCTGTATATCCGCCGTCTTGGTTGACCTGATTACAAGTCGCCTCGATTACAGTGGGAAAGCCGGTCTTGCGGGCATAGGCAAGCACGGCGCGCAGCACATGTTCATTGGCGGTGCAAAAGCAGGGCAGGCCAGTCGGCGTGCCGCTTCGGTTTTGGGCGATGAGTGATGGGATGCTGATCATGTTCGGGCTCCAATCGGATCATGTTGATGGGCGAGGCGGCCATGGCGGCGCGCTCGGCTGTTAGCGCTACCTATATCAAAGTCCGCGACCGGAGTTAAGCGCCTAAGCGGCCCAAAAGAACTTTGTCAGATGATAGAAAATAGGGGCGGCAAAAACCACGCTATCGAGCTGGTCGACAAAGCCGCCTTGTCCGGGGATCAAATGGGACCAGTCCTTGACGCCGCGGTCACGTTTAATAGCCGCAATCACCAGATTGCCAAACATGCCAACGATAGATGCAATGCCCGCCATGAGCATCGCGCCGAAGATGCCAAAGGGCGTGATCCAGCTCAAGCCGCCACCAATCAGCATCGCCGAAATGACGCCGCAGCCAACGCCTTCCCATGTTTTGGGGGACAATCCCGGTGCGATCTTGCGCCGCCCGATCCGCCGCCCAAAGAAGTATTCGAGCAGATCACCTAGCTGCACGACCATCACAAGAAATGCGACGAGCAGAATTGCCCGCTCGCCATTGCCGCCAAATCGCAGGTTCATCAACGCGGGGACATGGCTGACGCAAAAGACAGTGATCATCAGACCCCATTGGGTTTCGGCGACACGGATCAGAAACTTGTTCGCGTTCCCGCGCAGCGCCGACACAATCGGCAGCAACAAAAAGGCGTAAACAGGGATAAACACCGCATATAGCCCCGCCCATTCCATCGCGACAAAGAAGTATTGCAGTGGCAGGACCACGAAAAACGCGAGTGCGAGTGACAGGTGGTCGGCTTGCGCCTTGGTCGTCAGCGTCAGGAACTCGCGCAAGGCCGCAAAGGAGGCAAAGGCAAACAGGATCGTAACCCCGATTTTACCGGTCAGCATCGCAAGGCCGATGAACGCGACCATCCCCCACCAGCTTTGCACGCGGGTCATATAGGTTTCCAGAACGGGGTTTTGTGCATTTGCGTCTTGGCGACTGCGCAGCACCTCGCCCAAGAACGTCAGCCCGACGAGGATGATGAACGATCCAAGGGTGAGCCAGATAATATCGACTGTTGTTGTGGTCATGTCGCCACCACCGGTTTGAGATCGGTCAGGGCTTTGGCGGCGCGGGCAAGAAAGGCTTCCTTGCTCTCCCCCTTACCAACATGCACAGGCGCACCAAATGTCACGGTGCAAATCAGCGGCAGCGGAATGATCTCGCCCTTGGGCATGATCGTGTTCAAATTGGCGACCCATGTGGGGACCAGATCAATCTCTGGGCGCGCAAGCCCCATGTTATAAAGGCCCGCCTTGAATGGCAAAAGATCAGCATCCGTCATGTTCCGGTTGCCTTCGGGAAAGATGATCAGCGATGCACCCTCATCAAGAGCCTCGAGGATTTTGTCCATCGGCTTGTCGTCCACCTCGGGTCTGCGATCAATGAGCACGCAATTAAAGACCTCGGGTCCGACAAACGCCCGCACCTTGTTTTTAAGCCAGTAGTCGGCTGCCGCGACGGGGCGCACTTCGCGGCGCAATGCTGGCGGCAACACAGACCAGATCATCGGCATATCGCCGTTAGACGTATGGTTCGAGTAATAGACCCGCTGGCGCGGCACGGGTTCGATCCCTTGCCAATCTGCGCGAACTGCCGTGATGGCGCGCGCAAAAAGGCGGATACAATGCCCGACAACACGGGCGGCAAAGGCGCGTAAAAACTTCATAGCCGAAACCTTAGCAAAGGTGGCGCAATTGAAAAGCAGGAATACCGCCTGACCGGTCGCCGCTTTGTTGCTGCATCAGGTTTTAACAGGCGCGCCCCCTGCAAAGTTGTTCACGCTGTGGTAGCCGATCGGGTCGCTTTGCATCTCGAGGTGAAGGCCGTCATCTTCATAGGGGTGCGCCCGCGCGAGGTCTTCGTCAACGTCAATGCCAAGACCCGCAACCGTGGGCACAGGGATATACCCGTCCTCGACGGTCAACGTATTCTTGATCAATGCGCTGTGAAACGGGGTTTCGATCGTTTCAGCCATAAGGATGTTGGGGATAGACGCCGCCAGTTGGATATTTGCCGCCCATTCAACTGGCCCTGCATACAGATGCGGCGCCACTTGCGCGTTATATGTCTCTGCGATGATCGCGATTTTCTTGGTTTCCCAGATGCCGCCAGCCCGCCCTAACGCAGGTTGCAAGATTTGCACGCCAGCACGCAACGCGGCGGCAAATTCCGATTTTGTCGTCAGCCGTTCCCCCGTGGCCACAGGGATACGCACGGCGCGGGTCACCTCGGACATATCTGCATCGGGGGGCGTTGGCTCTTCATACCAAAGCGGCGAGAATGGTTCGAGCGCTTGGCCCATTCTGATCGCGCCTGCGGTGCTGAATTGCCCGTGCGTGCCAAACAAGAGGTCTGCCTGATTGCCAACAGCGGCGCGGATAGCCGTGCAAAACTTCACGGATGTGTCGATGTCGTGCATCGAGGGCATATGCCCGCCCCTGATCGTATAGGGACCAGCGGGGTCAAACTTCACGGCAGTATAGCCCTGCGCGACAAGGGCGCTTGCACTCTCGGCGGCCATCTCCGCATCAGCCCAAAACGCGGGCAACGGGTGCTGGGGTTGCGGGTAAAGGTAGGTATAGGCCCGAATGCGTTCGTTCATCCGCCCGCCCAAGAGCGCATGCACAGGGCGGTCGCGGTCTTTGCCCACCATGTCCCAGCAGGCCATCTCGAGGCCGGACCAAGCGCCCATGACGGTTAGGTCGGGGCGTTGGGTAAATCCGGCGGAATAGACACGTCGGAACATCAATTCGATATTCTCGGGGTTCTCGCCCGCCATGTGACGTTCGAAAACGTCCTTGATCACATGGGTCATCGCTGTGGGACCAACCGAGGAGGCATAGCACTCGCCCCAACCGACAACGCCAGTATCAGAGGTCACCTTTACAAGGATCCAGTATCGCCCGCCCCAACCGGGGGCAGGGGGGGCTGTGATAATGATGTCGAGGTCCGCGAGTTTCATGCTTGGTTCCTTCGCTGTTTCGGCTTAGTCAAAAACGATGACGTTACGCTTGGCCGAACCCGTTTTTGTGTCGGCAATCGCCTCGTTGATCTGCTCTAGCTGCCACCTGCCAGACACCAGTTCATCGAGCTTGAGCCGCCCTTGCTGATAAAGATCGACCATCCATGGAATGTCGCGGGCAATAACAACATCGCCCATCTTGGAGCCAACCATGCCCTGACCGTTGGCGGCCATACCACCCGGATCGTAGGTCGCAGCGTCACCGATATGGGGCATGCCGACCATCACCACCTTGCCGCCAGCCGCCAGATAGCGCGGCGCCTGATTGTAGACGGGGACCATGCCGACCGTGACAAAAACCGCGTCCGCGCCGCGCCCGATTGCGGCTTTTGCGGCGTGCCATGGCTTGTCTTGTGAGGCGAGGATGCCATCGGTTGCGCCAAATTCCTTTGCGATTGCCAGTTTCTCTTCGGACATATCAACCGCCACGATCCGCCTTGCGCCCGCAATCCGCGCCCCTTGGATCGCATTGAGGCCCACGCCGCCTGCGCCGATGACAACAACGTCTTGGCCCGCGCGCAAGCCCGCCGCATTGACCACCGCACCAACGCCCGTGATGACGCCACAGGCCAAAAGGCTCGCGGCTTCCATGCCCATCGTCGCAGGAATTTTGACAACTTGGCTTTGATCAACAACCACCTTCTCGGCAAATGCGCCGCAGTTCATGGCTTGCACGATGGGCGCGCCATCAGTTGTCGTCAGCGGCCCCTCTGCGGGCTGGTCGGTTTCGCAAATGACTGGCTTGCCCGAGGCACACGACGGGCAGTTCCCACAGGCGCGGATCAGGGTAACAACGACGCTATCGCCAATCTGAAGGCCGTGAACGCCGTCAGCCACCGCCGTGACGTGGCCCGCCGCCTCGTGGCCATAAACCGCAGGAAGCGTGCCGCCCCAGCCACCCTCGGCAAACGAGATATCCGAATGGCAGATCGCACATGCCTTGAGGGTGACCTCGACCTCGCCCATCGTGGGCGCGCACAAAGAGATTGTCTCGATTGTCAGGGGCTCGCCAAAGGTGTGGCAAACCGCGGCTTTTACTTTGGTCATGGTGATCCTATCGGGCTACGTTTCGCATCCCACAGTGTCACTCAATGATCTGGGCGCAAGGCCTTATCTGACGTTATCGGTCGTTTCTGAACGAGGCGGCAGGCTGCGCCGCACAGGAATAAAAATCGCAATCGCCCCGATCACGAGGATGGCCGAGAACAAGAACGGCGCACCAGGCAAAAAGACGGGCGCCTTGTCGTGGGTGAAAAAGAAGAAAAGCTGGGTCATGATCAAGGGGGCCATGATCGTGCCGACCGCATTGATCGAGGTGAGCGCGCCCTGCAACTCGCCCTGCTGGTTGTCAGCGGCGGTGCGCGACATAATCCCCTGCAATGCGGGACCGGCAATAGACCCAAGCGCAGTGAAAGGCGTGAGCGCAAGCGCGACCCAGCCGTTCGTGACAAAGCCAAGCATAACGAATGCGAGCACATCAACACTGAGGCCGAGCATTACGGCGTTTCGCTCTCCGATCCGCCGCAAAATTGGCCGCATCAGCACGCCCTGCACAATCGCGATCCCGATCCCGAATGCACCAAGCGAGAGGCCAATCATGCCTGGCCCCCAACCGAATTGCTCTTTGCCGAAATAGGCCCAGACGCTTGGGTAAACAAAGAAGGCGAGACTGATGACAAAGCTGATGACCAACAATCGACCCAAACCGGGAAGCCGTGTGATATTTCGAAACGCGCCGATAGGGTTCGCGCGGCGCCATTCAAACGGACGGCGGATGCGATCAGTGACGGTTTCAGGGAGGGCGAAATAGCCGAAAATCGCGTTCGCAGCAGCAAGGATCGCCGCCGCCCAGAATGGCGCACGCGTGCCGTATTCTGCAAGAACACCGCCAAGAAGTGGCCCGATAACAAAGCCCACGCCAAAAGCCGCGCCAATCAGGCCAAAGTTTGCAGCCTTGTCTTCAGGCTTGGAAATATCGGCCATATAGGCGGAGGCCGTTGATTGCGTCGCGGCGGTAATCCCCCCGATAATGCGCCCGACCACAAGCAGCCAGATTGTGCCCGCAAGGGCCATCAAAACATAGTCAAACGACATCACGACGAGCGCAATCAAAAGCACGGGCCTGCGCCCGAAACGGTCAGAGATCGAGCCGATTGTAGGGCCAAACAGAAACTGCATCACCGCGAATGTGGTCGCCAGAATGCCGCCCCAAACGGCAGCTTGCCCCAAGTCGCCCGCTTCAAGGCTTTGGATCAGATCGGGCATGACTGGCATGATCAGGCCGATGCCCATGCTGTCGATCACAACCGTCAGCAGGATAAAGATCAGGGGCAAGCGGCTCTGCATCGGGGGGGCTCCAAATTGCGTATCGGGTGGAGGTAAACTTTATGATGGGCATTGCAAGCCGCGCGGCTCAGGCGTGGCCTGTATTTGCGATAAACCTGCTAAGTATTTCGGCAAAGGTGATCGGGTCTTCGATGCACGGCATGTGCCCACAACGCGACATCACCTCAAACTGCGAGCCTGGAATGAGGTCGACTGTTTCGCGCACCAAGTCGGCTGGCGTCGACGCATCATGCCCGCCCGCGATCCCGAGGGTCGGGATGCGTAGTCCGGACGTAGGTGTATAAAAATCCGTGCCTGCAATGGCTGCGCAGGTTCCCGCATAGCCATCAGGATCAGCAGCCTGAAGCATCGCGCGCCACTGTGCAACGTCAGGCGATCCGTCAAAATCGCGGCCGAACCAGCGGCGGATAATTTCTGCACCCGCCGTGACCATGCCTTTGGTGCGGACTGTTTCAATGCGCTCTTGCCAGAAAGCTGGATTGCCGATCTTTGCCGCTGTATTGGACAAGACAAGCGCGCGGATCAGGTCGGGGCGCTTGACGGCGAGGCCTTGGGCAACCATGCCACCAACCGAAAGCCCGACAAACATCGCGTCCTTGACCTGCAAGGCGTCACAAACGGCCTCTGCATCCGAGACAAGTTGTCCCATCGTGTAAGGCGCTGTCGGCACATCCGACTGCCCGTGACCTCGCATATCATAGCGAATGAACCTGATGCCCTCGGGGAGGAGAGGGATGACTTTTTGCCAAAGGTGGAGGGTCGTGCCGAGCGCATTGGAAAACACAATTGTGGGTGCAAGCGGGTGATCAACCCCGTCAACACGGACCTGCAAGGTCACCCCGTTCTGTTCTACATTCAGCGTCCGCATGGTCGTATCCCTAGCCTGTAAAAAAGGTCAAGCCGCGCTGCGAGTTTCCTCGGCGCGGCTTTCACTTGCTATTCAGTCCATCGCTTGCGCGGGACACAGAACAGCCCTCCCAGCGCGGATAGAACATCAGAGAGGGCCGCTGAGTCAAGCACGCAGATGCCCCATCTCGGGCCACACCCTGAAATTCGCACTATTTTTGATCGGTTGCCTTCAAAATCATATGGGCAATGATCTGACCATGGTCCGAGGCCAGTTTGTTGTAGGGCGCTTCGGGGTGGCTACCGTCCGTCAGATGATCGTTGAGCACCGAGAAATATTCCATTTCGCCAATGCGATCCGCTTGATCGGGGTGGAAGTGGCGCGACATCAGAATTTGATCAATCGACTCGAAAACGCCGCCAAAAGCGGAGGTGTAAACCATGTCGCGCAGTGACTTGCGCACGAACAGTTTTTCAGCCGAGTGCAGGCGGACACGGTCGACTTTCTCCTGAATGATCTCGTTTTCCTTGTCGGTGTAGCGATCCCCTTTGTGGGCAGGGTCGTGCCGCCGCATCCACGCGTAGTTCTTGAAAGGGGTCTCACCCGTGATGATCTCGGAACTCACCGCATTTTCACTGTCGTTGAAATCCCCCATGACCATGACGGGATTGCCAGCCTCAAGTTCCTTGAGAATTTCTGATCGTAGCACCCAAGCCTCTGCCATACGGCGCAGACCTGCGCGCAAGCTGCCCATGGCACGGCCAGCAGCATCGTAGTTCACCAGATCGGCCGCAGGCGCAAACGGCGCGCCCGTAGGCTTGTCCAACTCGCCAAGCTTTGACTTGAGGTGACAATTGAAGATCGTGATCACCTGACCGCCAACCGCAACCTTTGCCTTGAGCACGGGGCGCGAGAGGCGCTTGATCGTGTAGTGGCCGCCGTCTGAACCATCCAGATCCGCAAACGGAATGTTGAGCGGTTCGGGCAAGTCCTGCAAAACTTCGGGCGGCGCAGCAAAGCCAAAGCGCGACAGGATCGCAACGCCCGGGCGACGCTCACCCGGACCGCCGTCATTTGCGTTGGGGGCAAATGCAATGGCTGCGTCACGGTAGGTCTCATGGGCCAGCTTGCGAAAAATTGCCTTGCGGGCATATCTCTTCGAGCGGTCGGGAATATTCGCTGCATTGGCAATCGCCCCCATTTCATCCGTTTCCGCGATCACATCGCGCAAGGATTGCTCGGAGAAAATCTCTTGAAAACAGACAATGTCGGCGTTCATCGTCAAGAGCTGGTCAGCTAGCCAAGCTTGCTTCCACGCATGTTCTTCGGGGGTGTAGCTTTCGTATTTGTAATACTCCTGATCCGCTTCGATCAGGTTTTTGACGTTGAAACTGGCAATCGTGAACTGGGTCATAGGGTCTCCAAGGCGCGCAAGAAGACCGCGGGGTCAACATTGCCACCTGTCGTAACGGCGATCACTGCATCGCCTTTGATTTCGTCGCTGTGGAATAGGGCGGCAGCCAATGACACTGCTCCCCCTGGCTCCAGAACGACCTTGAGGCGCTCGAATGCGAGGCCCATCGTAGTCAAGCATTCCTGCTCGGTGACAACGATCCCCGCGCCGCAATGGGCCTGCATGATCGGGAATGTCAGATCGCCAGGTTGGGCGGTGACGATCGCATCGCAAATCGAGCCGTCGAGCGCGGCATTGCGCAGGATTTTACCGGCCTTCAAAGAACGGGTCGCATCATCAAACCCCTCGGGCTCGGCAGGGCGCACGCGCATCGCGGGGGCTTCGCTTGCGAGTGCGAGGGCGATGCCAGATGTCAACCCGCCACCGCCACAGCAAACGATAACCTCGGCCTCGGTCACACCAAGCGCGGCCGCTTGGCGGGCGATTTCCAGACCCGTTGTGCCTTGTCCTGCAATCACCTGCGGGTCGTCAAATGGCTTAACCAGTGTCATGCCGCGCGCGCTTGCGATGGTTGTGCCAATCTCGTCGCGGTCTTCGGTTGCGCGGTCATACAGAACAACCTCAGCACCCAGCGCACGCGTATTGTCGATCTTAATCTGCGGGGCGTTGGCTGGCATCACAATGACCACAGGCGCACCATGTGCCTTGCCCGCGAGCGCGATCCCTTGGGCGTGGTTGCCGCTTGAATAGGCGATGACACCGTTCTTGAGGGCGCCGTTATCAAGAGCCGACACCGCAGACCAGCCGCCGCGAAACTTGAACGATCCTGTGTGTTGCAGGTTCTCGGCTTTCACCAGAACACGGCGGCCCGCGATTTCATCCAGGAATGGCGAGGTCAGGATCGGCGTGGTGCGCACATGCCCTTCCAACCGCTTGGCAGCGGCGCGGATCATCTCAAGATTCATGCAAATCTTCCAGCCATTCTGCGAGCGCATCCAGCGCGTCTTCCTCGTCAAGAAACGGAACATGCCCGCGGTCTGCAATATCGGCGCGAATAATATCGGGACGGCGGCGCAGCATTTCGTCAGCACAGGCTTCGGTCAATAGATCAGAGTTTGCGCCACGAATGAGGGCAAGGGGCAGGCCGCCAAGGGCGTCATAGAGCGGCCAAAGATCAGGGGTCGGTTGTGCGCCTGCTTCCAGCACCGCTTCGCGCAGTTTCGGATCATAGCGGATGACAAGACCATCAACGGTTTGAGCGTAATGCGCGCGCACTTCTGCGAGCCAACGGGCATGGGGAACACCTTTGAAATGCACCCAGTTGCGCGCACGGGCACGGGCGGCATCCTCGTGGTTATCCTCGGCAGGGTTGCGGCCCAGATAGTTTTCAATCACCCGCAGGCCTTTGGGGGCGATCTCGGGACCGATGTCATTCAGGACAACACCCAGCAAACGGTCTTTAGCCGTTGCGGCAAGGACCATCGCGATCAAGCCGCCGCGCGAAGTGCCAATAATTGCGGCCTGCTCCAGCCCCAAGTGATCGAGCAGGGCCAACGTGTCAGCGGCCTCTTGCGGGATGGTGTAGCTACTTGGATCAGCCCATTGCGACTGGCCGCGCCCGCGATAATCCATGCGGATCAGGCGGACAGGCAAATGCGGTGCGACATGATCAAAATCGCGCGCGTTGCGCGTCAGGCCAGCAAGGGCAATAACGGGAATTCCTTCACCGCTTTCCTCATAGTAAAGCTTGGTTCCATCGGCAGCATTGAAGAATGGCATTAGCGTAATTCCGGAATTGTTGTGAGGTCATTCAAGATATGGTTTGGCGTTGCATAAAGGCGGTCAACAGGGTCACCAGCGCGGTTTACCCAAGCCGTTGTGAACCCGTAGCCCGCAGCGCCCGCCGCGTCCCAGCCGTTTGAGGATACAAACAAGACGTCCTCTGGGGCACAGGCAAATCGGGCGCCAACAAGATCATAAACCTTGTCGTGTGGTTTAAAAACCCCGACATCCTCGACGGACAAAACGGCATCAAGTTTCTTGATAAGCCCTGCCGAATTGACGGCTGCATCAAGCATATCGGGCGACCCGTTTGACAATATCGCCGTGCGTGCGCCGCCTGCCTTAAGTGTATCAAGCATCAGTGATACTTCGGGGTAGGCCGCAAGTTCGCGATACAAGGCAAGCAAACGGGCGCGCGTGGCGTCAGATGTGATCTTTGCCGCCTCAAGCGCCCAATCCAAGCCGTCTTGCGTGACCTGCCAGAAATCGCAGTGGCGGTTGGCCACGGCGCGCAGCCACGTGTATTCCAGCTGCTTGCGCCGCCAGTTTGCCGATATCTCGGGCCATTTTTGGGCAAGGGCCGCATGATCGGGTTCGGCACTTGCGCGCCGCGCAGCCGAGTTCACGTCAAATAACGTGCCATAGGCATCAAATACGTAAACAGACTTGAGCATCGCGTAGGCTCCCGTAGGCGGATTGGTCGCAGACTGTCACGCAATTGACGGCGCGAAAAGGGGCAAAGCGGTTTGCATCTTGGGACGGCGGCGCATAGCGTGCCGCCTTTATGAGAAATGACCCAAAGAAAGACGACGATATGACACAAGCAAAAGCAGGCGACACAATTCGCATCCACTACAAGGGCACGCTGCAATC
>CAKZNT010000026.1 GCA_937132065.1 uncultured Loktanella sp.
CCGCAGTGCTTTTCGATCAGCTCTTCAAACGAGATGCCCATTTCTTCTTCGACAACGCAGGGGTTGTTGACGTGACCCGAGATCGCAAACAGCTTTGTGCCCGCGTTATTGGCCCGCCCGATGCCCGAGAACCAGCTGCCGCCACGGCGCAGAATTGTCGGGACAACCGCAATGGATTCCACGTTGTTCACCGTTGTCGGGCAGCCATAAAGGCCTGCGCCCGCAGGGAATGGCGGCTTCATGCGCGGCATGCCCTTTTTGCCCTCAAGGGACTCAAGCAATGCGGTTTCTTCGCCGCAGATATAGGCGCCAGCACCGTGGGCGACATAGATGTCAAAATCCCAACCGGATTTGCAGGCGTTCTTGCCGACCAAGCCAGCCGCATAGGCCTCGTCAATCGCGTTCTGCAAGGCTTCGCGTTCGCGGATATACTCGCCGCGAATGTAGATGTAACAGGCGTTCGCATTCATAGCGAAAGACGCAATCAGACAACCCTCGATCAGCGTGTGCGGATCGTGGCGCATGATTTCGCGGTCTTTACATGTGCCCGGCTCGGATTCGTCAGCGTTCACAACCAGATAGGATGGACGCCCATCGCTTTCCTTGGGCATAAACGACCACTTGAGCCCCGTCGGGAAACCCGCGCCGCCACGACCACGCAGGCCAGAGGCTTTCATCTCGTTGACGATCCAGTCGCGACCCTTCTTGATGATCGCGGCCGTGCCATCCCAATGGCCGCGCGCTTGCGCACCTTTCAGGGAGCGATCATGCATGCCGTATAGGTTCGTGAAGATCCGGTCTTGGTCCTTGAGCATTAGCCCTCATCCTTGTCGTGTTGGCGGTCGCGCCAGAGTTTAAACGTCAGGTATAGCGCAAAGCCGAAACCGGCCAGCGCCGCAAGATCAAAAAGGGCACGCGTCCGGTTGGACAGGCCCAGTTTCTCTCCTGCAAAGATGGCGCAAATCCAGAAAATCCCTGTGCCTGCCATGACAATCGCGGCGCGTTGCCCTGCTTGCGAGGTTTTCTGGTTTTGCGACATCTAATCTTTACGGGCGTTTAGTAAACGCCGCCTTTCTTAACTTTGCTTGCAAATTCGGTTGTGCCGCCTTTTGCAAGAATACGTGCTTGTTTGATCCAGCCGTCACGCACAACGCGGCCATTGGCCCCTTTGACGTTCTCATCGAACCACCGCGCATCGCGGTTTGTCCATGCGGCAACTTGGTCAAAGTGGAAAACGCCTGTTTCGTGTAGCGCCTTTTCAAGGACGGGACCGACACCTTTAATCATCTTCAGATTATCGGGGCCACCCTCGCGGGCCTTGTCCAAAACCGCTGGCTTGTCTGCAACCGCTGGTTTCGCCGCTTTCGCAGCAGGTTTAGCCGCCGCTTTCGCAGCAGGTTTAGCCGCAGCCTTCGCAGCAGGTATAGCCACCGCCTTCGCAGCAGGCTTGGCCGCCGCCTTCGCAGCAGGCTTGGCCGCAGTCTTCGCAGCAGGCTTGGCCGCAGTCTTCGCAGCAGGCTTGGCCGCAGTCTTCGCAGCAGGCTTAGCCGCAGCTTTCGCAGCAGGCTTAGCCGCCGCTTTCGCAGCAGGTTTAGCCGCCGCTTTCGCCGCAGCCTTCGCAGCAGGTTTAGCCGCAGCCATCGCAGCAGGTTTAGCCGCAGCCTTCGCAGCAGGTTTCGCCGCAGCCTTCGCAGCAGGTTTGGTCGCCGCTTTCGCAGCAGGCTTGGCAGCAGGTGTGACAGGCGGCACAGCGGCCACAGCAGCGGGCGTGGCGGTTGGCGCGGTGGCAACAGCATCAGTAGATGCGCTCGCCGCTTGTGGCGCAGGCGCGGCAGGTGCTGGAGCGGCAGGCGCAGTTGTCGTAGCCGGTGCAACAGTAGATGCCTGCGGTTCAGTCCAGCCGAGCCACAAAATGATCCAAACGATCACTGCTACAATCAGGCCAATCAGGACCGCGCCCAAGAAGCTATAGGCAAATGCCCATCCAGCGACAACAGCCGCAAGAATGCCGAAAAGTGCGGATACAAATGCGATCCGTGGCTTGTTTCGAGGTGTCTCGTTCATTGTCTTCAGTCTCCCTTCAGGTGCGCCCTATTTTGGCCGCTAACCTTATGCTACGACTGTTCCGACGCGGTGACAGCCACGGCGCATAGTCGCGATCCTATTTACGTACCCATTCCCCCCAAAACGAAACGTTTTTGGTATCGGACACTGTATTTTGTGGGGTCTGTGGCAGTCAGGCCCCTATTTAGTTAGCCTTTCGCAAGCTTTGTCGCCTGAGAGACCCAATCATCACGCTCGATGCGGCCTTTGAACTTCAGACGGCTATCAACCCATGCAATCTCGTTGGCGGTCCATTTGGCCACCTGATCAAAATGCCAGAAGCCAAGCTCGTTGAGAACACCTTCAAGCTTCGGGCCAACACCGCTGATCAATTTCAGATCGTCAGCGCCCGCCTTGCGTGGCGCGGCCAATGTGCGGGGCTTCTTCTCGGATGTCGCGGCTGCATCGGCCTTTGGCGCGGCGGGCTTCACGGCGTTGGACGCAGGCGTCGCCTTCTCGGACGGCTTGACGGCGACCTTGGGTGCAGGGGCTTTCGCGGCTGGTTTCTTTTTGGCGGGCACTGGTTTGCTGCCCCCCTTCCCGAGCCAAGGCGTCAGCAAAGGCACTTCCGTGCCGTCGATCCGCTTCACGGTATCATTAAGATCGGTGGCTAGCTGCACGGACGCGTTATACTGCGTCTTGCCGCTGTCATAATCCTTGAGGCTTGTCAGCCCCTTGAGTGGTTCGGCAGCGTAGCGGCCATTTTGCGGGCCAGGTGTCGGGACCTTGCCAGCCGCCAGTTCGTCCAAGATCTCGGACAGGCGGGCGGCGGTCAGATCCTCGTAGTAATCCTTGCCGATCTGGGCCATTGGCGCATTGGCGCAAGAGCCGAGACATTCAACTTCTTCCCAAGAAAAGCGACCGTCAGCAGACAGCGCATGGGCCTTGTCCGCGATCTTGTCCTTACAAACGCCAATCAGGTCTTCTGCGCCGCAGATCATGCAGGACAGCGTGCCGCAAACCTGAATATGGGCCACGGACCCAACGGGTTGCAGTTGGAACATAAAGTAGAACGATGCCACTTCAAGCGCGCGGATGTAGGCCAGATCAAGCATCTTGGCGACCTGCTCGATTGCAGGGCGGGTCAACCAGCCGGTTTGCTCTTGGGCGCGCCAAAGCAGCGGGATAATCGCAGAGGCCTGACGGCCTTCGGGATACTTGGTGATCTGAGCTTCAGCCCATGCCTGGTTCGCAGCGGTGAACGCAAATGTTTCGGGCTGGTCGTGATATAGTCTGCGCAGCATCTTAGGCACATACCTCTGGTTTGAGTGTAACGGAAATCAGTTTTCCTGCGGCGTCACGATTATCAACCGCAAATCCCTTGTCGCGAATGGTGCGCAGGGCCGATTTGGCAGTTGTCGGATTAAACCCGAGTGGCATCAGCAAGGCTTTGGCGGCGTTATCCGCCCCTGATACGATTTGGCAATCGTTCTGCCGCATCGCGTAAATCATCTTGGTTTCGTCTTGTGTAAGGTTGGCGTCAGCACCCGCAGGCACGACAATCGGCACTGAAGTGTCAAGCGTCACTGGCTGGGCGCACCCTGCCAGCGCGACAATGGCAACAAGCGTTGACGTTTTTGCAATACTAAACATTCAAGCCTCCAGCTTCTTGTCTCGGGTTAGGCACAGGTCGAAGAAATCGCGCGGATTGCACCGCCGCCAGAGACTTCAACACGGCCCTCTGATTGCAGCTCCGGGGTCAATTGCAGCAATTCTTCGCGTGAAATCGTGGCACTTGCCAAGATCGCGCCGACATTGGTTGCGTTCAATTCACAGCCCTGCCCCTCGATGGCGCTAAACAAGCGTTCTTTCGCGGTCATTACGGGGGTCACTGGCGCAGGGGTCACGGCTGGCGTGACGCGGGCTGGCGCGGTTGATCCGCCGCCGCCCATGCCCGCGCGAAAATCAGTCATCGACATACAGCCAGACACCGAAAGCACCGTCAGGATCAGAATTGGGCGCATCATCTGTCGATCTCCCCGAATACAACGTCCATCGTGCCGATAATCGCGGCGACGTCGGCTAACTGGTGACCGCCCGCGATGTAATCCATCGCTTGCAAGTGCAGGTAGCCCGGCGCGCGGATCTTGGCGCGGTAAGGCTTGTTGGACCCGTCAGCCACAAGGAACACGCCAAACTCGCCTTTTGGCGCTTCAACGGCGGCATAAACTTCACCCGCAGGCACATGGAACCCTTCGGTATAAAGCTTGAAGTGGTGGATCAGCGCTTCCATCGAGGTCTTCATCTCGCCGCGCGTTGGTGGCGTCATCTTGCCACGCGCCATCACGTCACCCTTCTCGACCCGCAGCTTTTCGCAGGCCTGACGGATGATCGAGGTGGATTGGCGCATCTCTTCCATGCGGCACAGGTAACGGTCGTAGCAGTCACCATTCTTGCCAACAGGAATCTGGAATTCAAACTCGTCGTAGCATTCATAGGGCTGCGCGCGGCGCAAATCCCACGCGAGGCCAGAGCCACGCACCATCACGCCAGAGAAGCCCCAGTCCTGAATATCCTGCTCGGTAACGATACCGATATCGGCGTTGCGCTGCTTGAAAATACGGTTTTCAGACAGCAAGCCGTCGATGTCGTCAATCAACTTCGGGAATGCGATGGCCCATGTGTCGATGTCTTCAATCAGGGCATCTGGCAGGTCCTGATGCACACCACCGGGGCGGAAATAGGCGGCATGAAGCCGTGCGCCACAAGCCCGCTCGTAAAACACCATCAGTTTTTCGCGCTCTTCAAAGCCCCAAGAAATCGGGGTCATCGCGCCCACGTCCATCGCCTGTGTGGTGATGTTCAGCAAGTGATTGAGAACGCGGCCAATCTCGGAGTAAAGCACGCGGATCAATTGTGCACGGCGCGGCACTTCTGTTCCCGTCAGCTTCTCGATGGCCAAGCACCAGGCGTGTTCTTGGTTCATCGGCGCAACATAATCGAGACGGTCGAAATATGGCAGGTTTTGCAGGTAAGTGCGGCTCTCCATCAGCTTTTCAGTGCCACGGTGCAGCAGGCCGATATGGGGATCGCAACGCTCTACGATCTCGCCGTCAAGCTCGAGCACCAGACGCAAAACGCCGTGCGCCGCAGGGTGCTGTGGACCAAAGTTGATGTTGAAGTTGCGGATTTTCTGCTCGCCCGTCTGGGCGTCAGATGTGCCGTCATCATAGGTGTTCACGCGGATATCGCCGTCCATCATTTTGCACCCTCTTTCGCTTTGTCATCACCCGGAAGGATGTATTGCGCACCCTCCCACGGGCTCATGAAATCAAACTGGCGGTATTCCTGCACGAGGCTCACTGGCTCGTAGACAACCCGCTTTTGCACTTCATCATAGCGGACTTCGGTGTAGCCCGTTGTCGGGAAATCCTTGCGCAGCGGATAACCGCGGAAACCGTAGTCGGTCAGGATGCGGCGCAAATCGGGGTGGCCTGTGAACAAGATACCGAACATGTCGAAAATCTCGCGCTCGAACCAGTTGGCGGAGGGGTGCACATCAATGATCGACGGCACCATCTCGTCTTCGCGGATTTGCATACGCAGGCGGATGCGGTGGTTCTGATACATCGACAGGAAGTGGTAGATCACGTCAAACCGCTTGCCACGGGTCGGGTAATCAACAGCGGTGATGTCCACAAGGCTCGAGAACTTGCACGCGCCGTCCGATTTAAGGAAATCCACAAAGCCGACAATCGACGAGGGCGCAACAGTGATTGTCAGCTCGTCGTTTGCAACCTCCCAAGACAAAACGCAGTCGCTGCGCTTTAGCTCGATGTGTTGCCCAAGTTCCTGAAGTGCTTGCGTCATCGTGTGATGGTCCCCGTGCGGCGAATTTTGCGTTGCAGTTGCAGCAGGCCGTAAAGCAGCGCCTCTGCGGTTGGCGGGCAGCCCGGCACATATACGTCAACAGGGACGATACGGTCGCAGCCGCGCACAACGCTATAGGAGTAGTGGTAGTAGCCGCCGCCGTTTGCGCAGGATCCCATCGAGATCACATAGCGTGGCTCTGGCATCTGGTCGTATACCTTGCGCAGCGCGGGGGCCATTTTATTGGTCAATGTGCCCGCCACGATCATCAGGTCGGACTGGCGCGGGGAGGCGCGCGGCGCTGTGCCGAACCGCTCAAGGTCATAGCGCGGGGTGGAGGTGTGCATCATCTCGACCGCGCAACAGGCCAACCCGAAGGTCATCCAGTGCAGCGAGCCGGTGCGCGCCCAGTTCACCATGTCGGCCGTCGAGGTCACAAGGAAACCCTTGTCCTGCAACTCAGCATTCAAAAGCTGCGTGCCGTGTTCTTTGTCTGCGCCAGCCGTATTGGCTCCGGTCATCACTCCCATTCGAGCGCTCCCTTTTTCCATTCGTATGCAAAGCCGATTGTCAGCACGCCCAAGAAGACCATCATCGACCAGAAGCCAACCATCGAAATGTCTTTGAATGCCACGGCCCATGGGAACAGGAACGCGACCTCAAGGTCAAAGATGATGAACAGGATCGAAACGAGGTAGAAACGCACGTCGAATTTCATACGTGCATCGTCAAATGCGTTAAATCCGCACTCATAGGCCGATACTTTTTCAGGGTCTGGGTTTCGCACGGCAACAATGGCCGCTGCAAGAATCAGGATCGCGCCCAGCGCAATCGCCAATCCCAGAAAAATCATGATCGGAAGGTATTCTGTCAGCATGTCCTGCAAGGGATTTTCCTTTTCCGGATGGTGCCACGCAAAGTAACACCCAAATGAGGCTCATCGCTGCATACCCCCCCGCCGTGGGGTGGTCAACCAATGCAAGGCTTTTCGGATCAGGAATCTGCGCAGTTTCGCAGTCAATTGCACCGTTGAACGATTGCGCTAAGCACTTGTTAAGCACTGAAAGCAGGATCACACCAAAGCAAGAATGCATTAACCGTCACCAACCTGATAAGTTTTGAGCGGGGTTGCGGGATGTTAATTAGGGTGTTTTGGGACTGCGCCAAGAGCGAGGGGTTTTGGAGCATGACGACTAGGTCCGAGGTGCAGACGAAGCTGCCCTTGGCTGCGATTGCGCGATTGGCTGCTATGCCCGTGATGTCAGGTGTATTCCGGCGATAGTGCAGCGTACCGACCCTCCAGAGAGCTCGATAGTTGGTATCTTCAAGGCTACCAAGGTTGCGCTTTCAGAAATCGTGGCCTGTTGTTCTGCTGACAACACGTTCAATGCTGTGTCCGATAGGGCAAGGATACGCCCCGCGTTTCCTTGCAATTCAATGGCGTTGCCAGCGAACTTTTTTATCTGGTCTTCACTTAGGTCAACAACAGCACGACCCGATTGACCAAGTCGGTTTAACACTTCATCGCGGCGCGCTAAGTCTTCGATCATGCAGCTCCCAATCATTGCGAAATCAGTCGCGATGCACATTAACACGTTGGTATGATATATGGCCCTGCCTTGTTCGTCGGCGGCGCGGAATGCCATAGGCTCATAATTGAAATGGGTGCAAAATCGTTCCAAAGCGATCTGGCTTGTTCGGTCGGACTCAACCGCGTAAGCAATCCGGTCGACATGATCCAGAACCATTGCGCCCGTTCCTTCGAGATAAAGACCATCGTGCTCTAGACCGGAGTAATCCAGAATGTCCTGGACACGGAACTTTGCCTTCAACATTTCCAATATGTCAGAGCGGCGCTCCAACCTACGGTTGGGTGCCATCATCGGATAGACCGCGATATGACCACCTGCATGCGTGGAAAACCAGTTGTTTGGGAAAACACAGTCGGGTGTTCTGGGATCATCTCCTTCGAATAGATGAACATCAACGCCATGGAATTTTAGCGTATCAGCCGCATCTGTTAGTTCTCGACATGCCTTCTTCGCATCCCCGTCTGTGGTCGGGTTTGCAGATTGGAATGCATTGTCAAATGTTTCTGAATTTACCGCAAAATGATGGGGCCGCACCATCACAACAGATGAAGGTGCTTGAAGGCTCTTGGAAACGGGCATGGAACTACTCCTGTAAGGTCGCAGATTAGTGTTGACCCAACATATTGTAAGAACAATGCGCAAAATGCTGTCATAATGCTATAATTTCAGACATAATACGGAACAAAAATCTAACATTTGTGAAATCATGCATAACAATGACACCAAGAAACACCAGTTTGATGACCTTGATCGCCGACTCGTTGCACTTCTAATTCGGGATGGACGAGCACCGGTCGCCAAGCTGGCGGATATATTAGATGTATCACGCAGTACCGTGCAAAACCGGCTGGACCGCATGTTGGAGTCGGGCGCTCTGCTTGGGTTTACTGCGCGTGTGCGTGAAGACTACGAAGATGGTCAGATCAACGCGATTATGATGATAAAGATATCAGGCAAAAGCACCACGCAGGTCATTACAAACCTACGACGGCTGCCGGAACTGCGCCAAGTTCATACGACCAGCGGAAAATGGGACTTGGTCGCTGAGGTCCGTGTCCAGACACTTGCGGAATTTGACCGAACACTTCGAGAAGTGCGGCAGATCGATAATATTCAGGACAGCGAAACGAGTATGTTGCTGACGAGTGTATGAAACAGAAGCCGCTATTCGCGCAAGTTGCAGCATCAGTAAGTATGCGCTCATATCCGCCGTTTGCGGCATCTGCACGACGTTCCTAAACCGCCTCATCACTCTCCAAACTTAAGCAACCACCCAAGGCGCCTTTGTCTTGCCAAAGAACGCGGCCAGTCCTTGTGTCGCTTCCTCGCCCTCCCAGATATCCATCAGCGCATCGACAGAGCGTGCGATCTCGACCTGACTGATCGTTGGCCCTAGTCCACGCGCCATTGCCTTTGCCGCCGCGACTGCCTTGGGGGCACACGACAGATAGGGCGCAACTTCGGCCTCGACCGCTGCATCCAGCTTATCCGCGCTGACGGCCTTCGCCAGAACGCCTAGCGTCACCGCCTCATCCGCGCCAAACACACGGCTCGACATAAACACCCGCCGCGCCATTGCCTCGCCCAGCCGCGCCAGCACATACGGCCCGATTGTCGCAGGCACGAGCCCCAGCTTGGTTTCGGTAAGCCCGAATTTGGCCGTCTCGACCCCGATGGTCACGTCACACACGCAGGCCAACCCGACACCGCCGCCAAACGCATTGCCCTGCACCCGCCCGATGAGCGGCTGTGGCAGCGTATTCAGCGCCTCGAGCATGCCCGCCAAAACCATCGCCCCTGCCCTACGGGTCTCGCGGTCTGCGGTGATCTGCTCTTGCATCCACTTCAGGTCGCCCCCCGCACAAAACGTGGGCCCAGCGCTGGCAAGGATGACAACGCGGATATCATCACGCTTGCCGATCTCGCGCGCCGCATCCGTGATCGCATGCATCAGCTCGGCAGACAGGGCGTTATGCTTCTCGGGGCGATCAAGCGTCAGGGTCGCGACACCACGCGGGTCGGTCGTCAATGTCAGGGTCATTTGCGTAGCTCCTTGGCCATATCAGCGGCCTTTGCGATTATCTCGGGGTCAAGGCCGGTCTCGTAGCCTGCCTGCGTCAGCATCTCGAGCACAGCCTCGGTTGCGACATTGCCCGGCGCGCCGGGGGCATAGGGACAGCCGCCCAAACCGCCAACCGCGCTATCAAACGCCCGCAAGCCAAGCGCCAGCGACGCCTTGATATTTGCAAGCGCCTGCCCGCCCGTATCATGGTAATGGCCCGCCAGTGCCTGCGCGGGTGTGGTGCGCATCACGGTCTCGAGCATCTGGCTCACAGTCTCGGGGATTCCTTTGCCAATCGTGTCGCCAAGCGAGATCTGCATCGGCGCAAGATTACGCAGCATCTGCACGGCATCAGCGACCTTTTGGGGGGGCGTTGGCCCGTCAAACGGGCAGTCGGTCACACAAGACACATAGCCACGCACGCCAACCCCTAGGGCAATCGCGGCCTCAAGGACAGGGGCAAGACGCTGCACGCTTTCAGCGACTGAACAATTCAGATTGCTTTGCGAAAAACCCTCGGAGGCCGAGATAAACACCGCGACCTGATAATCGGTGTCGGGCTGGCGGGCGGCCAGAAACCCTTCCCAGCCGCGCATGTTGGGGGCGAGCACGGCGAATTGCACAGGTGCGGGCGCAATCGCGGCCAGAACCTGCGGGGTATCGGCCATTTGCGGAACCCACTTTGGGCTGACAAACGAACCGATCTCGATGTGCTTGAGGCCCGAGGTGGCCAGCAGGTCAATCAAGGCGACCTTATCAGCCGTGGGAATGATCTGCGGCTCGTTCTGAAGCCCGTCGCGCGGGCCCATCTCGTGAAGCGTGACAAACTCAGACATCGTGTGGCTCCAAGGCAATCAGGGATTGACCCGCCGTGACCTGATCTCCGGTGGCAACAGACACGCGGGCCACAACACCATCACGCGGCGCGCGCAAGATATGCTCCATCTTCATCGCCTCAAGGACCAACATGCGCTGGCCCTCGGTCACACTGTCCCCCTCGGCGACAGCAACCGCATGGATCAATCCGGGCATCGGGGCCAATACGGTGTCCCCCCCAAGGCCCGCACTGCCGCGATCAAGCGGATCAACGGTCTGGAACGTCAGGGTCTGCGGGCCAAAGATGCTCACTCTGGTCCCGTGTAACAGGGCTTCACGGCGCTCTTGGCCCATTGTCCACTGCGCACCATTCCAGACAAGGGTAAGCGGGCATTCATCAACCATGACCTCTACCGTTGTCGCGCCTGTGATCGTCAGCTGCGCGTCATAGCTGGCCTCGCCTCGGGTGATTGCAACCGCTTGGGTGACAGGACCCCAGAGCGAAAACGCGGCCTTGTGATCAAAAGGCGGGGTTACGCCAGTCGCCGCAATCACGGCCACGGCAATATCAATTGGCTGAGGCGCCCCCTCGTCGCAAAGGGCGTCAATGTCGCGGGCAATCAGCCCTGTATCCACCTCACCACGGCCAAAGCCCTGATGGGCGGCCAGTTTGCGCAGGAAATTCAGGTTTGTGGTCGTGCCAGCGGCCTTGGTTGCGCCCAGCGCGTTTTGCAACTTGCGCAGCGCAGCCGCCCGATCGGGACCATGCACTGTCAACTTGGCAATCATCGGGTCATACCACGGTGAAATCTCGGAGCCTGTCTGCACACCGCTATCAATGCGGGCGTCAGCGGGAAACGCCAAATGGGCCAGCGTGCCCGTGGCAGGCAAGAACCCCGCAGGCACGTCCTCGGCGTAAATGCGAGCCTCAAAGCTATGGCCGTTGATTGTCAGGTCGTCTTGGGACTTGGGCAATGCGCCACCTGCGGCGACCTCAAGTTGCCACGCGACCAGATCAACGCCTGTGATCGCCTCCGTTACGGGGTGCTCGACTTGCAGACGCGTATTCATCTCCATGAACCAGAACCGATCCGCATGCAGCCCATCAGAGCCATCAACGATAAACTCGATCGTGCCAGCGCCCGCGTAACCAATCGCCTTGGCGGCCTTCACGGCAGCGTCCCCCATCGCTTTGCGCACCTCGGGGGTCATGTCTGGCGCGGGGGCTTCTTCGATCACCTTCTGGTGACGGCGCTGCAAGGAGCAGTCGCGCTCGAACAGATGCACCGCATCCTTGCCATCCCCAAACACCTGCACTTCGATGTGGCGCGGGTGGGTGACATATTTCTCGATCAGCACATCCGCATTGCCAAAGGCGGTCTTGGCTTCGGCTTGGGCAGAGGCAAGTGCCTCTTGGAACGCCCCCGCCTCTTCAACGAGGCGCATGCCCTTACCACCGCCGCCAGCAACGGCCTTGATCAAAACAGGGTAGCCGATCTTTTCGGCCTCGTTTGCGAGCAACGCAGGGTCTTGGTCCGCGCCGTGATATCCGGGCACGACGGGCACGCCCGCCTTGACCATCAACGCCTTGGCCGCATCTTTCAGCCCCATCGCGCGGATCGCATCCGCAGAAGGGCCGATAAACACAAGCCCCGCCGCTGTCACAGCATCAACGAAGTCGGGGTTCTCTGACAAAAAGCCATAACCGGGGTGGATTGCCTGTGCGCCCGTATCAAGGGCGGCCTGAATGATCAGATCGCCGCGCAGATAGCTGTCGGCCACGGGCGCAGGTCCAAGACGCACCCCTTGATCGGCTTGACGCACATGAAGCGCGTCAACATCCGCGTCAGAATAGACAGCAACCGTGTGCACGCCCAGTGCACGCGCGGTGCACATGATGCGCACAGCGATTTCGCCCCGATTTGCGATCAGAATTTTGTCAAACATCTCTAGCTGCTCCCCAGCTTTGCGCACCAGTTAATGCGGGTTCCGCCGTTATAGGCCATCGCCAATCCTTCGCGGATCATCGGCCCTGCAACGTCTTGGCCGTCTACCTTCATGGTCACCAGCAAACGGTTGTATTTGTCGCGCGCATGGCCCGAAAACGTGAGTGCGCCCGCGGTTGAGAGCGCGCGCAATCGCGCCGTGGCCTTGGCTGCATGTGCCGCTTCGGCTGCGCATTTCGGGTCTTTGGCCTCGGGGGTGTCAAACCCCAACAGGCGCGCCGTGATCCGCTCTGATCCGCAGTCCAGCGCCACGGTGTCGCCGTCATAGACATAGTCCAAAGTGCAGCCCTCTGCGGTTAAATTATCGTATGGGGCCAACCAGTTAGCGACTTGGGCAAGGCCGCCGATCAGGATGACACAATAGGCAAATGAAATCGGATCCAAGGCACGCATCCGATCACATGCGGAACACGCCAAAGCGTGTCTCTGGGATGTCTTTGTTCAAACAAGCCGACAACGACAGGGCGAGAACGTCTCGTGATTTACGCGGATCAATGATCCCGTCATCCCAAAGCCGTGCAGAGGCATAAAGCGGATGGGACTGCTCTGCGAACATATCAATCGTGGGCTGTTTGAAAGCCGCTTCTTCCTCGGGCGACCATGTGCCGCCCGTGCGCTCGATTGCGTCACGCTTGACCGTGGCCAAGACACCCGCCGCCTGTTCGCCGCCCATCACAGAGATACGGCTCGTGGGCCAAGACCACATGAAATCAGGACTATAAGCCCGCCCCCCCATACCATAGTTGCCCGCCCCGAAAGAGCCGCCAACAACCATCGTGATTTTGGGCACTGAGGTCGTGGCAACTGCCGTCACCATCTTGGCGCCGTGGCGTGCGATGCCTTCGTTTTCGTATTTCTGCCCGACCATAAAGCCGGTGATATTTTGCAGGAAAATAAGGGGTATTTTGCGTTGGCTACACAGCTCGATGAAATGCGCGCCCTTCTGGGCGGCCTCGGAAAACAACACGCCGTTGTTGGCGATGATGCCGCAGGGATAGCCGTCGATATGCGCGAACCCTGTCACGAGGGTTTCGCCGTAACGCGCCTTGAATTCATCAAAGTCAGAGCCGTCCACGATCCGCTTGATCACCTCGCGGATATCGTAGGGCGTGCGCAAGTCGGCGGGGATCACGTCGAACAATGTGTCGGGGTCCAGCGCGGGCGGCTTTGGCACTAAGCGCTTGATCGTGCTTGGTTTCTCGAACGACAGCGACTTGACCGCTTGGCGGGCCAAGGCCAGCGCATGCGTGTCATCTTCCGCCAGATAATCGGCCACGCCCGACAGGCGCGTATGCACATCACCGCCGCCCAAGTCCTCGGCGCTGACAACCTCGCCCGTTGCAGCCTTGACCAAGGGCGGACCCGCCAGAAAGATCGTGCCCTGATCGCGCACAATGATCGACACGTCAGCCATTGCTGGCACATAGGCGCCGCCTGCGGTGCAGCTTCCCATCACCACGGCGATTTGCGCGATGCCTGCGGCGGACATGTTGGCTTGATTATAAAAGATGCGGCCAAAGTGGTCGCGATCAGGGAAAACCTCGTCTTGGTTGGGCAGGTTTGCACCGCCGCTGTCGACCAGATAAACGCAAGGTAGCCCGCAAGACGCCGCAATCTCTTGGGCGCGCAGGTGTTTTTTGACGGTCATCGGGTAATATGTGCCGCCCTTTACGGTCGCATCGTTGCACACAACCATCACTTCAACGCCCTCGACAACGCCAACGCCCGCGATCACGCCCGCACAAGGGGCCGCACCGTCATACAAGCCATGCGCCGCCGTAGCGCCGATCTCGAGGAACGGGCTGCCGACATCAAGCAGGTTTGCCACACGGTCCCGCGGCAGCATTTTGCCGCGACTTAAGTGACGCGCGCGGGATTTTTCACCACCGCCCAGCGCGGCCGCCTTCGCAGCCTGAGTGACATCAGCGAGTGCGTCGAGATGGTCTTGGCGGCTCATTGCATATCCCCGTAATAATTGTGGAGTTCTATTGTTCGCTCGGCGGTCATTTGCAGGTGGCAGTCTGCGCCCATGATCTGTCGCATGGTCCCCGCCCCCCACACCGCATAGGCAGAGGCGCAATTGGCGTCGCGATAGGTGATCCATGCCCGCTGTGCCGCGAGCAGTTTATCACCGCGCACGGCGTATTCAGGGAAATTGTCTGCATCCCTCGCATCCATATCTTCGGCAAATTCGCGTGCCGCTTGATATTCAATGTTAAGCAGAACGTCCCATGCGGCCGCCTCTGACATCGCACATTGCATCATGCCAACGGTGGTTTGCCCGTCTGGCAGTTCGACACATTGCGCCGTCAGCACGCCAATGCAGTCTTGTGCGATCGTGCGATCTTGCGGGCCCTTCATGCAGCTATCGAGTATTTCAACCATCGCAGGATCGACCTCTGCGGTGGCCATCGCGGGCAAGACCGCCAAGAGATAAAGCGCCTTGCGCATCACATTGCGCCCATCAGTTCGCGCCCCACAAGCATACGGCGGATTTCCGAAGTGCCTGCGCCGATTTCCATCAGTTTGGCGTCACGGAACAACCGCGCCACTGGGGCATCGTTCATGAAGCCCGCCCCTCCCATCGCCTGCACGGCTTGGTGGGCTTGTTTCATCGCTTCTTCGGATGCGTAAAGACAGCATGCGGCGGCGTCTTGGCGGGTGACAGTGCCGCGATCACAGGCTTTTGCGACCTCATAGACGTAAGCCCGCGCCGAGTTCATCGCCGTATACATATCCGCGATTTTGCCCTGCATCAGTTGGAAATTGCCAATCGGTTGGCCGAACTGTTTGCGGCTCGCCAGATAGGGCATGATTTCGTCCAGACAGGCCGCCATGATCCCAAGGCCGATCCCTGCAAGCACAACCCGCTCGTAATCAAGCCCCGACATCAGGACGCGCACGCCCTTGCCCTCTTCGCCAAGCACGTTTTCGAACGGGACTTTTACATCTTCGAACACCAGTTCGGCGGTGTTGGACCCGCGCATGCCCAGCTTGTCAAAGTGCTTGGACGTGCTGAAACCGACCATTTCCTTTTCGATCAGGAAGGCGGTCATGCCTTTGGCGCCCGCGTCAGGATCGGTCTTGGCGTAAACCACCAGCGTGTCGGCGTCAGGGCCGTTGGTGATCCAGTATTTGTTCCCGTTGAGGCGGTAGTGATCATTGCGCTTTTCGGCCCGTAGCGACATGGAGACAACATCGGACCCTGCCCCCGCCTCGGACATCGCAAGTGCGCCAACATGGTCCCCTGAGATCAGCTTGGGCAGATACTTGGCCTTTTGCTCTGGCGTGCCGTTCAGTTTGATCTGGTTGACGCAAAGGTTGGAGTGCGCCCCGTAGGACAGGCTCACACTGGCACTGGCGCGCGCGATTTCCTCGACGGCGACAGTATGTGCGAGGTAGGACATGCCAGCCCCGCCGTATACTTCGTCCACAGTGACCCCAAGCAACCCCAGATCGCCCATTTCCTTCCACAACTCGGCAGGAAACAGGTTGTCGGTGTCAACCTTTGCGGCCATCGGTTTTACCCGCTCTTGTGCCCAAGCATGCACCATATCGCGCAGTGCATTGGTTTCTTCGCCGAGATCAAAGGTCATTGAGGCGTGGAACATGGGGGTAACTCCGATTAAATGAACGCTTGTTCAGTTGTAGGCGGTGACCGCTTTCCTGTCTAGCCCCTGCTTTGTGCCGCCTGCCCCTGATAAACCGTGTTTACCACGTCATTGATGATCCGCCCGATCATCGCGCAGTCCTCTAGCGAGAAGGTGAGCGGCAGGCGCATGTCGATGATTCCCGCAAGGATGCGGTCGGTATCAGGCATGGCCGGCGATGGCGCATAGCGCCAGCTATCGTAGCGCGAAGTGAACCCCGCCGGCTCTGCGCCGCCAAACCACTTGAGCTCCACGCCGCGCGATTTGCAGCGCGCCAAGACCTCGCTCACCGCATCCGTGGACCAGTCAAGTAGCAGGAATTGAAACGACGAGGCGACAAAGCTTTCTGCTGCGGGGCGCACTGGCAGCTTTAGCCCCGTGGTTTGCGCCAAAGCGTCTTCTAGCACGCGATAACGGTCATTCCAGCGCTGCGCCAGTGTGCCCAGATCGCGCAACTGGGGCCGCAGGATCGCGGCACGCAGATTGTCCATGCGCCCCGAAATATTGGGGGTTTCGTATTTAATCTGCGCAAATGTCTCGGGGGGTGGTGCGGCGCGGTGTTTTTCAAACAGCATGTAGCTGCCAGAGAGCATGATTGCGCGCGCCATCGCCTTGCTGTCGTCTGAAATCAGCAACCCGCCTTCGCCCGAGTTCACGTGTTTATAGGTCTGGGTGGAGTAGCATCCGAACTTGCCCCAGCGCCCTGACGGCACACCGTCCCACGCCGCCCCCATCGTATGTGCGCAATCCTCTATGACAGTGACACCAGCGTTGTCGCAGAGCGTCATCAGCCGCCCCATGTCACAGATATGCCCACGCATATGCGACAAAAGCAGGGTTTTGGCCAAGGGGAGCTTGGTTGCCAGATCATCAAGGTCGATCACGAGGTCCTGGGTCACGCCGACATAGACCGGTTCCGCCCCGACTGCGGCAATTGCCCCGGGCACGGGGGCGAGCGTAAAGGCGTTTGTGAGCACCTTATCACCATGCCCGACCCTGCAGGCACGCAGGGCCGTTGTCATCGCATAGCCACCCGAGGCGACCGCAAGGCAGTAGCGCGCACCCGTTTGGGCCGCAAACTCGACCTCGAGCTGGGCCGTCTCGGCGATCTCGTCGCCGCTTGTGTTGTAGCGGTGCAATCGCCCATGTTTCATCACGGCCAGAGCCGCATCGATGCCCGCCTGCGGGATTGGTTCTTGCTGGGTGAAGCTGCCGTGAAAAATTTCGCTCATGACCGTAACCTTGTGCATCAAAGCGGGCAGCGTCAATCACAAGTCGTTGCGACTAGCCAATCAAGCGGCGGACTTCGGGCAAAAGCTCGCTGAAATGCGAAATGATGCCTTCGGGCGCGAGGTCGCGCACATCGTCGTCGCCGGGACCAAATGTGACGAGAATCGATGGCACGCCCGCATTTCTGGACGTGTCGCGATCCGTCGCAGTATCACCGACAAGCAGGCAACGCCCCGTGTCCCCGCCCGCGCGGCGCACAGTCTCGAACAGATGCTCGGGATCGGGTTTGCGGATCGGCAAGCTATCCGCACCCAACATGGCCGCGAATTCGTGGCGCACACCGAGGCTGGTGAGCAAGGTCTGCGCCAGCCCTTCTGGCTTGTTGGTGCAAATCGCGACTTTGTATCCTTGGGCCTTCAGGTCACGCACCGCATCCATCGCGCCTTCATAAAGAAACGTATGATGATCAATGGCTTGCGCATAGGCCTCCAGCAACGGCTGATATTGCGCATCTACGTCAGCTTCGCCAAATCCCGCGACACGCCCGAACCCGAGGCGCAGCATTGCGCGTCCCCCTTTGAGGGCCGTGCCCTTGTCTGCAGGCCCAAGCAATGCGCCCAGGCCAAGGTCGATGAAGCAGGCATTGGCGGCCGCTAAAAGATCGCCACTGGTATCGGCCAGAGTGCCATCAAGATCAAAAACAACGGTGGGCATATAAAGTCCTTTGCAAAAATCGCACTTTTACTCTGTAACGATACGTAAACTGATGTGAAGCCCTTGCCCTTGTGATAATGACCAAGTCAGGTAGAAGACCCGAAATTATATTTTGAGCGAGTGACATATGACGACAGCATTAATTATTTTGGGCGCGGGCATGGGCACGCGTATGAACTCGGAATTACCTAAGGTTCTTCATGCGATCGGTGGCGCGCCAATGCTCGTACATGCGATGCGTGCCGGCGCGGCCCTGTCGCCGGAGAAGACTGTCATTGTTGCAGGTCACGGCGCAGAAGCTGTCAGCCGTGCCGCGCTTGCTTATGATCCCAGTGCCCATACCGTTTTACAGACCGAGCAACTCGGCACTGCCCACGCGGTCGCACAGGCAAAACCCGCGCTGGACGGCTTCACGGGCGATGCGATTGTGCTATATGGCGATACCCCGTTTATTCGCCCGCAGACCCTTGAGGCAATGGCGGCTGCGCGACGTGAGCACGACATTGTTGTGCTAGGCTTTGAAGCCGCTGATGCAGGGCGCTACGGGCGGCTGATCACCGCAGGGGATGCCCTTGATCGTATCGTGGAATTCAAAGATGCCAATAAAGAGGAACGCGCGGTAACACTTTGTAATAGCGGTGTTATTGCGGCAAATTCTGCCACATTGTTTGATCTGATTGATGCCGTGGGCAACGAAAATGCGTCTGGCGAATATTACCTCACTGATATCATCGCGATTGCCCGCTCCCGCGGGCTAAGCGCGACGGTTGTGCGCTGCGATGAGGCCGAAACTTTGGGCGTCAACAGCCGCGCAGAACTGATCGCTGCCGAGGCTGATTTTCAAGCGCGCGCACGCTGCAATGCGATTGAGGACGGTGTGACGCTTCTTGCGCCTGAAACCGTCT
This sequence comes from uncultured Loktanella sp., assembly GCA_937132065.1. GTDB lineage: Bacteria > Pseudomonadota > Alphaproteobacteria > Rhodobacterales > Rhodobacteraceae > Yoonia. Next base: position 18,889 of record CAKZNT010000026.1, read on the forward strand.
TTTTCGCTTACGATACTATTCTGGGCCGAGATACGATCATCGAGCAGAATGTTGTGTTCGGGCCTGATGTCACCGTCGAGTCGGGCGCACGCATTCGCGCGTTCTCTCATCTCGAGGGGTGTCATGTTTCCCAAGGTGCAACAGTTGGCCCGTTTGCCCGGCTGCGCCCCGGCGCTGAGCTTCAGGAAAATGTGCATGTCGGCAATTTCGTCGAGATCAAGAACGCAGTTGTCGCAGAGGGCGCAAAGGTCAATCACCTGACCTATATCGGCGACGCGGATATTGGCGCACGCACAAACATCGGCGCTGGCACAATCACCTGCAATTATGACGGTGTTTTCAAGCACCGCACGACCATTGGCGCGGATGCATTCATCGGATCAAACACGATGCTTGTGGCGCCTGTAACAATTGGCAATGCAGCGATGACGGCGAGTGGGTCTGTTGTGACGCGCGATGTCCCTGATGGGGATTTGGCGGTTGGCAGAGCGCGCCAAGAGAACAAGTCAGGGTTTGCCTTGAAGATGTTCGAGAAGTTAAAGAAACTAAAGGAAAAACGGGCAAAGGACGCGTAAAATGTGTGGTATTGTAGGGGTCCTTGGCCAACACCAAGCAGCGCCAATTCTGGTTGAAGCCCTAAAGCGGCTTGAATATCGCGGCTATGACAGTGCCGGAATTGCGACGATTAGCGGCAAGAAACTTGATCGTCGTCGCGCGATTGGCAAGCTTGTCAATCTCTCCGATTTGCTGGTGCATGAACCGCTCGCTGGTAAGGCGGGTATTGGCCACACGCGCTGGGCGACCCATGGCGCACCAAACGTCAATAACGCCCACCCCCACCGCGCCGCTGGCGTTGCGGTGGTCCACAACGGTATTATCGAGAACTTTCGCGAATTGCGTGCGTTTCTTGCCGACAACGGTTTGGCCTATGAAACCGATACCGACACCGAGACAGTCGCCCTGTTGGCGCAATACTTCTTGAACCAAGGGCACCCCCCTTTGGAGGCCGCCAATAAAACGATCCAGAAGCTTGAGGGTGCATATGC